>NZ_JBPESN010000021.1:0-34949 GCF_051710625.1 Sodalis sp. (in: enterobacteria) | reverse complement strand
TGGCATGGGAAACGCGTGGTAAACCAGCCGGAGTGATGTTCCACAGCGATCAGGGTAGCCACTATACGAGCAGGCAGTTCCGACAGTTGCTGTGGCGTTACCGGATCAAACAAAGCATGAGTCAGCGGGGTAACTGTTGGGATAACAGTCCGATGGAGCGCTTCTTCAGAAGTCTGAAAAACGAGTGGATACCGGTAACGGGCTACATAAGCTTCAGCGAAGCAGCTCATGAAATTACCGACTATATCGTGGGATATTACAGCGCACTCAGGCCGCATGAATATAACGGTGGGTTACCGCCAAACGAATCAGAAAATAGACACTAGAAAAATGCTAACGCGGTAGCCAGTTTTAGTTGACCACTACACTTTTCGACCAATACTGTCCCGCGGTGGCTGCTGGCCTAGCCGTTCCGCTATCTGGCCCATAACGGCGAAATCAATACTATTACCGGTAACCGGCAATGGGGGCGCGCGCCTACAAACTGAAAACGCCGTTGAGCCCCGATTTGCAGGAATCCGCGCCGTTTATCAATGAAACCGGCGCGGATTCCAGTTCGCTGAATAATATGCTGGAACTGTTTTTAAGCGGCGGGATGGATCTCATCCGCGCCATGCGCCTGCTGGTGCCGCCCGCCTGGCAGAACAACCCCAACATGGATGCGGAGCTGCGCGCTATCTTCGATTTTAACTCGATGCATATGGAGCCTTGGGACGGTCCGGCAGGCCTGCTGATGTCCGACGGCCGCTTCGCCGCCTGTAACCTTGATCGCAACAGCCTGCGTCCGGCACGCTCCGTCATTACGACGGATAAGCTTATCACATGCGCCTCCGAGATTGGCATATGGGATTACCAGCCGGACGAAGTAGTGGAAAAAGGCCGCGGCGGGTCCGGGGAATTGATGGTGATAGACACCACCAGCGGGCGCATTCTGCATTCGGCGGAAACCGATAACGATCTGAAAAGCCGCCACCCGTACAAAGAGTGGATGGAGCGCAATGTGCGCCACCTGACGCCGTTCGAGGATCTGCCGGACGACCAGGTCGGGTTCCGCGCGCTGGATAATGATCTGCTTGGCAGCTACCAAAAACAGTTTGGCTATACCTTTAAAGAACTTGACGTTAGCGTCCGCGTGCTGGGGGAAAACGGTCAGGAAGCTACCGGCTCCATGGGGGACGATACACCGTTTGCCGCGCTCTCCAGCCGGGGCCGCGGGTTATTTATGACTATTTCCGCCAGCAGTGCGCCCAGGTGACCAACCCGCCTATCGACTCGCTGCGCGAGGCCCACGTGATGTCGTTGGCCACCTGTATCGGTCGCGAAATGAATGTCTTTAGCGAAGCGGAAGGCCATGCGTACCGGCTGGCGTTCAAATCGCCGATATTACTGTATTCCGATCTCACCCAGCTCACCACCCAGGCCAGCGATCATTACCGCGCCAATAAACTGGATATCACCTTTGAGCCGGCGCTGGCGAGTCTGCATGACACCTTGCTGAGCTTGTGCGACCGCGCCGAAGAAATGGTGCGCCAGGGCACGGTGCTGCTGGTGCTGACCGACCGGGCTATCGCGCCGGGCCGCATACCGGTACCGGCGCCGATGGCGGTGGGCGCCATCCATACCCCCTGGTGGAAAAAAACCTGCGCTGCGATACCAACCTGATCGTGGAAACCGCCAGCGCCCGCGATCCGCATCACTTTGTGGTGCTGCTGGGCTTTGGCGCCACCGCGATTTATCCGTTCCTGGCTTATGAAAGCCTGGCCGGCATGGTAGATATAATGGCACCATCAATAAAGATTACCGCACGGTGATGCTGAACTTTCGCAACGGCATCAATAAGGGGCTGTACAAGATCATGTCCAAAATGGGCATTTCAACCGTCGCCTCATACCGTTGCTCGAAGCTGTTCGAGGCGGTCGGCCTGCATCGCGATCTGACCGATCTGTGCTTCCAGGGCGTGGTCAGCCGCATCGGCGGCGCCAGCTTTAGCGATTTCGAGCTTGATTTACTGAACCTGTCAAAACGGGCCTGGCTGAAGCGCAAAGTGCTCGATCAGGGCGGGCTGCTTAAATATGTCCACGACGGCGAATACCACGCCTATAATCCCGATGTCGTGAGCACTCTGCAACAGGCGGTGCGCAGCGGCGGGAGGCGGGACTATCAACAGTATGCCGATCTGGTCAATCAGCGCCCGGTCGCGACGCTGCGGGATCTGCTGCAATTAAAACCCAATGGCCAGGCGGTGGCGGTGGATCAGGTAGAGCCGGCGGAGCATCTGTATAAGCGATTCGATACCACCGCCATGTCCATCGGCGCACTCAGCCCGGAGGCCCATGAGTCGCTGGCCCAGGCGATGAACGGGCTGGGCGGCTTCTCCAACTCCGGCGAGGGCGGTGAAGATCCTGCCCGTTACCGTACCGATAAAGTGTCGCGGATCAAACAGCTGGCGTCCGGCCGCTTCGGCGTGACGCCAGCTTATCTGGTCAATGCCGACGTCATTCAGATCAAGGCGGCGCAGGGCGCCAAGCCCGGCGAAGGCGGCCAGCTACCGGGGGATAAAGTCACCCCCTACATCGCGCGCCTGCGTTATTCGGTGCCCGGCGTCACGCTGATTTCTCCGCCGCCGCATTACAATATCTACTCGATAGAAGATCTGGCGCAACTGATATTCGACCTCAAACAGGTCAATGCCAAGGCGCTGATTTCGGTCAAGCTGGTGTCCAAACCCGGTGTCGGCACCATCGCCACAGGCGTGGCCAAAGCCTACGCGGATTTAATTACCATCGCCGGCTACGACGGCGGTACCGGCGCCAGCCCGCTCTCCTCGGTAAAATACGCCGGCTCGCCCTGGGAATTGGGTCTGGTGGAGACGCAGCAAGCGCTGGTGGCTAACGGACTACGCCATAAAATTCGCCTGCAGGTGGACGGCGGCCTCAAAACCGGACAGGACATCATCAAGGCGGCCATCCTCGGTGCTGAAAGCTTCGGTTTCGGCACCGGACCGATGGTGGCGCTGGGCTGCAAATATCTGCGCATTTGCCACCTCAATAACTGCGCCACCGGGGTTGTTGCGACCCAGGACGAAAAGCGGCGCCGCGATCATTACCACGGGCTGCCGGAACGCGTGACGAATCATTTCCACTTTATCGCGCAGGAAACCTGCGAAATCATGGCGGAGCTGGGCCGGTGAGCGTTTCACGGTGCGTAACTCCGGCGCTATCACGGTGGTGGAAGGCGTGGGCGACAACGGCTGCGAATACATGACCGGCGGCATTGTGTGCGTGCTAGGCCCGTACCGGCGTCAACTTCGGTGCGTGCATGACCAACGTTTTTGCTTATGTGCTTGATGAGCATGGCGATTTCAGCAAACGTGTGAATCCGGAGCTGGTGGAAGTGCTAGCCGTGGCGGATTTGGCCATTCACGAAGAGCATCTGCGCGGGCTGATTACCGAGCACGTTTATTTGACCGGCTCGCACCGCGGCGAGGAGCTGCTGGCCGATCAGCCAGCCTGGGCGGGTCGCTTCGCGCTGACGAAATCAAAACCGAGCGATGTGAAAGCGTTGTTGGCCACCGCAGCGGCTCCGCGGCAGAATTGCGCGTGCAAGCGCAGTAAGAGGTTAATGATGAGTCAAAATGTCTATCAATTTATTGACCTCCAGCGTGTGGATCCGCCGAAAAAGCCGCTGAAGGTGCGTAAAATTGAATTTGTGAAAATCTACGAGCCGTTCTCCGACTCGTAGTCCAAAGCGCAGGCGGACCGCTGTCTCTCCTGCGGCAACCCTTACTGTGAATGGAAATATCCGGTACATAACTACATTCTTAATTGGCTTAAGCTTGCCAACGAGCGACGGATTATCGAAGCAGCCGAACTATCCCAACAGACCAACAGTCTGCCGGAAGTGTGCGGCCGGGTTTGCCCGCAGGCCCGCCTGTGCGAGGGCTCCTGCACACTGAACGATGAATTCGGCGCCGTCACCATCGGTAATATCGAGCGTTATACTAACGATAAAGCCATCGAGATAGGCTGGAAACCGAGCATCGCCAACGTCGTTCCCACCGGCAAGCGGGTGGCGATTGTCGGTGCCAATCCCGGTCCCACGGGACTGGCCTGTGCTGATGTTCTGGCGCGCAACGGCGTGCAGGCGGTTATCTTTGACCGTCATCCGGAAATCAGCGGTCTGCTGACTTTCGGTATCCCCGCCTTTAAGCTTGAGAAAGAGGTGATGATAAAGCGCCGCGAGATCTTCAGCGATATGGGCATCGAGTTCCGTCTGAATACCAAAATCAGTAAAGATGTGCAGCTCAGCGATTTGCTGGGGGAATACGATGCGGTCTTCCTGGGCGGCGGCACTTATCAATCCATGCGCGGCAGGCTGGATAACGAGAATGCTCCCGGCGCATACGACGCCTTGCCGTTTCTGGTCGCCAATACCCGCGAGCTGATGGGCTTTGGTAATCCCGACGACGCGCCCTACGTGAACATGAGCGGCAAGCGCGTGGCGGGTGCTGGGCGGCGGCGATACCCTGATGGACTCCGGCCGCACCTCGATTCGCCACGGCGCCAGCCGGGTTATCATCGCCTATCGCTGCGATGAGGAAAACATGCCGAGCTCGCGCCGGGAAGTGAAGAACTCGCGCGAGGAAAGGGTGGAATTCATGTTCAATCTACAGCCGGTGAGCATCGAAGTGGGTGCCGATGGCCGGGTTTGCGGTGTGAAGATAGTGCGTACCGCCATGGGCGCTCCGGATGCCCATGGCCGTCGCCGCGCCGAAATCGTCGCAGGCTCCGAGCATATCGTTGATGCCGATGCGGTGGTCGTTGCCTTCGGCCTCCGCCCGCCCGCGATGAGCTGGACAGTCAGGGCCGGATCATGACGCCGGAAAACGGCGCGGCCCCCTTCCAGACCAGCAATCCAAAAATCTTCGCCGGCGGAGCCGCGGTACGCGGCTCCGATCTGGTGCTCACCGCCATTGCTAAAGGGCGAAAAGCGGCTGAAGGCATTATGCATTATCTGGAAGTGTAAACGCCTTCCTCTGCGTTGAGTCGAGAAAAAAGCCGCCCCGGCGATGCCGGGTGCGACTTTTGCATGTATAGGGTATGGCTCGGGCAGCGTTTCGTCTGCGGCGGACCACGCACCCGGCCGCCGCGGGTGCTTACTTCACCACGCGTAATGATGGCCGGCCACCGCTGCGCGGCGGTGGCGGCTCGTCCTCGGGATCGCCAGCCTGCGCATTATCCGGCCGGGCGCCATCGATCACCGACATGACGGTCTCCGTTGCCGGCTCTTCAGCACTGTCATCGTCCGCCCGCGTCAGCTGCTCGTAGGCCACCTCAGGCTCGAACATGGTACCGGCACCGTTTTCACGGGCATAGACTGCCAGTACGGCCGCCATCGGCACTACTACTTGCCGCGGCACGCCGCCGCCAAAGCGGGCATTGAACTGCACGTCGTCGTTGCCCAGCGTCAGATTCGTCACGGCGCGCGGTGCGATATTCAGCACGATTTGCCCGTCGCGGGCAAATTCCATCGGCATCATCACGCCATCCACGGTGACATCCGCCACCAGATGCGGCGTTAGCTGATTATCAAGCAACCATTCATAAAAAGCCCGCAGCAGGTATGGCCGGCGCGGCGAAAGCTGAGTCACCTCCATCCCATTACTCCCGCGTCTGCAGGCGCATTTCGCGCTCGGCTTCGGTCAGCGAGGCCAGGAAGGCATCGCGTCCAAATACGCGCGTCATATACCCTTTCAGCTCCTTGGCGCCCACGCCGGCCAGTTCAATACCCAGCTGCGGTAAACGCCACAGCAGCGGCGCCAGGTAGCAATCCACCAGGCTGAACTCCTCGCTCATGAAGAAAGGCGCTTCATTAAATACCGGCGCCACGGCCAGCAGTTCCTCACGGAGTTGCCGACAAGCGTTGTCCACTTCGCTGCCGCTGCTTTGCTCGATTTTGCGCATCAGCGTATACCAATCGTTCTCGATGCGGTGCATCATCAGGCGGCTGGTGCCGCGCGCTACCGGATAGACCGGCATCAGCGGCGGATGCGGGAACCGTTCATCAATGTATTCCATGATAATGCGGGATTCGTAAAGCGTCAGTTCGCGATCGACCAGCGTCGGCACAGTGCGGTAAGGATTAAGGTCAATCAGGTCCTGCGGCAGATTATCCATCTCAACCTGCTCAATTTCGACACTCACCCCTTTTTCCGCCAGCACGATACGCACTTGATGGCTGAAAATGTCAGTCGTGCCGGAAAACAGCGTCATCACCGAACGTTTGTTGGCAGCGACAGCCATGAAAACCTCCAAGTTTATTGAGAAAATACCGCGAATGACCCTAACCCAGGGTTATTTTCCTGATTTGTCTGCCGTTGACCCGTAGCCACTTTGCCCGCTGCAACCGGAGCCGGAAAGCTTGCAGCCGGTAAACAAAACGCCAGCCAAGTAAACAGGCATATCAGCGTTGGCTAGTTTATCAGATTTTGCCTGCTTTGTGGGGCACGATATGGCAAATCAGCGTGAATAACTGGTTGCGGTTGATATTGCAGACGGGGTCAGGACGCGATAAATAAAAAAAGCCCGGACGGGTCCGGGCTTTTCGCTGCAGTGAAAACTGCGGGAATTAACGTTTGGAGAACTGCGGACGACTGCGTGCTTTACGCAGACCGACTTTCTTACGTTCAACCTGACGGGCGTCACGGGTAACGAAACCGCCTTTGCGCAGATCCGCGCGCAGCGTTTTGTCATATTCCATCAGCGCACGGGTAATACCGTGGCGAATGGCGCCTGCCTGACCGGAGATGCCGCCACCCTTGACGGTGATGTACAGGTCCACTTTGCCCAGCATGTCGACCAGCTCCAGCGGCTGACGAACCACCATGCGGGCGGTTTCACGACCGAAGTACTGATCCAGACTACGCTGGTTAATAACCATGCTGCCGCTGCCCGCCTTAACGAAGACGCGAGCGGAAGAGCTTTTACGGCGACCAGTGCCGTAATATTGACCTTCAGGCATTGCCTATAATCCCAATTAAATGTCCAGAACTTGCGGTTGTTGTGCCGCGTGGTTGTGCTCGGTACCGGCGTAAACTTTCAGTTTACGGAACATAACACGACCCAGCGGGCCTTTTGGCAGCATGCCTTTAACCGCGATTTCAATCACACGCTCAGGGCGGCGGGCAATCATCTCTTCAAAGGTCGCTTGTTTGATACCACCGACGTGGCCGGTGTAGTGATAGTAGATCTTGTCGTTACACTTGTTGCCGCTAACGGCCACTTTGTCAGCGTTCAGAACGATAAGATAATCACCAGTATCCACATGCGGCGTATATTCCGCTTTATGCTTGCCACGCAGACGGCGAGCCAATTCGGTAGCAAGACGGCCAAGGGTTTTCCCTTCGGCGTCGACAACATACCAGTTACGTTTGACCGTTTCTGCTTTTGCTGTAAAAGTTTTCATGTAAGAGCTTACCCAATTTAAGTTACACATTGGTGAAAACCCAAACTCTTTAATGAACAGTTATGAGGCTCACACAGCTTTCAGTCCAGCAAACTTACCCCTTCGAGTAGCCGTTGCTGGCACAATTGAAGTTTTGGGAAAAAACCTCAATGTAACGTGGGGTCGCAAGATTATAGAGAAGTCGTCCGCAAAGATCGACCCTTTTTTACATCATCAAGGCTGATGCGCCAGTCTGAGGTACTCCTCGCTCTGCATTTCCTGCAAACGCGACAGGTAGCGCTGATACTCGAAGCGCAGCAGCTGTTCCCTGATACAACGCCGACATCGGCACGCTGGCGCCGACCACTAGCTTGACGTGCCGTTCGTAAAACTCATCCACCAGCGCCAAAAAAAGCGGCGGGCGGTATTCTCCTGATCGCCGCCCATCGGCTGCACATTATGCAGCAGAACGCTGTGGAAGCGTTCTGAGAGAACGATATAGTCGTTTTGGCTGCGCGCACCGCCGCATAACTCGGCGAAATCCAACGCCACCACGCCATCAATCACGCCTAAAGTCGGCAGCGGGCGATGATTGATTTCCAGCGCCGGCGCATCGCCGTCCAGGGCGAGATGTTTCCCCGCCAGAGCGCAAAACATCTGCGCCATCGCCCGGTCGGTCTCGTTGCCGCGGGGGGTGAGCCACAAATTGGCCTGCGTCAGGGTACGCAGGCGCTAATCAATGCCGGCATCCACATTCATGACAGCGCAGTGGGGTTTTATTAATTCGATAGCCGGCAGAAAACGCGCGCGCTGCAGACCGTTGCGGTAAAGATCATCCGGCGGAATGTTCGAGGTCGCCACAAGCGTAACCCCGCGCGCAAACAGCGCCTGCATCGGCGTGCCAAGCAGCATCGCGTCGGTAATATCGGTCACGAAGAATTCATCGAAACAGAGTACGTCGATCTCAGCCTTGAAGCCGTCGGCAATGATCTCCAGCGATCCGCAGTTTACGCTCGCCGGGCAGGCTGCGGTAAAATAAATCCATCAGCCAGGTCTTGCCTCTGCCCACCCCGCCCCACATATATAAACCCGGGACCGGTTCGTCGGTTGCCCACTCGCTTTTGCCTAGCCATTTTTTGCCCGGCCGGCCGAGCAGGCCCGATGGGACGCAGGCGGCGGCCTGGACGTCATCGGACTGATATACCTCTTGCGCCAGCATCTGCTGGTAAAGGGACAACGGCGAAGTGGCTTGCATGTGGCTGACATTTCCTGAATGAAAATGAAAGGTTAAAAAAAACGGGTGCCACACATCCTAAACAGCGGCGCGGCCGAACACAACAGCCCGGCCCCCCAGCTGGTAACCCGTCGTCACACTCTCCGGTTCCACTGATGGCGCGTTACCGGTTATAGTGAAGCTAATTGTGTATTAAACACCCTACGGGACAACGAAGTCAAAAATAGGAGTCATTATGACCTGGGAATATGCGCTGATCGGATTGATAGTGGGCATAATTATCGGTGCGGTCGCTATGCGTTTCGGTAATCGTAAGCTGCGTCAGCAGCAAACGCTTCAGCACGAACTGGAAAAAAGCAAAACCGAGCTGGACGAGTATCGCGAAGAGTTGACCAGCCATTCCGCCCGCAGCGCAGAATTGCTGGACAACATGGCCGACGATTACCGTCAGCTCTGTCAGCATATGGCCAAGAGTTCCAATAGCTCGCTGCCGGATCAGCGCAGCGAAGATAATCCGTTCCGCTATCGCCTCACCGAAGCGGAAGCGGACAACGACCAAATCCCGGCGGAAATGCAGCCGCGTGATTATCCGGAAAGGGCCAGCGGCTTGCTGCGCACGACGCGCGGCTTGCACAAATAGCGATCACGCCCCGTGACGGCGCCGGCATCGGCGCGCCCACAGGCTGAACTTTTCCCCGCCCGGCAGGGTCATAATGGCGATTATGATGCCGTCACCGGGTGCCTGGACCAGGGTATCTGGTACGAAAACGAGCGAGTTAAGGTTACAATGAAAACGACACCACTCTTCAGCGCACTGGCACTCAGCATCGGGCTAAGCCTGATTCCTTTTTCGGCGCCGCAGGCGGCGCTGCCGGTCGAAGTGGCGGGGCAATCCATGCCAAGCCTGGCGCCCATGCTGACTAAAGTTCTGCCAGCGGTAGTAAGCGTTCACGTCGAAGGCTCCCAACCGGTCCGACGTCCCGCGCTGCCCAAGGAGTTCAAATACTTCTTCGGGCCCGACACCCCGGGCGGCAACGTTGGATCGCGCCCATTTGAAGGGTTGGGTTCGGGGGTCATCATCAACGCCGCAAAAGGTTATGTGATTACCAATAATCACGTGGTCAACGGCGCAGACAAGATTAAAGTGCAGCTTAATGACGGCCGTGAATTCGATGTTAAACTGGTCGGGCACGATGAGCAGACCGATCTGGCGCTGTTGCAGTTGCCTACGCCAAAAAACCTCAGCGAGGTGACCATGGCCGACTCCGATACCCTGAAAGTCGGCGATTTTGCCGTCGCGGTGGGCAACCCGTTCGGTCTCGGCCAGACCGCCACGTCCGGTATTGTTTCCGCTCTGGGCCGCAGCGGCTTCAATCTGGAAGGCCTGGAAAACTTCATCCAGACCGACGCGTCCATTAACCGCGGCAATTCCGGCGGCGCGCTGGTCAATCTCAACGGCGAGCTGATTGGTATCAATACCGCCATTCTGGCGCCGGGCGGCGGTAACATCGGTATCGGTTTTGCTATCCCCAGCAATATCGTCAAAAACTTGAGTCAGCAATTAATTGAATATGGCGAAGTCAAACGCGGCCAATTGGGCATCAAAGGCACCGAGCTAACCGCCGATATTGCCAAAGCCTTCAATATTGATGCTCAGCGTGGCGCCTTCGTCAGCGAGGTGCTGCCGAATTCCGCTGCCGCCAAAGCCGGTATCAAAGCCGGTGATATCATTGTTTCGGTGGAAGGCAAGCCGATTCAGAGTTTCGCCGAACTGCGGGTCAAGGTCGGTACTACCGCACCCGGTAAAACCGTCAAGCTTGGCCTGCTGCGCAACGGCAAAGCGCAAACGGCCTCGGTGGTCCTGAATGACAGCGCATCCGCCACCACCAGCGAAGAGATCCTCACGCCGGCGCTGCAGGGAGCTTCCCTCAGCAATGGTTTGCTGAAAGACGGCACCAAGGGCGTTCAGGTGGAGGAAGTGGTAAAAGACTCCCCCGCCGCCGCAATCGGTCTGCAAAAGGGCGATGTTATTGTCGGTCTGAACCGCGAACGGGTACAAAGCGTCGCGCAGCTGCGTAAAGTGCTGGAGGCCAAACCGGCGGTCATGGCGCTGAATATCGTGCGCGGCGACGCGAGTATTTTCCTGTTATTGCGCTAAGCATTTAAAAAAACGGACGCCGGCGCTGCGGTGTCCGTTTAACTCGTGCTATCCTGCCGCTATTTTCCACTACCCCTGCGAGTCCCATGCTCCTAAAGTTGCTTCGTGCTGTGATAATCGGTTTCATTGTCGCAGCCCTGTTGCTGGTACTGGTGCCTATGCTTCGCTCCACGACCGGCCAGTTATTGCACCCCGCCGCTAATAGCGATAGCGAACAGCCCGTCAGTTACAACCAGGGGGTGCGCCGCGCCGCGCCGGCTGTGGTCTATGTCTATAACCGCAGCATGAACAGCAGCGCCCACAATCAGCTGGAAATCCGCACGCTGGGCTCTGGCGTGATTATGAATCAGAAAGGCTATTTGCTGACCAACAAACATGTCATCAACGATGCCGAGCAGATCATCGTCGCACTGCAGGATGGCCAGGTCTATGAAGCGCTGCTGATCGGTTCGGACAGCCTGACCGATCTGGCGGTGCTGAAAATCGACGCCAGCAATCTGCCGGTGATTTCCATCAATCCCAACCGGCAGCCTCACATCGGCGATGTCGTCATGGCCATCGGTAATCCCTATAATTTGGGACAAACCATAACCCAAGGCATTATCAGCGCCACCGGCCGCATCGGCCTTAGCCCCTCCGGGCGGCAGAATTTTCTGCAGACCGACGCGTCCATCAATCACGGCAACTCCGGCGGCGCGCTGATTAACACGCTGGGCGAACTGGTGGGGATCAATACCCTATCGTTCGATAAGAGCAACAACGGCGAAACGCCGGAAGGTATCGGTTTTGCCATTCCTAGCGCGCTGGCCACCAAGGTGATGAACAAGTTGATTCGCGATGGTCGGGTGATCCGCGGTTACATCGGTATCGGGGGCCGTGAAGTGGCGCCCATGCATAATGGCGGCTGCCTCGATCGCATTCAGGGCATCATCGTCAACGAAGTGACCCCCGGCGGCCCGGCGTCGCAAGTCGGCATTCAGGTGGAGGATGTCATCCTGAGCGTCAACCACAAGCCGGCCATCTCCCCCATTGAAACGATGGATCAGGTGGCGGAAATCCGTCCCGGCTCACGCATACCGGTCGAGATCCTGCGTAACGGCAAGAAATTGACGGTGGCAATCTCCATTCAGGAGTACCCGGCTTCAAATTAACATCCCGCGTTCGCGACCGTGCTGTTGCGGTCGCGACAGGACTGCGTGGCTCGCAGCGCACTGCGCCCGCCGGATACGGCGGGCGACAAGCGGCTTACGGCCGTGCCGGCCCCGCCAAACTGCGCGCGCCCGTGAGCAAAACGGCGAGCGCGGCTCTATTCCCCGCTGATCCGTTCGATATTAGCGCCCATACGCCGCAATTTTTCCTCGATGCAGTCATAACCGCGATCGATATGATAAATGCGGTCCACCACCGTTACACCCTCGGCGATGCAGCCGGCCAGCACCAGGCTGGCGGAGGCGCGCAAATCGGTCGCCATCACCTGTGCCCCCGATAACGTCTCAACGCCGTGGCAGATAACGGTATTACTTTCGATTTCCGCATGTGCCCCCATCCGAATCAGTTCGGGGACGTGCATGAAACGGTTCTCAAAGATGGTCTCGGTGATGACGCCGGTCCCGTCGGCTACCAGATTAAGCAGACTGAACTGCGCCTGCATATCGGTAGGAAAACCAGGATGCGGGGCGGTACGCACCGTAACCGCCTTTGGCCGCTGACCGTGCATATCCAGGCTTATCCAGTCGTCGCCGACGGCGATATCCGCGCCCGCTTCGCGCAGCTTAGCCAGTACGGCATCCAGTGTATTGGGGCGGGTGGCATGACACACCACGCGGCCGCGGGAGATAGCCGCCGCCACCAGAAATGTGCCGGTCTCGATGCGATCGGGCAACACGCGATAAACACCACCGCCGAGCCGCTCGACCCCTTCGATGGTAATTTTATCGGTACCGGCGCCGCTAATCTTCGCGCCCAGCGTAATGAGGAAATTGGCGGTGTCGACAATTTCTGGCTCGCGGGCGGCGTTTTCGATGATGGTGGTGCCGGTCGCCAGTGTCGCCGCGCTCATGATCGTTACCGTGGCGCCGACGCTCACTTTATCCATGATAATATGCGCGCCGCGCAAACGGCCGTCCACCGAAACTTTGACGTAACCCTCTTCCAGCTTGATGGTGGCGCCCAGCTGCTCCAGGCCGCTGATATGTAAATCCACAGGACGCGCGCCGATAGCGCAGCCGCCCGGCAAAGAGACCTGCCCTTGGCCGAAACGCGCCACCAGCGGCCCCAGCGCCCAAATCGACGCACGCATGGTTTTCACCAGCTCATAGGGCGCGCAGTAAACGTCAACGTCGCTGGCGTCCACATGCACCGATCCATTCCGTTCCACTCTGGCACCGAGCTGGCCAAGCAGTTTCATGGTGGTGTCGATGTCTTTTAACTTGGGAACGTTTTGAATCTCCACCAATTCTTCCGCCAGCAACGCGGCGAACAAAATCGGCAGCGCGGCATTTTTGGCACCCGAAATAGTGATTTCGCCGCTTAACCGGGTAGGACCCTGGACACTAAATTTATCCATTACGACTGCTCTCTGTAGTTCACGGGAAGGCTGTTAACCGCCAGGGTTAACATTTAAAAACCGTTCAGCTTGCGATCGCGCTGCCACTCATCGGGGGTGTAGGCTTTGATCGATAAGGCGTGGATGCTGTTATCCGAAATATATTCCATCAGCGGCGCATATATCGTTTGCTGTTTTTTTACCCGGCTCATGCCGGCGAACTGCTCGCTGACCGCAATAACCTGAAAATGGCTGCCGTCGCCGCTTACGTGAGCTGCGTCCAGCGCCAGGGCTTTCATCAGCACCGCTTTGATTTCACTTGTTTCCATATAAAGTCTTTCTTTTCAGGGTCGGGAATCAGACCGCTATCTTAGAGGAATCCGCCGCGCTCGGGAACAGGAAAAGCAATTAACCGTGATTCTTTTACGTCGCTCCGGCCACGGCGACACCAGAGTTCATGATGACGGCAGATTAAGGTACCGGCAACACGACGCGACACGCGGTCAAGCCATCGGGCGCGACGTGCGCCAAAAAAAGCAGGGGCAAGCATAACGGTACCGGTGACACCGGCGGAGTGACGCTACCCCCTGTCACCGCAGCGCGCAAGGCGCCGGGGGTAATGGATCAGGTGTCCGCAGTCGCCATACAGGGCAGGATCGCCTGCAGCTTGTATAGCGCGATAAGCGTGCGCAGCCTATCGGTGACGCCGGTAAGCGCAAGCGTAGCGCTCCGCTGCTGCTGATAATGGTAAAAATGCAGCATAAGCGCCACGCCGGCGGAATCGACGCGCCGCAGGTTGGAGACATCCAGGAACCGGATACCTTCCAGCAATGGCTGCCGGTGCTGCCAGAGCGTCAGCAACGTGTCGCGATCCAGCTCTCCGTGCAGGATTAATGTTTGCCCTTGCGCATACCAGCTTAATTCCTCAGCCATTACGCTGCTTATCCAGGGTAATCGGCGTTCTGGCGGCGGCCTGCAATTGCTGCGTCAGCCCATCAATGCCCTTAGTGCGCAACGTGGAGGCCCACTCGTTTTGCTTGGTGGTAATCATACTGACCCCTTCGGCGATCATGTCGTAGGCCTGCCAGTTGCCGGAGACGCTGTTTTTACGCCACTGAAAATCAAGGCGCACCGGCGGCTGGCCGCCCTGATCGATAATCGTCACGCGAATAGCCATAATCGTGGCGTCACCGAGCGGTTTCTCCTGCGCGATCTGATAGGTCTGGTTGCTGTAAAGCGCCAGCGCCTGGCCGTAAGCCTGTTCCAGATAGTCCTGGAACGCTTTGAAATACGCGTCGCGCTGCGCCGGCGTGGCTTCACGATAATAGCGCCCCAGCACCAGCGCGCCAGCGTATTTCACCTGCACATAAGGAAGCAGCTCTTCTCGCACCACGGTGCGCAGGTAGTTGGGATCCTGATGAATTTTGCCCTGTTCATTTTTCAGGCGAGTAAAGGTCTTGCTCGCCGCATCACTCATCAAACGATAAGGATTGCTCTGATCGGCAGCCTGTGTCAGCGGAGCAATCGCCAACAGCGCCACCATGAATAAACGTTTAAGCATGCATTTCTCCTGTTAGGGTTACACCGCCTCACGGGTCAGAACAACCGGGTGGCGACGCTGAAGACAGCCGCGCATTGCCCGGTACCAATAATAAGGCGCCGGACGGCCGGCGCTAACGCCTTTCCGGCCGCGGGGACCCTCCTACTGTCTGGCGCCCGCACCGCCGTTGCCGCGGCTCTGGCCCGCGCCGGGTCCATTGCCGCTATCGGCGCCATTAGCCTGGCCCTCGCCGGCAGCATTATTGTCACCGCTGCCGCTCTTGTAGAGGAACTGACCAATCAGGTCCTCCAGCAGGATAGCCGATTTGGTATCCTGGATAACACCGCCGTCTTTCAGTATCGAGGTGTTCATTTCCGAATCATCGAAACCGATATTCAGCGCCAGGTATTGTTCCCCCAACAGGCCCGAGGTACAGATCGCCAGGGAACTGGTATCGGGTATATGATTATAGGTCTGTTCGATGTCCATGGTGACTTTCGGCGTATAGGTTTTAGGATCGAGGGTAATATCCGCGACCCGGCCGATAACGACCCCGCCGACCCGCACCGGCGATCGCACTTTAAGACCGCCGATATTGTCGAAAGAAGCGCTGATCCGATAAGTTGCCGCATTACTCACCAAACGGATATCCGCCACCTTCAGGCAAAGAAACACGATGGCGCAGAGGGCAATAATCATAAACGCGCCGACCCAGATTTCACTTTTTTTGGTTTGCATTCACTTAGTTCCCAAACATCAGTGCCGTCAGCGCAAAATCCAATCCCAACACTGCCAGCGAAGCGTAGACCACCGTGCGAGTGGTTGCGCGGCTGATCCCCTCGGAGGTCGGGATCGCGTCGTAACCATTAAACAGCGCAATCCAGGTGACGCTGATAGCGAAAACCACACTCTTGATGACACAGCTTACCAAATCTTGCCGCCAGTCCACGGCGCCTTGCATTGCAGACCAGAAGAAGCAGCTGTCGATTCCTTTCCATTCGACGCCGACCACGGCGCCGCCCCAGATACCGACCGCAATGAAAATCGCCGTCAACAGCGGCATACTGATAACGCCGGCCCAAAAACGCGGCGCCACCACCCGGCGCAGCGGATCCACCGCCATCATCTCCAGACTGGAAAGCTGCTCGGTAGCCTTCATCAAGCCTATTTCGGCGGTAAGCGCAGAACCCGCCCGGCCGGCAAACAGCAGTGCGGCCACCACCGGCCCTAGCTCGCGCAACAGCGATAGCGCGACCAGCATTCCCAGGCTGGACTCCGCGCTGTAGGTGGTGAGAATGATGTAGCCCTGCAATCCCAGTACCATACCGATAAACAGGCCAGACACCATAATAATCACCAGCGATAATACGCCGACGCCGTAAAGTTGTTTGACCAGTGGCGGCCATTGTTCGCGCAGCGCCGGTTTATTTATCAGCGCGTTGAACAACATGACACCGGCCCGGCCAAAACCGTGGCAGATGTTGATCCCCCGGCGTCCGAAGGACGCGATTGCTTCTCGTACCATGACTGAGGTTAACTCCCTGCGCCCAATAGCTGGGTCTGATAATCTTCGGCGGGAACGTTAAACGGAACAGGCCCATCGGCGATACCGTCGAGAAATTGCCTCACCCGCGGATCCCGGTTGTCACGCAGGCTGGCCGGCGTCCCTTCCGCCACGACGTGCTGCTCGGCAACGATATAGGCGTAATCGGCGATGCTCAAGACCTCCGGCACGTCGTGGGACACGACGATACAGGTAACGCCGAGCGCATGATTCAGCTTGTCGATAAGCTTGACCAGCACCCCCATGGTGATCGGATCTTGTCCCACAAACGGCTCATCGAACATAATCAGCTCAGGATCCAGTGCGATGGCGCGGGCCAGCGCCGCACGGCGCGCCATACCGCCCGACAGCTCTGCCGGCATCAACGATGCCGCCCCGCGCAATCCCACCGCTTCCAGTTTCATCAGTACCGTGCTGCGCAGCACCGGCTCCGGTAAACGGGTATGCCGACGCAGCGGAAACGCCACATTCTCGAAGACGGTATTGTCGGTAAACAGCGCGCCGGACTGGAATAGCATGCTGATTTTCTTACGCACCTCATAGAGTCGACAGCGCGACAGCGTGGGTATATTGTCACCGTCTACCCAAATTTCGCCGCTGTCCGGCGGCAATTGCCCGCCGATAAGGCGTAGCAGCGTCGTTTTACCGATGCCCGACGGCCCCATGATCGCCGTCACTTTGCCGCGCGGAAACTGCATACTGATATTATCGAAAATAACGCGATCGCCCCGACGAAAGCTCAATCCGCAAATCTCGACCAGGTTATCGCTCTGGTTCATAGTTTACTACCCTTTTCTTCACGCACCCACGGTCTGCAGTGGTGATAGTAAAGCAAGCAGACCAATTCATCGAACTTTTCTCGACCAATCAGGCCCGTTGCCGCGGATTACTTCATCGCCGCCGCGTTCTACTTTTAGCCGTTAGACGGTCAAAATTAATGCCAGTTTGCGTTTATTGTCCGCCTTTGGTCTTCCTTTTATGGCTATGATGCGTCAACGGAACAGGTTTTTTCTCAAGCCAAAGATCTATCATGCTTTTTGCCAGGTTATTATTCATTATTGGTTTATGGCGCGGACAGATTGGTCTATAGTGCGGCCGTGTTGAGCCGCTCGCTCCGCGTTACGCCCTGGCTCATCGGCTGCATAATCGTCTCCTTCGGCACTTCACTGCCGGAATTACTGGTATCCGTTACCGCAGCCCTTCCCTTAACCATCAGATCGATATGGCGGTTGGCAATATCCTGGGTTCCAACATTACCAACATCATGCTGATCGTCGGCGGCGCGGCGCTTATCCGCCCGGTCACCTTCCGCTTTGATATCGTGCGGCGCGAGTTGCCGCTGCTGCTTATTACCCTGTTGTGCGGCTTGCTGCTGGCGGACCATAGTCTGGGCAGGCTGGACGGCGTCCTGCTACTTTGCGGCGGCGGGCTACCTGCTGATTATCGTGACCATCTCCCGGCTGGCGCTGCGCGAGGGCAGCGACACGCTGACCCGCGAACAGCTGGCGGAGCTGCCGCAGGACGGCAATAATACCGTCGCCGTCCTGTGGCTGGTGCTGGCGTTTATTATTATGCCTATCTCGGCGCGGATGGTGATTAATAATGCCAGCGGGCGGGCGCGCTATTTTGGCCTGAGCGATTTGGTCGTCGGCCTGACGGTGCTGGCGACGCCTATTGGCGGGGCGCTTAAGGGAGAAAATGATATTGCCCTGAGGAATGTTATTGGCTCCAATATCTTTAATAGCGTTATTGATTGTGCTGGGCGTTCCTGCGCTGCTCTCTCCCAGCCCGTTTAATCCCAATGCCTTTGCCCGCGATTATTGGGTCATGCCGGCGGCGAGCGTTATCCTCGCCGCCCTGTGCCTGCGCAAACGGCGCCGGCAAGGAAGTTCCCGCTATTGAGCGAGCGGGTCCGGCGCAGCTGGATCAATATATTAATGACGATTTCCGCCGCGCCTGCGAAGCGCTGTTTCGCTGCACCGGCAAAGTGGTGGTGGTGGGCATGGGCAAATCCGGCCATATCGGCCGCAAGCTGGCCGCCACTTTCGCCAGTACCGGTACGCCGGCGTTTTTTGTCCATCCTGGCGAGGCCAGCCATGGTGACCTGGGTATGGTGTCGCCGCAGGATATCGTTATCGCGCTGTCGAATTCCGGCGAATCCCACGAGATCTTGGCGCTGATTCCTGTGCTTATAACGTCTGCACATCCCCCTCATCTGCCTGACCGGCGAACCGGAAAGTACCATGGGGAAAGCGGCGGAAATCTATTTGTACGTGCATGTGCCGGAAGAAACCTGCCCACTGGGCTTGGCGCCGACCGCCACCACTACCACCGCGCTGGTCATGGGCGACGCGCTGGCGGTGGCGCTCCTGCGGGCGCGGGGCTTTACCGCCGAGGATTTTGCCTTGTCCCATCCCGGCGGCGCATTAAGACGCAAACTGCTGCTGCGCGTAAGCGATATTATGCACAGCGGCGACGAAATGCCGCTGACCGCCCGCACAGCCTCGCTGTGCGACGCGCTGCTGGAGATTACCCGCAAAAACCTGGACATGACGGTGATTTGCGATGCGCAAAACGTCATCGTCGGCATTTTTACCGATGGCGATCTGCGGCGGGTGTTTGATATGGGCATTGACCTCAAAGAGGAGTGTATCCCCGACGTCATGACGCCGGGGGGGGCGTACGCGTCGCGCCCGATACGCTGGCGGTGGAAGCGCTGAATCTTATGCAGGCGCGCAACATTACTTCGCTACTGGTAGCGCAGGACGACCATCTATTAGGCGTGGTGCATATGCATGATATGCTACGGGCCGGTAGCGCAGCAGGTGCTGGCAAGCACCCGGACTATTCGTCTACTGATTTGCGATGTGGACAGCGTCATGTCCAACGGTCTGATTTATATAAGCAATCACGGTGATGAACTCAAAGCGTTTAATGTCCGCGATGGCTACGGCATTCGCTGCCTGATCACATCGGGCATTGAGGTCGCTATTATTACCGGCCGCACCGCCAGGCTGCTGGAGGACCGTTGTGCCACGCTAGGCATTACGCATCTTTACCAGGGGCAATCGGATAAGACTTTGGCCTTTAGAGCGCTTCTGAGTAAACTAAAGTTAACAGCGGAACAGGTCGCCTACGTGAGCGACGACCTGATTGATGCCCCGATGCATGGACCAGGTCGGCCTGAGCGTGGCAGTGGCGGACGCGCACCCGCTATTGCGGCCCAGGGCCGATTGCGTTACCCGCACCGCCGGCGGTTGCGGTGCGGGAAGTCTGCGACCTGCTGCTGCTGGCGCAGGGGAAAGCCGGAGGATGCCAAAGGGCAGTCGGTATGAGCAAGACAACGCGTTGGACCACGGCGCTGCTGGGATTATTGGTATTGGTGCTTATCGGCTGGAACTTGGCGGACACCGACACGGCGGCGGCCCAGACGCCGGTGAACGCCGGCGAGCCCACCTATCAGAGTGAATATACCACAACCGTGGTGTATAACCCGGCAGGGGGGCTTAATTACAAGCTGGTGGCCGATCACGTGGATCATTTCGCCGAGCAACAGATCACCTGGTTCACCCGGCCAGTCGCCACCACGTTCGATGAAAGCAAAGTGCCGACCTGGACGGTGAAAGCCGATAAGGCCAAGCTGACCCAGGACAGGATGCTTTACCTGTATGGCCATGTTCAGGTGGACAGCCTGACCGACGCCTCGCAGCTTAAACGCATAACAACAGATAACGCGGTGGTTAACCTGGTCACGCAGGACGTCTCCTCGGATGATGAGGTAACCTTATATGGTACCGGCTTTAACTCCACCGGCATGAAGATGCGCGGCAATCTGCGCAACAAGACCGCCGAGTTGATTGAAAAGGTTAAGACTTCTTATGAAATCCAGAATTCACAACGTACGCCCTAGCCTGCTTCTGGCCGGCGGCTTAATGCTGGCCAGCGCGCAGGCGCTGGCGCTGACCAGCGACAATCAGCAACCGATTCATATCGACTCCGCGCAGCAGGTGGTGGATATGGCGACTAATACCGTGACCCTCACCGGTGAGGTCGTGGTCAAGCGCGGTTCAATTGATATTCGCGCCGATAAGGTCGTCATCACCCGCCCCGACGGTAAGGACGGTAACGAAGTCGTTGAAGGCTACGGTAATCAGGTCACTTTCTATCAACTGCAGGACGACGGCAAGCCGGTGCGCGGTCATTCGCAGAAGGTGCGTTACGAAACCGCCAACGATCTGGTGATTCTGACGGGCAATGCTTATCTGGAGCAGTTGGACAGCAACGTGAAAGGCGATCGCATTACCTATCTGGTCAAGAAACAGCAGATGGAGGCGTTCAGCGATAAAGGCAAACGGGTCACCACCGTGCTGGTACCGGCGCAGCTGCAGGATAAAAGCGGCGCCAAAGCGCCGGCGAAATCAGCCAAATAATCGGGTATAAAATCCATGGCAACATTAATCGCAGAAAATTTGGCTAAAGCCTATAAAGGACGCCGCGTGGTGGAAGACGTCAGCCTGAAGGTAAGCTCTCGCGAGATTGTGGGATTGCTGGGGCCTAACGGGGCGGGCAAAACCACCACGTTTTATATGGTGGTGGGCATCATCCCCCGCGACGCCGGCCGGATTGTCATCGATGATGACGATATTAGCCTCCTGCCGCTGCATACCCGCGCCCGCCGCGGAATCGGCTATCTGCCGCAGGAAGCCTCGATCTTCCGCCGCCTGAGCGTGTTCGACAATCTGATGGCGGTGCTGCAAATTCGCCAGGATCTCACCCGTGAACAGCGTAACGACCGCGCGAAAGAGCTGATGGAAGAGTTCCATATCAGCCATTTGCGCGACAACCTCGGCCAGTCGCTGTCCGGCGGTGAACGACGCCGGGTAGAGATCGCGCGGGCGCTCGCCGCCAACCCCAAATTTATCCTGCTTGACGAACCTTTTGCCGGCGTCGATCCGATTTCCGTCATCGATATCAAAAAAATCATCGAACATTTGCGCGACAGCGGCCTTGGCGTGCTTATCACCGACCACAACGTGCGTGAGACACTCGACGTGTGCGAACGAGCCTATATCGTCAGCCAGGGCAAGCTCATCGCCCACGGCTCCCCGGCCGACGTCATGCTCGACGAGCAGGTCAAACGGGTTTATCTGGGCGAAGAGTTCCGCCTCTGATAAGGTGGCGTTACCGCCGTGGTTCGTGAGGATAGTTGACGCATTTTATGAAGCAAGGTTTACAACTCAGGCTGAGTCAGCAGTTAGCCATGACCCCGCAGTTGCAACAGGCCATCCGTCTGTTGCAATTGTCCACGCTTGAACTCCAGCAGGAAATTCAGACGGCGCTGGAAAGTAACCCCTTGCTTGAACAGGCCGATTTGCATGACGAGGTCGACGCGCACGACAGCGAGTCACTCGACACCCGCGAGGCGATGGAACAAAAGGACATGCCGGAAGAGCTGCCGCTGGACGCCACCTGGGACGAGATATACTCCGCCGGGACACCCTCCGGCACCGGTACCAACTATCGCGACGAAGAATTGCCCGTCTATCAGGGTGAAACCACCCAGACCCTGCAAAACTACCTCATGTGGCAGGTAGAGCTTACTCCCTTTTCCGATACTGATGGAGCGATTGCCACCTCCATCGTCGACGCCGTGGATGACACCGGCTATCTGACGGTGCCGCTGGACGATATGCTCGACAGCATCGGCGACGAAAACGTCACCCTGGACGAGGTGGAAGCGGTACTAAAACGCATCCAGCGCTTCGATCCGGTCGGCGTGGCGGCGCGGGATTTGCACGACTGCCTGCCGATTCAGCTCTCGCAATTTGCGGCCGATCTGCCTTATCTCAACGAGGCGCGGCTCATCGTCAGTGATTATCTCAGTCTGCTGGGCAGCCATGATTTCCGCACCCTGCTACGTTCGACTAAGCTGAAAGAGGATGTCCTGAAACCGGCCATGGCGCTGATTCAGTCGCTGGATCCGCGCCCGGGGCAGTTCATCAATACCGGCGAATCGCAGTATGTGATTCCCGACGTGCTGGTGCGCAAACTGCAAAACCGCTGCTGGGTGGTGGAGCTCAATACCGACAGCATTCCCGCGCTGCGCATTAATCAGCAGTACGCGGCCCTGGGCAGCAACACCCGTAACGATGCGGAGGGTCAGTTTATTCGCAGCCATTTGCAGGAGGCGCGCTGGCTGATTAAAAGTCTGGAAAGCCGCAATGAAACGCTGTTGAAGGTGACGGGCCGTATCGTCGAGCGTCAGATGGCGTTCTTTGAACAGGGGGAAGAGTCATGCGGCCAATGGTGCTGGCAGATATCGCCCAGGCGGTGGATATGCATGAGTCCACGATTTAGCGCGTCACCACCCAGAAATATCTGCACAGTCCGCGCGGCATCTTTAAATTGAAATATTTTTTCTCCAGCCACGTCAATACCGAAGGGGGGGGGCGAAGCGTCCTTCACGGCTATCCGCGCGCTGGTGAAAAAATTAATCGCTGCGGAAAACCCGGCAAAGCCTCTTAGCGACAGTAAGCGCGCCGACCTGCTTTCCGAGCAGGGTATCATGGTGGCGCGGCGTACCGTAGCGAAGTACCGAGAGCCTTTATCCATCCCGCCGTCGAACCAGCGAAAACAATTGGTTTGACCTCTACAGAGAAGGAAGACACTATGCAGCTGAACATTACCGGACAGCATGTTGTCATCACCGACGCCTTACGGAAATTTGTAACAACTAAATTCTTGAAGCTGGAACGGTTCTTCGATCGCATCAATCAAGTCTATATTGTCCTGAAGGTCGAGGAAGTTCAGAAGATTGCCGAAATGACGGTGCATCTCAACGGTGGTGAGCTGCACGCGACTGCGGAAGCGGATGATATGTACGCCGCCATCGATTTATTAATCGATAAGCTCACGCGGCAGTTGAACAAGCATAAAGAAAAGCTGAAACAATATTAATTTAACCGTAGCCAACAACGCCACCTAAACCTCACATCAGCTCGTTATCCCTACGGTAACGGGCTGATGAGTCTTAAAGGTTAACCAGCGCCTAAGTGACCCGAAATGACTAACGATACAGCAATGCAAATCGATTCAGTGTTAAATATTAAATGTACCCGCAGCGACGTCCACTGCCAGAGCAGGAAAAGAGCTCTGGAAATTATCAGCAAACTGGCGGCGAAACAACTTAACCTGGCGCCGCAAGTGGTGTTTGACGCCGTATTGACGCGCGAGCGCATGGGCAGTACCGGTATCGGCAACGGCATCGCCATTCCGCACGGTAAGCTGGAAGAAGACACGCTGTGCGCGGTCGGGGCCTTTATCCGGCTCGAACAACCCATCGCGTTTGATGCCATCGATAATCAGCCCGTGGACCTGCTGTTCGCGCTGCTGGTGCCGGCAGAACAGTGCAAAGTTCATTTGCACACCCTTTTGCTTGTGGCCAAGCGGTTGGCGGATAAAACCGTCTGCCGCCGTTTGCGCGGCGCGCAAAGCGATGAGGAGCTGTATTAGATCATGACCGAAACGGAAAACGGCGATTAACGCCGCGGCGCCGTCCTGAAAGCGGGATAGGTTGGGCAAGGCATGGCCGCATCGCCAGGGGATGAATAAGCAAGGCAAAAGGGTGTATCGTCATGGTGCTGATGATAGTCAGCGGTCGATCAGGTTCAGGTAAATCCGTTGCGCTGCGCGCGCTGGAGGACATGGGCTTTTACTGCGTTGATAACCTGCCGGTGGTGTTGCTGCCGCAGTTGGCCAGCACGCTGGCGGCGAGTAATATCTCCGCCGCGGTGAGCATTGACGTGCGCAATATGCCCGAATCGCCGGAAATTTTTGAACAGGTTATGGATAACCTGCCGCAGGCCTTTGCCCCGCAGTTGCTGTTTCTGGACGCCGATCGCAATACCCTTATCCGCCGCTATAGCGACACCCGGCGGCTGCATCCGCTTTCCACCCGCAACCTGTCGCTGGAAAGCGCCATAGATGAAGAGGACTCGTTGCTTGAGCCGCTGCGCTCACGCGTCGATCTGGTGATCGACACCTCGGAGATGTCGGTGCATGAACTGGCCGAAATGCTGCGTACACGCCTGCTGGGCAAGCGCGAACGGGAACTGACCATGGTGTTTGAATCCTTTGGCTACAAGCACGGCATCCCCATCGACGCCGACTACGTATTCGACGTGCGTTTTCTGCCCAATCCGCACTGGGATCCCAAGCTCAGACCGATGACCGGCCTGGATCACTCCGTGGCCGCGTTTCTGGATCGCCATACCGAAGTCCATAATTTTATCTATCAGACCCGCAGCTATCTGGATCTGTGGCTGCCGATGCTTGAAACCAATAACCGCAGTTATCTCACGGTGGCGATAGGCTGTACCGGCGGCAAACACCGTTCGGTATATATCGCCGAACAGCTGGCGGACTATTTTCGCTCTCACGGCAAGAATGTCCAGTCCCGCCACCGCACTCTGGAAAAGCGCAAATCATGACTGTCAAACAAACGGTAGAGATTAAAAACCGTCTGGGTATGCATACCCGGCCGGCAATGAAGCTATTTGAACTGGTACAAAGCTTCGATGCCGAAGTGATGCTGCGTAACGACAGCGGTATCGAGGCGGAGGCCAGCAGCGTTATCGGTTTGCTGATGCTGGATTCCGCCAAAGGGCGGATGATCGAGGCCGAGGCCACCGGGCCTGACGAGGTCACGGCGCTGGCGGCGGTGATTGAGCTATTTAACGCCGGTTTCGACGAAGACTGACGCCTTGGCTTTGAGCTTCATATGTTGGGCGTTGCATTAAGTCTACTCCTTTTTCATATTGACAAACTATTTTTAATTCCTTTCCCAATTCTTATTCAGTTTCTTATTTTGGCCTTGAACTTAGTTATTATTTTAATTCCAGTCCAAGGTAATAATATCATTTTTAAGAGACGAGCCTTTCCGCTTCTAGGCTGTATCGTTTCTAGTTAATTTCTCCCGGCAGCCATCTTTGTTATTTAATCAATATTTACCTTGATCTTGTAAAATAGATTAGCCACTCGCCACCCTAGTCATCTGTCGGCGCCTAATTTAAAAAATTATTTATAAGAGATTAATTCATGAAAACACCGTTTTCTATTATCGCCTTTACCCTATTGCTACCCATCAAAGCGTTGGCCGATAACCATAGTCTCAGCGTCGGTTACACGCTCAATAATATAACAAACAATACTGATGGCAGAAGGTCGAACGATGACCGGCTGGACGGGTTCAATATTAAATATCGCTATGAATGAAGCGAACCACTCGGCCTCATCGGCTCGCTGAGCTATATGACCGCCAACGCCTGCAGTAGCTGGGCCGCCGCCAATAAAGTTCAAAATGATCTACGCTATCGCTACAGCGGGGTTTCGCTCACGCCTGGGCCCGTCTGGCGTTTTAATGACTACGTTTCTGTTTATGGCGTTATTGGTATAAATTACGATGATTATTCATCTCATTTCAGACAATCACCTTTCAAGACCGGCGATGCGACGGCGACAAATCATAGCCGCTCTGAGCTAAAGAAAACTCCTCCTGCCTATGGCGCAGGTGCACAAATCAACCTGGTTGAAAATATGGTCATCGACCTGGGCTATGAAGCCAGCCGCTTCAACCATGGCGAGCAAACCCTAACACGAAACTCACTGCTGTTCGGTGTCGGCTATCGTTTCTGAACGTTAATCAAATACGCTGGTCTTTTGGTCACCGCAGATTATTCACTCGGGGCTTTAGCGAATTTGGTATCGGTCTGCTGACCGTGATCCCCTGGCTTTATTGCCACGTGCATCGCCTGAATTGGCTCCAAAACCAGCGCCACGTTTTTCTGGCCGATTCCGCTGGGCTCATTGCTGGTCAGTATTGTTGCTCCCGGGATTGCACTCATCAATTCGATCGGTAATCTGAGTGGTTTTTTTGCCCCTGCCGTACTTGGTTACCTGGAGCAAAAGACCGGCAGTACCATGGGGGGGTCTGTATGCGCTTACCGCGGTATCAGTTGTCGCCGCTCTCTACCTGCTTTGCCGCCGCACAAAAAGTCATCGCGGCACGCCATCACCGACCATGGCGAGCAAAAAGGTCTGACGCCACGATGTGGAACGTTGGTAAATACTCTTCCAGGCCATGGCGGCCGTCAGCGCCGCCAATCCCTGATTTGCGCCAGCCGGCGTGAAAACCCTGCATCACCTCAAAGTTTTCTCTGTTGATGTAGGTTTCGCCGAACTTCAGCTTTTTAATGGCCGTCATCGCGGTATTAAGATTGGTGTTATAAATCAACGACGTGAGACCGAATTTGTAGTGGCACAATGAATTTGGCCACCTGAATAGAGGTGATATGCTCACCTCAGAACAATACGGGTGCACCAATGAAAAGAAGAAATTTTAGTCCTGAATTCAAACGCGAATCCGCTCAACTGGTTGTCGACCAAAATTACACCGCCGCGCAAGCAGTAAAAGCCATGGACGTCGGCCTTTCTACGATGACGAAATGGGTAAAACAACTGCGTGATGAGCGACAGGGGAAAACGCCAAAAGTCTCTCCCATAACCCCGAAACAAATCGAAATACATAAGCTCAAGAAGAAGGTACAATGCATTGAAATGGAAAACGAAATATTAAAAAAGGCTACAGCGCTCTTGATGTCAGACTCCCTGAACAGTTCTCGTTAATCGGGAAACTCAGAGCGCATTATCCTGTGGCCACACTCTGCCACATGTTCAGAGTTCATCGCAGCAGTTACAAGTACTGGGAAAGTCGTCCTGACAGGCCAGACGGTAGGCGAGAGGTATTGCGCAGTCAGGTTCATGAACTGCACAGTATCAGCCATGGTGCAGCTGGCGCGAGAAGTATCGCCACCATGGCAACCCAGAAAGGCTTCCGGATGGAACGCTGGCTCGCAGGCAGGCTCATGAAAGAGCTGGGTATCGCCAGCTGCCAGCTACCGGCTCACAAATACAAACGCGGCGGCAATGAACACGTTGAAATACCGAATTATCTTGAGCGCCAGTTCACTGTAACGGAGCCAAACCAGCTATGGTGCGGCGATGTGGCGTATATCTGGACCGGGAAACGCTGGGGATACCTTGCGGTTGTTCTTGCATCTGTTCGCGAGGAAAGCGGTGGGCTGGGCTATGTCGTTCTCCCCGGACAGCAGACTGACCATCAAAGCACTGGAAATGGCATGGGAAACGCGTGGTAAACCAGCCGAAGTGATGTTCCACAGCGATCAGGGTAGCCACTATACGAGCAGGCAGTTCCGACAGTTGCTGTGGCGTTACCGGATCAAACAAAGCATGAGTCGACGGGGTAACTGTTGGGATAACAGTCCGATGGAGCGCTTCTCCAGAAGTCTGAAAACGAGTGGATACCGGTAACGGGCTACATAAGCTTCAGCGAAGCAGCTCATGAAATTACCGACTATATCGTAAGATATTACAGCGCACTCAGGCCGCATAAATATAACGGTGGGTTGCCACCAAACGAATCAGAAAATAGATACTGGAAAAACTCTAACGCGGTGGCCAGCTTTAGTTGACCACTACAAGGAAAAGATAATGCCTGATATTACCGCCGCCCTGGTTAAAGAACTGCGCGAACGTACCGGCGCAGGCATGATAAAATGCAAAAAAGCGCTGGTTGAAGCTCAGGGCGATATCGAACTGGCTATCGACAATATGCGTAAGTCCGACCAGGGCAAGCCGCCAAGAAAGCGGGCCGCGTCGCGGCAGAAGACGTCATTCTGACCAAAATCTCCCAAGACGGCAAATACGGTGTCATCATCGAGCCGAACTGTGAAACCGATTTCGTTGCCAAAGACGGCGGCTTCAAAGCCTTTGGCGACGAGGTCATCACCGCCGCGCTGAACGAACGCATCACCGACGTCGAAGCGCTGAAGGCCAAATTTGAAGAACAGCGCACCGCGCTGGTAGCCAAAATTGGTGAAAACATCAATATCCGCCGCCTCGGCGTTCTGGAAGAGGACGTGCTCGGTTCTTACCTGCACGGCGCGCGCATTGGCGTCATGGTTTCCGCCGCCGGCGCCGACGAGGAACTGGTAAAGCACGTCGCCATGCACATTGCCGCCAGCAAACCGGAATACGTCAATGCGGATGATGTCCCGGCCGACGTAGTTGCCCGAGAGCATCAAATCCAGCTCGACATCGCTATGCAGTCCGGCAAACCGCGTGAAATCGCTGAGAAGATGGTGGAAGGCCGTATGCGCAAGTTCACCGGCGAAATTTCTCTGACCGCTCAGCACGTTGTGATGGATTCGAGCAAGACTATTGGTCAGCTGCTGGGCGAACACGGTGCCAAAATCAACAACTTCATCCGTTTTGAAGTGGGCAAAGGCATTGAGAAAGCTGAAGTCGATTTCGCCGCCGAAGTGACCGCGATGGGTAAGCAGTTTTAATTAAGTTGTTCGGAACTGCCAGCAGAGGCGGTTCCGCTTTAATGAGCCGGAATAATGTCAGACGACGTGTGCCGCACTCATCAGCCGGGCGCGGCACCAGGTCAATTTTATTCCATCAAATCGCTCTCAAGGAACAGATCAAATGGCAACCAACGCAAAACCCATTTACCAGCGTATCCTGCTTAAATTGAGCGGTGAAGCCCTGCAGGGCGCCGACGGTTTCGGTATCGACGCCAGCGTGCTGGACCGCATAGCCCAGGAAGTGAAAGAACTGGTGGAGCTGGGTATTCAGGTGGGCGTGGTCATCGGCGGCGGCAACTTGTTCCGCGGTGCGGGGCTGGCGAAGGCCGGTATGAACCGCGTGGTGGGCGATCATATGGGAATGTTGGCGACCGTGATGAACGGTCTGGCGATGCGCGACGCATTGCAGCGCGCCTATGTTAACGCCTGCCTGATGTCGGCGATTCCGCTGAACGGCGTCTGCGATAATTACAGCTGGGCGGAAGCCATCAGTCTGTTGCACAATAACCGCGTCGTGATTTTCGCCGCCGGTACCGGCAATCCCTTCTTCACCACCGATTCCGCTGCCTGTCTGCCCGGCATTGAAATCAAAGCCGAAGCCGTGCTGAAAGCGACAAAAGTGGATGGCGTCTTTTCCGCCGATCCGGTAAAACATCCGGATGCTACATTTTACGATCAGCTGCGCTATCAGGGGATGTACTGGAGAAAGAATTGAAAGTCATGGATCTGGCGGCCTTCACTCTGGCGCGGGATCACAACCTGCCGATACGCGTGTTTAATATGAACAAGCCTGGCGCGCTACGGCGGGTGGTCATGAGTGATAAAGAAGGCACCTTGATTACCAAGTAATGCATAACGGGGCCTGGCAACCAACGGCCACGGTCCGCCCGGATAACCAAGTCTCAAGGGTTCGCAACGTGATTAATAAAATCCGTAAAGATGCCGAGATTCGCATGGAAAAATGCGTCGACGCGTTCAAAAGCCACATCAGCAAAGTCCGTACGGGCCGCGCTTCCCCGAGCCTGCTTGACGGTATTCAGATCGACTATTACGGCTCGCTGACGCCGCTGCGCCAGCTGGCCAATATTATTGCCGAGGATTTCCGTACCTTGGCCATCACCGTCTTTGACCGCACGCTGGCACCGGCGGTGGAAAAGGCCATCATAGCTTCCGATCTGGGGCTCAATCCGTCTTCCGCCGGCACGGTGATTCGCGTACCGCTGCCGCCGCTGACCGAAGAGCGCCGCCGTGACCTGATAAAGGTCGTGCGCGCCGAGGCGGAACAGGGCAGGGTATCGGTGCGCAATGTCCGCCGCGATGCCAACGACAAGGTGAAGGCGCTGTTGAAAGACAAAACCATCGGTGAAGATGAAGAACGTCGTTCCCAGGACGAGATCCAGAAGTTGACCGACGCCTAGATCAAAAAGATTGATAGCGCCCTGGCGGAAAAAGAAGCGGAATTAATGGAAATTTAATCCCCCGGTGAAATGAAAACGCCATAGACAAAACAGCGCCATCGTTTCAGACTAAACGTTTCCTTCATATTCCGACGTGGTATAAAAAGTAACTTCATGCGGCATTTGACGATTCTGGGCAGTACCGGCTCCATTGGCAGCAGTACGCTGGCGGTGGTAAAGCACAATCCCGATCAATACACCGTGCGCGCGCTGGTGGCCGGCAATAACGTTGCCTTGATGACCGAGCAGTGCCTGGCTTTCCGTCCCGCCTACGCTTGTATGGCTGATGACGCCGCGGCGCGGGCGCTCAAAGCTAATCTGGCCGCGGCGGGCGTCGCCACCGCCGTACTGTCGGGTGCGCAGGCGGCCTGTGAGCTCGCCGCGCTGGATGAGGTGGATACGGTGATGGCTGCGATTGTTGGCGCCGCCGGGCTCGCCGCAACGCTGGCGGCGCTGCGCGCCGGCAAGCGGGTTTTACTGGCCAATAAAGAGTCGCTCGTCACCTGCGGCCGGCTGTTCATGAACGAAGCGCGTCGCCATCATGCCCGGCTACTGCCGGTGGACAGCGAACACAACGCGATTTTTCAGAGTTTACCTGAACCACTTCAGCATGGGTTGGGTTACGCTTCCCTGGCGGAACATGGGGTGTCGCGTATCCTGTTGACGGGCTCCGGCGGCCCCTTTCGCCAGACGCCGCTGACGGCGCTGGCCACGATGACGCCGAAGCAGGCCTGCGCGCATCCTAATTGGTCGATGGGCCGCAAGATTTCGGTGGACTCCGCCACCATGATGAACAAAGGTCTGGAATATATCGAAGCGCGCTGGTTGTTCAATGCCGCGGCAGAGCAGATGGAAGTGCTGCTGCATCCCCAGTCCATCATTCACTCCATGGTGCGCTACACCGACGGCAGCGTGCTGGCGCAATTGGGATCCCCCGATATGCGCACGCCCATCGCTCACTCGATGGCGTACCCCGAACGGGTGCCGTCCGGCGTCGCGCCGCTGGATTTTTTACGCCTCGGCACGCTGAGCTTTGCGCAGCCGGACGCCGCACGTTATCCCTGCCTGCAACTGGCTGTCGCCGCCAGCCAGCAGGGGCAGGCGGCGACGACCACGCTCAATGCCGCCAATGAAATCGCGGTGGCGGCGTTTCTGCACGGCGATATTCGTTTTACCGATATCGCCGCCGTGAATCGGCGGGTGCTGGAACAGATCAATCTGCCTGAACCGGACAGCGTGGAAGAGGTGCTGGCCATCGACAGCCAGGCGCGGGAAAAGGCCCGCCAGAGCGTTATTCATTTTGGACTGTGAGGCGCCGGGGCGACGCGATGGCTGATTTGTTCGTTGACCGGCAAAATGATATAGTCTGCACCACTTATCCCGTCGATGAAGGCCAGGCGGGTAAAACCAGTTACAGGCCGTGTATGCACACGGCTTTTTTGCGCGTTCGGGGCCCTTTTTTCCGGTAAGACCGTGGTATTCTCAGTGAGGAAATACGTAAGCGTGATGTCGTCCGAAAATCAGCAAGAGCCAAAAGCGTTGCCTTCCTCCTCACCACGCCATGTGGCTATTATTATGGATGGCAACGGTCGCTGGGCTAAAAACCGGGGGAAATTACGTATCTTCGGTCACCAGGCCGGCGTCAAGTCGGTCCGCCGCGCGGTAAGCTTTGCCGTCAGCCACCATTTCGACGCGTTGACGCTGTATGCGTTCAGTAGCGAAAACTGGAACCGACCCAGCCAGGAAGTGTCCGCGCTGATGGAGCTGTTTGTCCGGGCGCTGGATAGCGAAGTGAAAAGCCTGCACAAGCATAACGTCCGGCTGCGGATCATCGGCGACACCTCGCGCTTCGGCATGCGTTTGCAGGAGCGGATCCGCCGCTCCGAGGCGCTGACCTGCAATAATGACGGGTTGACCCTGAATATTGCCGCGAATTATGGTGGACGTTGGGATATCATTCATGGAGTACGACAACTTGCCGCCCGGGTGCAAGAGGGTATTTTGCGACCTGACCAGATAGATGAGGACGCCTTGTGCCAGGTAGTCTGCATGAACGAGCTGGCCCCGGTGGATCTCGTTATCCGCACTGGAGGGGAACATCGCATCAGTAATTTTTTGCTGTGGCAGATTGCCTATGCAGAGCTGTTTTTTACCGACGTGTTATGGCCGGATTTTGACGACGCTGTTTTTAAAGGTGCGCTGAATGCTTTTGCTCAACGCGAGCGGCGCTTCGGTAGAACAACACCTAATGATGCCAACGCATCCTAGGGGAGATTTTTGCTGAAGTATCGCCTGATTACTGCCTTGATCCTGATACCCATCGTTATCGCCGCACTGTTTTTGTTGCCGCCGGTCGGCTTTGCCCTGGTCACCCTCGGGGTGTGCATGCTCAGCGCCTGGGAATGGGACCAGCTTGCGGGATTGGCCTCGCGCAAGCCAGCGCATCTGGCTGGCCATTCACTGCAGCCTGCTGCTGGCGCTGATGATGCTCACCGTGCCGGCCTACCGGCCGTTTGTGGCCGTCTGGCAGGCGCAATATGCCCTGTGGGCCGCCCTGGCCTGTTGGCTGGTGGCGCTGCTGCTGGTGTTGTGCTACCCCCGCTCACGCCACTCTGTGGCGTGAATTCCGACCGCTGCGGCTGGCGTTCGGCATCCTGACCATTTTGCCCTTCTTCTGGGGCATGCTGGCGCTGCGTCAGCACCATTATTATGATATTAATCACTTCACCGGCGCCTGGTGGCTATTGTATGTCATCGTGCTGGTGTGGGGCGTGGATTCCGGCGCTTACATGTTCGGGCGCGTGCTGTGGCGTCGGCGCGATAAACACGGCACGGAATATGTTATCGCCGCTATTCCCCTGGGTGGCTATGTTAAAATGCTGGATGAGTGGGTAGACACCGTCGCGCCCGAACGTCGTCATGAAGCGTTCAACCACAAAACCGTCTGGCAACGTGCCGCGATCAGCGCAGCCGGACCGGTATTTAACTTCCTTTTCGCTATTTTTGCCTACTGGCTGGTGTTTCTTATTCGGCGTGCCGAGCTATCGGCCGGTGATCGGCGAAGTGGCCCCGCATTCTATCGCGGCTCAGGCCGAAATCTCTCCCGGCATGGAACTTAAGTCGGTTGACGGTACCGAAACGCCTGATTGGGATTCGGTTCGTCTGCAGCTCATCGACAAGATTGGCGACGGTGAAACCACCCTCGGCGTCGCCCTGTTTGGCTCCCAAAGCGCTGAGCGGAAAACGCTGGATTTGCGCGACTGGCAGTTTGAGCCGAACAAACAGGATGCGATCGTGGCGCTGGGTATTATTCCACTGGGGCAGCGCACCGAACCGGTGCTTGCCGAAGTCCAGCCGAGCTCGGCGGCGATGAAAGCCGGTTTGCAAGCCGGCGACAGGATCGTTAAAGTCGATGGTCAACCGGTCACCGCATGGCAGTTGTTTGTGACCCGCGTACGGGTATTGATCGACACGGCGAGGCCAGGGATATCACCCTGCAACCCGACAGTAACCCGGGGTGGGCAAGGAGGAAGTAGAGGGGTTCGCGGGCGTTGTGCTGAAGATTATCCCGCTGCCGGCGGAGTACAAAACTGTTCGGCAGTACGGTCCGCTACCAGCCCTGGCCCTGGCCGGCGAAAAAACCTGGCAGCTGATGCGGCTTACAATCAGTATGTTAGGTAAATTGGTAACCGGGGATGTTAAGCTGAACAATCTAAACGGGCCGATTTCCATCGCCCAGGGCGCAGGGATCTCAGCGGAATAGGGTTTGATTTACTACCTGATGTTTCTGACGCTGATAAGCGTCAATTTGGGGATTATCAATCTGTTCCCGTTACCGGTGTTAGATGGTGGCCATTTGCTTTTCCTGGCGATAGAAAAGCTCAAAGGAGGGCCGGTGTCCGAGCGAGTGCAGGACTTTAGTTACCGTATCAGCTTGATTTTGCCGGTGCTGCTAATAGGTCTGGCCCTTTTCAATGATTTCTCCAGGCTATGGTAGCCTGAAATTATGTTAGGAAGAACGCATAACCGCGATGGCGATGAAAAAGTTGCCCATAGCGTCGCTGCTTCTTTGTAGTGGCACACTGAATTTGGCCACCTGAACAGAGGTGATATGCTCACTTCAGAACAACACGGGTGCACCAATGAAAAGAAGAAATTTTAGTCCTGAATTCAAACGCGAATCCGCTCAACTGGTTGTCGACCAAAATTACACCGCCGCGCAAGCAGCAAAAGTCATGGACGTCGGTTTTTCTACGATGACGAAATGGGTAAAACAACTGCGTGATGAGCGACAGGGGAAAACGCCAAAAGCCTCTCCCATAACCCCGGAACAAATCGAAATACGTGAGCTCAAGAAGAAGGTACAACGCATTGAAATGGAAAACGAAATATTAAAAAAGGCTACAGCGCTCTTGATGTCAGACTCCCTGAACAATTCTCGTTAATCGGGAAACTCAGAGCGCATTATCCTGTGGCCACACTCTGCCACGTGTTCAGGGTTCATCGCAGCAGTTACAAATACTGGAAAAGTCGTCCTGACAGGCCAGACGGCAGGCGAACGG
>NZ_JBPESN010000020.1:0-37641 GCF_051710625.1 Sodalis sp. (in: enterobacteria) | reverse complement strand
GACCGATGTTTTATGCGCGTATCGATTATCAGGCCGCACTCAAATACGGTGAGCCAGAGGACGAGACCCTGCAATGGTGGCAAAAACAGAGTGATGAGGCACGTCACGAGGCTTTTGGCGGTAAAGCGCGCCCCGACGTTGTGGCGCGCGCCTTGCGGACTTTTATCGCCACCCACTGCGCTAAACCTCGCGTGCCCTGGGGTAACGGCGCGGTATTCGATATTCCCCTGCTGCAAAGCTGGTTCGACCGCGTTGACCCGCAAAAAGACGACCAGGGCAATGACCGTTACCCCTGGTCATTTTGGGATGTCGCCGACCTGCGCACACTGGTGCGGCTGTCGGGGATAGATGTGCGCCCCATCCCGTTTGATGGTAAAACGCATCAGGCACTGGCGAATGCCCTGCACCAGGTCAAGGATAGCGCCCGCCGCCTGGCAACGATTATTTCCTGATGAGAGCCAGTCTTATGCGCTAGTAACCGAATACTTGCTTGCCGAGTGCAAGCGCGCCTTGCCCGCACTGGGGTTATTGCCCCCATTGTCTTTCTTCGATGAGAGGGAGATGTCTTCGCCGGGACGACACTCTCATGCGGTAACCCTTCGGAGTGATGCTCATGAAAAATCTGATTAAAGTGGTGCATACGGGTAAAAATAAACTCGACTGGGATGAGGAGACCTACCGGGGCATCCTGCTGCGCGAGACCGGTAAAAATAGCGCCAGAGACTGCACTGCCGCCAAGCTGGCGCGCGTGTTACGCTGTATGCGCAGCCAGGGCTTTACCACGTTACCCAAACAGGGCCGCAAGCCCCGTGTGGCAGCGGGACGTCAGGGGATGCTCAGCAAGATTGTGGCACTGCTCGCCAGCGCCGGGCGGCCCTGGGACTACCTCAATGGCATGATTGCGCGTATGCTGGGCAAAAAAGCTCGCAGAATGGCTCGATGATGCGCAGGTGCGCCAGCTGATGCAGATGCTGATTATGGACGCCAAACGGCACGGGAGGTCATGATGCAAGCGTCGCTGTAGCCCGATTACGCCGAAGTGCAGGCGCTGTTGCCGGAGTCAGTGCAGCAGATTGCCGGCCTGATAGGCTTTCCGGCCACCGAGGCGCTTATTCGTCATTTTGGCGGGGTGCCGTTTCGCATCGGCAAGGGATTGCGCGGCGCGAAGGAGCGACGCATTGCCCTACTGCAGGAAGTCCTGACGCCCTCGCAGGTAGCGCTGCTGATGCATCATTTTGGCGGCGAAGAGCTGTATATCGCCCTCTGTGACAAAGCGGGGCGAGACGGGCGCAACCGCTGCTTTCTGGCCGAGTTGGTCACCAATCCCGAGGGGCGGCTGTCGACCTCGAATGTGATTATCGTTGGCGCGTTTCTGGTCAGCCCCCTGGTGGTGCTGGGCTGTGCCTGGAGCCATCAGGAGACCGACCTCACGCTCGGGGTCTATCTCGGCGCCTGGGTCACCCATGGCGGCGTCGCCCGCTTTAGCGCCGGACGGTGCGCCCGTAAACAGAGAGACGCTGATGACACGGCTACTCGCACTGATTAAGTTCATTCGCCGTCCGTGGTGATAGTCGTACTGGTTGCCGCTTTGGCCGGCGGTGCAGGCTACTACTGGTGCGGCACACAGCAGGCCAGGCTGGTTGCCCAGGCAACATTGGCCACCCGGCAGGTCAATGTGTGAAGCTCGACAACGCCAGCAGGCGCAGGCCACACAACAGGCGCTGAAAACCGCCCTGACCCGTCAGCAAAACAGCTGCAAGGGGGCCAATGACCAGCTCAGTGCGCAGCTGGAAACTACACAGCACGCCCTGACGCTGAAAACCCAACAGTTACACAGGAGTATTGTCTATGCGGTGGCCCATGATGGCGCTGCTTATACCGGTCTGGGACCTGATGGGCTGCAGCGCTACCGCGTCGCCCTCGGCTACCCCACCGACGATAATACTGCCCTATCCGCGCCCGCCGGCCAACCTGCTGGTGTTGCCGCCCATGCCGCCGCCCCCGTAAAGGGGCTTGGCCCGGAGGCGTTGCTGCACCACGCCAGCGACTACGGGGCCTGGTGTCTGACCCTGCGAGCCCAGCTGCAGGCGATAAACGCTTTCTATAGCGCACAGGAGAGACCGCGCGATGAGCCTTGATCTGGCCTTTAATATTGCTCCGAGCCTGCTATCGGCGCTCGGCGGCCTGTGGCTTAAAAGCGTCAGTGAAGAACTTCGCCGCCTGCAGGTGAAGGGCGCGCGGGCCGCCGCTACCGCCGGTGCCGTGACCGGCGGCCTGGTGCCACCGGGCTGCCCTCATACGGGCGCGACTGGGGGTGTAATGGCGCATTCCAGGGCCACCCGCGAAGGGCTGCGCCGGGCTTATGTGTTCGGCAACCTGTCTCTGGAGCGGGCGGCAATCCAGTGCGGCGTCAGTGTGTATTCCGCCCGGCACTGGAAAAAAAGGCGCTAAACAGTGGCGATGACTGGGAGGTGATACGCAGCACCCATCTGCTGGCCAACGGCGCGACGGAAGATATCGCGCGCGCCATCCTGACCAGCCTGATGGCGCAGTTTCAGGAGACACTGGAAAAAGTCAACCTGGCTGACACATTGAGTGTCCCAGAGGGGGTTGAGCTGCTGGCACGCTTAACGGATGCGTGGAGCAAGTCCATTGCCGCCAGCAAAATCCTGCCCGAGACCAGTCAGCTGGCCACCACCATGGAGACCCTGAAGCTGTTCTCGGCGTTTATTCAGGACAAACACCCCCGACATCTGTCGGCGTTTGTTGACATTCTTGAGGCTTTCGGACCGATACTAAAAAAACATTATGGCTAATCAATTCGTTGAAATCCAGGATGGATGTGGCCGTTATCGCCGAGGAAATCACCAAGGTTTAAGTCAGCAACGGTGGCGAGGTGTTTGTCAAGCTGCGCGACGGCGCAGGGCATGCCGTGGATGTCGCCTATGGCGAAAACACCCTTTCAGGCGTCAACCCGCATCAAAAACCAGATAGAGGCGGCGCTGGCATGAAGCAGCTGGTCAAGCTGTTGCCGGGCGTGTATCTCGACCCGGCCGAGGTCAGCGTGATCAGGGTCGCCGGCGAGAATGTGTCTGTCGGTCTGGACGGTGGTGCGCACTTTTTATGTTTGGCGAGTGTCGCCGGCAGCGTTGACACGGTGGCAGAGACTTTGGTGTTGCGCATCAATGCGGTACTGGCTGAGCGTCATCATGGCGTGTAAACTGCGTTTACAGGGGATTTAAAGCGAGATATGGCGGCGAAATTTTTCATCCGTGAATTCCAGCACTCGCTGGCTGCGCTGGTTTCCAGCCTGTGACGCACTATCAAGGCCAAATGCCTGGGTTTTGATACCGGGGCGGAAGCCATGGCGATACGGCGTTCACGGGTGGGCTGACCCGGTGAACGGCTACCGCTATTTTGTGCAGACCTATTTTCCGCACTATATCCGTCATGCCGACCCCAGTAAACTGCATGGCTATCTGTTTCAGCGGCTGCCACAGGTAGTCGCCAGCCCGAAAGGCGAGCAGGACGCTATCGTCGCGCCGCGCGGAGAGACCAAGTCAACGCTGGTCAGCCAGCTGTTTGTGCTGTAGTGTCTGGTACGTAGCATCAAGCACTATACCCTGATAATGATGGACTTCATCGACCAGGCGTACCCGATGCTCGAAGCCATTAAGGCCGAGCTGGAATTTAACCCCCGGTTGCGGGCCGACTTCCCCAAAGCCTGCGGTGTCGGTCGCGTCTGGCAGATGGGCACCATCCTGACGTACAATGATATCAAGGTGCAGGTGGCCGGCAGCGGCAAAAAGCTGCGCGGCTTGCGACACGGGCCGCACCTCCCTGACCTGGTGATACCGGACGATATTGAGAACGACGAGCAGCTGCGCAACCCGAATCAGCGCGACAAGCGGGAAAGCTGGCTGAGAAAAACCGTGCTGCCGCTGGGCGGCGCGGGCGCAAAACCCGATGTGGTGTATATCGGCACCATCCTGCATTACGACTCGGTGTTATCACGCACCCTGAATAACCCATTGTGGCGGCAGGCACGGTTTAAGGCCCTGCGCCAGTGGCCGGTGAACCTGTCGCTGTGAAAGACCTGGGAGCAGGTATTGCGTAACCAGGGAAAGGCCGCTGCGCAGGATTTTTATACGTCACACCGTACCGAGATAAAGGAAGGCGCGGAAGTCTCCTGGTCCGTCCGCCCGCTGCTGACCCTGATGCATATCCGCACCCGGGACGGTCACGCCACCTTTGACGCCGAGTACCAGAATGACCCGGTCAGCGGTGAGGATACGCTGTTTGCCCACGGCCTGCATTTCTGGGGCAACCGGCTTAACGAGTGGTTTTCTACGGGGCCTGCGACCCCAGCCTCGGCAAGGCCGGGGTTAGCCGTGACCCATCAGCTCCGCTGGTCGGCGGTTTTAATCGCACCACCGGCGTGCGGGATGTGGTGGAAGCGCAGATACGCAAGCGGCTGCCGGACGCCGTTATCAGCAACATCATCGCCCTGCAAAAGGAATACCACGGCCTGGTCTGAGGTATTGAGGCGGTGCAGTTCCAGGAGTTCCTGGGCACCGAGCTGATTAAACGCGCGGCACAGCTGGGTCACCCGGTGCCGGCGCGGGCCATTATCCCCCATGCCGACAAGCTGTTGCGTATCGAGACCCTGCAGCCCCATATGAAAAACGGGCTTATCCGGCTGCACGCCAGCCATACCACCCTGATACAGCAGCTGCGCCACTTTCCCCGCGCCGACCATGACGACGGCCCGGATGCGCTGCACATGCTCTGGACGCTGGCTGTGACCCACGGCCCGAAAACTGAATACCGCTCATTGTCCGGTGACCGTCACCCCGGACGGCTGGGCTTTTCCCGTGGAGGCTGGTAATGGGCATGTTCACCGATATTTACGGCCGGTTGTTGCGCCGCCGCACCCTAACGCAGCCACAGACTGCCGATAACCGCCAACTGCGTTATCAACAACTGGCCAAGCACCTCTCGCTGGGCATCGATATCCGCCGGGTGTATGACATCCTGAGCGAGGCCGAACAGAGGCATCTGGTGCGCCAGGATGACCTGTTTTTTGATATGGAGGAGCGCGACGGCCACCTGTTTGCCGAGATGAGCAAGCGCCGCCGCTCGGTGATGCCGCTCACCTGGCGCATTGTGCCGCCGCGTCATCCCAGCGCACAGGAAAAGGCCATGGGGGACGCCGCGACGGAATGGTTTTCAGACCTGCCGGAGTTTGAAACGCTGCTGTTCGACTTGTTGGACGCCATTGGTCACGGCTTTGCCGCCGTGGAAATCCGATGGAAACAGGCGGAAAACATCTGGCTGCCCTGCGCCTTCTACAAGCGCCCGCAACGCTGGTTCCAGACCGCGACCCATAACCGTAACGCCATCCGCCTGATTGACGGCAGCCTCGACGGCGCTGAGCTTAACCCCTTCGGCTAGCTGCTGCATCGTCACCAGGCCAAAAGCGGCTGGGTGGCGGAAAGCGGCCTGTTCCGGGTACTGGTATGGACCTACCTGTTCAAGAATATTGCCGCCCGTGACCTGGCAGAGTTTCTGGAAATCTACGGCCTGCCGACGCGGGTGGGCACCTATTCCGACGGGGCCAGCGAGGAAGAGAAAAACATGCTGCTGTGGGCGCTGCGCGACCTGGGGCATAACGCCGGCGGCATTATCCACGAACGCACCGCTATCCGCTTTGAGTCCGCTGCACAAGGGCAGGTCGACCCGTTCCAGTAATATGATGCAGTGGTGCGAAAGCGCCCAGTCCAAGGTGACCCACCCAGGCGGACGGCAAGAGCAGCACCAATGCCCTGGGCAACGTGCATAACGAGGTGCGCCATGAGCTGACCGCCAGTGATGCGGTGCAGCTGGCCGGTACGCTGACCCGCGACCTGCTTTAACCGCTGCTCAAGCTTAACGGCTATAGCGATATCACTCCGTGCCACATGTGCCGCTTTGAGTTTGATACCCGCCAGCCACGCGATATGAAGGAGACCGCCGAGATCCTGGATCTCCTGGGGCGCAGCGGCGTGCCGATGCCGGTGGCCTGGGCGCGGGCGGAAAGCGCCAGTCCCGCCGTCCGGGACGACGAGCCCCTGCTGCCGGGCTGGGTGCGCTCACTGTTCAGCGCTCGCCTGAACAGTGATGCCCTGGCGGCCTATTCTTGCGAATTCGACACGGTCTGGGTTGAAGAGGCGCTGGATAATGGCCGCTGGCCCGCGCCGGGAGGCGACAATGACCCTGACCGGCTGTTTGCCGACTATCAGGGACGACTGGATACGCCGTGGCCGATGCATGAGCGCACCGGGCTGGCGTATCACCTTGATGATCCGCCAGCAGTTGTTGCGCAGGATATCGTGACCACAAAAGCAAAAGACCATGATTGACGTGATACCAAGGGGGACGCATGAGCATTGATGCCGTGATACCGTCGCTATTGCTGTCGCCAGTGGCGATAGCGCCGGGGCGCTGATGGTGAGCATGGTGGAGGCCATCAACACCCTGGACGCGCTACCGGTGACGGCGGCGATGGCGGATATTCCGCCGCCGTCATCCGGCGGTAAAAGTCCCGGCAAGCAGCTGAGCTGGTGCTGACGGCGCGCAACAAAGGGGCCTGTGGTAACCAACCGCTGCGCTGACGTCGATGCGTGGCGGCGAAGGCGACCCCGCACTTGGATGCGGCGCTGGGCGTTGTTGGCTGGAACGGTACGCTGTCAGGTGGCACGGCGCTCACGACCCAACGTCAACGCGGCGCGTCTCACTCTGGGCTGGTACCACGGCTCAATGCTGCCCAACGACGAGCTGGCAGCGATATATGCCGCCATCATCGCCAGCAAGTCCGACCCGGCACGCCCGCTCAATACCCTGGCGTTACCCGGTGCGGACATCACGCCACAGGACAAATGGCCGGGGCGCAGCGAGCAGGAAAACGCGGTGGCCAACGGCCTGACGCCTTTTGAAGTGAACGGCAGTCAGGTGCAGATTGTGCGGGCGGTCAGCACCTATGTGAAAAACAGCATGGGCGTGACCGACCGTTCACTGATAGATATCACTATCCTGCGCTCGCTGGACTATGTACGCCTGGCCTGCCGTGCCCGTATCACCCAGTGCTTCCCGCGTGAAAAACTCAACGATATCCGCCTGCAGCGTATCCGCTCCGAGCTACTCGATGTGCTCTACGCCCTGGAGCAGCTGGAAATCGTCGAAAACGTGGACGCGCATAAGGAGCAGTTGACGGTAACGCGCAGTCGGCAGGATGACAGCCGCGCCGATGCGAGTATCCCGGCGGCGGTGGTACGCGGCCTGCGTGTGTTTGCCGCCACCATTTATCTTTTGTAAAGGGGGCCTGTATGGCACTGGAATACACCGGCGCGGTGGTGCTGGAGGTTAACAGCACCGAGGTTGAGGTGACTGAATTTAGTCCGCGCGCGAACACAGGAGGCAAGCAGCTGGTCAAGACCATGAACTCCACCGGGCGCGCCAAGGCTTACTCCCAGGGGATCGCCACTTGGGAGCTGTCCATCACCGCCGTGGTGCCGGTCAACAATACCCTGCACTGGGAAAAAATCTCGGGCGCGAAATTGACGCAATACCCCCTTCAGCGGCGGCAAGCGCATCACCTATCAGGATGTGTTTGTCACCGAGGTGGGCGAACAGTATACCGTTGACAATGAGGCCCGTATCACCATTATCGCCTTTGCACTGAACAAAATTGAGGAGTAACCCATGACATTTACCTACAGCGCCACCTTACCGATAGGCGTGTTTTATAAAGATCAACGGCACCGTGATTTTACCGTGCGGTTCAGCACCATCGGCGACGAGATCGCCGTGGTGGAGGGGGCTATCCCGGACTCGAGCACCATAGTGGGTGTCCTGGCACGTTGCATCACCGAGCTGAGCCGTATCCCCGCAGAAGAGATCACCTATAGGCTTCTCTGCGATACGCTGGTTTCTGAGGATCTCAAAGCACTACGGGATGCCCAGCTTGAGGTGAAAAAAAGCTCAGCGCGTTGAAGCCCGCCTGCGCGACTACCGTTTCGCCCTTGTCCGACTCGGACAGTACGGCATCAGCGCCGCCTTGACGCTGTCGCCCTGGGCGGGGCTCCTCGACGCTATCGGGCGTCTGGAAAACCCCAGGAGCTGGCGGAAAAACAGAACCATCAAAAGCCTGCGGCGACGGCCCCCCTCAACCAAACGGACGTAACCCATGGCCCGTGAATTTGATACCCAGCTACGCTTTGGCGGCAAGGACAGCGCGACGCCGAGCATTCGCCGTCTGTCGGAGGAATTTCGCCGCCTGAGTCAGGCGCGGGAAACCCTGGGGCTGCGGGGCGAGCGTCACCTGCAGCGGGAAATCCAGCGTACCCAGGCGGCCTATCAGCGCCTGGCGCGCAGCGGCACCCTGTCGGCCAGCGAGCAGGGGCGCGCTTATGACAGGATGCAGACTAGCATTGCCCGGCTGCGTCAGGAGATGGCAGGGGCCGAGCGCCAGCAACGCAGCTGGCTCAAGGGGATGCTGTCCCTTGGCTCCGGGCTGGTCGCGGGGGCCATGACCCTACGCCAGCCCATCACCCGCCAGATGGACTACGATGCGCACCTGCGTAACCTGGCCAAATTTGCCTACCGCAATGATAACGCGAGCGTGCGCAAGGCGGGCCTGACGGTCATTGACCAGCACATTCGCGCCGTCACCCGCGCCGGCGGCGGCACCCCCGGCCCGGCCATGGAAGCGCTGGAAATCATGCTGCGCTCTCTGCCGAAGGAAAAAGCCTTTTCCTATCTGATCTGCCGGAGGTAATGAAAAACGCCACGGCCACCGGGGCTGAGCCCAAAGAGATGGCGCCGCTGCAAAATGCGGCGGTCAATTTTTAACCTCAGTGAGCGCAACAGCCGTATCGCCCTGAGTGGGGCCACCACAGCGGCGCAACACGGTCTGGTGGATGTGCCGCTGGTGGCCTTGGCTGTGCCGCGCACACTCGAGGACGCCAAGTCGGCCGGCTTCCACGGGCGGCAGGGCTATGTCCAGACCCTGGCGCTGTTTGAAGCCGCCGGCTCTGTTGCCGGTGAGCCGGGTGAGGCTGCCACCAACGACGTCGTGGCCCCGGTCTCTCAAGTGCTGGGCGACGTGGCCGAAAGCGGCGCCAGGCTGGCACAGGAATTCCCGGGTCTCACCACAGCGGCAACCCAGGCGTCGCTGGCCATTAACCGCGCTAGGTGCGGTGGCAACCGTCAAGACCGGCGCGGCCCTGCTGCTGGGCTGCTGCTGGGCAAAGGCGGTGGTTCGCTGACCAGGGCCACCGGCGGCCTGCTGAAAGGCGCGCCCACAAAAGCCGAGGGGCTGTTAAAGGGCATTCCCCTGCTAGGAACCGGCCTGATGGCCTGGCAAGGGGGGCGCAGGACTTTCCGCTCATACAGCTGCAGCGAGGCAAGGATAAGGCGACTGAGGCGCAGGCACGCGGGCTTACCGCCCAGCCCGGTGCCGATGCCGTCTGTCGGCGCGCTGGATGTGCTAAACGAGATACGTCGCTGGCTGGCGGGAAGTCACGCTACGCCGCGTGAGGCGACATCGGCGACGGCGACCCCAGCCACCACCGCAGCCCCTGCCGTGAATGTCAGCGTCACGCTGGACGGGCGCGAGATTGCCACCGCCGTGGAGACGCGGCTAACGCGTGACGGGAGACGACACTGATGGCTAATACTATTTATCCACTGGCCGGGCAGCTGGGTGTCGATATGCTGCTGCCGGCGTCGTTCCGGGGTATCGCCTTCGATTGCCTCTACACCCGTGAGGTGCTGGCCCGCGACACGGGGGTGTATGAATACCCCTGTCGCGACGGGGCGGAGGTGGAAGACCACGGGCTGAAAGCACTGAACCTCCGGCTGTCGGCGCTGTTTTGGGGCAACGGCTACCAGAGGCGCCTCAAGGTGTTTTTGGCGGCGCTAAAAGCCCCCGGTCTTGGTGAGCTACTTCACCCGGTGTATGGGCTCGCTGGTGCGCGTGCAGCTGCTGGAAGCGGTACCCAGGGCAATCTGGCGGACAATACGCCAGGGACGCTGCTTGATGCCTGTTCCATGATGGCGACCAGTCTACCGGTGCTGAGGAGACGGTGGTGCACGCCAAATGGCTGATGCCATGCAGGGCGCGATGATTGATACCCAGACGGAGCATAAGAATATTCTGGCTGAGGTGGGCATGAAGCCCGATAGCAGCCAGTCGGCGCAGTTACTGGCGGCGATTAAGGCCATCGCAATAAGTATTGCGGCAGAGACCAGCGCGAGTATCCTGCCTGTCGGTGCCTCTATCGCCTGGCCGTCGGATAATATCCCCGCAGGCTATACCCTGATGCAGGGACAGACGTTTGATAAAAGTAAATATCCGAAATTGGCAATGGCTTACCCATCAGGGATCATTCCTGATATTGTAGTGGCACACTGAATTTGCAACATCTGGCGTTTGGAGGAAAAGTTTCCGGGCAAACATTCGGTACTTCTGCCGTACACTCACAGGCGGTGAATCTTCTCAGGCTTGAAGAGCAGCTTTCTTTGGCGCATTTACGCTTATCGGTAGCAACAATTGAACATTTAGGCTGGAAAGCTTGCGTAGAGGAAGTATGACCGCCCACACACGCTCTTTTATCTTGATCCGCCCTACTGGAAGACGCAAGGCTATGGTGTTCCCTTTTCGTTCGATAAATATGAAGACATGGCGCGTTTAGTTAAAAAGATTGACGGGAAAATAATTTTCCCCGTCAATGATATACCAGAAATGCGTGAAGTGTTTTCGGCATTGTCTCAAGAAAGCCTCCCGTTTTCTTACTCTCTGGGAAACAGTAAAAAGAAATTTCGCGAGTTGATAATAATAAACTAATGTAACAAATTATTACAATGTAAGTATGCGCCCAACTGGAGATAAATGACACCACCGGTCTTTATATTCAAAAGTAGGATTACCAAATGAATATCGCATATTTTTTCCTCTAGACTGGTAGAGTTCATAAGCAGACTTGACATTTAACCAAGTTACTATTGTTCCCACACTCAATTTTTCAAAGCGAGGATCAAATCCGCTATTTATAATAGTCAAAACATAACCACTCAGGACTCTCTGACTGCGTTATAAACTGAAAAGCACAAGGTTCACCATGCATCAATAGTACATGTCCAAACATATGATGCCGCAGCTCACATATAACTGATGCAATATAATCAACACCTTGTATTTCACATTTTCGACGCATTAAAAAAAGCCGCGAAAAGATAGTAATTAATTTATTATCGCTAAAATCGGATTGATCTTTTATTTCTCCACCTGCAGTTATAAAATCCCCCAACTTTTTGTTTCTTCTTGATTTTGTTTTGTAACTAAACCCATTTTTACCACACCCCTTAGCTAGCTAAATTTGTCTGTCACTATCAAGTGAGTAAGTGGCGTTAATTATGTTACTATTTATAGACGATAGGTATTTTGTTTTAAAGGAAAGCAGAGATTTTAGCGTCGATGAAATGGGTAAAGCTATCTCACCGCAGGTCAATGGATATTTTTCCAGAGAAAAAATTTTCCTAGCTTTTGTATCACCCGCGAGATAAAAAGAACCCCAAGCACAGTACGCACCTAACAGATTACCAACCGAATCACGTTTAATAAAGTACGTAGCTCTGCAACTGGCTTTGTTGTGGAACAACTGGAGTATATCAGGATGTGTTGCCGTACTTCCTCTCATACATATGGTAAGCATCAGCATACTCATCTTTTCCACCAATTCCTTGGCCTGATAAGAAGGCTTTAATTTTTACTATCATGTACGACCTTGGCTGAAGCATTTATTCTGAATAAATCCTATTTTGCTGGGTATCCTATAGGACTTATTTAGTTAAAACAAGATGATGACTTGGAGTAAGTAGGTGAAACTTATTCCATTATCACAGAACAGGTCGCGAATGATCAACGATAACGCACATGGCACACTGCTGTTCAGAATAATGAAATATCCACCTCCAAAACTAGGGCAAGACGGTGCCACATTGGAGAAGATGAGAGCTTGGATAGAGAGCTTTACCCCATATTGTTATACACATCTTTTGACCATTTTTAAGACATCCAAGCCATCCCATTGGCTTTTTGAGGTTCACACTGCCATTCTGAGAACAACCTGTATCTCCGAAGGGGAGTTAGCTGGAGAAGCTTGACGCCCGCCTTAGCTATAGATTTTGCAATCAATTCTGAGCTGTCCAAAATAGCCATCTTTTAGGGTTTAAGAGAGTCCAGAATTGTCTACAAATTAGTCCAGAATATTTTGCATCGCTACAGTGCCGTCGAACAGCGAGGTATGCGACACCCTGAGCGTGTCGGGCAGCGTTTTCTCATCCACCGCGAAACCGTAGTTCTAAGCGGTGATCATCACCCGATTGGCCGCCAAATCTTTTACCGGATGGTTGCCGCCGTGGTGACCGAACTTCATCTTCACGGTCTTGGCGCCGCTGGCCAGCGGCAGAGCACCACCGTCAATCGGCAGCCGCGATCTACCAGCATGCGCATGATATTGCGCTTGATGCCGTAGTCGTAGGCCACCACATGGTAGGGCAGATCCGGCGCGCGCGCGGGCAAGCCGCCTTCCCAGGGTCCAGCTGTACTGTTTGTTCGGTGGTGCTCACTTCTTTCGCCAGATCCATGCCGTTCAGACCGGGAAATTCACGGGCTTTACGCAGCGCCAGCTGCGCGTCCGGAGCATCACCGGCGATAATACAGCCGTTTTGCGCCCCCTTCCTCCCGCAGCAAACGCGTCAGCTTGCTGGTATCGATATCGGCGATGCCGACAATATTCTGCTGCTTCAGGTAGTCCGACAGCGACAGCGTATCGCGAAAGTTGCTGGCGATAAGCGGCAGATCGCGGATCAGCAGCGCCTGCGCTTGCACGCGGGGTGATTCATTGTCTGCTTCATTAGTGCCGGCATTGCCGATATGGGGATAAGTAAGGGTGACGATTTGGCGGGTATAGGAAGGATCAGTGAGGATTTCTTGATAACCGGTGATTGACGTATTGAAAACCACTTCCCCCACCGCCGTGCCCTCTGCCCCAATGGCCCGACCGTGGAATTGGGTTCCGTCTTCCAGAACTAACAGCGCTGACTTTATCAAAACACTCTCCAAGGAATATTTAGTCATTAAATTTACATGTTAATTCAAAAGGGATGAATCAATGCAAAAATCACCTGTAAGGTAGAACTTTGGCAAATTGGGCGCAATTTAAAGATGACCCTGCACTTTGTCTACCCCAAAGGAAGAATATTTATCTGCTTTCGTTCACTTTAGGGAAATGCCGGCGTGAACAGGTTAAAAAAGAGAATAAAACCGGCCGGGAAAATGGTTGCCCGCCATTTTATTTCCGCCAGGGCAGCAGGGAATACTTAAAAAAGTACTATGGCGGGAAAAACCACCTTGCGCTGCAGAACAATCAGCGTCAAATGCTACATTACGGCCTGTTAGCGCATAAAATGCCAATAAAGCAGGAAAAAACAATACCATGGCCAACGGCATTATTTTTTATTTCAAAATTATCACGGTATGTCTTTAATTTTAGCCTGACCGCCGGTAATTGGGCTAAAGTTTATCGGGGTTAAGCACATTTACCATGTCAAAAAGGCCCTTTTTCTGGCCAGATAGCCAAACGGCGGCACGAACCGCCCCACTGGCAAACGTCATCCTGCTGGAAGCCTTATGGGTTATCTCCAGACGCTCGCCGATCTCGGCAAACATCGCGGTATGCTCACCCACAATGTCACCGGCCCGCACCGTGGCGAAGCCGATACTTTTCGCTTTACGTTCGCCGGTGTGCCCTTCACGGCTGTACACGGCGCAGCGGGCCAGATCTCGCCCGAGCGCGCCGGCTATCGCTTTGCCCATGGCCAGCGCGGTGCCCGAGGGAGCATCCACTTTGTGGCGGTGATGGGCCTCGATAATTTCAATATCGGCCCCCTCCCCCATCACCTGCGCCGCCTTTTCCAGCAGCTTGAGCATCAGGTTGACGCCAACGCTGAAGTTGGCGGCGAAAACAACGCCCGTCTCTTGCGCCGCAGCGCTGATGGCCTCTTTCTGGGCATCGCTGAAGCCGGTCGTGCCGATAACGATACCTTTATGATGCCGGCGGCAGAATGCTAAATACGCCATGCTGGCGTCGGGACGGGTGAAATCGATAAGGATGTCAAAGTCGTCTTTTACCGCTGCCCGCTCGCCGCTTATCGCGACACCCAAGGCGCCGATACCGGCCAGCTCACCGGCGTCTACGCCGCACAATGCCGAACCGCTACGGGTTAACGCGGCGCCCAGCGTCGCCTGTTCCGACTGCGCCACAGCCTGAATAAGCTGGCGCCCCATCCGGCCGCCCGCGCCGGCGACCGCGATGCGGATTGGTGTATTGCTCATGAACCCTCTCACTTTTATGACCTGTCATTTAGCCTCAGGTTAACCGCGCCCGTGCGTCGCCGCCAGCAAAAATCCGTTGTGATAATGAATTCGCGATAGGGCACGCAGCCGATAAGCAACAATGCGGGCAATCGACTTTTTTTTTGCACGGTGCCGCGTACTTTGAATGATTATTCACCTCAGCTGCGTTGTTACGCTTTTCCCCCGGCACAAAACCGTTACACTTAGGACTTATTGGGAAGCAAACGAAGAGGTCAGGATGGAAACGTTTTTCAACGGCCCGGTGCGTCCGGTGGGCAATCATCACGCCCAATTGAGTGAGTCCCCTGTCTGGTGCAATCACAGCCAGTCTTTGCTGTGGGTAGATATTGAGCAGCAGCGCCTGCTGCGCTATTGGCCGACGAGGGACGTCATCGAGCAGCGTCCGTTCGCGACCTTGTTCAGCGCCGCACTGTTGACCGAGCGCCATGAATAGTTTCTGCTGGTGAGCGACCAGAGCAATCCCGCTATATCAATGGGACGATCATCAGGCGCAACCGGCAACGCCGTGCCCCTACCCGCTGGACGCGGCGGGCAGCCGACCGAACGAAGCCGCTGTCGCTCCCGACGGATTCCTGTGGTTCAGCACCATGGACGTTAACGAGTCAGCGCCGCTCGGCGGCTCGCTCAGCCGCGAGGGGGGGGTGATTACCACCCGTTTCGGCCACGGTTGCCTGAGCCCCTAGCGTATTCGTCAGGGGACGCTGACGCTGGCCGAACATGTGCCGCTACCGGTCATACGGCCCAGTTGCTGCGCTTTCGGCGGTCCTGACGGCACAACGCTGTACATTACTTCAGCAACTTACGGCCCCCGGCGAGCTGGCCGGCGCGCTGCTGCAGGTCGCCACCCGCAGCAGCGGCGCGCCAACGTATCGATTCCGGTTCGATTAAGCCTCGCCGGCGGTCGGCGCCGCCGACCAGGAGAGGAGAACGACGAGGGTGGCGTAATTCCACCGAAGGTGGTGTTGGTGGTATTTTCCCACCGAAGGTGATGTTATTCCACCGTTTTCACTTCCAAGCGCAGCTCTTTCGGTACCTCGAACACGATATTCTCCTCGCGGCCGATGAGCTCTCTAGCATCTTCAGCACCCAACGAGCGCAGGCGTTCGATCACATGCTGTACCAGTATATCCGGCGCCGACGCGCCGGCGGTAACGCCGATAGTTTGCGTCCCCTGGAGCCAGCTTTCCTGGATGTCGCGGGCGCTGTCAATCAGATAGGCCGGCTTGCCAACCCGCCGAGCCAGTTCCGCCAGCCGGTTGGAGTTGGAAGAATTTTTTGAACCGACGACCAGCACTACATCGGCATCAGCGGCAAGACTACGTACCGCTTCCTGACGGTTGATGGTGGCATAGCAAATATCGTCTTTGCGCGGTCCAATGATGGCGGGAAACCGCGCGCGCAGCGCGTCGATGACGTCTGAAGTATCATCCACCGACAGCGTGGTTTGCGTCATAAAACACAAGTTATCGACGTTTTTGACCTTAAGCTGCCAAACATCCTCAGGTGATTCAACCAGATACATGGCGCCGGCGGGGTTATTGTATTGCCCCGTGGTGCCTTCAACTTCAGGATGACCGGTATGGCCAATGAGGATAGACTCGGTGCCTTTGCGGCTGGCGCGGGCCACTTCCACATGCACTTTGGTCACCAGCGGGCAGGTGGCGTCAAACACGGTCAAATCGCGGCGACGCGCCTCTGCCCGTACCGCCTGAGAAACGCCGTGGGCGGAGAAAATCAGGATTGAACCACCAGGTACTTCCGTGATTTGCTCAATAAAAATCGCGCCCCGCTGGCGCAGCGTATTGACTACGTAGCGGTTATGCACGACTTCATGGCGCACATAGATGGGCGCACCGTAAATTTCCAGCGCGCGCTCCACGATACTGATTGCCCGGTCTACGCCGGCGCAAAATCCGCGTGGATTAGCCAGCAGTATGCGCATCGGTCGCCTCCTGTTGCGAGTCAATCGCCGGCACTTCAATGTCGAACCACACCATCTTTCCGGCAAACGGATGGTTAAAATCGACGGTGATGAAGTCTTCAGCCACATCGCTGATAAGCCCCGGCATTTCGCTACCGTTGATACCGGTGAAGAGCATAATGGTGCCCACCTCCGGCACCCCGGTTTCGATAAAATTACGGCGCGAATAAAACTGAATCAGATTGGGATTGGACGGACCGAAACGCCGCCTCCGGCGCCAGTGAGAAGGTTTTCCTGTCTTCCTGATGCAGGCCAAGCAGCGGCTATTCCAACTCGGCGGACAGGCTGCCATCCCCAAGCTGGAAAAGCGCCGGTTTGTTCTCGCGCCGCGTGGAATCGGCCAACTGCCCGTCCGCCAGTTTAAGATCAAAATGCAGCAATACCGCGCTGTCCGGTTGTACGGCGTGAGTCGTCATCACTTCACCCTTTCTGCCTGGCGGTTTTACCGGCGGGGCGGCAAAAACCCTCCAGCACAATCAATACGGCGCCGATGCAGATACCCGCATCCGCCACGTTGAACGTCGGCCAATGCCAGTTGCCGACATAAAAATCGATAAAATCGATCACGACACCGTGCACCATCCGGTCGAACAGGTTGCTCAGCGCGCCGCCGATAATCATCGCGTTGGCGGCGTTAGACAACCTGGCACGCTGGTCCGAACGATACATCATGACCAGCAACACCACCGCGATTACGACTGCGATCGCGGAAAACGCCCAGCGTTGCCATCCTCCTCTGTCCGCCAAAAAACTAAAGGCGGCGCCCGGGTTATGGGCGTAGGTAAAATTGATAAACGGGATTACCGGCACCGACTCACCGAGCCAGAAATGCGTCATGACCCACTGCTTGCTGCCGAGATCCAGCGCCAGGACCACCAGCGCCAGCCAAAGCCAGCGCAGTCCCGTGGACATTATCGTTTTATTCATTAGACAAACTTACGCTTTTCGCCCAGGCCGGCCACATTCGTGACGCAGCGACCACAGATTTCCGGATGATCGACATGCTGGCCGATATCCGTCTCATAATGCCAGCAGCGCGGACATTTTTCCCCTTTGGCTTTCGCCAGGGCAATTTTCAGCCCCTTAAGCCCTTCACACTGCACCGCGTCATCGCCGGCGTCGGCATAATCCGCGACTACTGCCTCGGAGGTGAGCAGCGCAAAGTAGAGTTCATCGCCCAGCTCGCGCAGCGAAGCGGCAAGGTCAGGCTTCGCATACAGCGTGACGCGGGCTTCCAGTGAGCCGCCGATACGCTTATCCGCCCGCGCCTGCTCGATGACCTTGTTGGTCTCGCTACGCCCCTGCAACAGGGTTTGCCAATAAGCATCGTTCAACGGTTGGGCGGCGTCCAGTCCGAACAGGCCATCATACCACCCTTCGGTGAAGACATACTGCGCCCGCTCCCCCGGCATAAAGCCCCAGATTTCATCGGCGGTAAACGACATGATGGGCGCCATCCAGCGTACCAAGGCTTCGATGATATGATACAGCGCAGTCTGGCAGCTGCGGCGGACGGTACTGTCCGCTTTGGTGGTGTACTGACGGTCCTTGATGATATCCAGGTAAAAAGAGCCCATCTCGACGGAACAAAACTGCATCATACGCTGCACGACGTTATGGAAATCATAGCTGTCGTAGGCGGCGATAATCTCAGCCTGCGCCGTTTGTGCACGGCCCACCGCCCAGCGATCTAGCACCACCATCTGCTCCGGACTCACGCTCTGGCGCGCCGGATCAAAACCGTTTAGGTTGGCCAGCAGGAAACGCGCGGTGTTGCGGATGCGGCGATAGGCGTCGGCGGCGCGCTTGAGGATCTCATCGGACACCGCCATCTCGCCGGTGTAGTCGGTAGAGGCCACCCATAGGCGCAGGATATCGGCGCCCAGCTTGTCCATGACCTGCTGCGGGCTGACCACGTTGCCCACCGATTTGGACATCTTCCGGCCCTGCCCATCGACGGTAAAGCCGTGGGTCAGCACCTGACGATACGGCTCCTTGCCATGCATGGCGGTGGAGATCATCAGCGATGACATGAACCAGCCGCGATACTGGTCAGACCCTTCCAGGTACATATCGGGCGCATGGCCTTCAAATTCCGGCCGCACCGCCACTACGGAGGAGTGGGTGGAGCCGGAGTCGAACCAGACATCGAGCGTATCCGGCACTTTGTGATAATGAGCGGCATCGTCACCCAGGATCTCGGCCGGATCCAAATCCCACCAGGCCTGAATGCCGTCCTGCTCGACCCGTTGCGCCACGGCTTCCATCAGTTCGATGGTGCGCGGATGTAGCGCTTCGGTCTCGTTATGCACAAACAGCGCCATCGGCACGCCCCAGGTGCGCTGACGCGAAATGCACCAGTCGGGACGGTTGGCGACCATGGTTTCGATGCGCGCCTGGCCCCAGCCTGGGATCCACTGCACGTCCTTGATCTCCGCCAGCGATTGCCTGCGCAGGCCGCGCTGATCCATGCTGACGAACCACTGCGGCGTGGCGCGAAAAATAATCGGCGTTTTATGGCGCCAGCAATGCGGATAGCTGTGCTGTAGCTTTTCCACGTGCAGCAGGGCGCCGCTGTCGTGCAGCAGATTGATGACCACATCATTGGTTTTAAAGACCTGCAAGCCATCCAACGCAGGTAGGGTACCCGGCAGATAGCAGCCATCGGGGCCGACCGGATTGGCGACCTCCAGGCCGTATTGCTGACCGATGACATAGTCATCTGGGCCATGGCCGGGGGCGGTATGCACCGCGCCGGTACCCGCGTCCAGCGTCACGTGCTGGCCGACGATGGCCGGCACATCGAAGCCCATAAAGGGATGGCGGAATCGCAGCAGCTCCAGCGCGCTGCCTTTGGCGCTGCCGAGCACCGTCCAGCGCGTAATGCCGGCGCGCGCCATCACACTGTCCACCAGATCGGCGGCCAGAATATAGCCTTGCCCTTCTACCTCAACCAATTGATAATCGAAGTTGGGGTGGACGGCGATGGAGCGGTTGGCCGGCAGGGTCCACGGCGTGGTGGTCCAGATGACCAAGGAGATTTTGCCGGCGAAGTCTGCGGCGCCGAACTTGGCGGCAACCGCGCGGGCATCATCGGCCGTGAAAGCGACGTCGATGGACGGCGAAGTACGGTCGTAATACTCCACTTCCGCCTCCGCCAGCGCGGAGCGGCAGTCGATGCACCAATGCACCGGCTTGGCACCTTTATGCAGGTGGCCGTTGGCGATAATCTTGCCTAACGCGCGGATGATATTCGCTTCGGTGGCGAAGTTCATCGTCAGGTAAGGATGTTCCCAGTCGCCGAGCACGCCCAGGCGGATGAAATCCTTTTTCTGCCCCTCCACCTGTTCGGCGGCGTAACGACGGCAGGCGGCGCGGAATTCCGCGGCGCTGACCTTCTCCCCCGGCTTGCCGATGAATTGCTCCACCTTCAGTTCAATCGGCAGGCCATGGCAGTCCCAGCCTGGCACATAGGGCGAGTCATAGCCCATCAAACCTTTGGATTTGATAATAATATCTTTAATAATTTTATTGACCGAATGACCGATATGAATGCTGCCGTTCGCATACGGCGGGCCGTCGTGCAGTATGAAGGTCTTTTTGCCCTTCCTGACCTGACGAATAATCCCGTACAGATCCTGTTCATACCAACGCTCCAGCATGCCAGCCTCACGCTTGGCTAAATCGCCGCGCATGGGAAACCCTGTCTCCGGCAAATTCAGGGTATTTTTGTAATCAGTCATTCGATTCTCGGTTCTGTTATCGGTTTGAGCATTATTGGGGTGGCGCCAGTCCGAAATAGTCGCGGGCGCTCACCACATCATTCGCGATTTGCCGCTTTAGATCGTCTAGCGAGGCAAACCGTTGTTCGTTGCGCACTTTCGCGCGTATCACCACTTCGATATGGCGACCGTACAGATTTTTGTCCACGTCCAGCAAATGCACTTCCAGCCGCTGGCGCAAACCGGCCACCGTGGGCCGGGTGCCGATGTTCGCGACGCCGGGCAAAGGCCGCTCGGCAAGGCCGTGGACCTCTACCACATACACGCCGTTTATCGGCGCCTGTCGCCCTTTGAGCGACACGTTGGCGGTCGGGAAGCCGATGGTCCGCCCCAGCGCGTCGCCGTGCACCACGCGGCCGGAGAGGCGATAGGGGTGCCCTAACAGCATTTCCGCCTCCGCCAGCCGATCCTGCGCCAGCGCCTCACGGACGGCGGTGCTGCTGATGCGCCGGCCGCCTTCGGTGTAGGTCACGGTGTTCATTACCTCAAACCCGGCCTCTTTCCCCGCCTGCTGAAGCAGGGCGAAATCTCCCTGACGCCGGGCGCCAAAGCGGAAATCGTCGCCGACGCCGATGAAGCGCACGCCCAATTTTTTTACCAGCAGATCGGTCACGAACGCGCGTGCGCTTAGCGCCGCAAAACGCTTGTCGAAGGTGACGCACACCGTCGCGTCCACACCGGCGGCCACCAGGTATTTCACTTTGTCCCGCAGCCGGGTCAACCGCGCTGGCGCGGCATCGCCGGCGAAATGCTCCTGCGGCTGAGGTTCAAAGATCATCACCATCACCGGCAAACCGCGGCGGCGGCCCTCAGCCTGCAACTCTGCAATAAGCGCCTGGTGTCCGCGGTGAAAGCCGTCAAAATTGCCGATGGTCAGCACGCACTCATGGTGACGTGGCTGTAAATTATGTATGCCGCGAATAAGCTCCATAGCAGACTCAAGACACCTAAAACAGTGGAAATCGGCGGATTATACCTTGTACAGTGGCTAAGGTTAACCCGCGATTCCAATCTTTGACATCGCGCGAAGAGAAAGCCGCGCTTATTTCGCCTCCGCCCAATTTTCACGTAGCTTATGCTGACGCATTGCCGGCGGGCAATGGGCGCCCTCACACCGGTAATCGCTTTTTTCGCCTGAAGCACTGTATTCCGCCGGCGGAAACTGGTAGAACCTTGCGCCATCACATTGTAACAGGCGTCGCACGTTTCAGCGGCGCTTATTTGCACAAATTCATTGACAAAAGAAGACCAAACGGGCATATTTCTCGGCCTTTGAATTGTCTCATAGAACAAGTTTGGGAGTTAAACCTTGGCTAATATCAAATCAGCTAAGAAACGCGCCGTACAGTCTGAGAAGCGTCATCAGCATAATGCAAGCTGTCGCTCCATGATGCGCACCTTTGTGAAGAAGGTTTACGCGGCTATCGCCGCCGGCGACAAAGAAGCTGCGCAGAATGCGTTTTCTGCCATGCAACCGATTGTTGACCGTCAGGCCAGCAAAGGGTTGATCCACAAAAACAAAGCAGCACGTCATAAATCAAACCTGACTACGCAAATCAACGCCATGCAGTAATTGTTGTCGCGTTGTGCTTTGTTGAGAAAGCGGCCCTGGCCGGTTTTTTTATGCCCGCAAACCAGCCAGGGCCGGCTGTGGGGGAAAGCGCACCGGCCAACTTCGCAAACTTTCCTTCCCATTTGCTAACTGGGCCCGCGTATTGCCTTCATCCGTTAACCCCCGACCAGCACTGACCCCGCTACTCTGCTGCTGCGGCAGGATAGCGCGCAGCAGCAGGTAACCCAGCACCGCCGCAATCACCGAGCCGGATAAAATGCCGACTTTCGCCAGCACAATCCTTTCCGGAACATCATGCCCAAACGCCAGATTGGCGATAAAAATCGACATGGTGAAGCCGATACCGCACAACACGGCCGCCGCGGCAATGTGCCGGAAAGCGATGCCGGCGGGCAACCTGGCCAGTTTGAGTTTCACCGCCGCAGCGGTGAACAATACTATCCCCAGCGGTTTACCGACCACCAGCCCGGCGGCGATCCCCAGCGACAAGAAGGAGGTCAAATGCCCGGGCGCCACGCCTTGCAGCGAAATCCCCGCGTTGGCGAAGGCGAACAGGGGCAGGATCAGATACACCACCCACGGCTGCAACCGGTGCCCCAACGCTCGCGCCGGAGATACTTCGGAGGCGGGCAGCGTGAGCGGGATAAGCCCCCCCACCATCACGCCGGCGAGCGTCGCATGGATACCCGAAAGCAGGATACAGCCCCACAATACCGCCCCCAGCAGCAGGTAGAGCGACAGAAAACGAACATTGGCGCGATTCATCAGCGCCATGATGCCGATCACGGCGCCCGCCGCGGCCAGCGCCAGCGGCTCAAGTGTGGTATTGTAAAACAACGCGATAATCACTATCGCACCCAGGTCATCAATAATCGCCAGCGCCAGCAGGAACACCTTCAGGCTGACCGGCACCCGCGTTCCCAGCAAGGTCAATACGCCGACGGCAAAGGCAATATCGGTGGCGGCCGGAATCGCCCATCCGGCGCGCAATACGGGCGTCCCGGCTGTCACCAGACTATAAATCACCGCCGGCGCCACCATGCCACCCAACGCGGCGATAGCGGGAAAGGCTGCCCGCGTGCGGCTATTGAGCGCGCCCTGCAGCAGTTCGTATTTTATTTCCAAACCGACGGCCAGAAAAAACACCGCTATCAAGCCATCGTTAACCATCGTCAGCAAGGTCAGGTGCGAAGGTGTCGCGCTATTAGATTGTGCAGGAAAGTGAATGATGACGTTGTACAGCGCGCGGGCGTCGGTATTGGCCATCACGATAGCGGCAAGCGCGGCGACGAAAAGCAATACGCCGCCGGTGGCCGGGTGGGTGATCATGCGGCGTAAAGACGCAGCTATCATATAGTGTTCCTCAGTCGTTGCGGGCAGGGGAATATTGTGCGACAAGAGGCGGTGGGGGTAAATGAAAACCGCCCCCAGAACCGGCGAAAAAGCGCTTACGGCGCCGCAGGCGCGGCAAAAAAAACCTGGCGGAGGCCGGGGAGATGCGAGCCGTGTGCGGGCCCGATTAACGAGTTAGATCGTCAAAAAATTTTTTCACGCCGGCGAAAAAGCTTTTCGAGCGTGGACTGTTCTGATCGCCGCTCGGCCCGCCAAAGCTTTCTTCCAGCTCCCGCAGCAGTTGTTTCTGCCGCTCGTTGAGTTTCACGGGTGTTTCCACCACTACCCGACACAGCAGATCCCCTTGGGAACCGCCGCGCACCGATTTCACGCCTTTGCCACGCATGCGGAAGAGTTTACCGGTCTGTGTTTCCGCCGGCACTTTCAGCTTCACCCGGCCGTCGAGCGTCGGCACTTCGATCTCGCCACCCAGCGCCGCCATGGCAAAGTTGATCGGCACTTCACAGTACAGGCTGTTTTCTTCGCGTTCAAAGATGGGGTGTTTGCGCACCTGGACCTGTACATACAGATCCCCTGCGGCTGCCCCATGCTCCCTCGCTTCCCCTTCGCCCGACAAACGGATGCGATCGCCGGTATCCACGCCGGCCGGGATCTTCACCGACAGCGTTTTGGATTTCTCTACCCGACCACGGCCCTGGCACTTGGTGCAGGGATCTTTGATGATTTTGCCCTGTCCCTGACAGGTAGGACACGTCTGCTGAAGCGCGAAGAAGCCCTGACGCATCTGAACCTGCCCCTGGCCGTGGCAGGTCGGACAGCTGACTGCCGACGTCCCCGTCTTAGCGCCGCTGCCGTGGCAGACATCGCACTCCTCAAGCGTCGGAATGCGGATTTCACGTGTCACGCCACGCACCGCCTCCTCAAGGGAAAGCTCCATGTTATAGCGTAAATCTGCGCCCCGGCTGGCGCGCTGACGCCGGCCGCCGCCAAAGATATCGCCAAACACATCGCCAAAGATATCGCTGAAATCCGCGCCGCCGGCCCCCCTGCCGCCCTGTTCAAAGGCCGCATGACCATACTGATCGTAGGCGGCGCGCTTTTGCGCGTCAGTCAGCACTTCATAGGCTTCTTTAATCTCTTTGAATTTCGCTTCGGCTTCGGCATTCCCTGGGTTGCGATCTGGGTGGAATTTCATCGCCAGGCGTTTATAGGCCTTTTTGATTTCACGCTCTTCCGCATCCCGGGAAACGCCCAAAATCTCGTAGTAGTCTGATTTCGCCATCGTTGTCTCTTCCTGCCCTCAACATGCGTGCACGGGCGCAGAGTTCCCCCGACGCCCGTGCCTGTTGCCCGCAGCGGCGGGGTAAACGACCTCGCCGCCGTGCCCGTTCAGGGCGATTATTTTTTATCTTTAACTTCTTCAAACTCGGCGTCAACAACATCATCGTCCGCCTTGGCGCCGCCATCGCCGGCCGCCTGTGCCTGCTGCTGAGCTACTTCGAGCAGTTTGCCGGACACCTGAATAAGCGTCTGCATTTTTGCTTCGATATCGGCTTTATCCTCGCCTTTCAGGGCGGTATCCAGATTTTTCAGCGCGTCCTCAATGGCAGTCTTGTCATCAGCCGGCAGTTTGTCACCCGCGTCTTCCAACTGCTTACGGGTGCTGTGCAGCAAATGGTCGGCCTGGTTACGAGTCTGCACCAGCTCTTCAAACTTGCGGTCGGATTCGGCGTTCGCTTCCGCTTCCTGCACCATCTTCTGAATTTCCTCTTCGTTCAAACCGGAGGAGGCCTTGATGGTAATCTTCTGTTCGCGGCCGCTGTTCTTGTCCTTGGCGGAGACATGCAGAATGCCGTCGGCGTCGATATCGAACGTCACTTCAATCTGCGGCGTACCGCACATGGCAGGCGCAATGCCGTCCAGGTTGAACTGGCCCAGCGATTTATTATCGCCGGAGCGCTTACGTTCCCCCTGCAGCACATGGATAGTCACGGCGGACTGGTTGTCTTCCGCGGTGGAGAACACCTGGCTGTGCTTGGTCGGGATGGTGGTGTTCTTAGAAATCAGCGGTGTCATTACGCCACCCATGGTTTCGATACCCAGCGACAGCGGGGTAACGTCCAGCAGCAGCACGTCTTTCACGTCGCCGGCCAGTACACCGCCCTGAACCGCGGCGCCGATGGCCACCGCTTCGTCCGGGTTGACGTCTTTACGCGGCTCTTTGCCGAAGAAGTCGGTGACTTTCTTCTGCACCAGCGGCATACGGGTCTGCCCGCCGACCAGGATAACGTCTTTGATGTCGGAAACCGACAGGCCCGCATCCTTCAGCGCCACTTTCAGCGGCTCAAGCGTGCGATTGACCAGCTCTTCCACCAGTGACTCAAGTTTGGCGCGGGTCACTTTCAGGTTCATATGCTTAGGACCGGAGCCGTCGGCCGTGATGTACGGCAGGTTGACGTCGGTCTGCTGCGCGGAGGACAGCTCGATCTTGGCTTTTTCGGCCGCCTCTTTCAGGCGCTGCATCGCCAGCGGATCGTTGCGCAGATCGATACCCTGATCTTTCTTGAATTCGTCGACCAGATAGTTGATAAGACGGCTGTCGAAATCCTCGCCACCCAAATGGGTGTCGCCGTTGGTCGCCAGCACTTCAAAGGTTTTTTCACCATCGACACCATCGATTTCGATAATCGAGATATCGAAGGTCCCGCCGCCCAGGTCATAAACCGCGATGGTACGGTTGCTGGTTTCTTTGTCCAGGCCGTAGGCCAGCGCGGCCGCGGTCGGTTCGTTGATGATACGCTTGACGTCCAGACCGGCGATACGTCCGGCGTCTTTGGTCGCCTGGCGCTGCGTATCGTTAAAATAGGCCGGCACGGTGATAACCGCTTCGGTGACCGGTTCGCCCAGATAGTCTTCCGCAGTTTTTTTCATTTTCTTCAGAATTTCTGCGGAAATCTGCGGCGGCGCCATTTTCTGGCCTTTAACTTCCAGCCAAGCGTCGCCGTTGTCAGCCGCGACGATTTTGTACGGCATGATGCTGACATCGCGCTGTACTTCTTCATCCTGGTAACGACGGCCAATCAAACGCTTGATGGCGAACAACGTGTTCTGCGGATTAGTGACGGACTGACGTTTAGCCGGTTGGCCAACCAGAATTTCACCATCCTGCGTATAGGCAATGATGGAAGGGGTCGTACGATCGCCTTCGCTGTTTTCAAGTACGCGAGGTTTGCTGCCTTCGATAATTGCGATGCAGGAGTTGGTCGTACCCAAGTCGATACCAATGATTTTTCCCATCTAAACATCTCCACTAAAGTTTAATTTTATTGTGGTCGTAAACCTGATATGCGGCCGAAAATTATCTTTTCAAGTTTTCGCCGCCTGATAATTTCCCAGGTTTAACAACGTTGGATGCAAATAAGATGGGGTCATGCCGCCCTGCATCAAGGGGTAATGGCAAAAAAAAACGGCGACGGCACCCTATACGCCGGGCGTTTCGCCTCTGAACGCACGGCGAATTAGCTAATATATTTAATTATTTACAGTAAATTAATTACCCCTAATTTAACGCACCTAAGGTCAGGCGTGCCTGCCAAAGGAGGTTTTACAAGACCGCTTTAGCTCGATCGGTGCGCGGCAGCGCGCCTTTGACCTGTCCCGGCAGCGCAAATCCCAGCGCGCCGCCCATCAGCGCCAGCGCCAGCACGTACCAGGACGGCGCCATTGGCGTCACTTTCATCAATAAGGTCACCACCATGGGCGTCAGGCCGCCGAAAAGGGCGTAGGAAATATTGTAGGAAAAGGAAATACCGCTAAACCGCACCGGCGCCGGAAACGCGTGGACCATGACAAAAGGCACCCCGCCCATTATGCCGACGAAGAAACCGGCTATACCGTAGGTCAGGAACAGTTGCGCCGGATGGGTGACGTCGCCGTAATAAAAGATCCAACTGCCGACGCCCAATAGGGCGCAGCCGGCAACAAAGGTTTTTTGCGCCCCGAACCTGTCTATCACACGCCGGCGATGATGCGGCCGAACGCCAGGGCGATAATCGCCATGCAATTGGCCGGCAGCGCCACGGTGGCTGTGGCGCCCTGCTATTGTTACAGCCACAGCGGCGCTATCAGGATAACCACCACGATGCCGGCGGGGAGTAATTGGTTAATAACCGTGGCCACAAACGAGCCGAGCAGAATACCGACGGCCAGCCCGGCTGAAGAGCGCCGCAGGCAAAACCAATGCGCCGGGCGAGCACGTGTTCGGCGACAAAAAGACCCAGGCGCCGGGAACCTCGCCGCCTATGGCCGCGCCCTGCAGGATCCGCAACAACAATAGCAGCAGCGGCGCCGCGATACCCAGCGCGGCATAGGTCGGCAACAGACCAATCAGCAGCATCGGCAGCGCCATTAGCAGGATAGACAGGGTAAACATTTTCTTGCGCACCACCCTATCGCCGAAGTGCGCCATTACGATCCCCCCCCCCAGCGGCCGCGCCAGGTAGCCTGCGGCAAAAATACCGAAAGTTTGCATCTGGCGCAGCCATTCCGGCATGTCCGCCGAGAAAAACAGCTGCCCCTCACCCCGGCGAAAAACACAAAGATAATAAAGTCGTAAAACTTTAACACCCCACCCAGTGCCGCTAGCGTAAGCGTCTTATAATCCTGCCGATTCGACCGGCGGTGACGTTCGTCCTGCATAATCATCTGCGCTTGACAAGAGAAATGGCAACAATATATCACGCCTTGTAAACTTACACTTACTGGCTCGGTAAAAATGTCTACCGTTCAGGCAATAAGTCATGAACGCGGCGCCAGGTGCCCATTATCGCCGCGGCGCTCACTCGTCCACTGCCCTGCGCGCACTTTTCGGTCGAAACGCCACCACCACCGAAGGCTCGGTTTCCAAATAAGGGCCATCCAGCAGTTGGATACAATAGGGCGCGGTGGCGAAAATGCCCTGAACCTCAACCTCGCCGTGCGTATTTTTTACCCCTTCCAACGTCTCCTGTACCAATTTTGGCTGGCCCGGCAAATTAAGGATCAGGGACTGTTTACGGATAACGGCGGCCTGGCGTGATAAAATGGCCGTAGGAACAAAGTGCAGACTGATTTGCCGCATTTGCTCGCCAAACCCCGGCATTTCGCGATCGGCCACCGCCAGCGTAGCGTCGGGCGTGACATCGCGCGCCGCGCCGGCCCGGTGCCGCCGGTGGTCAGGACCAGGTGGCAACCGCTCTCATCCAGCAATTCGCGCAGCGTTTGCTTGATCAAAGGTTGCTCGTCCGGCACCAGCCGGGTTTTGAGGCAGAACGGGCTAATTAAGGGCGCGGTTCAGCCACGCTTCAAGCGCCGGCAACCTCTGATCGACATAGATACCGCGGGCGGCACGGTCTGAAATGGATACCAGCCCGATGCGACAAGTTTGCATAATAATGTTCTTCTTAACCACGATCGCGGGCGCCGGGCGGCGGCGCCATAAAAAAACGGCCCCGCCGGGCCGTAAAGGTTTTTTTTCGCTCCGCCGACGGAACAGCCGGCGGTCTACGTTACAGCAGTTCGCCCAGCATTTTCTCCAGTTTTTCCTGGTCAACAGCGAAATTACGGATACCCTGCGCCAGTTTATCCACCGCCATGGGATCCTGATGATGCTGCCAGAGAAAGGCCGCTTCAGTTAATTTCTCCGGTCGCGCCTTCACCGGCCCTGTATAAGAAAGTTTACGCTCAAGCTCCCCCTCGTTTTCCGCCAGCTCTTTCAGCAACGCCGGCGCGATAGTGAGCCGGTCGCAGCCGGCCAATGCCATAACCTCGCCGCTGTTGCGAAAGCTGGCGCCCATAACGACGGTGTCATACCCATGCTCTTTATAATAGCGATAGATGGCGGTAACCGATACCACGCCGGGATCCTCGTCCGGGGCAAAAGTCTGGCGTTCGCCGTTGGCCTTATGCCAGTCGAGAATACGCCCGACGAAGGGAGAAATCAGATACACGCCCGCCTCGGCGCAGGCGCGCGCCTGGGCAAAAGAAAACAGCAGCGTCAGATTACTGTTGATCCCTACTTTTTCCAGCTGTTTGGCGGCACGGATACCCTGCCAGGTAGAGGCCAGCTTGATTAAAATACGTTCGCTGCCAATACCGGCATCGTTATAGAGTTTGATAAGGCTCTTGGCCTTGGCAACGCTGGCCTCGGTATCGTAAGAAAGGCGAGCGTCCACTTCGGTCGAAACGCGGCCGGGCACCAGTTTCAGAATTTCCATGCCGATATTGACCGCCAGCCTGTCGGCGGCGTAGATCACCTGTGCCGCCTGATCGTTACTCTGTCCGCGCGCCCAGGCAATGGCGTCGTCGATATAGCCGCGGTATTCCGGGATTTGGGCGGCGTTGAGAATCAGCGACGGATTCGTGGTCGCGTCCTGGGGCTGGTAGCGCTTAATGGCGGTAATATCGCCGGTATCGGCCACGACGGTGGTCATTTTACGCAGGGAACTGAGTTTGTCTGTCATAATCATGTTCTCATGTTGTCGCGTGCTCTGAGGAATCGGACATACAGCGCTGAAATGATAGCACGGGCGGCAGCGGCGGAAAGCGGCCGGACGCGGACTTTTACCTGTCGCACCTATCGATGAAATCATCCGGAAAATAGGTAAAATGGGCGCCAGGCCCTACAACACCCAGCCAGGATGCTGGAGCAGGAAAAAAGGAACGATGGCTGAGCCATTGAATTTTATTAATAACCTGTTATGGGATTTACTGTTAATTTATCTGCTGTTGGGAACCAGCATCTGGTTTATGCTACGCACTGGCTTTATCCAGATACGCCATTTCTGCCATACCTTCACGATTCTCAAAGACTCAGGGACGCGCGGCGGCGGCGGTATTTCACCGTTTCAGGCCTTATGCACCTCCCTTGCCGCCCGTATCGGCTGCGGTAAGGTAACCTGATGGGCGTCGCCATCGCGCTGATCCTGGGCGGACAGGGCGCCATTTTCTGGATGTGGCTGGCGCCGTTGATTGGCATGGCGACCGCCTTTGCGGAAAGCACCCTGGCGCAGCTGTACAAAATACGCGACGGCCGCGGCAACGCCTGCGGCGGGCCGGCTTGGTATATGGCCACCGGACTCGGTTTGCGCTGGATGGGCACGTTATTTACCCTTTTTCTGTTGGCGGGCTATGACGGTTTTTTCAGCGCCGTTCAGGCCAACGCGATTATGCTGTCCGCGCAGCAGCTGTCTGGCATGGGCCGCTGGCCGATAACCCTGGCGCTGCTTATCCTGAGTGCCGCGGTCATTTTCGGCGGTCTTCGCGCCATCGCCCGTCTGACCCAGTGGCTGGTACCAACAATGGGTATTCTCTACTTATTGCTGGCGGCTTGGGTGGTCGTGCGTCACTGGCGCCAGCTCGCGACGGTCGCCGCCCTGACGTTTAATAGCGCCTTTGGCCGGGCGGAGGCCGCCTCGGGGCTGGCCGGCTATGGCCTGGCGCAGGCGATTTTTCAAGGGGTACAGCGCGGTCTGTTCTCAAACGAGGCGGGCACCGGCTCGGCGCCGAATATCGCCGCCGCCGCCCCCGCCTCGCAAGGCTATATTCAGATGTTGTGGCGGTGTTTATCGATACCCTGGTAATCTGCAGCGCCACGGCCGCAATCATCCTCACCTCCGGCACACTGGAGCATGCTTATGCCAATCTCCACGGCATCGCGCTGATTAATCAAGCGCTGCCCACGGTTACCGGTCATTGGAGCATGCAGCTACTCATGGTTTTGGTGTTTGTGTTCTCCTTCGCCGCCATCATTGGTAATTACGCTTATGCGGAAAACAGCCTGCGTTTTTTCGTGCCGCAGCCGATGAATCTGAAATGGCTGCTGCGTCTGCTGACCCTGACCATGGTACTTGTCGGTGGTCTGACGACTGGCGGACCTGGCGATGGGCCTGATGACGATAACCAACTTAATCGCCCTTTTATTGCTGTCGCCGGTCGTGTTGATGCTGGCCAATGATTACAATAGCCAGCGCGCCATCGGGAAACTACCGACATTTTATGCGGTAAACTTCCCGGCTATCGCACCGCAGTTGGCGCCGGATCTGTGGGGACGGCCGACTCCGTCACACCAGGAAAGCAGGCGGACGGCAGCGCCCAAACCCCTTGATTGTTAACGCGCCGCCGCGACATAACCGGCGCCCGTTTTTTTCGCGACAACAGGAATTTGCAATGCTTCTCGTTATTTCTCCGGCGAAAACGCTGGATTTTCAGAGTCCGCTGGCAACCCGGCGCTACACGCAGCCCGAATTACTGCCTCAGTCGGCGGCGCTTATCGATCTGTGCCGGCAGCTGACGCCGGCGCGTATCGGCGCCCTGATGGGGATTAGCGATAAATTGGCCGATCTGAACGCCGCACGCTTTCAGGCCTTGCAGACGCCGTTCACTTCCGGCAACGCGCGACAGGCGATATTAGACTTCAAGGGGGATGTTTATACCGGGCTGGCGGCAGAAACCTTCAGCGAAGCGCAATTCGATTTTGCCCAACGGCACCTACGGATGTTGTCCGGGCTGTACGGCGTACTGCGTCTGCTGGATTTGATGCAGCCTTACAGGCTGGAGATGGGGATCTGTATGGCCAATCCGGCCGGGGCCTCTTTGTATCACAATTGGGGCACTACGCTTACCGACAAACTCAACCAGGCGCTGGCGGAACAGGGCGACGCTCTGGTGATTAATCTGGCTTTGGAGGAGTATTTCCGCGCGGTGCAGCCGGCGCGGATTAACGGGCGGGTCATCAAACCGGTGTTTCTGGATGAAAAAAAACGGCCAGTACAAGGTGATCAGTTTCAACGCCAAAAAAGCCCGCGGCATGATAAGCCGCTTTATCATTACCGAAGCGTTGACACAGCCAGAGCAGCTGAAGGCCTTTGATGCGGGCGGTTATCGATTCGACGCCGCGGCCTCCAGCGACAATGAATGGGTATTCAAACGACCGCAACAGGACGGTTAACACCGCAGCCAAAGACCGCCGGTGGCGCGCTCATGCGCCGCCGCGACGCCGGTTGACGCTAGCGTTACCCGACATGCCACCCGCGAGCCAGGAACACAGCCTGGCGCCGGCGGACATATCGACCAAAGCGACTGCGCCGCGCGAAGATGAAACCCGCGGCGACATGTCGCTAGGACGCCAGCCCCAGCTTCAGCGTGCGCAGGGCGCTGAAGAAGGACGCAGGCATGCGCTCCGACAGCAACGGCAACGTCGCACGCACCGGCAGCGCTAGCGACAACGGCAGACTCTGGCCGGGGATTGTATCTACCGACTCCTTGAACTTGGCCGGATGGGCGGTGCCGAGGAATAATCTGTACTCCCCCGGCTGTAAACTGTCGCGCAACAGGCGGTAGGCGATGGCGGCATGCGGCTCGGAAATATAGCCCAATCCCGCCAGCTCGCGCATCGTCTCGGCGGTGGTAGTATCGTCGACGCAGCCGTAATCGAGCGTGGTCAGTTGCCAGTTTTTGCGCCGGAACAATTCTTCCACCCGCGGCCAATTATTGGGCTGGCTGACGTCCGTCGCGTAAAAACTGCGGTACGGTATTGTTGGCGTTGGTGGCGGCGATAAAACGCTTCACCGGCAGCACCAGGGTTTTTGCCAGCAGACCGGCGGTAAGATCGCCGAAATTGCCGCTCGATACCGACACTACCAGTTGATTACACGCTTACTGCGGCAGTTGCGCCACCGCTTCAAAGTAATAGCAAATCTGCGCCAGCAGACGGCTGATATTGATAAAGTTGGCGGAGTTCAGCCCTAGCATCTGTTTCAATTCTTCATCATCGAAATCGAACGCCTGTTTCACCAGCGCCTGGCAGGCGTCGAAATCGCCCTGTACCACCACGGTGTGAATATTGCCGCCCAGCGTACATAAAGAGTTTTTCCTGCAGCGGGCTGATCTTGCCTTCGGGGTAAAGGATCACGACCCGCACATTCTCCAGGCCGTAGAACGCATGCGCCACCGCAGCACCGGTATCACCGAACAGGCGCTGGAACCGGAGACCGGAGCCGATGAACATGTTTTTTTCCAGCCGCATGGCAACCGCCACCGTTTCCCCCGCCGCCTCGCAAAAACGCTGCAAGCATTGATAAACGATACTCTGCTCCGGCTCTGCCGGCAGTTTGTCGACAAAGCGCCCGACGCTTTGCAGGCTGCAGCTGTCGCGCGGGATACGCTGACGCAATCCCCCAGTAGCGTCCCGTCCACCGGCGACACCGCCGCACCCAGCGCCTCGAATCCCACGCTGACGTTGCCGATTGAGGCCGGCGCATACACTTTAACCATGTTAAACTCCCAACTTCCATGACAGCGTGCGTAAATAGATCGGCGAATACGCCGGCGGCGGTGACATCATTGCCAGCGCCATAGCCGCGCAGCACCAGCGGTAACGGTTGATAATAGCGGGTTGAGAACGCCAGCGCGTTTCCCCCGTCTTTCACTTTGAACAGCGGATCGTTGCTGCCCACCGCCTCGATATTGACTTTACAGCGCCCTTCGTCAATGCTGCTGCCCACATAGCGTAGCACCTGCCCTTCCGCGCGGCCCTTCACCACTCTGGCGGCAAACTTAGCGTCCAAGGTCGGCAGTCGGGCAAGAAAAGCGTCCACATCGCCGCCGGCGTCAAAACTTGCTGGCAGCACCGGCTAGACGTCGATATCCATTAACTCCAGGGTATACTTCGCTTCGCGCGCCGGAATCAGCAGCTTGCGCGCCACATCCATACCGGAAAGATCATCACGGGGGGTCAGGCTCGGTGTAACCGTTGCCGCGTGCCAGCAGCGGCGTCGCCGACAGCGACATCCTCTAGTCCAACTTGCCGAAAATAAAGGACAGCGAGCCGGAAAGAATACCGGAAAATTGTGTCAGCTTATCGCCGGCATTCAATAAATTTTGTAAATTTTCGATAACTGGCAGACCGGCGCCAACGTTGGTATCATAAAGGAACTTACGGCGCGAGACTGCGGCGGTGGCGCGCATCTGATGGTAGTAATCCATTGAGGCGGTATTGGCTTTCTTGTTAGGCGTCACCACGTGGAAGCCGTCCGCCAGAAAAGCCGCATATTGATTGGCTACCGCCTCGCTGCTGGTACAGTCGACGATGACCGGGTTGAGCAGATGGTACTCTTTTACCAGCCGGATCAACCGCACCAGATAGAACGGCTCGCGCGCTTCGGCCAGCGCCGCCTGCCAGTTCGCCAGATCGATACCGTGCACATTGGTCAGTAGCGCGCGCGAGTTGGCGATACCGCACACCCGCAAATCGATATGTTTGCCTTTTAGCCACGCATGCAGGCGGCGGATCTGCTCGATCAACGCGCCGCCGACGCCACCCGCGCCGATAACGAACACCTCGATAACCTGATCGGTATTAAACAGCATCTGATGCGCCACCGCACGCCGGTGGTGGTGCTGTCATTGTCTACCACCACCGAAATGAAACGCTCGGACGATCCCTGAGCGATAGCGATAATATTGATATTGGCGCGAGCCAGCGCCGCAAACAGCTTGGCGGACAGGCCGCGCTGCGTGCGCATGCCATCGCCCACCACCGAGATGATCGCCAGGCGGGAGATAACATCCAGCGGCTCCAGCAGCCCATCTTTGAGCTCCAGGTAAAATTCCTCTTCCAGCGCCCAGCGGGCGCGCGACATAGCGGCAAAAACCCGTGCCGCCATACCGATCATCCCTTTCATCCCGGGACCAGAAACGTTGGTTATCGCCATATTTTTCAGATGGGTGATACCTTTGACCGGATTGCCTTCCTCGCCGCTGGTCGGCCCGATCAGGGTACCGAGCGCCTAAAAATTGGTAGTATTTTTGATAAGGCAGGGAATTTGGAACTATGCAATGGGAACGATAGTGCGGGGATAAAAAACCTTGGCGCCGAAATAAGACAGCGCCAGCGCCTCTTGATAGGAAAGCTGACTCAATAAACGCGCATCCGGCACCTGATGAGGATCGCAGGTATACACGCCGTCCACGTCGGTCCAGATTTCACAACAATCGGCGCGCAAACAGGCCGCCAGCACCTCCACGGAGTAATCGGATCCATTGCGACCCAGCACTACCAGCTCGCCGCGCTCGTTACCGGCGGTGAAGCCCGCCATCAGGATGATGTGATCGGCGGGGATCGCGGCATCATTGATGCGCCGGGTAGATTCCGCGATATCCACCGTCGACTCCAGTTCTCCTTCTGCGCCAGCAGTTTTGCCACCGGGTTGATGACCGTCACGCCGAAGCCGCGCGCGCGCAATTGTGGGGTGGCAATCATTTCTGGACTCTTAAGTTAAACGATGGGTTAGCTGTAAGCCCTTTAATGGCGCGGCTTACAGAGATTTTACAGATTCTGGACTCGTCGCAAAAAAATGGGCAAAAAATGGTTTTTTTGCACTAAATTCTGGACTCGAATGATTGTGGTTTAAGCAGATTTAAAGGTAGTTTAAACGCCTTTTAGGCACCCATTAAATATATGTGAATTAAGTTAAAAACTATTAGTAAATCATAAAAATAATGAAATGAGATAGATAATGGCCTAATCTTTATTTAGGCCGCGCCACTTTTCTTACAGTTTAAGCTTGCCACATCTGCTACTGCACACTCTTCAGATACCGCCCCCTTTTTAGCTTCGTGTAGGGCTATCAGACGTTTTTTTTCTTCTTTTGGAAGTTGGAGTAACAGGCAATCTAAGTCATCTTTACGTCCTGATAACGCCAATACACCCTTTGCCTCTTCTTGCAAAAGCAGGTTTATTAATACCTCTAAATCTTTTTTATTCAGCGACTTATAAATCATATGCCAAGTAGCTTCTAAAGGATCCCTCCATTAAGCTTTCCTCGTTAACCGACTGAATCTCGCTAGTTGAGGCCACTTCGTTTTGAGTGCATGATGAACCAAATGCAAGCCAGTCCAGGCTGACGTGTTCCTTATATGCAATGCCCTGCACCACTGTAAAAGATGGTTCTGTACCTCTAGTTAAATAGTTGTGCAATGTTGAGAAGGATAACCCCCATTCACTTGCAGCAGCTCTGGCGCTTCTATTGCCCATAAGTTGTTTAAGGCGTCCGACAAAATTTTCTTTTCCGTCCATATCAAAAGCAAAATTACTTGTTTTCTTCTTCCTCATTTTCTTTTCTCTATAACTTATTGATTATAGTTAATAAAATACAAAAATATCTCTCATATGGGGCGATCAGAAAAGAAAATTCATTATTTGCTTTACTTGTCTTAAGTTTGAGATGTCATTGCTGTATGGGTAAGCCCCATGACTTACCCGCATGGTTAACTTTTTAAAGTAATTGAATGATAGATAGAAATGAAGTGAATCATCGTGACTGGCACCGGATTGATATCCTGGCCTCCCTGCACAAGAAGGGGATCACCATGCAAGATCTCTCCCGCGGCGCAGGGCTGGCGTCCAGCACGTTAAAAAACGCGCTGTATCGTCCCTATCCAAAAGGTGAACGCATTATCACTAATGCACTCAATGTGGATCCGGCCAGCATTTGGCCGAGTCGTTATATGAGCAAGGTGTCGTAATTATGTTTGTTACGGTGAGTGAGTGAGTCGGTTTACCCGGATTGCCTGGCATCTTGCAGGGACTTCGCTGGTCATTGAATAAGCGGACTGCAAATTCACCCGATTTAGTCCGTAAGCGTTCAGGCACCAAGGCTTTCGAGTACCACATCGATTGTTTGCCGGAACAAACACGCGAGATCATCAAACAACGGCACTATAAATCCCTGATTGCGCAATCCCCGGCCCAGCCGGTTGATGAGTCGGTCAAGCGCAGTACCGCCATCAAGTTGCGCGATGAGATGGCGATCATGCGTCAATGTCGGGCCCTGCTCGAGCGCAAGGTGCAGGCTCTGAACGATCAGCAGAAGCAGATTGCCGATGCGCGCATGATGCTGGCACAGTGTAGGGGCACACTGAATTTGGCCACCTGAACAGAGGTGATATGCTCACCTCAGAACAACACGGGTGCACCAATGAAAAGAAGAAATTTTAGTCCTGAATTCAAACGCGAATCCGCTCAACTGATTGTCGACCAAAATTACACCGCCGCGCAAGCAGCAAAAGCCATGGACGTCGGTTTTTCTACGATGACAAAATGGGTAAAACAACTGCGTGATGAGCGACAGGGGAAAACGCTAAAAGCCTCTCCCATAACCCCGGAACAAATCGAAATACGTGAGCTCAAGAAGAAGGTACAACGCATTGAAATGGAAAACGAAATATTAAAAAAGGCTACAGCGCTCTTGATGTCAGACTCCCTGAACAGTTCTTGTTAATCGGGAAACTCAGAGCGCATTATCCTGCGGCCACACTCTGCCACGTGTTCAGGGTTCATCGCAGCAGTTACAAATACTGGAAAAGTCGTCCTGACAGGCCAGACGGCAGGCGAACGGTATTGCGCAGTCAGGTTCATGAACTGCACAGTATCAGC
>NZ_JBPESN010000019.1:0-38839 GCF_051710625.1 Sodalis sp. (in: enterobacteria) | reverse complement strand
GCTTCAGCGAAGCAGCTCATGAAATTACCGACTATATCGTGGGATATTACAGCGCACTCAGGCCGCATAAATATAACGGTGGGTTGCCACCAAACGAATCAGAAAATAGATACTGGAAAAACGCTAATGCGGTGGCCAGTTTTAGTTGACCACTACAATTTGAACGCGTTGCTGTACCATCTGGAAACAACGCTGGCCGAGGGCAGTAAAGCGCTCGACGCACACCAGGAGGCCGCCCGCTATACCGCGTTAGCGGAGCAGCGCTGGCAGGCGATTAATCATTATCTGTGGAACGAGCAGGACGGTTATTACACTGATTACGACTGGCAGCAGCGGCAAATAACCCGCCCGGGCACTGCCGCCACGGTATTCCCGTTATGGGTGAAAATAGCGCCAAGAGACCGCGCCGCCCGGGTTGCCTCGACCGTGCGTAATCTATTGCTTAAACCCGGCTGGCTGGTCACCACCACGGTTAATAACGGTCAGCAATGGGATGTGCCGAACGGTTGGGCGCCGCTGCAATAAATTGCCGTACAAAGCTTTGGCAATTACGGTCAGTCTGCGCTGGCGCAGGCAATAGGCAATCACTTCCTGAACAACGTCCAGGCGCTTTATGAAAAAGAGCATAAGCTGGTGGAAAAATATATGGTGGAAGGCGAAGGTCTGGGTGGCGGTGGCGAATATGCCCTGCAGGACGGCTTTGGCTGGACCAACGGCGTCACGCTGATGCTACTTACTGGATACGCATTGTGCCGGTATGGATAGTTGTCGCCCAGCCGATAACCCTGTCCCGCTCAGCGCGCATGGCAAAACTGGCGCTGACGTAGCCGCGCGGCCAAAGGTCACCTTTAACGCCATTAGCGACACAGCCTTAGAATTACGCCGCGTGCAGCCGTATTTTTTCCTGTGCCGGGATCTCGCGGCCTGAAGTCAGCCAGCGGCATGTGGCGCTGGCTGATACCTTCTTCCAAGCGCCGTCGACAGCGTCGCTGCCGACGGTATCAAGCGGCGTGGACATATGGACCGCGCTTAGGGATAAAGCCCCCGCTCGCGGCGGGCCATCAATATCCGCTCGCAGGCCACAGCATAGGCGGCGGTGCGTAACGTCACATCCAGCGCATCCGCTTTTTGCCACACCGCCTCCAGCGCCTCACGCATGATGCGATCCAGTCGATCGTTAATCTCCTGCTCGCTCCAGAAGAAACTGGAGAAATCCTGCACCCATTCAAAGTAACTCACCGTCACGCCGCCCGCATTGCAAATCACATCTGGCACTACCGTGATGGCGCGCTGGCGCAGAATATCGTCCGCGCCCGGTAAGGTAGGCCCGTTGGCGCCCTCCAGCACTAGACGGCATTGCAACGCGCGTGCACGTTCGGGCGTAATCACGGCCTCCAGCGCGGCGGGCAGGAAAATGTCGTACTCCTGGTGCCAAAATTCGTCTTCCTTCAGCTGTGTACCGCCCGTAAAGCCGGCGATAGCGCCGTGCTGACGCTGATATTCCGCCAGCGCAGGGATATCCAGCCCGCGGGCCTCAAACAACGTGGCGATGTGATCCTGCACCGCCACGACTTTGGCCCCTGCACGGTGAAACAGCCCGGCCGCCACACTGCCGACATTGCCGAATCCCTGCACCGCCACATGGCAATCCTCTACTTTTAGGCCCATCCGCTCCGCCGCGCTGCTGCCGGTGACAAATACCCCGCGACCGGTCGCGTTCACCCGACCGAGAGAACCGCCTAAATGAATGGGCTTACCGGTAACCACACCGGTGGTGGTCGCGCCGATATTCATGGAATAGGTGTCCATCATCCATGCCATGACCTGCGCATTAGTGCCGACGTCCGGCGCCGGTATATCCTGCTGCGGACCGATAATGGTACTGATTTCACTGGCGTAACGCCGGGTCAGGCGTTCCAGCTCCTTTTCCGATAACTCGCGCGGATCGACGCGAATGCCCCCTTTAGCGCCGCCAAAAGGCAAATTCAGCGCGGCACTTTTCACCGTCATCCACGCCGACAGCGCCATGACCTCTTCTAACGTGACATCCGGGTGGAAACGCACGCCGCCTTTGCCCGGCCCACGGGATAAATTATGCTGCACCCGAAAACCTTCAAAATGACGGATGGTGCCGTCATCCATTTCCAGGGGAATATCCACAATCAGCGCTCGCTTGGGATGACGCAGCGTATCCGCCCAGAGGGCCAGATCGCCTAAATAGGGTAACACGCGCTCCACCTGCGCCAGGAAGGTAGCCCACGCGGAATTGTTATCTGTAGAAACATAGGAAAGGGCACTCATAAAACAACCTCTATCAAGCTAAGCGATGGGGCGGCAAGGGCGAATCGCTACGGCCATCAGGCGTTCGCGCCATTACCGGCGGGAAATTGACTTCCGTTTTTGTTTTACTCTGCTGCGGTTTCAGTTTACCCGGGCAAAACCCCGCGAACCTTGCCGGCGCTAGCAATTCCGTTTTATTCTCCGTCGCTTAACGGCATAACTGGACGTTGGACCGTTTGCTGCCAGCGGCGCCTTACGCGGCAGCGCAGGGCGATATCGCGCCGGCCTTTTTTCATCTGGCCGCTAAGCACGGCGCCAGACGACGATACTTTCTACCGTTAACGGTGGCCAGTGGGCGCTACAGCCGGGTAGGCTCAATGCCCATCTCCCGCACCGGCGTTAGCCGGGTAACGTTCTCGGCGGCACGATGGCGGCAAACCATCAGGCTGAACAAAAAGACAATCAGCGCCACTTCACCCGTCATTAACGCCTCATAACGGTATAACGGTGCGCAGGTCATGTAACTTAGCACGGCGGCAGTAATCCCGATACACAGCCAATTAAGCCAAGGAAACAGCCACATTTTGAACTGGGGCGGCGGGCGCGGCGTTCCAAAATGCCGCGCATGCGCAATTGGGAGACCGCGATAACGAGATAAACCAGCAGCGCGACCGCGCTGGTACTTGAGAGCAGGAAACCGAACACTTTGCCGGGAAACAGATAATTGGTCAGACAACCCAGACAACCCAGACAACCAAGACAACCCAGACAACCCAGACAACCGGCCAACGTAGATGCCAATCCCGCGATACACGGCGTTCCATGTCTGGAAACCCGCTTACCCAACGCGGGGCATCCCCCCCCTCCCCCTCCCCTCCGGCGGGCCAGCGCGTAAAACATGCGCGAGGCGGTATACAGAGCGGAATTCATGCAGCTGCTTACCCCTATCAGCACCACAAAATCCATAATTTTTTTGGCGCCAAGGACGTTTAGCACCGACAGAACATATTGGAAAGTTTCCTGCCTGGTAAGCGCGGGATCGTCCCAGTCAATCAGGCAGACCACCAGAAAAATCGATAAGATATAAAATAGCGCGATACGGTAGATAATCAGGTTGGTGGACTTGCGGATTTGCCTTGCCGGCTCCTGTGATTCCGCCGCAGCGATACTCAGAATCTCCGCGCCAAAGAAAGAGAATATCGTCACCAACGCCGCGCCGTTCCGCTAAAGTCTGACAGCGGCCAAAATCCCATTAGGGTTAACGTACCGATGACGATAAACGCGATGATTGCTAGCACCTTGACTAACGAAAGCCAGAACTCGAATTCGCCGAAATGTAGTGGCACACTGAATTTAGCCACCTGAACAGAGGTGATATGCTCACCTCAGAACAACATGGGTGCACCAATGAATAGAAGAAATTTTAGTCCTGAATTCAAACGCGAATCCGCTCAACTGGTTGTCGACCAAAATTACACCGCCGTACCAGCAGCAAAAGCCATGGACGTCGGTTTTTCTACGATGACGAAATGGGTAAAACAACTGCGTGATGAGCGACAGGGGAAAACGCCAAAAGCCTCTCCCATAACCCCGGAACAAATCGAAATACGTGAGCTCAAGAAGAAGGTACAACGCATTGAAATGGAAAATGAAACATTAAAAAAGGCTACAGCGCTCTTGATGTCAGACTCCCTGAACAGTTCTCGTTAATCGGGAAACTCAGAGCGCATTATCCTGTGGCTACACTCTGCCACGTGTTCAGGGTTTATCGCAGCAGTTACAAATACTGGGAAAGTCGTCCTGACAGGCCAGACGGCAGGCGAACGGTATTGCGCAGTCAGGTTTATGAACTGCACAGTATCAGCCATGGTGCCGCTGGCGCGAGAAGTATCGCCACCATGGCAACCCAGAGAGGCTTCCGGATGGGACACTGGCTCGCAGGCAGGCTCATGAAAAAGCTGGGGCTGGTCAGTTGTCAGCAGCCGACGCACAGGTATAAGCGTGGCGGTCAGGAGCATGTTGCGATCCCGAATTATCTTGAGCGCCAGTTCGCTGTAACGGAGCCAAACCAGGTATGGTGCGGCGATGTGACGTATATCTGGACCGGGAAACGCTGGGCATACCTTGCGGTTGTTCTTGATCTGTTCGCGAGGAAACCGGTGGGCTGGGCTATGTCGTTCTCCCCGGACAGCAGACTGACCATCAAAGCACTGGAAATAGCATGGGAAACGCGTGGTAAACCAGCCGGAGTGATGTTCCACAGCGATCAGGGTAGCTACTATACGAGCAGGCAGTTCCGACAGTTGCTGTGGCGTTACCGGATCAAACAAAGCATGAGTCGGCGGGGTAATTGTTGGGATAACAGTCCGATGGAGCGCTTCTTCGGAAGTCTGAAAAACGAGTGGATACCGGTAACGGGCTACATAAGCTTCAGCGAAGCAGCTCATGAAATTACCGATTATATCGTGGGATATTACAGCGCACTCAGGCCGCATGAATATAACGGTGGGTTGGCACCAAACGAATCAGAAAATAGATACTGGAAAAACGCTAACGCGGTGGCCAGTTTTAGTTGACCACTACAGATCCACCTTACTGGAAGACTCAAGGATATAACGTGGAGTTTGGCTTAGAACACAATACACCATCATCGGTAGTTTAGCCCATTCGATAGCAGGGAAAATGATTATTTCAATTAATGATATCCCGGAAATGAGGCATATCTTCAAAAACCTTCATATTGACGCTGTTGACCTAAAATACTCATTGGGCAGCAACCGTCATAGCAAACGTGAGTTGATCATCCGTAATTTCGCCTGATTCCCTTTTTGCAAATAATTCTAGACTGTCTAAAATGGACACTTTTTAGGGTTTGAAGGAGTCCAGAATTGACTGCAAATTAGTCCAGAATCTTTTGCATCGCTACAGCCGTGCCAGGCGCCGCCGCCTTGTCGGGATAGGCCCCCGTGGCAAGATGACAAAGGGGCCGTCGCTTGGCGACGGCCCCCTGTTCATTTGTGGCCAGCAGCGGAATCGACGGCGGCGGCGCCTGACGCCGCCGCGACGCGCGGGTTCGCGACGCGCGGGTTACAGCGTGGCCGCGAGACGCACCCAGTTATATTCAGCGTAAACCGCTCTCCCCTGTAACCAACGCTGCAGCATCGTTAATGCCATCAGCGCAACCATTTCCTGATGGGCGCGCAGCGGGTGCCGCGCCAAATTGTCGTGCAATACGATGGTTTGCGCAAAATCCTGCGCCGGCGTATGCAGCGCCACGCTGAAATGATCTTGCGTTAACTCGCCTACCACCAGGCCCAGCGAAGCGCCGTAACCCTGCGCCAGACGGGCCGGTATATCGTCGGTCCCTTCGTAAAGCTGGCTGTCACCGGCCACCGCACGGATCTGTTGCCACACCTGCTCCATCGCCTCGCTTTCATGCGCCGGGCCGGTCAGTTTGAATTCGATAATCGGCATCAAGGAGCGGTAGCCAAGCACGACATCTTCCGGCGACGGCAGACCGTCCAGCCCATTGACCAAATCGCTTTCACCCCGGCCAAAAGTCATCATCCTCAGATACAGCGGCGGATCCGGCAAGTCAAATCGCTTGCGCAGGCGCGGCACGATTTCACGCTCCAGCATTACCTTGAATTCCGATGGCACGCCGGGAGTGAAAAACAGCAAGCAGCGGTTAAGCTGCAGCGCAAATCCGCAGGCGGGTACCCACCGGATTATCAATCAGCTCGGCGCTGGCGGGAATGAGGGCCTGCTTCCGGTTGCTGGACGCCATCTCGCGGCCGCGTTCGGCGAAATAAGCCGTCATCTTTGCCAGCCACTCCGCATGCTCCACCAGTTCATCGCCAGCGGCGGTGGCGGCTGCCAGCGCGCTAAGATCGTCGCTGGTCGTCCCCCGGCCGCCATTGACAATCAACACATCCGCCCGCAGGCTGCACTCGGTCATCGCCGCCACCAGCGCGGACAGATTGTCGCCGACGGTCATGCGCGATGACATCGGCATCCCCTGCTCGAACAAATAGTTCGCCAGCCAGGGATGGATAGCCCCGCGCGGAATTTTTATGCCGCCCTGGTTGAGCGCCGCCGGCAGGTTATGCCATACCACAGGGCGCTGCCAAGGGGACAATTGCGGTTCGAGCTAGGCACGCCGCGCCGCTACGGAACTACCGCGCAGCCGCTATAACTGCGTCGGCACCAATGACGCATGACTGCACCCCATTAACGCCTGCTCCAGCGGACCTGCTTTACCGCACCGCCAGCCGCGCGGCGGTAGCCGGTGCGCCCCAACAATTCGGCCGGCAAACAGGGATTCAGCGGCGCCGCCCGCGCACCGCATTCCAACGCGGCTAAATAGACCACCAGCAGCGTCAGCGAATTTTGACCCATTAACCCCACGCCACCGCCCGGCAGCACGCCATCGCTACCGCCACCGCACATCGCCTTGCGGCCCGTGCAGAGCCACCGCATCCGGACTCTGTTGTGCCCACCGACGCCAGGGCCAATCAGCAAAGTGCTCAGGCATTGCCTCCTCCCTCAAGACCTTGGCTTATGGCATCGTCTCGACAGGTTCCAACTCCGCCCAGGACCACAACGGTAAATCACAGCCGACCAGGGCTGCACCAATTGCGCCTGCATCAGCGACAAGGTATCCAGCCCCGGCGTCCCCGCGGGTGTTAGCTAATGCGCCAAACGGGAAAGCTGGGTCAGCGCGCAGCGTGAACCCCGGCTCGCGCGCGCTCTCATCCCAGGCGATGGGAATGCCGGTTTGCGCCGCGAAGGCCAGCAAATCGGCGGTACTGGCGCAGGGCTCTTCGAGAAAGTCGAAGCGGGACAAGAGGCAGTCCGAAGGCGGATAGCAGGCGAACTGCAGGGCGCGCCCGCGCGTCCAGCGGCGATTGGCATCCAGCCGCAAACGCAAGTCGGGCAGCCCCGAGAGCAGCATATTCACCGTCAAACTGTCGCGGACTGCCTCATACATCCCCACCTTCGATTTGGCCACTTTGGCGCCCGGTAACCCCACCAGATGCGCCAGGGCTTCGTCAGGATCGCCGGTACACAGCGGAACGCTGCGATATTCCGCCTGCGCCGGTAGCCTATCGTCGAGTTCCGCCAGTGCGCAACTGATGCTGAAACCCACCGACGGCAGCGCCGCGGCGAGCTCGTCTTCGGACGCCTTTCCCGCCGTCCAGCGCGCCAGCCAATCTCGCGCCGCTGTGCCGGTTTCCGCCAGCCTTTTACGGCTAAAACCCTGCACAGCGGCGCGATTTCGCCTGCGCCGCGCCGTCCCGACGCTTCCAGCACCACCACCCACCCCCCTCGCGCCGGGCAAGGCGCTGATTTCCCAGCACCACGCCGGGCTGCATTGGCAGACGGTAGCGGTAAAGCGAGGCCCGGCGCATCAGGAATTACGCTTAAATTAGCTGAAATCGGGCTGGCGCTTTTCGATAAAGGTGTTGCGGCCTTCTTGCCCCTCGTCGGTCATGTAAAACAGCATGCTCGTATTCCCCGCCAGCTCCTGCAAACAGCCCTGTCCGTCGCAATCCGCGTTGAGCGCCCGCCTTCAGGCAACGCAATGCGATGGGATTGTTGGCCAGCATCTCCCGGCACCAGCGCACGGTTTCGCTTTCCAGACGCGCCAGCGGTACCACAGCATTGACCAGCCCCATCTCCAGCGCCTCCAGCCACTGACCGCCGCCGATAGCATAGCCGGCCACCATCGCCACGACCGGTTTGGGGCAGGTGCGGATCTGGCGTTGAAAATCGAGTACGTTCAGGTGATGCACGCTGCCGTCGTCCTGATAACCGCCGTAATCGCCGCCGGAGCAGAAGGCTTCCCCCCCCCTCGCCGGTAAGGATAGTCACGCCGATACCCTCATCATAGCAGGTGTCGCTCAGCGCCAGCATCATTTCTTTGACCGTCAGTGGACGGAACGCATTACGCACCTGCGGACGGTTAAGGGTAATTTTGGCAATACCGTCCGCGGACTTGTGATAGCGGATATCGGTGAACTCGCCGCTGCAATCACGCCAGTCGATGGGGGCATACCAAGAGTCTTCATTAGGTTCAAGCATCATGCGTTCCTTTATTCAAACGGAGCCAGCAAAGAAAGAAGTCGTGCGGCAAACGCCTGCGGGTTGCCGCGATGGGCGTTATGTCCCGCCGCCGGTATCGGCCACCAGGGCAGCCGCGCCTGCTCGTCCACCGCGGAAAATTTGGCGTCCCGCACGCCACACAGATACCCGAATAGCAAGGTCAAACGCCGCAACGGCGCCAGAAGATCCGCCTGACGGCCCAGCGAACCGGCCATGAGTATCGCCGCAATCCCCGCGCCGCGGTTATCGGCACGCAGTCGCATCAGGTCCGCACGCTGCGTCGGCGTTACATCGCTAAACATCGGCTGGCGGTACCAGTCGGCCAACACCGCCGCCAGCGGGCCGCCGGCAAAGCGCCGCGCCCACGCCCATATCATGCTGCACCCGCTGCCGGCACGCGGGTGCATCCGCCAGACCGGGATGGGCACCTTCAACATACAACGCGCGCAAACGAGGATCCTGACCGTGACAGGAGTGATACAGCCCGCGCCGGCCGCCGAGGGAATAGCCGATGAGGATATAATCGTTGATGTCCAGCCCGCGCAGGGTTTGCGCCAACACCGCCGACCGCTGCCGGGTTGCCGGTGCCGCGCCGCCCACCCCGTCATCGCGCCATCTCCGCCACCAGTTCGCGCAAAAGAGAAGCCCCCTGCTCCGCCGGCACCACCAGCTCAAGGAGCGTTGCCGCCCCCGCCGCCGGCTGCCGGCGCCAGACGGCGTCCAACATCGCCCGTAGCGCCCCCATGCTTGTCCGGCCGCTGGTAGTCCAAACCAAACAGTGACGCCGTATGGCGGAAATCCGCCTCCTGCGGCATGACATAATACGCCTGGCGCACCCTCTCCGGCGTCGGCAGCAACGAGAAAATTTGGCCGCCGTTATTGTTCACTACTAAAATTACCACCGGCGCCGCGCAATGGCGAAACAGCGCCAGGGAATTCATGTCGTAGAGCGCCGATACGTCGCCCAGCCGCGCTTCGCAGACCGGCGCCGCGGCCCACGCCGCGTTAGCGGACCCGGCTTCGGCCGCCGGCAGCAGCGTCTGACCCTACCCGCCTCGCGGCGACGGCGGCCAGCTCGGCCAAAACCAGGGCCCATGGGGGAGGGGATTGGCGACGGCCGGGTGCAACGTCAGCCACGGTTCGGCTGCGGCGAAAATACGTCGCCCGCGGTGATGGCCTGGATCCCGCCGGCCGGGCAGAGGATTTACCAGCCACAGCGCTTCGGCCGGGCACTCGGCCTGTTAGGCCAGCAGACGCTTGCCGGTCAGACTGCTGCCGAACTGCACCATTAATTCCGCGCGGGCAAGTTCCGCCTGCGCCGCCGGCGCGTTAAGCTAAAGGTCGGCATGGGGCAGCGGCTGCCCGGTATGGGACAGCACATCGCCAAGCAACGACCAGCCCAATGTGTGCGCCCACTGCGCAATCGTCTCTCCCTGCGCGGCCTCGGGCCGGCCGGCTATCACTACGCCGCGGCGCCGACGCCAGACGGGCTAGTTTGGGTCCGCCTGCAGTAATGGCGCCGTCGCGGCTTTGAGCCAGGGTTCACTGCTCTGCCACCAATCGCCGCGCGCCCGTGACCAAGTCACCCTCTCCGTCCTGGTCCACGCCATACAATGGCTCCGCAAACGGGCAATTAATATGCACGCTGCCGCGGGGGACATCAGCCAGCGCGCTGGCGGCGAAACCGGCAAACATGCCGGACTGGCGGATCGCCTGATTGGCGCAGCAGTCGATAAGCTGCGCCGGCCCGTCCGCGGTAAGCAGCACTAGCCGCTCGTTGGTCAGGCTGGCTTCAATCAAGGCCGGATACAGATTGGCGGCGGCGGTACCCGAGGTGACAATGACCGCCACCGGCTGGCCGCTGGCTTTCGCCAGACCCAGTGCCAGATAACCCAGTCCCCGCTCATCAAAATGAGAATGACGGGTCAGGCGTGGATGCGCTGCGGCGCCGAGCGCGATCCCGGCGCGATACAGACATGCCGTACACCATGGCGAGTCAAGGTTTCCAGCAGTAGCGTCGCCCAGCGACGGTTAAACATAATTTCGGACATGATGGGCCTGGCGCTCAGGGGGTGAGGGGGACACCCTATTGTAAGTCCATTGTAAGAGCGGATATTGATGTAAACACCGATCTAGGTCGTTTGCTGCCCGCGCGTCGCGCCACGCAAAACGCGCTCTGGCCGGCGGTGAGATAGCCCGCTGACCCGGCGTACCATTGGCATGCGAAAGGTTCATGATGCCGGATAAACGCCGCGGTCGGCTGCAGCAGCGCCAGACAGCGGCTATCGTCGGCGTGCTGCAAATCGCCCTGAATCACCCGGCGCAGATGCTGCACGGTGCGCAGGGGGATGACTTCCGGGCCGCTGACATCCAGCGCCAGCGACGCCTGCCGCAACCGGTGGCAGATATCGTCCACCACCAGCAGATTTTCACGCTGGTTTTTTTCGTCCGCCATTAACCACGCCGCCTGCCGGCGGGTCTGCTACGGATACGCGTCGCAGGCGACGGTCCCGGCCAGGGCTTCGGTATCCAGGCGGCGGCCGTGCCGGTGGTACAACCGCTCCGGGCTGGATCCGAGGAAAGCGTCATGCGGCGACCGCGCCAGAAGATAATGGAAACAGTGTCGGCTCGCCGCTATCAGCGACAGCGGTGACGGAGGCAGGTCCGCGCTTAGCGCGGAGCGACGGGCCAGCAGCAACCCTACAATCAAGCCGACAGACGCGCCGATACCGACCGCTGTGCTAGGGATTTTCCTGCACCTAATCATCCGCGGCGCTCACCGCCTGACGGGCTTTCAGATAATAGGTGTCGGGCGCCTGACTCACCCGCGTTTTAACATCATCCAGCGCCTGCTGGGCGCGGGTTTCAGCTCGACATATTTTTGATCGGTTTTATCGCCGGAATAAGCCAGCACTTCTTCCAGCGTTTCGGACAAGAGCTGCACGTCATCGTCGACATGTGTTTCGTGCGGCTGAAAGGGATCGTTAGGTGTAGTCATCATTGTTCTCCGTGTTCTGATGAAGGGCATCAGACTAACTATAGGCAAAAAATGCCCGTACCGGAGGACTATTCGCGCCGGAGCAATCCGAAAAGTTGGACTTGGGCTGATGATCATCGCCGTAAGGCGCATCGACGCCGCGGGGCCGCTCCCCGCGGCGCTGAATCAGAGAATGGGCTGTGCCAATTGCACCAGAGTAATGAGCGGCTGCGGATACAGCCCCAGCAGCAACACCAGCAGCGAGGAGATAAGCACTACCACCCCGCCGGCGGTCAGCGCCCAGTTGGAGGGCGTATCGCGGCGCAGATTTTCCGGCGGCGACAGGTATAGACTGACCATGATGCGCAGGTAGTAGAACAGCCCGATGGCGCTCCCGGCGACGACCGCGCCGGTCAACCAGCCCAGGTGACTATTCACGCCCAGCGCAATGACGTAGAACTTGCCGATAAAGCCAAGGGTCATGGGGATCCCCGCCAGCGACAACATCATCACCGTTAGTACAGATGACAGCAGCGGCTTATGCCAAAACAGACCCCGGTAAGAGTACAGCGAATCCGCATCCTCGCTGGTGTAGGGGCTGGACATCAGACTGACGACGCCGAACGCCCCCAGACTGGCGAACAGATACCCTGCCAAATAAACGCCGACGGTTTCCAGCGCCAGAGCATGGGCCTGAACCGCTATTAATCCCACCAGCAAATAGCCCAGATGAGCGATGGAGGAATAGCCCAGCACCCGTTTGATGTTGCTCTGGCTTAGTGCCATCAGGTTGCCGAACAGCATAGAGGCGAAGGCGATAATCGCCAGCACCAGCCGCACCGTATCGCTGTGCGTCACCGGCGCATATAAAAACAGGCGCATAACGACCGAGAAAATCGCGATTTTACTGGCGGTAGCCAGGAAGGTCGACACCGGCGCGGGCGCGCCCTGATAGACATCCGGCGTCCACAAATGGAACGGCACCAGCGACAATTTGAAGCCAAGACCGACCATTATCATCCCCAGGCCCGCCAGCAGCACCGGCTGCGTCAGCATGGTGTCATTAAGCGTCTGACCGAGGGCGGCGAAAGACAACTGGCCGGTTTGGGCATACACCAGCGCCATACCGAACAGCAGGAAAGACGACGCCGCCGTGGACAGCAGCGTGTATTTGATGCTGGCTTCCAGCGAGCGCTTCTGGCGAAACGCATAGCCCACCATGCCGAACAGCGGCAGCGAAATCAGCTCAATACCCAGGAACAGCGCCGCCAGATGGTTGGCGCTGGCCAGCAGAATACCGCCCATCGCGGCAATCGACACCAGCAGATAGAACTCGTCGCGGTTGCCCGGATACCCCGCCAGCCAAGCATAGGCCAGCGTGCTGGTCGCCAGACTGGCCACCAGCACCAGCCCGGTATAGAACATGGAAAACCCGTCGACGCGCATCAGCGGCGTCACATCCATCGGACCGTTTTGGGTCACAAACCACAGCGATAGCAGCGCCAGGTTAAGCCCGATAACCGTCAGGGTGGCGTTAATAAAGTGGTTGCGTCGCCACGCAATGCACAGCATCACAACCACCACCGTCAACCCGACGATCAACAGCGGTAATAATGCGATCAGTTGTTGAGGAGTTATTGTCATGGCGAATTACGGCCTTGTCGTTGAAATAGTGGAACCGGCGTCGGCGGCGAACCAGTACTGGATGTTGCCCATGACGGCGGCTGAGGTATCCATAATCGGCTGCGGGAAGAACCCGAGCAGCACCAGCACTACCACCAGCAACAAAATAATCAACCGTTCGCGCAGCATCATGCCCGGCAGCGGCTCGGTGGATTTAGCCGGGCCGTAATAAGCGCGCTGCATCATGGTAAGCGAGTAGACCGACGCGAACACCAGACCGAACGTAGAAATCACCGTAATCACCGGTACCACCGGGAAACTGCCGAACAAAATGGTAATCTCGCCAACAAAGTTGCCGGTACCCGGCATCCCGAGCGTCGCAACGGCGAAGAACAGCGACAACGCCGGAATAAAGCTCAGCCGGCCCCACAGACCGCCCATCTGCCGCATATCGCGGGTGTGCAAACGCTCATACAGCTGGCCGCAAATGATGAACATGCCGGCGGCCGACAGACCGTGGGCTATCATCTGTACCACCGCGCCCTGATAGGCCAGCTGGCTGCCGCTGTAGATGGCGATAAGCACAAAGCCCATATGGGACACGCTGGTATAGGCGATAAGGCGCTTGATATCGGTTTGCGAAAACGCCATCCAGGCGCCGTAGAAAATGCCTACCACGCCCAGCCACATGGCGATGGGCGCGAACTGATGCGACGCATGGGGGAACAGCGGCAGGCTAAAACGCAACATCCCGTAAGCCGCGGTTTTCAGCAAAATCCCCGCCAGGTCCACCGAACCGGCGGTAGGCGCCTGGCTATGGGCATCCGGCAGCCAGCCGTGCAGCGGCACCACCGGCATTTTTACCGCGAAGGCCAAGAAAAAGCCCAACATCAGCAGGTATTCCATCCATTCCGACATCGGCGTGCGCAGCAAGTCTTCATAATTGAAGGTCCAGACGCCGATGGCGTTATAGTGCACCAGCACCAGGCCGAAAATAGCTACCAGCATCACCAGACCGCTAGCCTGGGTATAGATAAAGAATTTGGTGGCGGCGGTGATACGCGTCTTACCGTCGGACGCTTTGTGCCCCCACAGCGCGATGAGGAAATACATCGGCACCAGCATCATTTCCCAGAAGAAAAAGAAGAGAAACATGTCGATGGCCAGGAACACGCCGATAACGCCGCCGAGGATCCACAGCAGATTGAGGTGGAAGAACCCCTGGTAGCGCTGGATTTCACGCCAGGAGCAGAGAATAGCCAGCACCCCGAGCAGCCCGGTCAGCACTACCATCAGCAGCGACAGGCCGTCCAGCGCCAGATGGATGCTAATACCGAAGCGCGGGATCCAGGGGAGCAGATACTCCACCTTCCATTGCGGCAGCCCCTGCGCCATCGCCAGGGCGTATCCTCCCTGCTGCCACAGCAGCAATGAAAGCGCCAGTGTCAGCCCCATGGCAATCAAGGCTATCCAGCGCGGTACACGGGTACCGAAACGCTCGCATTGCCAACACAGCAGACCGCCGATAAAGGGGATAAGAATTAGCCAAGGTAGTAGCATGGCGTTTTGCGTCCCTAATTGTAAAATCAATAAACTTGCGTGTCAGCGGAGCGGTACGTTACCCGCTGCGCCGCCCTAAGCTGAAAACGAAGCTCGGGGTATTCAGACGAATACCAGCAGCGCCACCACGATAACCGCACCCAGACCCATCGATGCCGCATACCAACGCAACTGCCCGTTTTCGCTCACCGTCAGGCCACGTCCAGCCCAGCGCGCCAGCAGAGCGGGAAGATTCATCACCGCGTTGAGCGGATCGCGCGCCAGCAGCCGCGCAATGGCCAGGTAAGGTTTGACGAAGATCTTGTCGTAAAGCCAGTCGAATCCCCAGGCGTGGAACCACCAAACCGTCAGGAAACGCCCCGGCGCGCTGGCGGCCACGGCGTTCACCAGACGGCGCTGGCCCAGCCACAGAGCCGCCGCCAGACAAATACCAATGATGGCGGCCGCGCCCGAGGTGATTTCCAGCGCCAGCTTACCGTCATGACCGAACTCGGTGGCCGGCAGAACCCCCTCCAGCGGCGGCGTGATCCAGGCGCTGATAAAGGTGGAGAGCACCAACAGCACCACCAGCGGCAGATGATGGCTGACTCCGCGGCAGGCGTGGGCTTTAATCTTCGCCTCGCCATGGAACACGATAAAGATCATGCGGAAGGTATAGACCGAGGTGAGGAACGCCCCCACTAGGCCGGCCATCATCAGTGCGCTATGGCCGTTGGCCAGCGCGCCCCAGAGGATTTCATCCTTGGAATGGAAGCTGGCGGTGACCAGCGGCAACGCCGACAGCGCCGCGCCGCCCACCAGAAAGCAGATATAGACCAGCGGAATCGACTTGTGCAGGCCGCCCATCTTGAAGATGTTCTGCTCGTGATGGCAGGCCAGGATCACCGAACCGGAGGACAAGAACAGCAGCGCCTTGAAAAAGGCGTGGGTCATCAGGTGAAAAATGGCCGCGTCCCACGCCTGAACGCCCAGTGCCAGGAACATGTAGCCTATCTGGCTCATGGTGGAATAGGCGAGCACCAGCTTGATATCGGTCTGCACCAGCGCGGCGAAGCCGGCCAATACCAGCGTTACCGCGCCGACAATTCCCACCAGATGCAACACGTCCGGCGCCATCAGGAACAAGCCGTGGGTACGAGCGATAAGATATACGCCGGCGGTCACCATGGTCGCGGCATGGATCAGCGCCGAGACCGGGCTCGGGCCGGCCATGGCGTCCGCCAGCCAGGTTTGCAGCGGCAGCTGCGCCGACTTCCCGATCGCGCCGCCCAGCAGCATCAGCGTCGCCCAGGTGATGGCCGGAGAGCCTTCCACCAGTTTTTGCGGCGCCAGCACCATCAGATCGTGGAAGTTCAATGTTCCGAGCTGGTCGTAGAGGATAAACAGCGCGAACGCCAGCAGCACATCCCCGACGCGGGTGACGATAAATGACTTCATGGCCGCTGCGCCATTTTTCGACTCGGTATAATAGAAGCCGATAAGCAGATAGCTGCAAAGCCCTACCCCTTCCCAACCGAGATACATCAGCAACAGGTTATCCGCCAGCACCAGCACCAACATGCTGGCGATAAACAGATTGGTATAGGCGAAGAAACGCGAATAGCCCTCTTCCCCGCGCATATACCAGGAGGCATAAAGATGGATGAGGAAGCCGACGCCGGTGACTACCGACAGCATCGTCAGCGACAAGCCGTCAAGGCTGAGCGTAATGGGGATCTGGAAATCACACATCGCCATCCAGTGCCACAACGTCTGGGTATACACCGCCGCACCGTCGCCGCGGGCGCCGAGAAAATTCAGCGCCACCCAGAGGGTGGTCAATGCCGCCAGCCCGACGCTGCCGACGCCGACCGTCGCGGCGAGGTTTCCCGACCAGCGGCCGCGGGAAAACGCCAGGAGCAGGAACCCCGCCAAGGGGAATACTAGGGTTAAATAGAGTAGGTTCATCCGTGCATCTCGCTGACTGAATCGATATCCAGGGTCCGGCGGCGGCGCTGCAGCTGCAGCAGCAGCGCCAGGCCGATACTAGCCTCGGCGGCGGCCAGCGTGACCGCCAGGATATACATCACCTGCCCATCCGCGTGGCCCCAATAACTGCCGGCCACAACAAACGCCAGCGCCGACGCGTTAATCATGATTTCAAGCCCCAGCAGCATAAAGAGCAGGTTGCGGCGGATAATCATCCCCGTCAGGCCCAGCACAAACAGGATAGCGGCCAGGATGAGACCGTGTGATAACGGGATCATGCTTGCTCCTTCCCTCTTCTCTTGATGGTATCGGTGATTTTCGGCCCCTTGTAGAGCGCATTGACGTTATCGCGTTCGTCGCGGCCCAGATGGAAGGCGACCACCAGCCCCGCCAGCAGCAGCATGGAGGCCAGCTCCACCGCCAGCACATAAGGACCAAACAGCGCAATACCCACCGTTTTCGCCGCAATCAGGTCGCCCGCGATGCCGTGGTCCCCCGCACCGGCCAGGGCGCGCCCCAATATCGCCAATAGCACCAGCGACATCAGCGCGGGCCCGATCCAGGCTCGCGGGCGCAGCCAGGCGCGTTCTTGCTTATCGTGGCCGACGCTCATGTTGAGTATCATCACCACGAACACGAACAGCACCATGATGGCACTGGCGTAGATGATAATTTCCAGCGCACCGGCGAAGTAGGCGCCCAGCGAGAAAAACACGCAGGCGATGGCCAGCAGCGAAATAATCAGGTACAGCAGCGCATGTACCGGCTGGGTATGGGTGATGACGCGCGACGTCGCCAGCACCGCTACCAGACCAGAAAGATAAAACGCCAGTTCCATACCAGTCTCCTTAGGGCATCAAGCCTTTTACGTCGATAGGTTTAGCTTCGTTTTCCGCCTCGCCCTTGTCCTTGCCAGTGATCGCCATACCGGCCATGCGGTAGAAGTTATATTCCGGGTATTTACCCGGCCCTGAAATCAGTAAATCGTCTTTCTCATACACCAGATCCTGTCGTTTGAACTCGCCCATCTCGAAATCCGGCGTGAGCTGGATGGCGGTGGTGGGACAGGCTTCTTCGCACAGGCCGCAGAAGATACAGCGGGAGAAATTGATACGAAAGAATTCCGGGTACCAGCGCCCGTCTTTGGTCTCCGCCTTTTGCAGCGAAATACAGCCGACCGGGCAGGCGACCGCGCACAGGTTACAGGCCACGCAGCGCTCATCGCCGTCGGGATCGCGCGTCAGCACGATCCGCCCGCGGAAACGGGGCGGCGGATTGACCGGCACGTCGGGGTACATACGGGTTTCACGCTTGTTGAACGCCTGCATGCCAATCATCCAGATGCTGCGCAGCGTGGTCCCGCAGCCGATCGCTAACTCTTTTAACGTCATGATTCATCCACCCCTTAATGCGCGTTGTACAAGATGGCCGCTGCGGTCGCCAACAGATTGAGCAGCGTCAGCGGCAGGCAGATTTTCCAGCCCAGCGCCATCACCTGGTCATAGCGCGGACGGGGTAGCGCCGCTCGGATCAGGATGAACATCATCATAAAGAAAGCAGTTTTAATGGCGAACCAAATAAACGGCGGCAACCACGGCCCCTGCCAGCCGCCGAAGAACAGCGTCACCATCAACGCCGAGGTGGTCACAATACCGACATACTCACCAACGAAGAACAGGCCGAATTTCATCCCCGAGTATTCGATATGGTAGCCGTCGGCCAGTTCCTGCTCCGCTTCCGGCTGATCGAAGGGATGGCGGTGACACACCGCGACGCCCGCCAGCGCAAAGGTGACAAAGCCGAAGAATTGCGGCACCACGTTCCACAGATGCGCTTGCGACTCAACGATCGTGCCGAGGTTGAACGAACCGGCCTGCGCCACCACGCCCATTAACGACAAACCGAGAAACACTTCATAGCTCAAGGTCTGCGCAGAGGCGCGCATAGCACCCAGTAGCGAGTATTTATTGTTGCTCGACCAGCCGGCGAACAGCACGGCGTACACCGCCAACCCGGCCATCATCAGGAAGAACAGCACGCCGATGTTGAAATCGGCCACCACCCAGGTCGGACTTACCGGAACGATGGCGAACGTAATCAGCAGCGACGTGAAGGCAATGACCGGCGCCAGGGTGAAAATGCCCCGATCGGCGAACGGCGGGATCCAGTCCTCTTTAAACATCATCTTCAAGACGTCGGCCAAGAGCTGCAGCGAACCGCCCCACCCTACGCGGTTGGGTCCGTAACGGTTTTGGAACAGCCCCAGCAGGCGCCGCTCGGCAAAGCTCATATAGGCGCCACAGGTGACCACCACCAGCAGGATAACGACCGCCTTCACCACCGTCAGGTGGATATCGATAACCTCCGGTGTCAACCAACTCATAGCGCGGCCTCCCGCAGATTTTCAACGCGCTGTCCCGCCAGCATAGGCGGAATGCCCGGCAGCCCCAGCGGCAGGCCGACCTGCCCGGCGCTCAGGTCATGGCTGAACCGCACCGGCAGACGCAGTTCCACCCCCGCGCAGCTAAAGGCGAGCAAGGTACCGCTGTTGACGCCCAGCCGGGCGGCATCAGCCTGGCTCACCGCCACATAGGGCGCCGGCATCCGCTCCTGGATAACCGGAGAACGCTGGGAGGTTTCCTCGCTGCCGAACAGGTGCCAATATGGCGCGATACGCCAACTGCCATCCTGGACCGGCGCAAACGCGGGCGGAATGGCGCTGAAGTAGTCCAGCCGGTCCTCACCCGCTTCCAGCAGCCGCACGCCGGGGTCGCCGTGGCACAAATGGCCGCCCACTTCGTCCTGGAATTTGTTCCAGGCCTGGGGGGAGTTCCAGCCCGGTGCCCAGGCGAACGCCACCTGTTGGCGCGGCGCCTGTGGGGCATTGTTGCCTTCCATGGAGAAGGCGAACATGGTGTCTTGATCCTGCGGCACGCGCGGTTCGTGCACGCTGATATTCGCGCGCATCGCGGTACGGCCGCTGTAGCGGTGCGGCTCGCGCGCCAGTTTCTGACCGTGGATCCGGAAGCGTGCGTCGGGTGCGGCGTCTTTAATCCCCGAGAGCTGCGGCAGCGCCTCGGCTGCGGCATCAATAATATGATCGAGCTGCGTCCAGTCCACCTGGCGGTTCAGGTAGGTTGAGTGCAGCGAATGGAGCCAGCGCCAGCTTTCCAGCATGACGACCTGATCATCGTAGTACGCCGGATCATAGACCTGGAAGAAACGCTGCGCGCGGCCCTCCTGGTTGATGAGCGTACCGTCGCTTTCGGCAAAGCTCGCTGCCGACAGGATAAGGTTGGCCTTCTCGTGAAGAGGGGTGCGCTGGTGGTCCAGCACGATAAGGTTATTGGCCTTGGGCAGCGCGGCGTCGATGCGTGCGGCTGGGGCATGGCGATAAAGGTCGTTTTCCAACACGATTACGCTATCCGCAGCGCCCTGCTCCAGCGCCTCGAGCGCATCGTCCAGGCTGCCGCCGCCCATCATCGCCAGGCCCATACTGTTGGCGCCGGCGGCGATAAAGCTAATACCGACATCGCTGCCCCTGCCCTTCAAGGCGCGGGCAACGTTGGCGGCGGCGGCAATCACCGCTTCGCTCCCGGCGTTGCTGCCGGAGATAATAAGCGGCTTGCGGGCGCCGGCCAGCGCCTGCACCACCACGTCGATTTTACCCTTAAGCGCATCATCCAGACCGGTCACCGCCGGCGCCGTCTCATCCAGCGCGTGGGCGATGGCGAAGCCCAGACGCGCCTGATCATCCACCGGCGCGCAATAGCTCCAGGCGGCGATATCATCCAGACGAGTCCGGTCAACGTTGGTGACAAACAGCGGGTGTTTGGCATGCTGGCCAATGTTCATAATGGCGGCTATCTGCCAGTCAGCCACTTTCTGCGCCGCGGCCATTTCACGCGCCTTGCCCTTCACGGCCTGGCGCACCGCCAACGCGATGCGCGCGGCGATCTGGGTCAAATCCTCCCCCAGCACCAGCACGGCGTCATAATTTTCCATTTCACGCAGTGACGGCGTGCGAATACCGCCGTTGCACAAGACATTGAGCATCAGCGTTAGCCGGTCTTGCTCACCGCCGGCGATACCGGTATAGAAATTCTCGGCGCCCACCAGTTCGCGCAGGGCGAAGTTGCTTTCGACGCTGGCGCGCGGCGAGCCGATGCCGATCATTTTACGCGCATGGCGCAGCGCAGCGACAGCGCCCTGCATCGCCTGGTCGGCGTTAAGCGCAATCCAGTCGTCGCCGCGGCGCTGTAGCGGCTGGCGTGGACGGTCTTTCAGATTAACGTAGCCGTAGCCGAAACGGCCGCGGTCGCACAAGAAGTAATGGTTGACGCTGCCGTTGTAGCGGTTTTCAATGCGGCGCAGCTCGCCATAGCGCTCGCCGGGGCTGGTATTGCAGCCGACGCTGCACTGCTGGCAGACGCTGGGCGCGAACTGCATATCCCATTTACGGTTATAGCGCTCGGAGTGGGTTTTGTCGGTGAACACGCCGGTCGGGCATATTTCCACCAGGTTGCCGGAAAACTCACTCTCCAGCACCCCGTCCTCGGGACGGCCGAAATAGACGTTATCATGGGCGCCATACACGCCGAGATCGCCGCCGTCGGCATAATCTTTGTAATAGTGGACGCAGCGGTAGCAGGCGATGCAGCGGTTCATCTCATGGGAAATAAACGGCCCCAGATACTGATTGCGGTGGGTGCGCTTGGTAAAGCGGTAGCGCCGGAAATTCTGACCGGTCATGACCGTCATATCCTGCAGGTGGCAGTTGCCGCCCTCTTCGCAGACCGGACAATCGTGCGGGTGGTTAATCATCAGCCACTCCACCACACTTTGGCGGAACTGTTTTGCTTCATCGTCGGCGATAGAGATGAAGGTACCGTCAGCGGCCGGCGTCATACAGGACATTACCAAACGGCCGCAGGTATCCTCGGCGTTTTGGTATTGCTTGACCGCGCACTGGCGGCAAGCGCCGACGCTGCCCAGCGCCGGATGCCAGCAAAAGTACGGAATATCGAGGCCGAGGGACAGACATGCTTCCAGCAGGCTGTCAGACCCGTTAACCTCGTACTCTTTGCCGTCTACATGAATGGTAGCCATAGTCAGCATGCTCAGGTGAGGCCCGCCAACGGCGGGCGTTAATCAAAAATGCGTTCAGGGTGCAAAGCGCGTGCGCTCCGCCTGACCCGCTCGTGTCGCATGGACAATTTACCAGCGCGCTTTTAATAGGTTGGGCTGCACACCGGCGATGGCGTGCGTATTGCCCAAATGTTCAACGCTGATACCCGCCTCAAACTCGGAGCGGAAATATTTAATCGCGCTTTGCAACGGCTCCACCGCCCCGGGCGCATGGGCGCAGAAGGTTTTACCGGGGCCAAGGAAGCGGCACAGCTGCTCCAGGGTTTCAATATCCTCGGGCTGGCCTTTGCCGCTCTCCAGCGCACGCAGCAGCTTGACGCTCCACGGCAGGCCGTCGCGGCACGGTGTACACCAGCCGCAGGATTCCCGGACAAAAAACTCTTCCAGATTGCGCGTTAACGACACCATGTTAATTTCGTTGTCCACCGCCATCGCCAGCGCGGTGCCGAGCCGGCTGCCCGCTTTGCCGATATTCTCAAAATCCATCGGCAGATCCAGGTGATCCTGGGTCAAAAAGTCGACGCCGGCGCCGCCGGGCTGCCAGGCTTTCAGGGTCAGGCCATCGCGCATGCCGCCGGCGTAATCCTCGAGGATCTCGCGCGCGGTGATGCCGAACGGCAGTTCCCAGACGCCGGGGTTTTTCACCCGACCGGAGAAGCCCATCAGCTTGGTGCCGGCGTCGTTGCTCTTGCCGGCGGTGATGCCTTGATACCAGTCTACCCCATGCTCCAGGATGGCAGGCACGTTGCATAATGTTTCGACGTTGTTAACGCAGGTGGGTTTACCCCAGGCGCCGGCGCTGGCCGGAAACGGCGGTTTCGAGCGCGGGTTGGCACGGCGCCCTTCCAGGGAATTGATAAGCGCGGTCTCTTCGCCGCAGATATAGCGCCCGGCGCCGGTGTGGACGATAAGCTCAAAGTCAAACCTGCCGCCCAAAATATTTTTGCCCAGCCAACCGGCCTCGGTGGCCTCGGCTATCGCGCGGCGCAAGTTTGCCGCCGCCTCGATATACTCACCGCGCAGGAAAATATAGCCACGATAGGCTTTCAGCGCGAAGGCGGCGATCAGCATCCCTTCCACCAGCAGGTGCGGCAGTTGCTCCATCAGCAAACGGTCTTTATAGGTGCCCGGCTCCATTTCATCGGCATTGCACAGCAAATAGCGAATGTTCATGGCGAAATCTTTCGGCATCAGGCTCCACTTCAGGCCGGTCGAGAAGCCGGCGCCACCGCGTCCTTTCAGGCCCGAGTCTTTCACAAGCGCAACGATATCGTCCTGCGCCATGCCGCTCAGCGCCTTGCGTGCGCCGACGTAGCCGTTTTTGCTCTGATATTCGTCCAGCCATACCGGCTGATGGTCATCGCGCAGCCGCCAGGTCAGCGGGTGCGTTTCCGCCAAGCGGACAGTGGTTTTGGTCATTGATATTGCTCCAGCAGCGGACCAATGCCTTCCGGCGTCAGATGCACGTGGGTATCGTCATCCACCATCATGGTCGGTCCTTTGTCGCAATTGCCCAGACAGCAGGTGGGCAGCAGGGTGAAGCGACCGTCGGGCGTAGTCTGGCCCGGCTTGATGTTCAGCGATTGCTCAAGCGCGGCCTGAATGCCCTGATAACCGGTAATATGGCAGACCACGCTGTCGCAATAGCGGATAATATGGCGCCCCACCGGCTGACGGAAAATTTGGCTGTAAAACGTGGCCACCCCTTCGACATCGCTGCCGGGAATGCCCAGCACCTGCGCGATGGCCGTGATGGCCCCGTCCGGCACCCAACCGCGATTCTTCTGCACGATTTTCAGCGCTTCGATCGAGGCGGCGCGCGCATCCTCGTAATGGTGCTTCTCATGCTCGATGGCTTCGCGCTCTTCGCGACTCAGCTCGAACGTTTCGGTGGCGGCGTCCAGCCCCGCCGCCGTCGCATGCTTGGGGGTATCTTGCTGTTGCTGCATAATTAGCGGTCCACATCTGACATAACGAAATCAATACTGCCCAGATATACGATCAAATCCGATACCAGGCTGCCGCGAATAACCAAGGGAATTTGCTGCAAATGAGGGAAACTGGGCGTGCGGATACGCGTCCGGTAACTCATTGTGCTGCCATCGCTGGTCAGGTAATAGCTGTTGATGCCTTTGGTGGCCTCGATCATCTGGAATGATTCGTTAGCCGGCATCACCGGCCCCCACGAGACCTGCAGGAAGTGCGTGATAAGCGTCTCGATATGCTGCAAGGTGCGCTCTTTCGGCGGCGGCGTGGTCAGCGGATGATCGGCTTTGAAGGGGCCTGCCGGCATGTTGTTCAGGCACTGCTCAAGGATGCGCAGACTTTGGCGCATCTCTTCCACCTTCAACATCACGCGGCTATAGCAGTCGCTCACGCCATCGCCCACCGGCACCTCGAAGTCGAAGTTTTCGTAGCCGGAATACGGACGCCATTTCCGCACATCAAAATCGATGCCGGTGGCGCGCAGCGCTGCGCCGGTCACGCCCCAGTCCAGCGCCTCTTTCGCGCCATAGGCGGCGACGCCCTCGGCGCGGGCGCGCAGTACGCTGTTGCGGAGCGCCGCTTTGACATAGCTGTCCAGACGCTTCGGCAGCCAGTCGAGGAACTCGCGCAGCAACCCTTCCCAACCACGCGGCAAATCGTGCGCCACGCCGCCGATGCGGAACCAGGCCGGATGCATACGAAAACCGGTGATCGCCTCGACCACATCATAGATCTTCTGACGGTCGGTAAACGCCAGGAACACCGGCGTCATCCCGCCCACGTCCTGAATATAGGTACTGATGTACAGCAGGTGGCTGTTGATGCGGAACAGCTCCGACAGCATCACCCGGATCACATTAACGCGATCGGGCACCACGATGCCGGCCAGCTTTTCTACCGCCAGCACGTAAGGCATTTCGTTGACGCAGCCGCCGAGGTATTCGACACGGTCGGTATAAGGGATATAGCTATGCCAGGACTGGCGCTCGCCCATCTTTTCGGCGCCGCGGTGGTGGTAACCGATATCGGGCACGCAATCGACGATCTCTTCGCCGTCGAGCTGCAAAATGATGCGGAACACGCCGTGCGCGGAAGGATGGTTCGGCCCCAGGTTGAGAAACATGAAGTCCTCATTGTCCGTGCCGCGTTTCATGCCCCACTCTTCCGGCTTGAAGGTCAGCCCTTCCATCTCCAGATCTTCTTTTTGTTTGGTGAGGACGAAAGGATCGAATTCAGTGGCGCGCGCCGGATAATCCTTGCGCAGCGGGTGTCCTTCCCAGCTTTTCGGCATCATGATACGGGTCAGGTGCGGGTGGCCGTTAAAGGTCATGCCGAACATTTCCCAGGTTTCACGCTCATACCAGTTGGCGTTGGGGAAAATGCGGGTGCAGGTAGGCAGATGCAGGTCGTTTTTCGACAGCGCGACCTTCAGCATAATGTCGCGATTGCGATCGATGGAAATCAGATGATAGAAAACGGTAAAATCCGCCGCCGGCAAGCCCTGGCGGTGGGTACGCAGGCGCTCGTCCACCCCGTGCAGGTCATAAAGCATCACGTACGGTTTTGGCAGCTTCTTCAGAAAGGTCAGCACCTTGAGGACCTGCTCGCGCATCACCCAAATGACCGGAATACCGGTACGGGTCGGCTGCACGCTGAAAGCGTCCGGCCCGAAATGGTTACGCAACTCGCCAATCACCGGATCATCCAGATGATCCTGCGTTTGCCAGGCCGGCAGGTCGGAATTCTGCGTCATCAACTCTGTCATAGTTATCATCACCACATTTGGCTGTGCCGGCACATGCCGGCGCGCTTATCAGCCGCGGTCGGCATGCGTATCCGCGCGTTAAATTTCGTCGGGTGTGCGCAGATGGGTGACCGCGATACGATCACCGTGCTTACGTTGACGTTCCGACTCCATATTGGCGCGATAGACGCCCTGATCGCCCACCACCCAGGAGAGCGGGCGGCGTTCTTTGCCGATAGACTCCTTCAGCAATAGCAGCGCCTGGATGTACGCTTCAGGGCGTGGCGGACAGCCGGGAATGTAGACGTCCACCGGCAGGAATTTATCGACGCCCTGCACAACAGAATAAATATCGTACATTCCGCCGGAATTGGCACAGGCGCCCATGGAGATAACCCATTTCGGCTCCAGCATCTGGTTGTAAAGACGCTGAATGACGGGCGCCATCTTGGTGAAAGGCGTCCCCGCCACCACCATGAAATCCGCCTGGCGCGGTGAGGCGCGAATAACTTCCGAACCGAAGCGCGCCACGTCGTGCACGGCGGTAAAGGAGGTGGTCATTTCGACATAGCAGCAGGAGAGGCCGAAATTGTAAGGCCAAAGCGAATTGCCGCGTCCCCAGTTCACCGCATTGTGCAGCGCGCTTTCAAGCTTGCCGAGGTAAACGCTGCGATGGATGTGCTGCTCCAGCGGATCCGCCACGATTTCCTGTTTTTGCAGGGGATACCGCTCGTTATCGCCGTCCGGCTCTGCGCGGGTGAGGGTGTAATCCATTTTGCTGCCTCGCTGTTACTCTTGATGACGGGGGGGGGTTCGCCAATGGGGCCTGCCCGGCGCAAACGTCGGGAGCGCTCCGGCGTCCAGTCAAGGGCGCCGATACGCACCAGGTAAACCAAACCCGCCAACAGGATAAGAATGAAAATGGTTGCCTCGATGAAGCCTACCCAGCCCGCTTCGCGAATAGCGGTAGCCCAGGCGTAAAGATAGAGGGCTTCAACGTCGAAAATGACGAAAAACATCGCCACCAGGTAAAATTTAGCTGAAAGGCGCAATCTTGCGGTGCCGACCGAGTCGATCCCGGATTCAAACGGCACGTTTTTCGAGCGCGCCGGGGTGCGGCCGCCCAGCAGAAAACCACCGATAAGCATGAAGACGCACAGACCCAGCGCACCCAGGAGGAATACGGCGAAAGCCCAATAATGAGCGGTAATTTCAGTGGTTATCGACATTCTCTTTGCTACTCATCAAAAGTGGCGATTTGCAGGCTGCTCTATGAATTCGGCAGTTTTACGCATCACATCGATTTACGGGAAGGAAGTAAGAAACCGTAAAAGCCGTGTGGTAATGAGATACACGGCCATTGTGTGGGGTTTTTTTACTCCTTTTTATAACCTTTTGTCAACTTAGACATCATGAACCCCATGTTAATTTGCACCTGCAAAGGTCAGTTAACAGGGATTGTGCAGGAAATGAGCTAAATCGTGTCAGTCACCGAAACGTTATTTCAGCTTGCGGGCCGGTCATCAGGGAAAGCTGCGCTCAATTATACCATTTTCGCGAAAAATCCTATGGATCGGCGTAAGCGGTAAACCCTTTTTATGATCCAGGACACATTTCAACAGATTTTCTAAGATTTTATTGTGCAAATAACCACCTTTTTGGCGGTTGAGTTTTTAAAATGTCGTTTCTGATTTATTGATATGACCGTTAAATAGCCGAGCCAATCGCGTGGGGGCGGCGGAGAAATACGCCACAGGGAGATAAGGAGATAATGGTGGATTTTGATCATTTGGGCGCACTAACACGCAAAGAAAGGGATTAATAAAATACTCTCAAAAAATAAGCTCCATTATCAGTGGCTTATTATAATTAAAAAGCATCATTCATCTTCAAGCGAAGGACTTTCCCCTTCCCCTTCCCCTTCCAGCGACGGGGGCGGTGTTTTGGCGTGTAGGTATCGCTACCTGATTGTAGAGCGTTGAAAATTGCCATCGCCAATTTGTTTTCGCCCTGCGGGTTTTTACACAGCGCATAGCGCGTGGCGGGTAACTCCGCGGCAGGCCGGCGCTTACCCCCAGTACCCACAGTTCGAGGCTCATCATCTCTACCGGCCGCAGGGTGATGCCCATACCCGCCTTGACGGCCGCGCGCACGGCGGATAGGGTCGATGCAATGTAGGCGATACGGCCACGGCACTCCCGCTGCATCGAGGCTTTCCACGGCCAGAGTGCGGAACGGACTTGGCTCGTCGAGCACCATTAGCGGGACGATTTCGCCGGGCGTAAAGCGGTAATCCGCCGAACAGTACCATAATGTCGGCGAGGTACGCAGCGTCACGGAAGGATGCGTGAAGGCATAACGATCGCTCTGGGTGCTAATGGCTAAATTTACCTCGCCATTGTTCAGCATCTCCACCATTTGCAGACCGCGTTTCACACAGACATCGACGGACAGTTTGGGGTAAATTCGGGTTACACGGTTTAGCAGGTAGGGTAGGATGGTATCGGCCGTATCGCCCGACGCGCCTATAGTCAGCACGTCCTGGATATTGCTAAACATCAGGGAAGTACAAGCCTCATCATTGTACAGCAAAATCTTGCGGGCATAGCCAAGCAGTTGAATTCCGTGTTCAGTTAAAAGCTTATTACGACCATGACGGGCGAAAAACTCTTTTCCTACAAGCTGTTCCAATCGCTGCATCTGCTGCCTGACCGCGGATTGCGTGCGGCAAACTGAGGCCGCTGCCGCCGCGAAGGTGTTAAGATTGGCGACGGCAACAAACGTTCTCAACAGATCGAGATTGAGTGCGGGACGATTTGCATTGGTCATATATTGTTTTCACTGTTTGAATTCTAATTACAAACTCCTGTCCTTGCTTTGCAAAAGGGGGTAACTCCGCCGTATTGGCAAAAGCCGGCCCTTGGCATATCGTGTCGTCCGTAAGGACAGGCGCCTCGAACGATATGCAGTATTTGTGCCGGAGGGTTCATTCTTCAACAATCGCGGTCCCACTTAAAAAAGACTGCCGCTAAACTGAAACTACGCACCAAAATGCGGTCAATACATTTGCTTTGAATAAGGATAACATTTGTTCCCCTTGATGTATAAAACAAAATAAGCTGGCGCCTTGGCACAAACGTTAATTTAATTAATTGAATGCTCAAACAACAATGGCAATAGATGTTAGGTACTAATGATTAAGCGTTATTTTTTATCTTGCGCCCCCGCTTATTAATATAAATTTCTCTTAACTATTGTTTAAACGAAAAAAATAGTCCTTCTTTTATAAATCTGACCGCTTGTATAAAGATACCATAAATAACCCCGCGACGGTCAAGAAGTTAAATTTCGCCGCGTGCGCCAGACGACGAACAAAATGAAACACTTCGTCAACAAAACGGCAAATTTGTCATTTACCAATGCCCTGGCGCAGGCGTGATCTTTGGTCGTCCTGGACTTAGCACGCAAAGACAAAAATCTCCCCCGTCCCTTGTGCGCCTGAACGTCCCCTTGCCCCCCATGACCTCACACCTTACTTTATTCAAAGAAGAGATTGTATAAAAAGCGACCACCCAACCTCTATTAATTTCCCTCTCGAACCCCGTTCCGCTAATTATCAGGAGGATAATTATCCCGATCTCGCATGTTTTGAGGGTCATTTTTAAATAAGGATACTTTTTCATTTACTCTTGCCACCGGCGCACCACGCAATCCCCGTCTGCGCAGTTTCTTCCTTCAAAAGCGCGCGGGACAAGAGTACATTGTGCAGATCATGCGTATCCATGGTGGGAATACGCTATCTGGCAGAAGGGTTAATATCTCGTGGTCGCACCCGTAGAAAAATCCAGCAAACTGGAAAACGTCTGTTACGACATTCGTGGCCCCGTGCTGAAAGAGGCAAAACGCCTGAAAGAAGAAGGCAATAAAGTCATTAAGTTAAATATTAGCAACCCGGCTCCGTTCGGTTTTGACGCCCCCGATGAAATCCTGGTGGATGTGATCCGCAATCTGCCGACGGCGCAGGGCTATAGTGACTCCAAAGGGCTGTATTCCGCACGCAAGGTTATTATGCAGCATTACCAGGCGCACGAAATGCTGGATCTCACTGTGAAGGATGTCTATATCGGCAACGGCGTCTCGGAATTGATTCAGCAATCCATGCAGGCGTTGCTCAACAGCGGTGATGAAATGCTGATCCCGGCGCCGGTTTATCCGCTGTGGACGGCATCGATTTCGCTGTCGGGCGGCAATACGGTGCACTATCTGTGCGATGAAGAAGCCGGCTGGTTTCCCGATCTGGACGATATCCGTCGCAAAATCACCCCCCCCGCACGCGCGGGCTGGCGATTAATCAATCCGAATAACCCGACCGGCGCGGTGTACAGTAAAGATATGTTGCTCTCTCTGGTTGAGATCGCCCGCCAGCATAATTTGATTATTTTCTCGGACAAGATTTACGACAAAATCCTCTACGACGCCGCGGAGCATCATTCTATTGCGGTGCTGGCGCCCGATCTCCTTACCGTCACCTTTAACGGCCTGTCGAAAACCTACCGCGTCGCCGGTTTCCGCCAGGGCTGGATGGTGCTCAACGGCCCGAAGAAACACGCAAAGGCTATATCTAAGGGCTGGAGATGCTGGCTTCAATGCGCCTTTACGCCAACGTACCGATGCAGCATGCGATACGAACCGCCCTTGGCGGCTATCAGAGCATCAACGAGTTTATCCAGCCCGGCGGGCGCCTGTATGAACAGCGTAACCGGGCCTGGGAACTTATCAACGACATCCCCGGGGTGTCTTGCGTCAAGCCGAGCGGCGCGCTCTATATGTTCCCGCGCTACGATGCCAAACGTTTTAATATTTATGATGATCAGAAGCTGGTGCTCGATTTGCTGTTGCCGGAGAAAGTGCTGCTGGTTCAGGGCAGCGCGTTCAACTGGCCCTGGCCGGATCACTTGCGCATAGTGACGCTGCCGCGGGTCGATGAACTGGAAACCGCCATTGGCAAATTTGGCCGACTTATGCAGCACTATCATCAATAAGCACAGACGGGCGGCGGGGCGCAGGCGAAGCCGTTTTCCCGCAGGCGTCGCGCACCGCATCACCGCCGTCAGAGCCGCCGGCGTGGCATAGGCGCAGCCGAGAGTGCGTGCATGCCCTCCGAGCGGCTTCACTACCGTCGCAATAGACATAGCGACACTGGCCGAATCGCCAAAGCCGGCATCGGGAGATTTGCATAACCGCCGCCGGGTGCGCACAATAGCGTTTCCGTTGTCGCGTCTTTCTGGAAACGTTTATGACTCAAAGCCACTTTTTCGCCCATCTGTCACGCCTGAAACTTATCAACCGCTGGCCGCTGATGCGCAATGTGCGTACCGAAAATGTCTCGGAGCACAGTTTGCAGGTGGCGTTTGTCGCCCACGTTCTGGCGCTCATTAATAATCGTCTGTTCGGCGCTAACCTGAATGCCGAACGTATCGCACTGCTGGCGATGTATCACGACGCCAGCGAAGTACTGACCGGCGATATGCCGACCCCCATCAAATATTACAATGCGCAGATTGCCCATGAGTACAAAAATATCGAAAAAATTGCACAGCAAAAACTGATCGATATGGTGCCGGAAGCGCTGCGGGAGGATTTCCGTCTGCTCATCGACGAGCAGTATTACCTGCCCGCGGAGAAAACCGTCGTCAAGCAGGCCGACGCCCTGTGCGCCTACCTGAAATGCCTGGAGGAGATTTCCGCCGGTAATACCGAATTCACCCTGGCGATGGCGCGCCTGGAAAAAACGCTTAACGAACGGCGCAGCCCCGCGATGGACTATTTCCAGCAGGTGTTTATTCCAAGCTTCAGCCTGTCGCTGGACGAAATCAGCCAGGATTCACCACTCTAGCGCCGCCGGACTGAGACGCGTCTCCGCCTGACGCCACCACCCGCCGCGGGGCGGTCAGAGCCGCCGCCTGGCGCGTCAGAAAGGATAGAGCAGCGGTACCACCAGCATGCTGGCCGCCATCACCAGCAGGGTAAACGGCACGCCAATACGGACAAAATCGCTGAATTTATAGCCCCCGGGCCCGAGCACCAGGGTATTGACCGGGGAGGAGACCGGCGTCATAAACGCCGCCGAGGCGGCGATGACAACAATCATGGCGAACGGATACGGCGAGACGCCCAATTGATGCGCCGCGCCCGGTGCGATAGGCGCCATCAATACCGCAGTGGCCGTATTGGAGAGAAGCAGCCCGGTCACCGTGCAAAGGATAACCATGCTTAGCAGCATCACGTGGCCGCCCGCCCCGCCGGATAGGCGCATTAATAAATGGACCACAACATCGACGCCGCCGGTTTTCTCCAGCGCCAGCGCGAACGGTATCATGCCCGACAATCAAAATTAGCCTTGGCCAATGGATGGCCCGGTAGGCGCTATTCATATTGATGCAGCGGAATTTATCCATGAGCAGGCAGGCGATAAGTGCAGCAATAGGATTGGGGATATGATCGGTTATCATCATCCCGACCATCAGCATCAGCACCAATAGCGCATGCGGCGCCTGACTGAAAAAGTATTCGCCGCGCAGGACCATCGGCTCTAGCTGCTGTTCGCAGCAAAACTGGCGCAAATCCATCTCGCCGGCGGACATATCGATAAGCAGTACATCCCGCGGCCGCAGCTCGGGATTGCCGCCGGCGCTGATCATCACCCGGCGGAATTTGCGCCAGCGCTCAATACCGACCACATTGGTGTCGTAGCGGTCGCGCAGGCGTAAATCATCCAGACGGCGGCCTATAAGCGGCGAACCGGCGCGTCCGTCATCAGGCACCGTCAACCAGAAACGCGCCACCGTCATATAGCCCATGCCGAGAACCAGCACCAAACAACCTATCGGCGTCACCGCGAAGAAGCCGAACACCGGCAGGTCGTTACGCAATAATTCGCCGTTGACCACCATATTGGGCGGCGTCGCCACCAGCGTCATCATACCGCTGATAAGTCCGACGAAACTGAGCGGCATCATCAGCCGCCCGGGCGGTGTTTTCATCCGCGCGGCCACACTGAGTACTACCGGAATAAAAATCGTTACCACTCCGGTTGAACTCATGAACGCCCCCAGCGCGGCCACCGTTATCATCAGCAGGAGTAGCATGCGCAGCTCGCTGTTGCCGGCCATGCGCACTAGCTAGTCGCCGACCGATAACGCAATACCGGTACGCACTAGCCCGTCACCGATGACGAACAAAGCCGCGATAAGCAATACGTTAGGGTCGCTGAAACCGGCGGTGGCTTCGGCCAACGTCAATGTACCGCTCAACATGAAGGCGACAATAACCAACAATGCCACCACATCCATGCGCATCATCCCGGTGATGAACAGCACCACCGTCACCAGCAGCAGGCCAAGCACCCAGAGGAGTTCGTCGTTCATGCCAACATCCCATCCTGAAAAAGCCATTACAGCCACAGCATGCCATAAAAAAACCTTGTCGATGCGGGGTTCACTGCGTTTATTGCGCGTCAGGCGATCTCGTGTCGACTCACCAGGGCGTAATCCCCTTCCCGGGTCCACCCTGAGCTGCCGCAGCGAAGCGACAATGATTCCCACCGCGTCTTTCTACGGCGTTACCGGCGGTGAATTCACGGCAATCACCGGACACCCCGCCGCCAGCCCTGACTGGATGCCGGCGATAGCATCCTCCACGACAATGCCGTCCGCAGGCCGGAAACCCAGCTTTTCGGCGCCGAGCAGATACGGATCCGGCTGCGGTTTGCCGCGCGGCACCTGTTCCGTGGTAATGAGCACCGGCGGCGCCGGGAGCTGGCCTGTACGCACGCGGGCAGAGGCGACCGGCAGCGAGCCGGAAGTGACAATCGCCCACGGCAGTTGCAGGCAGTTAAGCTTGGTCAGCAGCTCGCGCGCGCCGGGTGGCGCACTTACGTCCTCAATCGTTTCAGCTTCAAAGCGTTCCAAAAGACGATATTCGTGTTGAATGGTCTCTTCGCTTTGCCCCGGCATAAAATGGCGCAGCGAGGTAATAGCTTGTTTGCCGTGTATAAAATTTAATACCTCCGCTACCGGCACGCCATGGCGACGCGCCCAATTTCCCCAGGCCAATTCCACCACCGGCAGCGAATCAATCAATGTTCCATCAAGATCAAACAAAAAACCTAAACCGCGCACAAGCCGCTCCTCTACTCCGTCTTCAGGCATTAATAATTTGCGAAATTTCTACCGCACTCAAATGATATTGACGCGGACAGGCTTGCCAAACCGCCAGCATCCGCAGATATTTATCCCACATTTTGGTTTGGGCGTTAAAGCCATGAGTGCCGGAGTCGAAATGGGTGTAGCGCCCTTCGGTGCAGACCATGAAGCGCACATAACCCAGATAGCGGGCTTCGGTGGCGGCATCGAAGCCGAGAAACGCCAGGCGGCGTTCATCAATGTCCTGGCGATCCTTTAAATTGGTCCAGGACACCTGCATGACGTGATGCAATTCCATGATATCGATAATCGTGCGGCATACGTCTTCGCTGAGCGCGCCGAAATCACGGTCTAGCTCGCGCATCTGCAGGCCGTAGCCCCGCTCGACGATAGTCTGCAGCCGGCGATAACGTTCGCTATTGTCAGGGTCGAGCAGGGTCATCATTTTATACTGCTTTGACAGGATAAGCCGTTGGGCGTTGGTTATTTCCATAATCTACTCCTGGTGTTAAAAGCTTGGCCGCGCCAGGAAAGTCTAGAAGCGTCAGCATGGTATAGCCCCGCGCGCCTGGGTACTGCAAACCCCGCTTTGTTTGATGTAAGCCATGAGCGGATGAAATATTTATGACGGCGGGGCCGGCACCGGGGGTGCTGACAGGGCCTTTAGAGGTTACAAATTATCCAGAAACGCTTTATCGAGCAATTTGAAGGCCCGTTTCAGCACCTCTGCCAGCATCTGATAGGTCGGCACGCCTTCCATTGGCGCCAGCGCCTGGCCCGTCTCATTGAGCTTTTGCCGTACCTCATGAAACCAGGTCAACAGCGAGGGGCAGCGGCGTTATCGAACGCTCGCAGTGCCACCACAACCCCTGCATCGGCAGGCTACAGGCGAAAATGGCGGTCGCTACCGCCGGGCCGAGCTGTCTGTCCTCCCAAGGCGATTTGCCAGATCAGGGTAAAGAACGCTACCGCCGGCATGAAGCGTACGCCGAAGAGGGTGGCGCGCACGACGCGATGCTCCGGGAACATCGGCGCCAGGCTTTTTTCGGCGGGCCAGGCCTTCATATAGTTTTGTCCGCGCTGGAATATTTTGTACCAACTTACCGAACCGGAAGGGAGTGTCGACATAGCAAACCTCAACTTTATGAACAATAATTAAAAATTTCGCGCAATCTCACTATGGATTTTATAACAATTAAATATATTTTATCTTTACCGCTCTTTGTCGTTATCCTATTCCGCGCTGCGGGGCTTGTGTATGCGCCGCCGCCCGCGTTCCGGTCGACCGCGACAGCCAAGGGGCAGGAGCCGCCTTAAGCTAACGTTTCAGGGCCGCGTGAGCGCATTGCCGACATCATGACCGCGAAATCACCGCATCCATGATGTTAATCATAAATGTCAGCGGCGGAATGCGCTACGATTAAAGCCTGATTGACGAATTATTAACCACGTATAACAAGTAGGTACTTCCATGTCGAGTAAGCAAGTACTGGTTCTTAACTGTGGCAGTTCATCTTTGAAATTCGCCATTATCGATGCCGCTAACGGTGAAGAACATATCTCCGGTCTCGCCGAGTGCTTCAATCTGCCGGAAGCGCGTATCAAATGGAAGATGGACGGCGCCAAGCAAGAAGCGGCGTTAGGTGCCGGCAGTGCGCATAGTGAAGCGCTGCACTTTATCATTAATACCATTTTGGCACAAAAACCGGAACTGTCAGCACAATTAACCGCCATCGGGCATCGCATCGTGCACGGTGGCGAGCGCTTTACCCAGTCCGCCATTATCGATGACGACGTGGTAAAAGGCATTGATGGTTCCATTCCGTTCGCGCCGCTGCACAATCCCGCTCAATCTTATAGGCATCCGCAGCGGCGATATCGATCCGGCCATCGTTTTCCATTTGCATGATGCGTTAGGCATGTCCGTCGCCCAAATCAATACGTTGTTGACCAAAGAGTCCAGCCTGCTGGACCTGACCGGCGTGACCCCAGCGACTGGCGCTATGTCGAGGACAATTACCGCGAAAAGGCCGCCGCCCGCCGCGCCATGGATGTGTACTGCCACCGTCTGGCCAAATACATCGGTTCCTATAGCGCGCTGATGGAGGACCGGCTGGACGCGGTGATTTTCACCGGCGGTATCGGCGAAAATGCCGCGATGGTGCGCGAGCTATCGTTGAAAAAACTGGCGCTGCTGGGCTTTGAGGTGGATCATGAACGCAATATGGCCGCCCGTTTCGGCCATGGCGGAGTGATAACCACCGCCGCCAAGCTGCCCGGCCATCGTCATCCCGACCAACGAGGAGTTGGTCATCGACCAGGACGCCGCGCGTCTGACAGCGTAATTCTCATCTCCCCGCCGGCTTTGTCCGGCGGGGCTGTTTTTGATTAACGAGCAACCGTTGAAAGAGGTTTAGCCGTGTCCCGTACAATCATGTTGATCCCTACCGGCACCAGCGTCCGTCAGCCTTGGCGTCATCCGCGCCATGGAGCAAAAGGGCGTAAGCCTGAGCGTGTTCAAACCCATCGCGCAGCCCCGTTCCGGTGAGGACACCCTCGACGCCACCACTCGTATTATCCGCGCCAACTCCACCATTTCCTCCGCCGAACCGCTGGTCATGAGCTATGTTGAGTCGCTGCTCGGCTCCAACCAGCAAGACGTGCTGATGGAAGAGATCATCGCCCGCTATCATGCCAACACGCAAGAGGCGGAAGTGGTACTGGTGGAAGGCCTGGTCCCCACCCGTAAACATCAGTTCGCCACCGCGCTGAACTACGAAATCGCCCGGACGCTCAATGCCGAGATTGTCTTTGTGCTGTCGTTGGGCAACGATTCGCCTGATTAGCTGAAAGAACGCATCGAGCTGGTACGTTTGAGCTTCGGCGGTAGCAAAAATAAAAACATCACCGGCGTCATCGTCAACAAATTAAATGCGCCAGTGGATGAACAAGGGCGCACCCGCCCGGATCTGTCGGAGATTTTCGACGATTCCAGTAAGGCCAGCGGCGCCAATATAGATCCGAGCCTGCTGTTTGAAAACAGCCCGCAGCCGCTGCTGGGCTGCATTCCCTGGAATTTCGACCTTATCGCCACGCGCGCCATCGACATGGCGCGCCACCTGGGCGCGACGATTATCCACGAAGGGAAAATTCAGACCCGCCGCGTGAAATCCGTCACGTTCTGCGCGCGCAGCCTGCCGAATATGCTGAAGCATTTCTGCCCCGGGTCGCTGCTTGGTCACCTCCGCTGACCGTCCCGATGTACTGGTCGCCGCCTGTCTCGCCGCGATGAACGGCGTGGAGATCGGTGCGGTGCTGCAGACCGGCGGCTATGACATCGCTCCTCGCATTCAGCAACTGTGCGAACGCGCCTTCCAGACCGGCCTGCCGATGTTTACCGTGCAGACGAACACCTGGCAGACCTCGCTCAGCCTGCAAGGCTTCAGCCTGGAAGTGCCGGCCGATTGTGGGGTGGCAATCATTTCTGGACTCTTAAGTTAAACGATGGGTTAGCCGGAAGCCCTTTAATGGCGCGGCTTACAGAGATTTTACAGATTCTGGACTCGTCGCAAAAAAATGGGCAAAAAATGATTTTTTTGCACTAAACTCTGGACTCGAATGACTGTGGTTTGAGCAGATTTAAAGGTGGTTTAAACGCCTTTTGGGCATCCATTAGATATATGTGAATTAGGTTAAAAACTATTAGTAAATCATAAAAATAATGAAATGAGATAGATAATGGCCTAATCTTTATTTAGGCCGCTCCACTTTTCTTACAGTTTAAGCTTGCCACATCTTCTACTGCACACTTTCAGATACCGCCCCCTTTTTAGCTTCGTGTAGGTCTATCAGACGTTCTTTTTCTTCTTTTGGAAGTTGGAGTAACAGGCTATCTAAGTCATCTTTACGTCCTGATAACGCCAATACACTCTTTGCCCCTTCTTGCAAAAGCAGGCTTATTAATGCCTCTAAATATTTTTTATTCAGCGACTTATAAATCATATGCCAAGTAGCTTCTAAAGGATCCTCCATTAGGCTTTCCTCGTTAATCGACTGAATCTCGCTAGTTGAGGCCACTTCTTTTTGAGTGCATGATGAACCAAATGCAAGCCAGTCCAGGCTGACGTGTTCCTTATATGCAATGCTCTGCACCACTGTAAAAGATGGTTCTGTACCTCTAGTTATATAGTTGTGCAATGTTGAGAAGGATAACCCCCATTCAGTTTCAGCAGCGCTGGCGCTTCTATTGCCTATAAGTTGTTTAAGGCGTGCGACAAAATTTTCTTTTCTATCCATATCAAAAGCAAAATTACTTGTTTTCTTTTTCCTCATTTTCTTTTCTGTATAACCTATTGATTATAGTTAATAAAATACAAAAATATCTCTTATATGGGGCGATCAAAAAAGAAAATTCATTATTTGCTTTACTTGTTTTAAGTTTGAGATGTCATTGCTGTATGGGTAAGCCCCATGACTTACCCGCATGGCTAACTTTTTAGAGTAATCGAATGATAGATAGAAATGAAGTGAATCATCGTGACTGGCACCGGATTGATATCCTGGCCTCCCTGCACAAGAAGGGGATCACTATGCAAGATCTCTCCCGTGGCTCGGGGCTGACGTCCAGCACGTTAAAAAACGCGCTGTATCGTCCTTATCCCAAAGGTGAACGCATTATCGCTAATGCACTCAATGTAGATCCGGCCAGCATTTGGCCGAGTTGTTATATGAATTAAGGTGTCGTAATTATGTTTGTTACGGTGAGTGAGTCGGTTTACCCAGATTGCCTGGCACCCTGCAGGGACTTCGCTGGTCATTGAATAAGCGGACTGTAAATTTACCCGATTTAGTCCGTAAGCGCTCAGGCACCAAGGCTTTCAAGTACCACATCGATTGTTTGCCGGAACAAACACGCGAGATCATCAAACAACGGCACTATAAATCCCTGATTGCGCAATCCCCGCCCCAGCCGGTTGATGAGTCGGTCAAGCGCAGTATCGCCATCAAGTCGCGCGATGAGCTGGCGATCATGCGTCAATGTCCGGCCCTGCTCAAGCGCAAGGTGCAGGCTCTGAACGATCAGCAGAAGCAGATTACCGGTGCGCGCATAATACTGCCACAGGAAGTGGTCCGGTTACAGCAGGCCGGCATGACCCGCATTGCGGCGGTGACCTTTATCGTCGATGAGTCAAAGGCCGGCACATTACCCGAGGCCACGCTGCGCGCCGGCACGCTGGTTAACGC
>NZ_JBPESN010000018.1:0-42758 GCF_051710625.1 Sodalis sp. (in: enterobacteria) | reverse complement strand
TTAGAGGCATTAATAATGCCTGATTTGTAAGAAGGGGGAAAGGGTGTATTGGCGTTATCAGGACGTAAAGATAACTTAGATAGCCTGTTACTCCAACTTCCAAAAGAAGAAAAAGAACGTCTGATAGGCCTACACGAAGCTAAAAAGGGGGCGGTATCTGAAAAGTGTGCAGTAGAAGATGTGGCAAGCTTAAGCTGTAAGAAAAATGGCGCGGCTTAAATAAAGATTAGGCCATTATCTACCTCACTTCATTATTTTTATGATTTACTAATAGTCTTTAACCTAATTTACATATATCTAATGGATGCTTAAAAGGCGTTTAAACCACCTTTAAATCTGCTCAAACCACAGTCATTCAAGTCCAGAATTTAGTGCAAAAAAAATCATTTTTTGCCCATTTTTTTTGCGACGAGTCCAAAATCTGTAAAATCTCTGTAAGCCGCGCCATTAAAGGGCTTCCGGCTAACCCGTCGTTTAACTTAAGAGTCCAGAAATGATTGCCACCCCACAGCCCTGACAACCGCGGGCGACCCGAAAGCGGTTACTGCCAGTGCGGTAGCCGCAGATGAATTTGCAGCTTGCCCTCGCGACCATTATGCGCCTCGACCGATCCGCCGTGTGCTAACAGTACCTTTCGGGTGATAGCCAAACCCAGGCCGTAACCTTTACCGCTTTGGGGAGAATTCACCCGCACGAAGGGATCGAAAATGCTGGAGAGTTTTTCTCTAGCGATGCCCGGCCCTGATCCGCCACACTAATCGTCAGCAGGCGATCTTCCGCCGCCAGCGTCACCGCAATCTTTTGCCCCGGCATGGAGAAACGCAATGCGTTGCGCACAATATTTTCCACCGCGCGACGCATCATTTCCGCGTTGCCTTTGACGGTATAATCCGCCGGCTGCCGGGTGGTGAGCGTGATGGTGATGGTGACCTTGGTGAGCTGCGCCTCGTAGCGAACATCATTGACTACCGCTTCTACCAGCCCCAGCAGATCAAAATACTTCTCCGCCACCATGCCCTGATGCTCCGCGCGTGAAAGCGCCAGCAACTCACCCACCATGCGGTCAAGGCGCTCGGCTTCCTGCTCGGTACGCGCCAGAGAGGTGTCTACATTGGCCGGGTTCTGATGCGCTAGTCCTATGGCCAGCTGCAATCGGGCCAGCGGCGTGCGCAGTTTATGGGAAATGTCATGCAATAGCGTTTCGCGCGCCGCGACCAGAACCTGTAGCCGCTCGACCATGGCGTCAAAATCCTTGGTTACTTCGGTTATCTCATCGTGGCGGCGCCGCATAACGGGGTACAGGTGCACTGACAAATACCTCAGCGACACGCGCTCAAAGGCGCTACGAAGCTGGCGCATCGGGCGAGTTAGGTTCCACGCCAGGAGAAAACTGAACAGCAAACCGCCCGTCAATCCCAGCCAAAACAGCGGGCTGGGCATATTAAGGATGTTGCTTCTGTAGCCATTATGATACAACCCGCGTAAGTTTCAACGTCATAATGCAGCAGACATTGCTGCCCATCGGCTGCCGCGACCTGCCTGTTGGCAATACGTTCCAACCGTTGAAACGCCGGGTATCCCGGCGCCCCGTACCGGATGGCGGCAGGCGAGGCGCCGTCGACGACGGCCCCTGCCCCCAGGCACGGCAACCGGACTCGCGCCCTTGTCGGTGGAGTAGGAATCGCTTCCTGCTATCGTTCTGGCTTTATCGGCGCCGTCGCTTAGCGCCGTGGCGGCAGTAAACGCGCCCACGGTGTTGTAATCCTGATGCAGTAATTCCACCTGCAGCGGCAGGGTATAGGTTTCGCCGCGAATAGACCCCGATACCACCGATACTGCGCCGAACTCGCCGATGGCGCGGGCGTTGGTTAGGATAACGCCATACAGCAGCGCCCAGCGGATATTGGGCAGCGTGACGCGGCGAAATATCTGCCAGTGCCCGGCGCCGAGCGTTTGGGCCGCTTTTTCGTATTCCGGCCCCAGCTCTTCCAGCCCCGGCTGCACGGTACGCACCACGAACGGGATGCTGGTGAAGGCCATCGCCACGGCGATGCCGAGCCAGGTGTAGGAGACTTTAATGCCAAACTGGGCCAGCCAGCCGCCGTACCAGCCGGTGGTGGAAAACAGCGTGGCCAGCGTCAAACCTGCCACCGCGGTAGGCAGGGCGAACGGCAGATCCATCAGGCCGTCCAGCAGCGCACGGCCGGGAAAGCGGTAGCGGGTCAGGATCCAGGCCATCAGCATGCCGAACACCGCATTGAACAACGACGCCACCCCGGCGCAGAGTCAGAGTGATTTTATAGGTTGCCAGCAGCTCCGGGCCGGTGATGACCTCCCAGTATTGTGACCAGCTCATCTGCGCTAACTGCATGACCAGCGCGCTTAACGGCAGCAGCAGGATCAGACAGACGAACAGCACACTGCCGCCGCGGCTCAGGCCAAAACCGGGCAGAACCCGTTTGGTGGTCAGGGCCAGCATCAGCGATGCCACGTCGCCAATAATTGATCCAGTTCGCCGCCGCGCTCGAAGTGCGTCGCCATGGCCGACTGCCAGCCGCCGAATATGTCCTCAACACGAAACAGCCGGGTTTGTGGAAATTTGCTTTTGTTTGTGTTCATCATCTGTGTATCGTTTACCCGATAATAAAACCCGGCGATAATGTGCTGCGCCGCCGGACTGTAGAGATAGTTGAGGTACGCTTTCGCCGCCTGCGCGGTTCTGTTCTTTTCCACGTTCTTATCAACCTAGGCCACCGGAAACTCCGCCAGAATATCCGTGGCCGGCACGATAACTTCGTAGTCGCCGGCGCCAGCCTGATCGCGCAGCGTGTTGACCTCTGATTCAAAACTTATCAGCACATCCCCCTGACCGCGTTCGATGAAGGTCGTCGTTGCGCCACGCCCGCCGGTATCGAACACATCGACGTTGGCCAGAAATTTCTGCATCCAGGCGCGGGTACGCGCGCGATCGCCCGCCAAACGCCTGCTCCATCGCGCCCCAGGCGGCTAAATAGGTGTAACGACCGTTTCCCGAGGTCTTGGGGTTGGGAAACACCAGCTGCACGCCGTCACGGGCCAGATCGCGCCAGTCATGGAACCCTTTTGGATTTCCTTTGCGCACCAGAAATGCCATGATTGAATAATAAGGCGAACTCTGATTGGGTAAGCGGTCACGCTAATCGGCAGCAATCAATTGGCCGCGATCGTGGAGAATCTACACATCGGTGACCTGATTATAGGTCACCACATCCGCCGGAAATCCCTGCAGTATGGCCAGCGCCTGCCGGGAAGAGCCGGCGTGCGACTGGCGCAGGATCAGTTTGTCGCCCGGATGTTCCTGCTGCCACTGCGCGATAAAACCGGGATTGAGGACCGCGAAAAGTTCACGTGCCACGTCATAGGAGCTGTTAAGCAATGTGGTGGCCTGTGCCTGTCCGCATGCCAGCAATGCCGCTACGGCGCAAATGTGTCTTGCCCGGCCGGAAAAAAGCGTAAAGGTCATGTTGTGTCCTGATGGTGATGGATAAAAAGGCCGCCCCGAGAGTCTTACAGTTTATTTATAACGAGGGGATAACCCGTAACGCTTTTATATATCGATTGGTGATTTGCAAGTCACAAAAGGCATAAGGCAGCGGCCTGCGCGGCAGGGAAGCAGCCAGCCAGACTCGCGGACCGGGAAGGTTGCGGGTCGTCGCGGTGTGGGGTCAACGAAAGGAACATTAGCCGAGGGTCTAAGCTTGAGCATCCCGCCACGCGGTCGACAGGAGGCACATTCAGCCCGCGGCCGACGTCTGAAAACGCCGCATGCCCGGCTGGCATGCAGAGAGCATCAGCCCGCGGCCGACGCTGTCGAGCGCGCCAGAGGCGCGCCAGATGATTTTATTTACCTGCCAGGTCCGCAGTTGGTCATCGGCCGGCATCAGCGATTCGGGCCCGTGCCAGATGCCCTTGAACACATAACTGACATGACTGCTTTGCGGCGCCTGACAGACGACTGCATCGCGATCCTCACCGCTGCCCTTGCTGCAGGCGCCATAGGCTTTCTGATAAACTGCGCTGAACGGCGTGCCGATCTTGACGCCCCAGGCGCTTTCGATAGCCTCATCGGTTACGACCACGCCGGTAACCCGGCCGGACGACGGCCCGTAAACGGTAAGTTTGACCTGATCCTTGGCAAGCGCCTGGTAAACGCTGACAATTTCGCCGTTGCGGGTTTCCATACCGCCGCGCAGCCGGTAATCGCCGTCCAGCGCCTTCTCCAGGGCGGGTTGCGTTATCGGCGTGGCGGCGGTGATTTCGCCGACACCCTGGTCGCGCACCTTGCGGCTCTCGCCGAACCAATGGAAAGGGGAAAAACTTGACCAGGAAAGGCCGGATAGCGTTGAGCATCCAGCCAGCATAAGGGGCAGGCCGATGATTAATGAACGGAACGACTTCATCATTTCTCCTTGAATAACAAGACGGCGCCGGCTCGCAAATCGGCGTCGCTGTGCCATGCTTAAAAGGGTATCGACATGGCCTTAATCTGAGGATGTTACTATCCCTGGCCGGCCGCAGCCAGACAAATTAGATTGATAATAAGGAGAGTCAGGATGAAGAAAACTACTTTCGCGCTGCTTATGGCTTTAATCAGCCCCAGCGTTCTGGCCGCCCCCGACGATCTCATCATCGTAAGCGGTACGCTGCATAAAGGCCCGCAGGGGGAAACGGTCAACGTTCAGCAATTGCAAAAACAGTAAGCGTAATAGGCGACACCGCCGCCCCGCCGGCGTCGCCCTGCCTCAATACTCTTGATCTTCAATCAGCCGTTTGCCCAGCAGCACGCTATCTTGCATTTCGTATTCGAGTTTTTCGTACATGCTGATCACTGCATCATTATCGCCGCGGATCATCAGATTGATTTTGGGGCAACCGCGGGCTATCAGTTTCTTTTCCAGGCGGCTTATCAGCGCGTTGGCGATGCCGTGCCCGCGATAATCCGGATGGACCCCCAGATAATAAGCGGCGCCGCGGTGGCCGTCATAGCCCCCCATTATCGACCCTACGACTTCCCCGGCCACTTCCGCTACCAGAAAAAGATCGGGATCATGGTTCAGCTTACGCTCGATATCCATTTCGGGATCGTTCCACGGCCGCAGTAAATCGCAGCGTTCCCAAAGCGTAATCACCTCTTCAAAATCGTCGTGACGAAATACCCGAATTTCCATAATAGCCGCCGCCGGTGCAGAGTAATGAATGATTTAGCTGATTATCACGTTATTTACGATGAAGGCAAATAACTCTGGGGCAGTTTATGACTATTTCGCCCCTTTTCGCTCGAATTCCCTCTACATCGCCGTTGTTGTTCATAGTGAAGGCGTAAGCGGCCCTTGGAAGCGCCGTTTTCGCCCGCAACGGTTAGTGTTACGGCCCCGCCGGCGTTATACTGGCCTGGCCTCACCTTTTCGCCGCTTACCTACAGGGATTTTCGCGATGGACCAACCGGATATCGAACACATCAACGCTTATCTACTGGCACTGCAGGAAACCATCTGCGCTGCGTTAACCGCCGCCGATGGCGGCGCTGTTTTTCATGAAGACCTCTGGCAGCGGGACGAAGGCGGCGGCGGACGAACGCGGGTATTGCGCCAGGGTCGGGTCTTTGAGCAGGCCGGCGTCAATTTCTCGCGCGTGTACGGCGGCGCCCTGCCGGCTTCCGCTACCGCCCACCGGCCGGAATTAGCGGGGCGCTCCTATCAGGCAATGGGCGTATCGCTGGTCGTGCATCCGGAAAATCCTTATATTCCCACCAGCCATGCCAATGTGCGTTTTTTTATCGCCGAAAAACCGGGGGCAAAACCGATATGGTGGTTTGGCGGTGGTTTCGACCTCACGCCGTTTTACGGTTCCAATGAGGACGCCGTCCACTGGCACCGCACTGCACAGGCGCTGTGCCAGCCGTTCGGCGACGCGGTCTATCCCCGTTATAAGCGCTGGTGTGACGATTATTTTTTTCTCAAGCATCGCAACGAGGCACGCGGCATCGGTGGGCTGTTTTTCGATGACTTATCCGCCCCCGATTTCAATGAGGCTTTTGCCTTTTGCCGTGCTGTGGGCCAAGGCTATCTGGATGCGTATCTGCCCATCGTCGAGCGGCGCAAGTCCCATCCCTGGGGCGAGCGCGAGCGGCAGTTTCAGCTCTACCGCCGCGGCAGATATGTCGAATTTAATCTGGTTTGGGACCGCGGCACATTATTTGGTCTGCAATCAGGCGGCCGCACCGAATCAGTTCTGATGTCGATGCCGCCGCTGGCCCGCTGGCAATATCATTATGATCCGGCGCCCGACGGCGCCGAGGCCGCGCTATATCGCGACTTTTTGCCGGCCCGCGATTGGCTTAAGGAGTAACATCATGGAAATCTGGGTGGATGCCGATGCCTGTCCGCGGGTCATAAAAGAGATCTTGTTTCGCGCCGCAGTACGGCACGAGATACAGACCACGCTGGTCGCCAATCAATCGCTGCCGGTGCCGCTGTCACGCTTTATCCGCACGCTGCGCGTGGCCGCCGGTTTCGACGTGGCGGACAACGAGATCGTCAAACGCGCCGCCGCGAGCGATCTGGTGATTACCGCTGACATTCCGTTGGCGGCGGAAGTGCTGGCAAAGGGGGCGCTGGCGCTTAACCCGCGCGGCGAACTTTACCAGCAGGCCACGATCCGCGAGAAACTCACCCTGCGCGATTTTATGGATACCCTGCGCGGCAGCGGCATCCAAACGGGCGGTCCGCCGCCGCTCGGGCAACGCGAGCGCCAGGAATTTGCGCGCCAGCTGGATAAATGGCTGCACCAGGTTCAGGCACGGCGTTAATATAGAGCACTCTTTCACAATTATTTATGAGAAGATAAAGTAGATTGTTGACCTTACGCAACAGCGCCGGCCGGCCATCCGGTCGCTGCCTTCTGCGCGGCCATCGATTAGAGTTATCATAATAATCAGAAAAAGCGTATTTCATTCTACGTCTTGTTGATGCAGTGTTATCCTAAAGTTAACCGTCACTTATGCGGGTGATAGTATTCAATTCATGGAGTAGAGAAATGAACCAGTTAGAAGGCCTGAAACAATTTACCACCGTCGTGGCCGACAGCGGAAACATCGAGTCCATCCGCCACTATGCGCCGCAAGATGCCACCACCAACCCATCCCTGATCCTGAAAGCCGCCAGCCTCACCGCCTATCAACCACTGTTTGAAAATGCGCTGGCCTATGCCCGCAAACAGGAAGGCACCCGCGAAACCCAGATTATCAGCGCCTCTGACAAATCGGCGGTCAATATCGGCGTGGAGATTTTGAAAAGCGTACTAGGAAGTGTCTCTACCGAAGTGGATGCGCGCCTCTCCTCCTATCGCGGCATGTGTGTGGCCAAGGCCCGCAAACTGGTTGCCCTGTATCAGGAACAGGGGATCAATAAATCCCGCATTCTCATCAAGCTGGCCTCCACCTGGGAAGGGATTAAGGCCGCTGAAGAACTGGAAAAAGAAGGGATTAACTGTAACTTGACGCTGCTGTTCTCTTTTTCGCCCAGGCGCGCGCGCCTGCGCCGAAGCCGGTGTATATCTGATTTCGCCGTTCGTCTGGCGCATTTATAACTGGTATAACCAGCGTAAACCGCTCGATCCGTACCTGGTGGACGAGGATCCGGGTGTGGTCTCAGTGCGCAAAATCTACGATTATTATAAACAGCACCGTTATCAAACCGATATCATGGGCGCCAGCTTCCGTAAAGTCGAATAGATTCTGGCGCTGGCCGGCTGCGATCGCCTGACCATCTCCCCCGCCCTGCTGGAAGAGTTGCATAAAGCCGACGCGCGCGTTGAACGCAAACTGTCTCCCTCCACCGAAGGTTTTCATCAGCCGGCCCCGCTGTCTGAACCGGAATTCCGCTGGGAACATAACCAGGATGCGATGGCCGTGGACAAACTGGCCGAAGGTATCTGTTAGTTCGCGGTTGACCAACAAAGCCTGGAAGATCTTTTGGCAGCAAAACTGTAACCTTTGGAGCATCTAATGACATCAAGAAAAGCGCTTGCCAACGCTATCCGTGCGTTAAGCATGGATGCCGTGCAAAAAGCCAATTCCGGCCACCCCGGTGCGCCGATGGGCATGGCGGATATCGCCGAAGTCCTGTGGCGCGATTACATGAACCATAATCCATCCAATCCGAAATGGGCCGATCGCGACCGTTTTATTCTGTCGAACGGCCACGGCTCAATGCTGCTCTACAGCCTGTTGCATCTCACCGGCTACAATCTGCCGATGGAAGAATTGAAAAACTTCCGGCAGCTGCATTCCAAAACCCCGGGACATCCGGAATACGGTTACACCGATGGCGTGGAATCCACCACCGGGCCGCTGGGCCAGGGGATTGCCAACGCCGTCGGTATGGCGATCGCCGAGCGCACGCTGGCGGCGCAGTTTAACCGTCCCGGCCATGAGATTGTCGATCACCATACCTATATTTTCCTCGGCGACGGCTGCATGATGGAAGGCATTTCCCATGAAGTCTGCTCGCTGGCCGGCACGATGAAGTTGGGCAAACTGGTGGCGTTTTACGACGATAACGGCATTTCCATCGACGGCGACGTCAAAGGCTGGTTCAGCGATGACACCGCCGCCCGTTTTGAAGCCTATGGCTGGCATGTCGTACGCGGCGTGGACGGCCACGACAGCGACTCCGTTAAGGCGGCCATCGAAAACGCCCGCGCCGTCACCGATAAACCGTCGCTGCTGATGTGTAAAACCGTCATCGCGTTTGGCGCACCGACCAAAGCCGGCACCCACGGCGCCCACGGCGCGCCTTTAGGCGACGATGAAATCGCTGCTACGCGCAAAGCGCTGGGCTGGAACGAGCCGCCTTTCGTCATCCCGGCGGAAATCTACCAAGGCTGGGACGCGAAAGAGGCGGGCAAAAAGAAAGAAGCGGCCTGGAATGATAAATTTGCCGCCTATGAAAAAGCGTTCCCTGAACTGACGCGCGAGTTCAAACGCCGTATGAACGGTGAGCTGCCGGTGAATTGGCAGGCGGAAAGCCAGAAAATCATTGAACAGCTCCAGGCCAAGCCGGCAAAGATCGCCAGCCGTAAAGCCTCGCAGAACGCACTGGAAGCCTTTGGCCCCATGCTACCGGAGTTCCTAGGCGGCTCGGCGGATCTGGCGCCCAGTAATTTGACAATCTGGTCGAAATCCACCTCGATTGCTGACGATCCTGCCGGTAATTATATCCACTACGGCGTACGCGAATTCGGCATGACGGCTATCGGTAACGGCGTCGCTCATCACGGTGGTTTTGTGCCCTATACTGCTACCTTCCTGATGTTTGTCGAATACGCCCGTAATGCGGTGCGCATGGCGGCGCTTATGAAAGCGCGCCACATCATGGTTTATACCCATGATTCAATCGGTCTGGGTGAAGACGGCCCGACACATCAGCCGGTCGAGCAGTTGGCCAGCCTGCGCATGACGCCGAATATGAGCAATTGGCGTCCCTGCGATCAGGTGGAAACCGCGGTTGCATGGAAGAAAGCCATCGAGCGCCACGACGGTCCTATCGCGCTTATTTTGTCGCGTCAGAATCTGGCGCAGCAAGATCGCACGGCACAGCAGCTGGCGGATATCGCCCGCGGCGGATATGTGCTGAAAGATTGCGAGGGACAGCCGGAACTGATCTTCATCGCGACCGGTTCGGAAGTGGAGCTGGCGGTAGCCGCTTATGAGCAGTTGCAGACTGAAGGCCGCAAAGTGCGCGTCGTATCGCTGCCCTCTACCGACGTTTTCGATGCGCAGGACGACGCTTATCACGAATCGGTGCTGCCAAAAGCGGTGACGGCTCGGGTTGCTATCGAAGCCGGCATCGCCGATTACTGGTATAAGTACGTGGGCCTTGACGGGCAGATCGTCGGCATGACCACCTTCGGTGAATCGGCGCCGCCGGAGGAATTGTTCAAGGTGTTCGGCTTCACCAAAGAGAACGTACTGAACAAAGCGCGTTCGCTGTTGAAGTAAGACTTCGCCTCACCTTACGCCGGCGACCCTCGTGTACCGGCGTTTTTGTGTCTTATCCCCTTACTCCGTTGCACCTAGTATCCCCTTGGCCGTTGCGCCCTGTATTCCCGAGGTATTGCTCACCAACGCTGTGACACGCCGCCGAGACCGCATTCGCCGTACCGGGTTTCCCTTAATGCGCGCCGTTCGCCGACACAACAGCGCGGGCCGCTCTGTATTGCGCAGGTTGCCGGCACAATGCGGGCGCTTTACATCAACGGCGCCCGGGTCACCCCACGCAGATCTATGGCAATCTCGTCGTCGGCCTCCCCGGCGTCGATGGAGCTGATATTGTGGTGAATTATATAGTTAACAATCACCCTATTTGTGTTGATATGGCCCTGAGAAACGGCGCAATGTTGGGCATCTTCCCCGGTGCGGTTTTTAACCGTGACGTTGATGCCTTCTGCCGTGAGCAACTGTTCGACGATGGTCTGGTTGCCAGCACAGGCCGCCATAGACAACGCGGTGTTGCCGTCATCATCTGTCGCGTTAATGTCGTCAGGACTTTTTGCCATCAGTTTCTGAACGAAAGGTAAATTGCCCGATTTCACCACCCTATGCAGCACCGTTTCGCCAAAAAGGTTCTGGAGGCCGGTATTTTGTCCCTTAGTCGCGAGTAAAGTGTCAAACATTACCGTCTTGTTGTGTTCGATCGCCAGCATTAGCGCAGTTTTGTACCATTTATCTTGCAGGTTAATCTTTATCCCTGGGTTATTAAGAAGTTGGTTTAGGCGGTAATTTTTACCCTTTCTGACCACCTCCATCAGCGGCCTGGAGCCGTTTACATCAGCAATATTAACGTCGACATCCTCACATTGAAGTAGCGGCTCAAAGCCCCCCTTCTTGCCATAGGCGGTCGCCAGCCACAGGGTGCTTTGATGATAAGCATTAGTGAGGTTGACATCGATTCCCGTGACATTAAGCAGAATTGAGCACAGTGTGGGGTCGGGCCATTGAGTGGCAATCATCAATGGGGTCCAGCCCCAGCTATCTTTCTGATTGATATAGTCCTTGGCAACATCAGCCAGCAGGGTCAACACGTCGGGACAACCAGCGCGTGCAGCCAAATGTAGTACGGTGGCGTTCCTGTCCTGAGTGACAACCGAGAGGCTGGCGTTATGGTTCAGTAAGCGCTCCACCACAACGAGGTGGCCATTATTTATGGCCAACTGTAGCGGCGTGTATTTATTTTCATCAAGTTGGTTGACGGCGCTGCCCGCGCGTTAAGCAGGCATCAACGCAATCGACACCCCCCTCCTTGGCGGCTTGCGAGAGAGAGAGGTAACGTCACGGCGGAAGCCGCTGCCTCGGCGCGTGGCCGGGACCGACAACGCGACGCGGTAACGGTTTTGCACTGCGATGCGGGGAGAGTCAGATTCAGACGTTCTGATAGATGTTCACAACCAATAACATAGACCGACTCAGAAGTCCTGTATGTCGTGCGTTTTTTTGTGCAGCGGCGCATGCCGGCGGCGCTTGCGCTTCGTCCGGGCGTGGGAGAAGGTTAAGCACGTGGTCCCGGTTGGACCGGCAGGGAAATACGGGTTGCCTTGGCGTGCGTCCAGCGCCCAAGGCGGATGCCGCGGGTGCGAAACTTTTGCTCGGGGGGAGGCGCTGTGCTTATCTGTTTGACGGTGCGCAACGCGCCAGCACCGCGCGGTGGAGGGTCATGCTGCCCTCGCGTAACGCTGGGAGGAGGCGGTCAGCGCCAGACCTATCTGGTTGCTGAGCAACAAGCCTATTATTAATAGCTACACCGCAATGGCGCAGTACGGGAATTATTTGCGTCATTTCTGGCCGCGGAATTGCGCTGCGCATTACCCGGATGTAATTGGCGGTTATGGTGGCTACCAATCTGACGGCGGTATAACGTTATTTCTGTAATCATCATGTCTCTCCTTTATTGACAGGGAACAATTGGTTTTATTAGCTATCGAATGCGCTAACAAGCAGGAACTATATCTTAATTATCGCCTTCCGGGGTGAATTAACACCTTTCCACGCGAACAATAAAGAAAATGATATAACAGCACACAACAAAAGAGATTATTTTCGCCATTAATAATAGCGGATTAGCTCGGAGAAATGATGAAAAACAACGGCAACAAAACACCGAAAATTGTTTATATTTTACTTCAATTCATCATTAAATTTAATGACTTTAACTTTTTACTTATTTTGTCTTAGTTTCCTAGAAAAAACTTCTGCGCATACATATCAGAACCGTCTTCTTATTGACAGCCATATTGAGACAGAGAGAAATAAACCGGCGGACGCCGCTATTTTTATTCTCATTGATGGCGATGAACAATAAAGGATAAACAGCGTTTACACTTTGCGAAGCAGACAATGCGTCAGAAATCGGCGCTGCCAATAATCGCCGCAGGGTTTTACCGGCAATGCCCGGGGGATAAAAGCTGACCCTCATCGGCATAGGTTGAGCAAGGCCAGGCTAAGTTGCAAAACGCCGGGGCGTCATTTTGCCGGGACGTTTCCACTGGACGGCGGGGGCATGAGATATCGTCATGGCGCCCATCAACATTGCTCGTCCGATTTTCGCTAGCCGATTAAGATAATTTGAATAATGATCGTCTTTTTTATTCACTGGCAGTAATAGCAGATTTTATGCTAAACGAATCGATTAATGCCGTAAAAATTTGATTTATTATTGACAAGGCGCGGGGTAACTTCATTAATGTCGAGGACATTCCGCGTTGATGCGTTAGTACATTCATGCGTGGATGCAGTGTAAAGCCGCTGAAGCGGGTTCGGTAATTGACGCTTAATTTATTACCAATAATTTTATTAAAACCAACAGAGCCGATGGTACAACACCTTCATCACGCCACTTATCGCCGCGGGTTATGCTAGGTAGTGGCTGCCCGGGGGCACCGCCTGCAGCGCAACGATCGCTGTCGGGTACAGGTATAGAGCGCGTATATTTGCCACGCTGGTCGTCCAGCGAGGCGTAATGAGAAAATATAATCGTTTCATTGATGACGCCTGTCAGCCATTTAATTGCGTCCTAATCATTAATATTCTGGAAAACGCTTATGCCTACCAGTATTGACCGCCATCGTAAAAGTATTGGGAATTATCATAATGATTTGCAAACAAGCCACTCGCCGAAAAGCGTTAAGCGGTCGCGCGGGTCTTCGGTGGGTAAATGTGCTCATCGCGATAATCATAGCGGCTATCATAAAGCCATGGCGAATATTTTTATTCTGGCGCTCCTGTCGGTACAGCTACAACTGTCATAAGCGCTCGGACGTCGCCCGGTCGCGCTGAAGGCGCCCAGGCGCGGTCCGCCGGCGGACCGCGCCCTCTTCAGCCAGGGGCGGGGCGATGGCGGGTGCGTGCGCTGACGCTGGATCTGCCCGGGGTAGCGCGATTCCCCCAACCAGCAGCGACGACGCCCACGGCGAAGGACTTAGACACGCCCTTCCCGGGGTCGAGAGCGTTCGCCCCTGCAGGCGGACTTTCCGCCGGTACGGGTTTCCCTGCTAACGGGAGGTCTTCTACTCATTCGGCGTCCCCCTTCAGCGTAACATCCCCTGCCAGCGCAGCCTTACCTTCCAGCACAATGTCCCCTCCTTTTACTTTTAGTACCGCGTTCTCCTTCAGTGCAGCCCCCCCTCTTGGGACTCTCTGCCCCAAAGCGATAAAGTCCGCCTAACGTCCCCGGCGCCGAAAAGGGTAACCACCGTAACTGTACAGGTGAAGCCGCAGCACGAGACTCCGGCGTCGCCGAGAAACGGTGCGCCCGCGCTGCACGAGGCGCAAAGGCAGACCATATTTACCCTACTGCTACAGCATCACCGGCTCGATCCGCAGGACGATGCTGTCTTATCGCTTCGACACCGGGTGAATCTGGTGGTGATGTATGCGCTGGAACTCAATCATGCCAAGGTAGCCCATGCATTGCGGCGCCAGTCACGGCTCGATGTTAATCTGCGCGATCTCACCGGCAATACGGCCTTGGCCATTGCCGCACGCAGGGGACGTACCGGCATGCTTCCCGCCCTACTACGCACCCCGGGCATTGAGGTTAATAACGGCAATAACGAAGGGCTGACACCGTTAATGATGGCCGAGATTCGTCATGATCACGAAGCGGTACGGCTGCTGCTGCTGGCCGCGCCGACGATTGATGTCAATCGGATGAACTACACCGGCGCCAGCGTTCTGCTGTGGGCGACCAATGAAGATCATCCCGCCATTTTGCAAACGCTGCTCCAGGCGAAGGGCATTAAAGTCAATCTTTCCGACCTGAACCTGCATACGCCGCTGATTCAGGCCGCACAGCACGGCCGAAGAGGGATGGTACGCCTGTTGCTGGCGGCACCGGGCATCGCTATCAATTTTGCCAATCAACAAGGTATAACGGCGCTGATGATAGCCGCTGAGAACGGCGAGGCCAGTATCGTGCGCACCATCGCTTCCGCGCCCGGCTGCAACATCGATGCGCCGCGTCACGACGGCGACAGTGCGCTGCTGTTGGCGGTCCGCAACAATCATCGCCGCTGCGTGGAGGCCCTGCTGAAGGCACCAGGAATTGACACTATAACCAGCGCAATCATCTGGGATTTAATGCCCTGTCGCTTGAACGGCGCGACCTCGCCCTCCGCTTGTTGAAATTGCCAAATATTAACGTCAATGATGCCGATCTTACCGGCTTTACGCCGCTGATGAGCGCGGTGGAGATCAACGATGCCGAGTTGGTAGATCAACTGCTCAAAAATCCGCTTCTTGACGTCAATTCGTCCTGTGACGGCGGCCTGAGTGCGCTTAGCCTGGCCGTCAGCCAGGACCGGTTGCTGTGTCTGCTGCGGTTATTGAATGCCCCCGGCATTGCCCTGGATACCGCTGACGCGTTTGGCGAAACCGCGCTGATGCGGGCGGTCGAGAGCGATATCCCTTTAAATGTCATCAATCTGCTGCGCGCGCCGGGCGTCAACGTGAACCGGCGAGATCGGCGCGGGCCACAGCGCTGGCCTACGCCGCGAAGCGCGGTAATGCGATGACCGTGCAGATTTTACTGGGTCAGGCGGGTATCGAAATCAATCGCGCGGATCAGTTGGGCTTCACGCCGTTAATGCGAGCGGCGCAGGGCAACCACCCCTTGGTGATAGCCGAACTGTTGACGCACCCCGGCACCGCGCTGAACCTGCGCAATATCAGCGGGATGAGCGCCCTATCGCTGGCGGTGGAAAGGGGACACCGAGGCGGTGCAACAGCTGTTGTCGGTGCCGGGAGCCAACATCCACTAGAAGGACAACGCCGGCCGCACAGCCTTGACAATGGCGCAGCACGGGCAATATCCGCGTATCGCGCAGTGGCTTGATCGGTACGACGCCGGCGAGGCACCGTTACGGTGACCCCTTATGCCGTCAGACCAGAAACGGCGGTACGCCGCCGTGTTCCCTGGCAGGCCGTTTCTAGGTCAATTACCTCTCTCGCCGGACAAGCTAATTGACCAGCAGAGCTGCATTATCGTTATCGCGTACGCTTTTTGATTACAATATGCTCAGCTGGCCGATGATTTATTAGCCTTTGCGCTAGCATTAACCTCAGACATGATTAACGACAATTGCCACTTTGCTATGAAAAAATAAGCCATCGCGGCATGGCCGTATATTTCTTCCCAGACAATTAAGCAAGCGCCGAGATAGCCATTTGCCATCGCCTGATACCTATTGCGCGTGCATGAAAATGCAAAAAAATTTCTACCGGCGCGGTTTTGGGATCCCCTTGCAGCGATGGCGGGCACCTCAGGTGCCGGGGCCAGACGGGCGGAGAGAGCGACGGGTACGAACCACGTACATTTCCCCGCCGTCATGACTTGGCTGCGCCAGCAGCCATATTATCTTTGGCGGACGATGTTATTATTATTTATTCTCGCCGAGCCCCTGGTCGCCATAAGAAAGAAGTTAATGCATCAGCGGGCATTAAAATTGCGATATAGTGCCCGGACATTTACCGCAACCTGAATACGCACAACGCAAATAACATGAAACGTTAATAGGAGAATATATGTTAAATGGATTATCTTCCTATCGCCACCATATAGGCCATACATCACCTCCACCCACCGCCCGCCGCCAAAAAAAACTGCCGCCGAACGTCGTCTTGCCAGGGGACCCGGCAAGTAAACGCCCTTCCGTCTTTGCCGATTCCCATAGTCATAATAAGTCTGTTGCTGCTAAACCAACTTAGCGCCGTGGCAGCCGCCCCTGACGCCCACACAATGCCCCAAACGCACTACCCGCGGGGCGTAGGGCCATACACGGCTTACGAACGGCGCCGGCGCCATCATCGTTGCCCGACCCTTTGGTGCCTGAGCCCTTTCCAAGCGAAGCGCCGTGGGGCATTCGCCCCTCGTCGTTCCGACAGCCGGCCTGAGTCGGTATCAGGCTGCCGGTGTTAAGATCGACCCCCCCGGCCGGCCCCCATCGAACAGCAACTCCAGCGCCCCACGCCGCGCAAGAAATGCCGCAATGCCCAGCGTTACGATGAGGAAATGTGGCGGCCTTCGCGGATTACGCCGCCTCTGCAAGAGACGTCACGTTGTCGCCCAGGGGTACGCTGGCATGCGGGCATACCCCAGCAGCTCCCCTCCCGCTATCCCTGCCGGAAGCGGCAGAACAGTGGGACATCACGCGTTAACACCTGGCTGCGCTCTCGCCCCGCCATTGACACACCAGATGCCCATGGTTTTACGGCGTTGCAACATGCCGTGCGCAACGGGCGCGCCGAGGCGGTCAATATTTTGCTCACCCACAACGCCAGTCTGTCGGTAATCACGCCAAACAGGGAAACGCTGCTGCATCTCGCCGCCATGTCGGGCCATCTTGCCGTGCTGGAAACGATGGCAGCCTACTGCAAGAAGGCCGTCAATCAAGCGGATAACGGCGCCTGGACGCCGCTGATGTGTATGCAGTACACCACGTTGACGCCAGGGTGTGTCAGATGCTTTTGAATGTGGCGGAAATCGATGTCAATAGCGTCAACCATCAGAATCGGACCGCGCTGTGGCTGGCCGCCGATACCGGCCGGATCGCCACAATGGGCGCATTGCGCTGCCGGGAGGATATTGACGTTAATCGCGCCGATAGGGACGGAGTCACGCCCCTGATGTGCACCACCGATAAGGGTAAGGTAGATCGGCAGGCGCTACTGCTCAACGACTTGCATATTGATGTGAACCGCCAGGATCAGAACGGCATGACGACGCTGATATTGGCGATAAAAAAGAAAAATCCAGCGCTGCATCTGGCGGTGCAGCATCGGCGCCTGTCCTATATCAGCGCTCTGGTGGCACAGGGCAATGAGGCAGTAAACGCGCTTAATAAGGCGGGAGACAGCGCCTTGCATCTAGCGGCCCACAATGGCAGGACGCCAATGGCGCGGCGTTTATTACAGACGGTAGACATTGACGTCGATAAGACAAATCATGCCGGTTTAACCCCCGCAATGTGTGCTTTATAGCAAGGGCATGATCAAATCGTTCGTTTGATCCTTGAGCATCGCGATCGACGCTATCGGAAACTACACTAGCGCAGCCGTAGCAGCAGCGGGGAGAGACAACCCTTCCACGCGTTGACATTGACCGCCTTGCGCCGGGCAGCGTTTGCGGCGCGGTGGTTAGTCCGCCGGCGACAACCAGCCGCGAAGCTGGGCCTGTTGCAATAACATGATGGTTTTGCCGTCGCAAATGCGGCCGTCCCACACCGTCGCCAGCGCTTCCGGGAAAGATATTTCCAAGACGTCGATAACTTCGTCCTCGACCCCGCCGCCTTCGCCGCGGCGCGAAGTATCGTCATATTCGGCGGCGAAGAAATGCACCAGCTCGGTGACGCCGCCGGGAGACATAATAAGCCGCAAACAGTTTTTCCCCGGCGCCGATCGCAAATCCGGTTTCTTCCATCGCTTCGCGCCTGATACACTCTTCGGAGGAATCCTCATCCAGCAACCCGGCGCAGGTTTCTATCAACATACCGTCGGCATTACCATTGATATAGGTCGGCATGCGGAACTGACGGATCAACACCACGCTGTTTTTCCCGCGGTGATAAAGCAATATTGTCGCGCCGTTACCGGGATCGTACGCTTCTCGCATCTGACGCTGACTGCCGCCGTCCTTCTTTATCAGATCGTAAACAATTTTACGCAGAACAAACCAATGCTGAGATAACAACGTATTTTCAATGATCTTAATCTTAAAAGACATAATTTTTCCGATGGTTGTTTCAGGAGGATAGCGTGAAAATGATCATAACCTAATACGCCCTGCGGTGTCAGGCCAGTCCGGGGGATCAGTTTTTTACAATATCTCCTTTATTTCTCCATGTTTTATCCGTAGCGGACGGGTAAAGTACAGGGCACCGGCGCGTCAGGGTTGCGCAGCGCCGACCACATAAGCTATTGCCTTGAGGTTATGACTGGATGGCTAATTTTTTTGTTGATCGTCTTATTTTTGCCTGGGCACTGGCAATTATTGTTTGCCTGACTGGCGTGATGACCATCATATCGCTGCCGATAGAGCAATATCCCCGGCTGGCGCCGCCGACGATTCGTATTTCCTCTAATTATCCCAACACCTCTGCACAAACGCTGGAAAATACCGTCACCCAGATTATCGAACAGAACATGACCGGCCTTGATAATCTGTTGTACATGACATCACAAAGCACCAATACCGGCCGCGCCACCACCACGCTTACCTTTCTCGCCGGGACCGATCCCAACGAGGCAATGCAGCAGGTGCAAAATTAACTGCAGGCCGCACAGCGCCGTCTGCCCCAGGCGGTGCAAAGCCAGGGCGGTGACCGTAAGCAAAACCGGCGACACCAATTTGATGATGGTGGCTTTCGTGTCTACCGACGGGTCCATGGATAAACAGGATATCGCCGACTATGTGGTCAGCCATGTACAGGATCCGGTAAGCCGGGTAAGCGGCGTCGGCAGTATAGACGCCTGCGGCTCGCAGTATGCGATGCGCATCTGGCTTAACCCCGATCAAATGAATAACTACGGCCTGACGACCGATGACGTGGTTTCAGTCATTGAGGCGCAAAATAGCCAGGTGGCGGTGGGCCAGTTGGGCGGAACCCCTGCGGTAGACAACCAGGCCCATAACGCCACCATCAATGCGTAGGTGCAGCATGAAACACCGGATCAATTCCGCGCCATTACATTGTGCGTCAATCCGGACGGTTCCTATATCACTCTGGGCGATGTCGCCACGGTGGAGCTGGGGTCGGAAAACTATGACTATTTAACGCGCTACAATGGCATGGCCGCGTCGGGCATGGGCATCAAATTGGCCTCCGGCGCCAATAAATTAGAAACCAACCTGGCGGTGAAAAAAAATCGCAGAGCTGGCGCCGTTCTTTCCCCACGGGCTGGAGGCGAAAATCGCCTACGAAACCGCCCCGTTCGTCAGCGCCTTGATCCGCGATGTGGTGAAAACCCTGTGCGAAGCCATCGTGCTGGTGTTTTTGGTAATGTATCTGTTTTTATAGAACTTCCGCGCCACGCTTATTCCCACAATTGCCGTGCCGGTGGTGTTATTGGGTACCTTCGCGGTGCTTTACCTGTTCAATTTCAGTATTAACACTCTCACCATGTTCGCAATGGTGCTCGCCATCGGTCTGCTGGTGGACGACGCCATCGTGGTGGTGGAGAACGTCGAACAGGTGATGAGCAAAGAAGGGCTTTCTCCACGCGAGGCAACGCGTAAATCCATGGAGCAGATCCAAGGCGCACTGGTTGGCATTGCGATGGTGTTATCCGCAGTATTCGTGCCGATGGCGTTTTTCGGCACCACCACGGGGGCAATATATCGCCAGTTTTCCGTGACTATCGTGGCGGCGATGGTGTTGTCGGTCTTGGTGGCGATGATACTGACCCCCGCGCTGTGCGCCACGCTGCTTAAACCCCTGGCCGCCGGTCAACACCACGGCCGGCGCGGTTTTTTCAGCTGGTTCAACCGCTGTTTTAATTAAAGCGCGCTTGCGCTATAAGCGCGGCGTCGCAGGCGTGATACAGCGCGCCACCCGCTGGCTGCTGTTATATGCGTTGCTGATGGGTGTAATGGCGTGGATATTTATCCATCTGCCGACCTCGTTCCTGCCCGATGAGGATCGCGGCGTGTTCATGGCACAGGTGCAATTGCCGGTGGGCTCCACGCAGCAACAAACGCTGAAAGTGGTGGAGAAGGTCGAGAAATACTTCATGACCCAGGAAAAGGACAATGTGCTGTCGGTATTTTCCACGGTAGGTGCGAGTCCCGGCGGCAACGGCCAGAACGTGGCACGCCTGTTCATCCGGCTTAAGAATTGGGAGGATCGCGCGAGCGTCGATCGCTCGTTTTTTGCCATTATCGAACGCGCCACGAAGGCCTTTAACCAGATCCCAGAGGCGAAAGTGCTCGCCAACAACCCGGCGGCCATTTCGGGGCTGGGCAACGCCGCCGGTTTTAATTTGATGCTGGAAGATCACAGCGGCATCGGCCACGATGCGCTCATGGCGGCACGGGACCAGCTGCTGTCCGCCGCCACGGATTCTCCGTTGCTGACTCGCGTGCGGCATAACGGCCTTGATGACAGCCCGCAGTTGCAAATCGATATCGATCAGTGCAAAGCACAGGCGCTCAGCGTTGTCGGTGGCTGATATCAATAGCACGCTGCAAACCGCCTGGGGTTCCCAGCTACCTCAATGATCTTCTCGATCGCGGACGGGGCAAACACGTGTACGTCCAGGCGGCAGCCAAATACCGCATGCTGCCGCATGATATTTATCGTTGGTATGTCCGTAACAGCAGCGGCAGCATGGTTCCTTTTTCGGCCTTCGCCAGCTCGCGCTGGGAATATGGCGCACCGCGATTAAAACGCTATAACGGCTACTCCTTGCTTCAGATTGTCGGCGAAGCGGCGCCGCGATGGACGAAATGGAAAAGCTGGTGCGCCAGTTGCCGGGCGTGCTCGGGCTGGAATGGACCGCCATGTCTTATCAGGAGCGGCTATCAGGCGCTCAGGCGCCCGCGCTCTATGTCATCTCGCTGCTGGTCGTATTCCTTTGTCTGGCGGCCCTGTACGAGAGTTGGTCGATTTCTTTCTCGGTCATGCTGGTGGTTCCGCTTGGGGTGCTGCGGGCGCTGCTGGCGACCTGGTTCCGCGGCCTGGATAATGACGTTTATTTCCAGATGGAACTGTTAACGGTCATTGGATTGTCGGTTAAAAACGCGATTCTTATCGTTGAATTCGCCAATGAGCTGCATCTGCGCAGCATGGCGCTGATGGAGGCGATACTTGAGGCGGCGCGGATGCGGTTACGGCCAACAGTGATGACATCGCTGGCGTTCGGGGGTATTGCCGATGGCTAGCAGTCAAGGCGCTGCCTCCGCCAGCCAGTATGCAGTAGGTACCGGCGTCATCGGCGGTATGCTTAGCGCCACCTTCCTAGCGATCTTTTTCATTCCGCTGTTCTACGTGCTGATCCGGCGGCGCTTCCCGCTAACTCCCGAGACGGCGCCGACAGTGTCGACAACCGTCAGCGACACGCAGAAGACGAGGCCCGAGGTGTGATGCCCGGGTTAGCGCCGGGAGCGTTCACGGGTGAAAAAAATATCTTTCTCCCCCAACCGATGCATCGTGCCGGATTTCCGGCACCGTTGCTGCGTGGATGCAGTCAGCAGCTTAATGGCGTGAGCACGACGGGGAATAAATTGCAGAGACCATTGCGTACCCTTTCAGATTAAGGGCAACCACGATAGGGCTGAGCACCTGAAAAAATAGAACCGCCGGCGGTGTGAATACCGTGCCCTGGCCAACACCCTCTTCTCGGTGTTGCCGCGAAACTTTATGCGCTTACCGGTACTGATATTGCTGCTGGTTGCGCAGCATAGCTTCCATAAAGTTGTTCCAATTGCCTAATTTTTTATTTAACATAATTACCTTATCTTAATCCTGGCGGCATTATACCCATCGCCCAATACTAATAACATTCTTGAGCGCACAAAAAATATAATCAGCAATGAAGAAAACGCAGAAAAGGAAATAAAGCGACACCAAAATCGGGCGCGCAGGTCCTGTGTTCAGTAAAAGTAAAATAGATGGCATATATTTGATAAGATATCTTTTAATTGAATTAGTAATTATAAACCCGGCAAATTAACTTGTTTGATCTGCGGTTACTAAAGCGGCGGCGCGGCTTTACCCCCCTGTGAGCCCGGCACGGCCGGTTGAGGCATAGCGACAACATTCAACAACCGCGCCGGCGTGGCGTTGTGAAGCGCTTCGGGACCGTCAATCAGCGTGTTGAGCACGTCCCCTAGGGTCTGCCTGGTGTCGAGAAAATCAATAAATAACCGCCTTCAGCTCTGTGGCGTAGCCAGTGGCGGCAAGGCCGCAGCCGGGTAAATAATTAATTGTAATTATCATTAATATACAAATAATTATTTGTGTCATCTATTTTTCCGGCTTATTATAGTTATCGCCATTAGACGATCGCAACCCCGGTTCTGAATCACTCGTTTTACCTGCAATGCGGGCCCTACTCACCCCTCCACGCTTTCGGGCCACCGCACCAGCGCCGACCGACGTCCGTCTAAAGGGTACCACCGTGCCCACCCTTTACCGGCCACAGTGCAAAGAGCGCATCCGCCGCTGGCACCGGCGTCGCACAAGCTGGCCAAGGCGCTGGATCCCGCCGTTTTTTTCCGTCATCATGGAAGCGTGCGTTCACCTGGGCGGGCGGAAAAAAGAGTCGGCAGGCGCTTTTTTCCCGCTTAAGGTAGCTTTTGGTATGTCCAACGATTTGCAGCACCCCGGAGTTACGCTTTACGGCATCAAAAACTGTGATACGGTCAAAAAGGCCCGCCGCTGGCTTGACGAACGGCAGGCCCCCTACCGGTTTCATGATTACCACAGCGATGGCCTTGATGCCGATCTTTTACAGCGCTTTATCGACCAGTTGGGGTGGCAGCCGCTGCTCAACACCCGCGGCAACACCTGGCGCAAACTTAGCGAATCCCAGCGCGCCGCGGCGCTGATGCTCAGCCAGCCGACGATGATTAAGCGTCTCCTGCTGGAGACCGCGGATTGGCCGTCTGCTGCTGGGTTTTCCCCCGCAAGCGTACCACGGCTTTACCGCCAGCGAGGTTTAAGACGTCTTGTCCCGTACTCGAACTCGCACAACAGTTGATCAAACGGCCCTCCCTCAGCCCCGACGACGCCGACTGCCAGGCACTCATTGCGGCTCGCCTGCAGGCGCTGGGTTTCACCATTGAATCGATGCCGTTCGGCGATACGCTCAATTTTTTGGCCTGGCGTGGACAGGGCCGCACGCTGGCCTTCGCCGGCCATACCGATGTTGTGCCGGCCGGCGATCTTCAGCATTGGGATAACCCGCCGTTCGAGCCAACGCTTTGCGACGGCATGCTTTACGGCCGCGTCGCGGCCGATATGAAAGGCTCGCTGTCCGCCATGGTTGTCGCCGCCGAACGTTTTGTCGCCCAGCATCCGCAGCATCAGGGCCGGCTGGCGTTCCTGATTACCTCCGATGAAGAAGCCGACGCTCAGGACGGCACCGTCAAAGTGGTAGACGCGCTGTTGCAGCATCACGGTCTGCGCTACCGCATTGATTGGTCGCTTTCCGGCCAGCCCTTCCTGACGGCGCGCGGTGAGCTGGTAGACTCGGCTGTGCGGGCGGTGGTGCATTATCAGGAGCTAACGCCGCGCCTGGAAACCACCGGCAGCACTCCCGATGGACGCTTTATCGCCCGTCTGGGTGCGCAGGTGGTGGAACTCGGCCCGGTGAACGCCATTATTCATAAAGTCAACGAATGCGTCAGCGCCGCCGATTTGCAACTGCTAAGCCGGATGTACCAGCGCATCATGGAACAGTTGATTCTATGATGGATGCCCTGACGGTTACCGGCCGCACCGACAAACACGTTGTTCCCCTGGAGCCGGGTCATCGGCTACAGTCGGAAGCGGCGGCGGCCCAGGCGGGGTTTTCCCTGCGCCCTGCCAGCAGTTTTCGTGACTTTGACCGCCAAATAAGCATCTGGAATGGCAAATTTCACGGTCAACGACCATTATTGGATCGACAAAGCCGGCCTCTTGATGCGCTTACTTTGGCGACAGGCGCACGCTGTGAGGCAATCCTGCACTGGTCGGCGCTGCCTGGCGTCAGCCGCCACCATTGGGGTACCGATCTGGATATTTACGATCCCGATTTGCTGCCTCCCGGCGCACGGTTGCAGTTGACGCCCGAAGAGTATTTGCCCGGCGGTTATTTCGCCCATCTCACCCGCTGGCTGGATCGGCATTTGGGGGACTAGGGCTTTTTCCGGCCTTACGCGCGCGATCGCGGTGGTGTGGCGGTGGAGCCCTAACACATCAGCTACCGACCGCTGGCGGACCTTGCCGCGCAGGCGCTGACCCCCGGGGTGCTGCTGCAAGCCTGGCGCGGCCAGAAGGTGGCGGGTAGCGCGTGGCTGGCGCCGCAGTTGGCGTATCTCTTCCGGCTCTACATTGACAATATCGATAAGAAGTAGGTCTATGGGATGGTTAGCGGATTATTGGTGGGTCGTGCTGCTGGTTCTGGCGGGCATGCTGATTAGCGGAGTGAAAGCACTACGCCGGGTGGATGCCACAAGCCATCTGAAAAATCGCTCCGAGTTGCCGCCGCATCGGGACAATAACGCGCAGTGGGATGAGGAAGACGACTAGCCGAAAAAGCCATAACGCTCTCGGTTTAGCGCGCCTGCTGCTGACAAATCCGTTGCCAGCGGCGCGTTAAGCGCGCATCTGCCGCTGCCATGGCCGCCGCCGTTTCCTACCGCCAGCGCGCTTTTTTCCCGCTGAGCGCCAACCGCACCGCCAGCGTGGTGTCCGGCATCGGCTGCGTCAACCACAGGCGCAACGCCGGTAGCGGCAGCGCGCTGCGGCTGGCTTCAGGCGGCCGCTGGGCGAACGCAAAACCCGCCACCGCCAGGCAGCGCCAGTCCTCCATCCTAAGATCCTGTTGCTCGCCGGCCGCCAGCCGACAATCGCGCTCGAAACCGTCCGCCGCCCGCAGCGTCAGTCTACGTCCCGCGTCGCTCAGGGGCAGCAGCGCTATGGCGCTGTACAGGCCCGCTGCTGGCCTCGCGGTGTGTCCCCATTCGCAACCAGCTGGAAGCCCGCCCGCTGCCATAAACACCACAGCGCGGCGGTATAAGCAAAACTGACCGACAGAAAATCGCGCCTCTCACCGGCAACCTGCTCTGCCGCCTTGGCAATCAGCGCCAGCCCGATACCGCGACGACGCGCTGTAGGCGCCGCGGCGGCGCTCGCCAGGCGCTTCCGTGCGGCCGCGCCAGCGATTGCGCCGCCGACTGCCCGACGGCCGACGGTAGCCCGCCCAGACGTCGTGCGCGAGGGGTGACGTCAACCCCCCCCCCATCAGCCCTGCCGCGCCACGTCCGGGCGCCGACGTTACCGATGCACCATCGCCCTGCCCGGCGGCGCCCGCATCCGTATTTTGCGGCGCGCCTTTGCCGGCAAGGGCCACTACCTCGGCGTCCTCCAGCAAGAGCGTTTCGGTCAGCCAGCGCTTCGGCGGATCATTCGCCGCCCAGCGCAACGACTCATCCAGCCTGAGCGGGTGCCAACACGGTAGCGTTTCGCAAAACTTCAGCAGGAATCCGCGCCCTGTGCCCTCATACCCCGCGACGGTAGTGGTCAGCAGCACATGGGAAAAATACCCCATCAATTGACGCAGCAGCGGTAAGGGCAGCGCGGCGGCTTCATCCACCAGCAGCCAGCGGGCGCTCCTCCCCGCCCGGCAGCGGGCCAATAGCGCATCGGGGGCGAAAAAGGGAGCGCCCGGGCCCGCGTAGCGGCGCAATCATCACATAGATGCCGGGCTTTGCCTGCGCCAACCGGCGCAACAGCCGGCCCTGATCGGCGGTGGGGCCGGCCGGGGACGGGGGGATGCCACGGTAGGCGGGACGCCAGAAGCGTTATCTGTGGCGCGCGATCCTGACACAGTAACGCCACCGCCGGATCCGCCGACAGCGCAGCGCGAAAATATCGGGTGAAATGCGGCATCGCGATCGGTTGCGGCTGTTCACTCCAGCGCAGCGAATAGCCATCCGGCAACCGGGGCCAACGCGACCAGAGCGGCACCAGCAGCACCAACCAGCTGCCCGCCACCAGCGTACCGGCCAGCGCCGCCAACGTATCCACCGCCAGCGATTGACGGGCATCGAACACCGCATGCAGAAACTTACGACCGAGCAGGGTTTTCAGCGCCGCCGGGCGGCTCTGCCGGTACCGCATTCGCTTTGCTCCCCCACCCATAGCCAGTCGCCGTCAAGGGCGTCGCCAAGCGCCGCCGCCTGTTGGCCGCACCAGCCAGACGCGCCGCTAATCACCAGCAAACGCCGCACGCCGGCTCGTTTCATTGCCGCCGTTTCTGCACCACGTAGGCCGGCCAGGTAGGGCGGCGGCAGGGAAGTCACCTCAGGTCTTGCCCACGAGCAGCGACAGCAGCCCTGCGGCAATGAGCGGCCCCACCGGCATACCGCGGAACAATGCCACCCCGAGCACCGTGCCTACCAACAGTCCGGCGACCACGGAGGGCTGGCTGGACATCAGCGAGACGCCGCGGCCGCCCAGCCATGAAACTGCCACGCCAATCACTATCGCCAGCAGCGATTTCCAGTGCAAAAAGGAGTGGAGGATGGTAGACGCCGACAGCGTACCGCTGGCGATGGGCGCCATCACGCCGATGGTAAGAATGATAATACCAATGGTTAATCCCTGTTTCTCTACCCAGAGAAAATACTGTTCCATCGGCGTAAGGCGAATAATTAATAACACCAGGATCGCCACGGTCACGGTATTGTTGTGGCTGATAATACCGAGCGCCGCCAGACCCAGCAGGATCAGCAGCGTCGGATCGGAAAAATTCATACACTGTCCCTGAAAAATTTCTTAACCACCGGCAAAAGTATCACACTGATGAATATCGCCACTGTCAAATCTGCGTTTAAACCAATGATAGCGCTGCTCTGAAGTGCCATGGGTAAAACTGTCCGGCACCACCCTGCCCTGTCCCCGCTGCTGTAACCGATCGTTGCCGATGGCCCGTGCGGCATTCGGGGCTTCCTGCGGATCCTGTTTGTCGAGGATTTGCTGCTGCATACTGTGGCCCCACACCGCCGGCGAAACAGTCCGCCTGCAGTTCCAGCTTCACCGATAGTGCGTTAACCGTTTTTTCCGGGGCGCCCTGCCGCTGCTGGCGAACCCGGCTTTCAATCCCGAGCAGTTTTTGCACGTGATGACCGACCTCATGAGCGACCACATAGCCCTGGGCGAAATCGCCGCCTGCGCCGAGCTGATTTTTCATGTCGTCGTAAAAAGATAAATCGATATAGACCGTACTGTCCGCCGGGCAATAGAACGGCCCCATGACCGATTGACCGGTACCGCAACCGGTTTGCGTCACACCGCGATACATGACCAGCTTTGGCGGCTGATAGGTTTTGCCCATTTGTTGGAAAGTCTGCTACCAGGTATCTTCGGTATAACCGAGGATCACCGCGATAAACTTGGCCGCCTCGTCGTCGTTGGAACTGATGCGGGGTTGCTGGCTCACCTGCGAACCCGACTGTCACGCCGGTAAGCAGTAGCGTGAGATCGACGTTATAATAGCCCGCTACTACCACCACGATGAGCAGCACGATGCCGCCTTTACCGCGAATCGGCAGCCGGAAACCACCGCCCCCCAGACCGGATGACTGTCCGCACCTGTCTTCCACATTATTACTTTCGCGACCGCCTTGCCAACGCACCGTCATCCCCAATTAAACGTTATTCATTTAATGATGAGGATAGCATATAACCCTGGACAGGCAGCGGTACTGCCGCCCAGGTAAACGATTGCGCAGTTAGTCCAACGTGACGCCGATACGCTTGGCGACTTCTTCATAGGCTTCGATAACGCCACCCAGGCTCTGGCGGAACCGGTCTTTATCCATTTTATGGAGGGTGGTTTTATCCCACAAACGGCTACCGTCCGGGGAAAATTCATCCCCCAGCACAATCTCGCCGTTAAACAGACCAAATTCCAGCTTGAAGTCCACCAGAATCAGCCCGGCATCGTCGAAAACCTTGCTGAGCACCTCATTAGCCTGATAGGTCAACTGCTTCATCCGCGCCAGATGGGGTTCACTGACCCAGCCGAAGGTGGTGCAGTAGAATTCGTTAATCATCGGATCGTGCATGGCGTTGTTTTTCAAAAACAGATCCAACAAGGGCGGATCCAGGACCAGGCCTTCCTCTACGCCTAAACGCTTTACCAGCAAGCCGGCCGCGGGGTTGCGCACCACGCATTCCACGGGCACCATGGCCAGTTTTTTCACCAGCACTTCATTATCGGAAAGCACGCGCACGATCTGGGTTGGAATGCCGGCCTCAGCTAACTTGGTCATGATAAAGTAATTTAACTTATTGTTAATCATGCCATTGCGATCGAATTGCTCGATACGCTGACCGTCCAGTGCTGACATATCGTTGCGGAACGTCCGGATCAGCAAATTCGGATCCTCGGTGGTATAGACCGTTTTCGCTTTTCCGCGATACAACTCAGCTAACTTTTGCATCTTTACATATGCCAGTGGCAAATAACGCTTTGATACAGGTAAAAAAGGGGGCCGAAGGAAGCCTCCTGTTGATTTAACAGGATGTTGACCGGCTGAATGCCGCCTGGAATACCGCTACCAGCGCGTCATTTTGCGATTGGGTCAGGGTATGCCCTTTCGGATCAGTGAACTGCAGCGTGCTGCGGTTGTCAAGGTCGCCGACCTGCAGTTTATAGTCGCCATTACGCAAATCAGGGTCTTTGGCGCCCAAATCGTCCCAGGTAGCGCTGCCCGGCGCGTCATAGATGACCGAAACGGGTACCCAGCGGATAGCTGCTATCCTTCACTTTCATGCCGATGCGCGACAACGCCGACGGCAGATGCGTCCATACGGTATTGTACGACGAGCGCACCACCAGCAGCGGCAGTCCGCTTTCGTCAGTGCCGCTTTGTACGCCCAGATCGGCAGTTTCGCCCTGGGCGATACGGTTGGCGCGATCGTCGTTAAGCTGCTGCAGCCCGCTCGCGACGCTGTTAAGCATCTCAACGGTATAGCGCTGTACCAGCGCAGGATCGGTAACGGGTTTACCCTTCTGCTGCAGGACAAGGGACGTTACCTGGAGCGAAGTTTGATAGTTTTGGGTCGCCAGGCTTATTTGATAGCGGCCGCTGTACTGTTCATCTTCATCAACACTGGTCCAGACGATCCAATCCGTATTCAGGCTCTGCAGCGCGGCCTGGCGTGAGGCAATCGGATAGCCTTTGCTTTGAACCACCGCCGCGACCTGCGACCACAGATCACGACCCTGGGCGTTATTTTCCAGCTGAATAACGGCGCTATTGCCGGAATATTGTGAACGGGAACCGTTCAGCAGCGCCAGCGGCTGCGCAGGGGGCCGAATATCAAGCCCTTTGCCCACGGCGCCGTTGCGCGGGACAGCGGGAATCTCATAATCGCCGTTCTGCAGGGGCAAAATCATACCGGAAGGGCTGCTAAGTGCGCGCAGCGGAGGCGCTTTCAGGTACTCTTCGTTTCCGTTTACCTGACGTTTATAGCGCTGATCGCTGGTACAGGCCGCGAGCAGCATGATAAGCGAGACGCCGACCACTTTCGCTACCTGCACCTTTTGCATTGAATAAGACATTAAATCTCCCTAAGAGTTACAGCAAACCCGCATCCGTTAACGCCTGTCTTACCACGCGGCTGCCCGCCTTGGTCAGGGGTGTCATCGGCAGGCGCAGGGTGTCGGTCGCCATTAATCCCAATGCTTTACAAGCCCATTTAACCGGTATGGGGCTGGGTTCAAAAAAGAGTTTCTGATGCAGCGGCATCAGGCGCTGATTAAGACGGCGCGCATCGACATAATTGCCGTCGGCCGCCAGGGCGCAAAGCTGCGTCATCTCCTTCGCGGCAACGTTCGCCGTCACGGAAATCACCCCTTTGCCGCCTAGTTGCATGAAGTCCAATGCGCTGGCGTCGTCGCCGCTCAGCAGCAGGAAATCGTCATTGACCAGCTCTTGGATCTGGCTGACATGGCTTAAGTTCCCCGTTGCTTCCTTAATACCGATAATATTTTTGATTTCCGCCAGGCGGGCAACGGTAGGCGGCAGCATATCGCAGCCGGTGCGCGCCGGCACATTGTACAGAATTTGCGGTAAATCGCTGCTTTCAGCGATGGCCCTAAAATGCTGAAACAATCCTTCCTGACTCGGCCGATTGTAATACGGCGTAACGCTGAGGCATCCCACCACGCCGCTGTCGTTAAAGCGGCGGGTCAGCGACACGGCCTCGGAGGTAGAGTTGGCACCGGTGCCCGCGATAACGGGAACGCGCCCGTCGCTGAGCTCAAGGGTCCACATCACCACATCGCCATGCTCTTCGTGGCTCAGGGTAGACGTTTCGCCGGTCGTTCCCACGGCCACGATCGCTGCGGTACCGCTGGCGACATGATAATCGATTAATTTTTTCAGACTGACCCGGTCGATGGCACCCTTTTCGTCCATCGGAGTAACCAGTGCAACTATGCTTCCCGTAAACATTGACCATCCCTCCACAAACAGGTTATTCATGGTACTTTTGTCACCTATCCAAAAGCAAGCAAACATCGGCCAGGTAACCTTGGCAGCAGGTTTTTTTTAGGGTTACCATGTAAATCACAACCCGCCGGACAGGAAGCGCCATTTTGCCACCGTTACAGCAACATTATCTGGTTATCACCGCGCTGGGCACAGACCGGCCTGGTATTGTCAATACCTATTACCCGCCACGTCAGCAGCGGCGGCTGCAACATAGAAGATAGCCGCCTCGCCATGCTGGGTGAGGAATTTACCTTTAATTAATTATGCTGCTCTCAGGGGGCAGGAACGGCATCGCCCAGATAGAATCCACCCTGCCGCTGAAAGGTGCTGAACTGGATTTATTGATTGTGATGAAGCGCACCACGGCCCAGAAGCAGCTGGCAAATCCGACGACGGTGTGGGTGACGGTGGAGGTGGATGACTCCCTCCATCTTATTGAGCGCTATGCCGATTTATTTGATAGCCATCAGATGATGCTGGCGGAACTGGCGTCGATAAGCAAGACGGCGAGCGCGCAATCCCCCTCCCGGCTGACGCTCTCGATGACCGCACACGGTCCGGCCGGAGGTCAAGTTCTGCTGATTAAACAGAGGTTTCATCAACTCTGTACAGAACTGCATGCGCAAGGCAGTATTAGAGTTATCAATCATCCACAGCATTAGGAAAGAGACGGAGTATTGCAATGACGCCACTGAAAGCCGGTGATATAGCACCACAATTTAGCCTGCCCGATCAGGACGGTGAACTCATCAGCCTTCCCGACTTCCAGGGACAAAGAGTATTGGTCTACTTTTATCCCAAAGCGATGACGCCAGGCTGTACCGTGCAAGCGTGCAGGTTGCGCGATAATATGGACGGCCTGAAAAAGGCCGGGGTGGAGGTACTGGGCATCAGTACCGACAAACCCGAAAAGCTGTCCCGCTTCGCTGAAAAAGAGCTGTTGAATTTCACCTTGCTCTCCGATGAAGACCATCAGGTTGCCGGCCAGTTCGGCGTCTGGGGTGAGAAGAGCTTTATGGGCAAAACCTACGATGGCATTCACCGCATCAGTTTCCTGGTGGGTGTCGACGGCGCCATCGAGAAAGTGTTCGACGATTTCAAAACCAGCAATCACCACGATATCGTGCTGGCCTATCTGAAAAACGTTTGAACGCAGCCCGCGGCGTAGATTGACGTGCTCTCACGGCGGTGCGGGCGGCGACGCGGGATGACGGCCGGCCGCCGCCGGCAAAATGAGTCATCTATGGTTACTCGCTTGAAAAAAAGCCTTATCGCGCTGGTGCTGACCGCGTTGACCGGCACGTTCCCGGCGCACGCAGACGAGATTCAGGACAATCTGCCGGATATGGGGACCACCGCTGGCAGTACGCTAAGCATTGGTGAAGAGATGCAAATGGGAGACTATTTCGTGCGCCAGCTGCGCGGCGGCGCCCCGATTATCAACGATCCACTGCTTGATCAATACATCAAGCATCTGGGCGACACGCTGGTGGCCCATGCCAACTCGGTGCGTACCCCCTTTCATTTTTTCCTGTTGCGCAGCGACGAGCTCAATGCGTTTGCCTTTTTCGGCGGCAACGTGGTGCTGCATTCGGCGCTGTTCAACTATACCGACAACGAAAGCGAGCTGGCGTCGGGCATGGCCCATGAACTGTCCCATGTCACCCAGCGTCATCTGGCGCGCGCCATGGAGGAAAAGCGTCGCCGCGCCCCGCTGACCTGGGTCGGCGCGCTGGGCTCCATTCTGCTCACAATGGCCAATTCGCAGCTGGGCATGGCTGCGCTATCCGGCACCATCGCCGGCTCCGCGCAGGGCAACATTAGTTTCACCCAGGCCAACGAGCAAGAGGCGGATCGCATTGGTTTGCAGGTACTACAGCGGTCCGGTTTTAATCCCCAGGCGATGCCGAACTTCTTGCAAAAACTGGCGGATCAGAACCGATATTCCATCGCGCCGCCGGAAATGCTGCAAACCCACCCCTTGCCGCTATGCCGGCTAACGGATACCCGCAACCGCGCTAACCAGATGAAGCATATTGTTATCGACTCATCCCAGGACTTTTATCTGGCGAAGGCGCACATCCTGGGAATGTTCGGCTCCAGCGACAATCTGTTGCGCAACGATGTGCTCGAAGCCTGGAAAAAAGGCAACGCCCGCCAGCAGCTGGCCGCGCAGTACGGCCAGGCGATTTTGTTTTATCAGGAGAAAAAATACGACGACGCCAAACGCACGCTGCAGCCTTTGCTTAGCCGGCAACCGTCCAACATCTGGCTGGTGGATTTGATGACAGATATCGATCTGGCGCTGCAACAGGCGCCGCAGGCCATCACCCGCCTGGAAGCACTGGTACGCGGCAATGAGCGCGATGCCAACCCGGTGCTGCTGCTCAATCTCGCCAATGCTTACGTCGAGGGGCATCGCTATAGCGATGCCGTGCGAATCCTCAATCGCTATACTTTTTCCCATCTCGACGACACCAATGGCTGGGATTTACTGGCCCAGGCGGGCGCTGGTCAGGGTCTGGGCGATCAAGAACTGGCGGCGCGCGCCGAGCAGCTGTCGCTGATGGGACAGTTGGACCAGGCGGTACGGGCGTTAAGCGAAGCCAGCAGCCGGGTGAAACTGGGCAGTTTGCAGCAGGCACGCTATGACGCGCGCATCGATCAGCTCAGGCAGTTGCAGTTGCGCTTCGCGCAGTATGACAAAGGCGCGCGCCGATAGTTACTTACGCCGCAGGCAACCTGACCGGGCACGCGCTAACGCTTGGCAGAGTCTTTCGAGGCCAGCACCTGCACCAGTTTGGAAGAACGGTGAGACATGCCACCGCCTGGCGCCATACAGGCCCCGCCTTATGGCGCCGCTGGGCAAATTACCCGGCAGGCCATCCCGGGCGCAGGATGCAGCAGGCAGAATGCCACAGGCTGGATGCCAACAAGCAGAATGCAGGCGGCAGGCGGTAACGTAGGGAGAGTTCAGCGTCAGCCCTGCACGGAATAGGTAATGTAAGCCGCCCCCGCAGCGCTCATCTTGCCAATACAGGGTTAAAGCGTACCCCCTAAAGGTTCAGAATCGCTTTCACAAAAGGAATGGTCAGTTTGCGCTGGGCGCGGATAGAGGCATGGCCCAGCTGATCTAGCGTCGCCGATAAGGTGCGCATATCCCTTTCCAATCTTTTCAGCAAGAAACGGTTGACATCCTCCGGCAATTCAAAGCCGCGCAGTTTCGCCCGCATTTGCAATGCATAACCCTTCTCCTCATCGGAAAGCGACTGCAGGCGATAAATTTGCCCCCAATCCAGGCGCGAGGCCAAATCCGGCAAGCTGATATTCAATTGGCGGGGCGGGCAGTTGCCGCTGATGATAAGCCGGGTTGTGGGGTGGCAATCATTTCTGGACTCTTAAGTTAAACGATGGGTTAGCCGGAAGCCCTTTAATGGCGCGGCTTACAGAGATTTTACAGATTCTGGACTCGTCGCAAAAAAATGGACAAAAAATGATTTTTTTGCACTAAATTCTGGACTCGAATGACTGTGGTTTGAGCAGATTTAAAGGTAGTTTAAACGCCTTTTGGGCATCCATTAGATATATGTGAATTAGGTTAAAAAATTTTAGTAAATCATAAAAATAATGAAACGAGATAGATAATGGCCTAATCTTTATTTAGGCCGCTCCACTTTTCTTACAGTTTAAGCTTGCCACATCTTCTACTGCACACTCTTCAGATACCGCCCCTTTTTAGCTTCGTGTAGGGCTATCAGACGTTCTTTTTCTTCTTTTGGAAGTTGGAGTAACAGGCTATCTAAGTCATCTTTACGTCCTGATAACGCCAGAAGCCTCTCCCATAACCCCGGAACAAATCGAAATACGTGAGCTCAAGAAGAAGGTACAACGCATTGAAATGGAAAACGAAATATTAAAAAAGGCTACAGCGCTCTTGATGTCAGACTCCCTGAACAGTTCTCGTTAATCAAGAAACTCAGAGCGCATTATCCTGTGGCCACACTCTGCCACGTGTTCAGGGTTCATCGCAGCAGTTACAAATACTGGAAAAGTCGTCCTGACAGGCCAAACGGCAGGCGAACGGTATTGCGCAGTCAGGTTCATGAACTGCACAGTATCAGCCATGGTGCCGCTGGCGCGAGAAGTATCGCCACCATGACAACCCAGAGAGGCTTCAGGATGGGGCGCTGGCTCGCAGGCAGGCGCATGAAAGAGCTGGGGCTGGTCAGTTGTCAGCAGCCGACGCACAGGTATAAGCGTGGCGGTCAGGCGCATGTTGCGATCCCGAATTATCTTGAGCGCCAGTTCGCTGTAACGGAGCCAAAGCAGGTATGGTGCGGCGATGTGACGTATATCTGGACCGGGAAACGCTGGGCATACCTTGCGGTTGTTCTTGATCTGTTCGCGAGGAAACCGGTGGGCTGGTCTATATCGTTCTCCCCAGACAGCAGACTGACTATCAAAGCACTGGAAATGGTATGGGAAACGCGTGCTAAACCAGCCGGAGTGATGTTCCACAGCGATCAGGGTAGCCACTATACGAGCAGCCAGTTCCAACAGTTGCTGTGGCGTTACCGGATCAAACAAAGCATGAGTCGGTGGGGTAACTGCTGAGATAACAGTCCGATGGAGCGCTTCTTCAGAAGTCTGAAAAACGAGTGGATACCGGTAACGGGCTACATAAGCTTCAGCGAAGCAGCTTATGAAATTACCGACTATATCGTGGGATATTACAGCGCACTCAGGCCGCATGAATATAACGGTGGGTTGCCACCAAACGAATCAGAAAATAGATACTGGAAAAATTCTAACGCGGTGGCCAGTTTTAGTTGACCACTACAATCTCCGAAGGAGAGTAGCTGGAGAAGCTTGACGCCCGCCTTAGCTATAGATTTTGCATCGCTACACGATAGCGCTTTCATCAGCGCGATGGACAGTTTTTCGCCGCGGCAGATAATGGTGGCGTTGACGCTGTCAGGGCAATATTTTAGCAGCGAAATACCGTGCAACAGCTGCTTGAGCTGGGCGAATTCCTGCTCGACCACACTACGCAACGCCGCGTGATTAAACTCCGGCGGCGCGGCGGGCAAACCGTCTAAAAGTTGGCTAAAGATTTGTTCAGCGTCGAGGATGTCGGCGACGCGGATAAAACGTTCCGCGTTGGCGACAGAGGTACCGCCAAATTTCAGTACTCGCATTTTTGTTTCATCTCCTGAATTAAGCTTAAAAAAAAGCACGCACCTTGACAGTGCGGGCTTTTTTCTGGATTCCTGTATGCGTCAGCCCGCGGCGCTACCCGTGGTGGTATCGGTGGTGGTAATAATAATGGTGCTGTGGCTGAAGCGAGTACGCATGCCAGTGGGTGTTATCACTGTTTTTTGTTAACACCCTATTGGTTAAAGCAATTAGGCGCTAAAGCCAATGAATATCTGCTTTTGCCCGGCGGCGCGCAGTGCATGCCGTGGCGTTCAATATTGACATCCCGGCGCAGCAGGCACGCCGTAATGTTTACTAACTCCCAACTATCCAGCATGTGATGCTATCAATGAAAGATATCACGGCAGGTAACACCGTCAGAATTTGGCCGCCGATGATGCCCGCCACCGCGATACCGGCCTGCTCCCCAGCCTTACTCGCGCAACGCCCCTATGACGCGACCGGCAGCCGCTCGGCCGGGGCTATTTCTCCCCTCTCATCGCGCCGGGTTAACCAATATAAAATAATAATACATAAAGAGACATTAAAGTTATCTTAAAGGCCACGCTGTTAATCCCGTCCAGTAAAATGGCACGGGTGTTAGGGTATATTTTGATATACGTCAGCAAAATGATATTTTCTTGAGTGGTAAATTCGGTTGGCGCTGTTATATTATTGTTAATAAGGGTAAGCTATGCAGCATTTAAGCTTGAGAAATCAAGTCCTATATACAGGTATAGCGTCGTTGGTAACAAAGCGTTAATCACGATAGAGCACGTTGAAGTGCTTAGGCCCGAAGCCTTAAAGGATGCATTTTGTTCCTCCGCTATTGTTAAGGACGACAGCGGCTTGAGTACTTCCTCTTTCAATTATGTTGGTAATTTTAGGTAGCAAACATGCAGACCCCGCACATTCTTATCGTTGAAGACGAGTCAGTCACCCCTAATACCCTCAAAAGCATTTTTGAAGCTGAGGGCTATATGGTTCATGAAGCTACCGACGGCGCAGAGATGCACCGCGCGCTGTCGGAACATGATATTAATCTGGTTATCATGGATATCAACCTGCCGGGTAAAAATGGCTTGTTGCTGGCGCGAGAACTTCGGGAGCATGCCAGCGTCGCCCTGATGTTTCTTACCGGCCACGATAACGAGGTAGATAAAGTCCTCGGATTGGAAATTGGCGCCGACGATTATATTACCAAGCTATTCAACCCGCGCGAACTCACTATCCGTGCGCGCAATCTGCTGTCCCGCCATGAATCTGGGCGGCGCCCTTGAAGAGCGCAAGCTGGTGGAAAGCTACAAATTTAGCGGTTGGGCGCTCGATATTAATAGCTGTTCTTTGCTAAGTCCTCACAGCGAGAGCTATAAACTGCCCCCCAGCGAGTTTCGCGCCACGCTGCACTTTTGCGAAAATCCCGGCAAGATTTAATCGCGCGCCGAGCTGCTGAAGAAAATGACCGGCCATGAGCTGAAGGCCTACGACTGTACCGGTGACGTCACCATCCCTCGCATACGCAAGTATTTTGTATCCACGCCGGATACGGCGAAAGGTATCGTTTCTGCGGCGATTTAGAAGAGTAAGTTTTACCAATGGCGCCTTCCCCGCAAGGGGCGGGCGTTTGATTTCCCCCACCGGTAAACAATTCCGCGTCGCCCCGAACGGTTGCCGCCCGTTACCCCCGCTATCCCTCGACCGGCTCAGGCGCTCATCCTCGTTGCAAGCTGACGCGTTTTACTACCGGCCCCCGCCGGCTAGTGTGACGCCGCCTGAAACATGACGCCTGATAAAACAGTTACGGACGCTGTTCGCCCCAGGGAATAATCGGTACCGCACTCAGCGCATTTTTCGGCGAACCTTCCACCACCCGATCCGAATAGGACAGATAGACAAGCGCGTTACGTTTGGGATCATAAAAGCGGACCACCTGCAGGCGCTTAAATATCAGCGAGGTGCGTTTTTGAAACACCACGCTACCGTGTCGTTGGCCGTTTTTGATTTTATCGCTCAGGGTAATCGGCCGACCTGTTGACAAGAAACTGCCGCATCGGAGGTATCTTCCGCCAGGCCGAGGCCGCCGGTTTTGGCACGGCTGAGATAATAGGTCACGTTGGGGACACCGGGATCGTCAAACGCTTCCACCGCGATTTTGTGATCCGGGCCGAACAGCTTGAACACGGTGTCGACGGAGCCGACTTCCTCGGCCTGGGCCAGACCGAGGCTAAAGGTTCAACCTATCAGGGCGAAAACGATTTTTTTATTTATAGTCGTTGCATGATTTTCTGTAGTGCTTAGGGACCGCCGGCGCGAAGACGTCGGCAGGACTAGTTAATATCAACTGAAAATAATAAAATGATAAACCTTTGGCGACCTGTTAGCCAAATTATTGCTATCATGCGTCGACACTTTTCTAATGACGCCACCACCGCTTTCTGAGGATTCTTATGGATCAAGTCGGTATTATTCGTGACCTGTTAAGCTGGCTCGATAGCCATCTGGACCAGCCGCTATCGCTGGATAATGTCGCCGCCAAGGCCGGCTATTCCAAATGGCACCTGCAGCGTATGTTTAAAGAAGTGACTGGCCACGCCATCGGCGCTTATATTCGCGCGCGCAGGTTGTCCAAGGCCGCGGTGGCCCTGCGGCTGACCAGCCGGCCGATATTGGATATCGCGCTGCAATATCGTTTCGATTCTCAGCAGACGTTCACCCGCGCTTTCAAGAAGCAATTCGCCCAGACGCCGGCGCTGTATCCTCGCAAAGAGGAGTGGGATTCCGCCGGCATTAGACCGCCGTTTCGCCTGAAACACTTCGCGCTGCCGCAGGTGGAGTTCATCCGGCTGCCGGCGATGGAACTGGTCGGCGTTACGCAAAGCTATACCTGCACCCTTGAGCAGCTGAGCAGTTTCCGTACCGAGTTGCGCATCCATTTTTGGCGCCAGTATCTCGGCGAGGCCAAATGCCTGCCCCCCACCCTGTACGGACTGAACCATACCCGGCCCAGTCTGGAAAAGGATGACGAGCAGGAAGTGCTTTACACCACCGCCATCGAACCGCAGCATATGCCGGAAAATGTGCACGGCGGCGAGCCCTTCCATTTGGAAGGCGGTGAATATGCCCGCTTTATTTATCAGGGCCCGCCCCACGACCTGCAGGACTTTATCCTGGCGCTGGCCGGCACCTGCCTGCCGTCGCAAAGCCTGGTGCGCCGTAAGGAATGCGATATCGAACGCTTCTTTCCGCCGGAGCGCAAACCGGACGCGAAACTGCCGCACACGATCCGCTGCGAGTATTTGATTCCGGTACGGCGTTAACGCTGCAGCTCATCCAGGGCGGGCATATCCAGATGGAAGACATCGCCCACCGTTTCCACCACCCAACCGGGTGCCAGCCACAGGCTTTGCTGGTAATCCATGCGCGATAGGGAGCAGTTGCGCAGCCTGAGTCGGCGCGCGGCATAGGCCGGCAGCCCCAGAATGGTGCTTATCAAGCAGCCAAGGGCCATGCCGTGGCTGACCAGCAGCGGCGCGCTGCCCTCGGGCAGCGACAGGCAGCCGTTCAGGGCGGCATGCATACGCGTCGCCATTTCAGTCATCGACTCGCCACCGGGGATGCGGCCGCCTTCGGTGCCGTTGACCAATTGCCGACGCCAGTTTTCTTCCTCGTCGGTCAGGGTCGCGATATCGCGGGTTTCCAATACCCCCATATCCAGCTCGCGCAGCCGCGCATCGATCGTCATCGGACAACCGCAGCCGGCGGCGATGATCTCTGCGGTACGGCGTGTCCGGCCCAAATCGCTGCTGATAACATGGGTGATACCCAATGATTGGGCCCGTTCTGCGACCTGTTCCGCCTGGCGTTCACCCTTGGCGGTTAATGCACTGTCGGATTGCCCCTGAATACGGCGCAGCGCATTCCATTCAGTTTCGCCATGACGAACAAGATAAACCTGTAACATACTTTTTTCCGTTATACTGCGTGAAAGAGACGGGAGTTAACCAGATACTATGTACAATGTAATCGCTGCCACCCATAATCCGGTCAAGATTGACGCCATTCAGCACGCTTTTGACGATACGTTTGGTGCGGGCAATTGCCGAGTGGAGGGCATTGATGTTGACAGCGGCGAGCTGTCCCAGCCGATGGGCGATCATCAAACCCGCAGCGACGCGCGCAACCGGGTGATGGCCGCCTGCCAGGTCAATCCGGAGGCGGACTTCTGGGTCGGCGTCGAAGCCGGCGTGGAAGAGAATATGACCTTTGCCTGGATGGTGATTGAAAATGCACATCTGCGGGGTGAATCGCGCTCCGCCAGTTTAATGTTACCTAATAGTGTATTACAGGGAATCGCAGAAGGGCGAGAATTAGGTCATAAAATGGCACGATTAACCGGTATTGAGGACATAAAGCGCCGCGACGGGGCTATTAACGTCTTCACGGAAGACCGTCTGACGCGCGCTAGCGTATACCATCAAGCGCTATTACTGGCGTTGGTGCCTTTCCATAACGCTATCTTTCAGGAATTACGCCGACCGCGCAATTAGAGCGGCGTGTCCCGCAGTTGCTGTATGAGCCAGCGTTTCAGCTCCGGCGGCGCGGACTTCAGGTTGTTCGATCCTCGGGTTATCGTGGCGATACCGGTTCCAAGCTCATTTTTCAGCTCCCGCTGGCTGACATCGCCGGCCAGCAGGGTTTGAATGATGCGGATACGCGTCGCCAGCGCCTCGCGTTCGTCGGGGGTGAGCATCAGTTGCAAGAGCGGTACGTGCAGCTCGTCGTCATAGGCCTGGCCCAGCAGGCGGGCGAAGGTGCCCCAGTCCTCCTCCAGACGTTCGGCGACGCCGCCGGGGGTGGAAGATGTCGCGTTCATAAGCTACCGCAATACCATTGAACTAGTACAGTAGCTTATCATACTTTTTGCCGCTCAGTAGCGGCGCTGTTACTCGGCGTCAGTCAGCAGTTTCGCCGGCTGGCGCAGGCAGGAAGTAGCGGTAAAACACGTCATAGGCCAGCACATTTTTGACATAGCCGCGGGTTTCGGAAAATGGAATACTTTCGATAAAGGCGATGGCGTCGGCACGGCCGGCACTGACATTGAGCCAGGTGTTAACTCTGCCAGGTCCGGCGTTATAGGCGATACTGGCAAGGATGCGATTACGGCCGAACATCTGATAAACATACTCCAGGTAGGCCGTGCCGAGGGCAATATTGATTTGCGGATCCAACAGTTAGCCGGGTTGGGTGTAGTTCGCCATATTAAACATCTGCGCCGTATGCTGCGCGGTGGCAGGCATCAATTGCATCAGTCCGGCAGCGGCCCACCGGCGAACGCACTTTCGGATTCCAGGCACTTTCCTGGCGGGCGATGGCCATAGCGTAACTCTGGCTTATCCCTTTATCGTTAGTCGCCTGACGGAACGTTTGATGCCAGGCCAGCGGAAATCGTTCTTCCAAATGGTCCCACAGCTTGCCGCTGATCGTGGCCTGCACGCTTAAATCCGGCCATTGCTGTAAAAACGTATAGCGTGCCAGCTGCTCTTGTTCAGGCCGGCTACGGCTCACCACCAACGCGGCCCATTCGCTGCGCGCCAAATTGTCCATATTCCAATACATCAGCTCGCGCACCCTGGCGATAATAGCCGGCTCCCGCGCCAAGGCCGGATCCGGTGTTGCGGCGCGCGCCACAATCGGGATTAGGGAACGGGCGTTTTCCACATCGCTACGGGCCAGACGGGTGAAGGCTATCTGCGTCGCCTGGCGGGTCAAATCGGTGGGGCCGACGCTGCGGACGAAATCCGCCAGCGTCGCCGGGTTATTTTGTAGCGCCGCCAGCGCATTCCCCATGGTCTGGTATTCGGCAGGCAACTGTTTCGACAGGTAATTAACCAGGCCGGTCATTGCCCTCGTTCATCGCCATCCGGATCCGCTCCAGTGTCGCCAGCGGGCTGCGTTCGCCGGCCTGATCCCAGGCGCCAAACAACTTATTGCAGCTGTCCGGCAGAGAATGGCCGTTCAGCCAGATATCGCGCGCGCCGTTCCAGGCCTCCTGCGGCTTGCCGGTAGGCCATTTGGCATAATAATAATTACAGCGCGCCGCCATTGGTTTAGGCGGTTGGGGGCTGAAAGCCAACAGGCTATACCAGTCCTGGCGATTCGCCAGTTCGTTGACATAGCGCGCACGCAACGAACGTACCGGCGGCAGCGTCGTCGGGTAAGCCTCGGTAAAGGCATTGATTTGATCGGGACTGACCTGGGAGAGATCTTGCGAGAGCTGCCGGTATGCCAAATAGGGATACAGCGGGTAATCACGCAGCGTAGGCAGCAATTGCGCCACCACGTCCATCTGATGCGCGTCCCAAGCCTGCTTCACCTGCAGATAGCGCTGCCGCTGGGCATCAATGGAATCCGCCTGCGCCAGCACAGGCAGCGCCATCATCCCGATTACCGCTACCCACAACCGCCATTTGTCCACTTTGACCATCTCTACACATTCTCAGCTGATTACCCGTCCCATCGGGGGGACTTCGTTGCGCGCTTGACCGACCGGGTTCCGTTCACATGCTAGACACGCTGGCGAAATCGCGCCAGCCACATGTAAGAATTCAAATATTATTTATTAATGTTTTTAGTCTGCATGTAGTGGCACACTGAATTTGGCCACCTGAACAGAGGTGATATGCTCACCTCAGAACAACACGGGTGCACCAATGAAAAGAAAAAATTTTAGTCCTGAATTCAAACGCGAATCCGCTCAACTGGTTG
>NZ_JBPESN010000017.1:0-45952 GCF_051710625.1 Sodalis sp. (in: enterobacteria) | reverse complement strand
TCTTCAGAAGTCTGAAAAACGAGTGGATACCGGTAACGGGCTACATAAGCTTCAGCGAAGCAGCTCATGAAATTACCGACTATATCGTGGGATATTACAGCGCACTCAGGCCGCATGAATATAACGGCGGGTTGCCACCAAACGAATCAGAAAATAGACACTGGAAAAACGCTAACGCGGTGGCTAGTTTTAGTTGACCACTACAATTTAAACACACCGGTCAACGTCAGCAGGCCGACGATAAAAATAATAGCAATTATCCAGAGAAATATTTTCATTCCCTGTTCCTTCTCGTTAAGTGATTAACGTTATGACCATAAGTCGATGATATCGTTATTTGAGTATAGAAGAGGAATCAGGATTTACCGTATCAATAGCAAGAAAATTGTTCCTCGCGCAACGGACCGCGCCGGACAGAAAGCCATTCCGCCCATGCAGGTGCGGGCCGGGCGTGTGAGGGAAAAACCGGCGCCCGGCCCCAGGTAACGGCGGCCGCTCAGGCATGTTGACGTATGCGGGCATCCAGCGCGGCGGCCTCGTGAATCTGCGGCGCAGCGAGGATAAGCCCTTTGCCCAGCGCCTGGCGCTGGCAGGCATGGCGTATCCCGGCGATCCTGAATGCCGTCAAGATCGCTCACGTGCGCCAGCCCTACCGTGCGCCCGATAAGCTCGGTGCCGCAATACCCTATGGCATCTTACAGCACCTCACGCAAAAACAGCTGTACATAACCCGGTTCGGCCAGCGCGACATCCCGGCTCTTTTCCGCCGCCAGGGCGCGGAACCCTTTGCTAAACGCCTGCCAAACCACCTGCACGTCACGCAGACGTTGCTCGCGTCCCGCCGCGGCCTCACGCAGCCGTAACACAGCCCCGGCAAACCGCAATAATTAAGCAGCAAGTTGCCGATCGCGGTGCCGATATCAAAACCCACCGGGCCATAGTAGCTAAATTCAGCATCGATCACTTTCAGTCGCTCGTGGGCGACAAAAAGGGATCCGCTGTGAATATCCCCATGCAGCAGCGATTCCGCTTTCGTCAGGAAACGGTGCTTCAGCGCCCGCCACCCGGAGCTTCAGTTCCCGATCGTCACGCAACGCCGCCGCGTCTTGCGCCAGCTCTGGCTCATAGGCGTTGCGCTCATGGACGCGATAGGGGTTGGTAAAAAACAGATTTTCCGTTATCCGGCACATCTCAGGATTAGCGAAACGGACAACTTCGTTTTTTTCTCTTCGAGGGGCTGATAAAAATCAGAGGTGTGAAACAGCGCCTGCGCCAGATATTCGCCCAGTTGGCGGTCGGCCTCAGGATACCAGCCGCCCTTGACCAGCTCGCTGCGCCAAATACGGTGGTCGGAAAGATCCTCCAGCATTATCGTCGCCAGTTGCGGATCATGATGAAGGACCCGCACCGTATGAGCCGGACAATAACGGCCATGAATCAACAGCGTTTCCGCCTCGATACGCGCGCGGTCAAGCGTTAACGACCAGGACTCACCCACGCAGCGGACATACCGCAGCGCCTGTTTGACGATGACCCGGCTGACGCCATCAGCGTCGACAATTTTAAACACCAAATTAAGATTACCGTCGTCACCGACCTCCTGCACGGCGCAAAGCGTTTCGGGGTGGCTTAGGCCGGCAAAACGGCGGGCATAGGGTACCGCGTCAGCGGCGGTAAGGGTACGGTAAGCGGTCATAGCGACTTCTCTGATAAGCTGTAAAAAGGCCGTAAAGGCATAAAACCATGTAGACGTTTATACATCTTAATGGCATGTTGGCAGAATAGCAAACCAGATGCAATAACCAGACAGGGATAATAGCGATGCAGACGTTTAGCACTACCAGCCTGCAGGTCAGGGATAATCAGCTATGAATTTTGGATCAGCAGGCGCGGCCGCAGCAGCAGCGCTGGCATCCGGCGGAGAATGTGGCGCAGTTGGTTGAGCATATCCGCGCGCTACGCGTGCGGGGTGCGCCGCTCATCGTTCTGTCCGCCAGCCTGCTGCTGGCGCTCTTGGCGGAGGGCGGACAGAGAGCAGGACGCAGCTTGAGCGCGATCTGGCGATACTGCGCACAGCGCGTCCGACGGCGGTTAACCTGATGAATAATCTGGCGCGCATGGCGCAGGCGCTGGCGCCACCGGATTTCGTCAGCGCCATGGGGTAGGAAGCGCAGCGCTTGGTAGCGGAGGATCGGGCGCTATACGACGCCATCGCCTAGCACGGCGTCACGACGGTCAGACCGCGAAGCTGCCTGTTGACCCACTACAATACCGGCGTGCTGGCGACGGCGGGCACCGGCACCGCGCTGGGCGTCATCGCTCTCGCCCACCGTCAGGGCAGTATCGCCCAAGTGTGGGTGGATGAAACCCGACCGCTGCTGCAGGGCGGCCAGCTTACCGCTTGGGAGCTGGGCGAACTGGGCATACCTTATCGGCTGATATGCGATGGCATGGCGGCCGACCTTATGGCGCGCGGCCAAGTGGACGCCGTCTGGGTCGGCGCCGACAGAATTGCCTGCCAATGGCGATGTGGCCAACAAGATTGGCACCTATAGCCTGGCTGTACTGGGCCGCTGGCACGGAGTGCCGTTTTATGTGGCAGCGCCTCATACCGCCTGCGACGCCCATTGCCCCAACGGCGAGGCGACCCCCATTGAGCAACGCGACGCCGCTGAGGTAACCGGCGTCGCCGGGGCAGCTTCAGCCAGTGCCAGTGGGCGCCGGCCGGGGCGGAGGTCTACAATCCGGCCTTCGACGTCACGCCGGCGGCGCTGGTTGACGGCTGGGTGCTACCGGTTGGCATCGTGACGCCGCTGCAGGTAGCAGAAGGTCTGTTCAGCCGGCTGTTAGGCTAAGGCGGTGTTGCGCCGAGAAAACGCTTCTTTCACCGCCAGACGCAGACCGAACCGATCAGGTGAGTGCTACGGCCATCAGTAACCCGCTACCGCTAACTTAACGCACCAAGCGCGGATACGCATCAGCAATGGCATCTCCGGTAAAACGGGCAATCCACCCCTCCGGGTTGTCAAACACCCGGATAGCGGTAAAGCTGGGCGCTTCGCCCATATCAAACCAGTGCGCCGTGCCGGTCGGCACCGAGATTAAATCATTTTTTTCGCACAGTATTTGATAGATTTTTCCCTGTACATGCAGGCAAAACAAACCGGCGCCCTCGACGAAAAACTGCACTTCATCCTCGCCGTGGGTGTGCTCCGCCAGAAACTTGGCGCGCAGGGTCTCGCGCTGGGGATTATCCGGACGCATGCTAATGACATCCCAGCTTTGATAGCCCTTTTCTGCCACCAGGCGATCGATAGCATACTGATAGGCAGCAATGACCGTGTTGGCGTCGGGGTTTTCCCCCAGTTCGCTATCGGCCTGCCAGCGCTCGAAACGCACGCCGATAGCGTTCAGCTCACGTTGGATGGCGTCACCCTCGTGGCTTTGCCAACGCGGCGTCGCGGCATCAGTATCGGAATAAATAGTCAGTGCGCTCATTAAACAAGCTCCTGCAGGTTTATCTGATCAAAACGATGCGCCTGCGGATGGCTGTCGCCGGCGATATTCTCGTCGCGAATAAGCTGATAGGTACGCCATCTGGCAGCACGGGCTGCATCAAGCTACTGATAAACATCGGATAAAAATAAAATAGCTTCCGGCGGCAGCGCCAGTTCGGCGGCGATAATCTGATAGGCGTTGCAGTGCCGTTTCGCGCCCACGCGGGTATCAAAATAATGACTGAAGAGCGGTCGCAGATCGCCCTTGACGCTATGGCCAAACAGCAGCTGCTGCGCTTCGACCGATCCCGACGAATAAACGCCAAGCAGCAGCCCCTGGCGGTGCCAGGCCGTGAGCTGCGGCATCACGTCATCGTAAACATGACCAAGGAAGTCCCCCCCCCCTGCCGATAGTCTTCACGCCAGATAATGCCCTGCAGGGTTTTCAGCGCGGGTGATTTACGATCCTCAGCCATAAAACCGTACAGCGCCGTCAACAGGTGCGCGTTGTCGGCATCATACCGACCGATCTCCGCGCGCAGCTCCTGTAACGCCTGTGCGACCTCAGCATCAGCGGCGCGGGTTTGCACTACCTCCGCCATACGTTCACGGGCGTAGGGGAACAGCACCTCATGCACGAAGCGAATATCGCTGGTAGTGCCTTCAATATCGGTAATCACCGCCTGGATCATTGAGCCTCCAGCAGACGGCGGCGCCACTCGCATTCAAACAAAAATTCGAGACCTTCCAGATGGCGCCGGGCCTCGCGCACGTCCCCCCGCCCCCAGCAGGTCAGTCCATGTCCACGCGTCAGAAAACCATAGCACAGGGGGTTAGCACATCTTGCCGGACAATGCGCTGCACCAGCGCGGTAATATCCTGAGAATTATCAAAAACGGCAATCGCCACTTCCTCACGATGATCGGTTTGTCCCGGCAGCAATTTTTGCATCTCGTAATTGGACAACCGCAGAGCGCTTCCCTACTCCGCCCGCGACAGCACTGTTGCACTGACCGAATGGATATGGAGCACGCAGCCGACCTCGGGGAAACGCCGGTAGAGGAAAGTATGTAAGCCGGTTTCAGCCAAAGGCCGCCGGCCGGGCTGCGCCGCGCCCGTCTGGATATCCACCGTGAGAAAATCGTCGGCGTCGAGATGGCATTTATCCAGGCCGGACTCGGTGATATAGCAGCTGTGCGCGTCTTGCCGCTGCGACATATTGCCGCCGGTGGCCGGGCTCCAGCCCTTCGCCCCTATCCAATGGCAGGCGGCGACCAGTTCAGCCAATTGCATATTTTCCGCCATAAGCGTCCTTGTTTGATCCGCCGAAGGGGTGCCATCCGGGAATCTAGCCATTTACATGTCTTGACAGCCAAATGCTAACACCGACGTCAGACGCCAGCAATCTAACGTCGGGGCCTACCGTGGAAGGGGAAGGTTTGGCCTAGAGTGACTGTTGAAAGCCTTTGACGCCAAAATCCGGCACTGTCAGGAAAGGAGTGGGGAGATAAAAAAACAGCTCGACGACGTCTTGCAGGTTGCCCGCCGGGCCACCGCCACCGCACAGCGCTAGCGATGAGCGGCTCCTAAGCATCACGCCGGAAAGCAGAAATCCGCGACGCCTGATGGATACATCGGCAGTGCTGGACGCTCAGACCTCGATTTCTGCTTCATCGCCCTTTTCCTGCAGCCAGTTGCGACGGTCTTCCGAACGTTTTTTCGCCAGCAACATATCCATCATCGCCAGCGTTTGCTGCACGTTGTCCGCGCCAACCGTTAACTGCACCAGCCGCCGGGTATTGGGATCAAGCGTCGTTTCGCGCAGCTGCAACGGGCTCATTTCACCCAGACCTTTAAAACGCTGTACGTTGGGTTTGCCCTTTTTGCGCTTCAACTGCTCCAGCACACCGGTTTTTTCTTCCTCATCAAGGGCGTAATAAACCTCTTTACCCAGATCGATACGGTAGAGCGGCGGCATTGCCACATAGACATGCCCCTCTTCTACCAGTTTGCGAAAGTGTTGCATGAACAAAGCGCACAGCAGCGTGGCGATATGCAGACCATCGGAATCGGCATCCGCCAGGATGCAGATTTTACCGTAACGCAGCTGGCTTAAATCGTTGCTATCGGGATCGATACCCAGCGCCACCGAAATATCGTGTACTTCCTGGGAGGCCAGCACTTCATCGGAGGAGACTTCCCAGGTATTAAGGATTTTCCCCTTTAGCGGCATGATCGCTTGATATTCGCGATCGCGCGCTTGCTTAGCGGATCCGCCCGCCGAATCCCCTTCCACCAGAAACAGTTCCGTGCGCGCCAGATCCTGGGCGGTACAGTCAGCCAGCTTGCCCGGCAGCGCCGGCCCGCTAGTCAGCTTTTTACGCACCACCTTTTTCGCCGCGCGCAGGCGACGCTGGGCGCTGGCGATCGCCAGCTCCGCCAGCTGTTCCGCCACCTGTATATTCTGGTTCAGCCACAGAATAAAAACATCTTTCACCACGCCAGAAACGAAGGCGGCGCTTTGCCGCGACGATAGGCGCTCTTTGGTCTGGCCCGCGAACTGCGGATCCTGCATTTTCACCGAGAGCACATAAGCGCAGCGCTCCCAAATGTCGTCCGCCAACAGCTTGACGCCGCGCGGCAGGATATTACGGTATTCGCAAAACTCGCGCATCGCGTCCAACAACCCTTGACGCAACCCGTTTACGTGCGTTCCACCCTGGGGCGTGGGGATCAGGTTGACATAGCTCTCGGTCAGCAGTTCCCCCCCTTCCGGTAGCCATAACAGCGCCCAATCCACCGTTTCGGTATCGCCGCTCACCGCACCGACAAAGGTTGTCTCCGGCAACGTGATAAGCCCGTTGATCGCTCCATTCAGGTAATCGGTCAGACCCGCCTCGTAGCACCAACGCTGCTCGGTATTATTGACCCGATCCTGAAAAACGATTTCCACGCCAGGGCACAGTACCGCCTTCGCTTTCAGCAAATGGGTCAGGCGCGATACCGAAAAGCGGAAACTGTCGAAAAAACGTTTGTCCGGCCAGAAATGCACGCTGGTACCGGTATTACGCTTGGGACAGGTACCGACCACGCTCAGGTCTTCGACTTTATTGCCATTTTCAAACGCGATGCGGTATACGTTGCCGTTGCGGCGCACCGTCACTTCGACTCGGGCTGACAGGGCGTTGACCACCGAGATGCCTACGCCGTGCAGACCACCGGAAAATTGATAGTTTTTGTTGGAGAACTTACCGCCGGCATGCAGCCGGCACAGGATTAATTCCACCGCCGTCATACCCTCTTCGGGGTGAATGTCCACCGGCATACCGCGCCCGTCGTCGGTGACTTCCAGCGACTGATCGGGGTGCAAAATCACATCAATGCGCTGGGCGTGGCCGGCAAGCACCTCGTCGACGCTGTTATCGATGACTTCCTGTCCAAGATGATTGGGCCGCGAGGTATCGGTGTACATCCCCGGGCGGCGGCGGACCGGTTCCAGTCCGCTGAGTACTTCTATCGCATCGGCGTTATAACTTGATTGAGTCATGGCTTAAATCACATTTCGTGACAAATTGTTGGAGAGCCTACCGCAAAGGCCGGCCTTCGGGAAGCAGATATTCTGTGCCGCCCGGTTTGCGGCCTCACCCGACGGTAAGCCCCAAAAAATGCACGATAGAGGAGAAATAATGGTCAAATCCCACGAATGCATGGTTACCGCCGGACTCGACGGTCTGGCGACAGTGGGTGTAGTAGGCCACCGCCTGGCGATAATCAAGGATCTCGTCGCCGCTTTGCGCCAGCAGCCAAATAAGATCTGGCGACTCCAGCACCTCGATCTGCATCACCTTTAAATCATAGATATGCCGCGGCGCCAGAACATATTTCTCGCCGGTGAAGGGGTTTAGGTTTTCCCCCAGATATCCCGTGAGCAGATCAAACGGCCGCACCGCCGGATTAACCACCACCGCCGGCAACAAAAAGGATTGCGACAGCCAGGTGGCGAAATAGCCGCCGAGGGACGATCCGACCAGCCTCAGCGTTTCCCCGACCCGCTCCATCACCAGGGTCTCCATCATTTCCGCCGCGTCGCCGGGATAAACCGGCAATTGCGGCACCAGCAGCTCAATCTCGGGATGATGGCGCGCAAGCCAGGCACCGAGGGCGGTGGCCTTGGCAGACAAGGGGGAACTATTGAATCCGTGAAGGTACATCAGCGTCGCCATCAGTAGCCTTCGTAATCGGTGTCGGGCTGGTGTTCGGCCCCGTCCAGCCGGTGCACTTCGGTCTGTAGCAGGCCGCCCGGCAGCAGGTCGAGATAGCGCCAGCCGGGACCCAGGGTATCAATGGTAAAATTAGTGCAGTGCGGCTTGAACTGCACGCAGGTGGAAGGCGTCGCCAGCACGCGCCGGCCCAGCCAATCAACGTCCAATTCCTGATGTATGTGGCCGCACAGCAGGGTCTTCACCCGCGGATGGGGCTGTAGCACCTCCGCCAGCATGTGGGCGTTGCGCAGGCTATGCTGGTCAAGCCAGATACAGCCAGAGGGGAAAGGATGGTGATGCAGCAACAGCAGCGTATGGCGCTCAGGCTGGCCAGCCAGCGCCTGCGCCAGCCACTCGAGCTGGTAGTCGCTCAGTTCGCCGTGGGGCACGCCGTAAACCTGACTGTCCAGCAGCAGCAATCGCCATTCATCGCCTATCAACACCTGTTTGGCGCAGGAAATCCCGCACTCCGCCAGCACATCGACCATCGCCGGCTGAAAGTCATGATTGCCCGGCAGCCAGACGCAGGGCGCTGGCAGCCGGGCTATGCCGGCGGCGAAATGCCGGTAAGCCTGCGGCGAGTGGTCCTGCGCCAGATCGCCCGTAGCGACCACCAAATCAAAATGCCGCTGTTCAGCCTGTACCGCCTTCAGCACCGCGCTGTAGCTGCGAAACGTATTCACCCCGAGCAACGTCTCGTCCTCACCTGCAAACAGGTGAGTATCGGTGATTTGTAAAATCCTGATATTGGCTCCACGCGCCACAGGAAGTTTCAACAGCCTTTCCAAAGATTGTCCTTGGTTATCGAAATCTGCCTAACAAACAGGAACCGCCATGGCACCATACGCCAAACAACAGCGTAGCCAGTCCGCAAGGAACTGGTTGATTTGATGTTTCTCATCACGTTGATGTAACTTTTTATTCGGATAATCATAACGCGCTTTGAAGCGAGAGATCTGCTGACTGGAACACACTTCCGCAACCATGGCGTCATGATAAAGCCTGACGGTCATCGAGGGCAGGCTCCAGTAGCTGGCGACCGGCGCGGTTTGGGTGATTTCCACAAACGTCGTATAGCGGGTGGACTCCTGAATGGTCAGCCGGTAGCTGGCGCCATACACCTGATAGGCGATGGTTTCACCCGCCTCATTAATCGGCGGCAGCAACCGGCGCAGCTGGGCGAAGTTGGTTTCGCACAACCGCATCATTTCAGGGAAATCGGGCGTGTAGCACTTCATTATTAATCGGCCCACTTTTTTTGCAAGGATTCATGGTGTAATGCCAGCCATTGCAGGGCAATGACAGAGGCGGTGTTATCGATCACTCCTTCCTCCACCCAGCGGTGCGCCTGTTCGCGGCTTACCGCATGGAGACGGATATCTTTATTTTCTTCCACCAGTCCATGGATACCCTCGGCTTTCAGCGCGTCTACCTCCCCCACCATGACCGTCAGGCGTTCACTGGTGCCGCCGGGACTGGCCAGATAGCTCAGCATCCGTTTGCAGCTCCCCACAGTGAGTCCCGTCTCTTCCACTGCCTTGCGCCGGGCAACCCCTGCTTCAGCGTTTCTTCCGGCTCAATCATACCGACGACCAGCTCCAGCAGCCAGGGGGTGGGGCTGCTGTCATAAGCGGCGATGCAAATTTACTCTAATAATATCACCTGTTCACACCGCGCATCATAAGGTAATAGGACCACCGCATGTCCGCACTCGAAAATTTCCCGGGTCACCGTCTGGCTCATGCCGTTATTAAACAGTTGGTGGCGGAAGTGGTAAAGCTCCATCTTAAAAAATCCGTCATACAGCGTCTCGCGGGAAAGCATTTCAACATCATCACGGCCAAATGTCACCGGCGTGACAAAAGATGAGGTCATCATAACGCTCCTATTAGCAAATAACGCCGCCCGGCGGCTGGCCAAATCAGTCTGCCGGAATCTAGCGGTTTATGATAGATTTCGTAAATAGCGCCGGCATGGCACGTTAAGCCACCTATTCCGTCCGGCAGTGTCTGCCAGAATTAGCCACTATTTTTCTAATAGCGCTACCATAGCAATTTTGCCGTTTCAAAAGGAATGCACATAAAGAAACTGCCCCTCCTTACTGGACTGAGTCTTGGTGGTTTCAGTGCAATGGGTCAGGCAGAAAATCTGCTACAGGTGTATCAGCAAGCCAGATCCTCCAACCCGGATCTTCGCCGCTCCGCCGCCGATCACGATGCAGCCTTTGAAAAAATTAATGAACAGCGCGCTCCGCTGCTGCCCCAATTGGAATTGGGAGCAGATTACACCTATACCCAGTGTTTTCGCGACAAACGTGATATCAATTCCAATGCGGCCAGCGCCGCACTGCAGTTGACCCAGACCATTTTGGATATATCCAAATGGCGTGCCCTGACCCTCCAAGAAAAAACGGCGGGTATTCAGGATGTCTCGTATCAAACGAGACCAGGAATCGTTAATTCTCAATACCGCTACCGCCTATTTTAACGTATTGAACGCCATTGATACAATGTCATATACCGAGGCACAGAAGCAGGCGCTTTATCGCCAGTTGGACCAAACTACCCAGCGCTTTAATGTCGGTCTGGTCGCCATTACGGATGTGCAAAATGCGCGCTCGGAATATGACACCGTTCTGGCTTCTGAAGTCAGCTCCCGCAATGATCTGGATAATGCGCTGGAAGCGCTACGCTAGATTACCGGCATGGAATATCCGCAGTTGGCGACGCTGAATATCGTGAGTTTCAAAACCCAACGTCCCGATGCGATCACCAGCCTGTTAAAAGAAGCGGAAAACCGTAACCTCCGCCTGTTATCGGCGCGCCTGTCGCAGGATTTGCCTCGTGAACAGATCCGTTACTATCAGGCCGGCCATTTGCCGACTTTAGATCTTAACGCCTCGTCAACGGTGATCAATACCGACTACAATGGCTCGCGCAACGATCCTGTGAACAATCCCGATAAGCATATTGGCGGCAACGCTATCGGCCTGAGTCTGAATGTGCCGCTTTATAGCGGGGGATTTGTCACCTCCCAGGTGAATGTAGTGGCACACTGAATTTGGCCACCTGAACAGAGGTGATATGCTCACCTCAGAACAACACGAGTGCACCAATGAAAAGAAGAAATTTTAGTCCTGAATTCAAACGCGAATCCGCTCAACTGGTTGTCGACCAAAATTACACCGCCGCGCCAGCAGCAAAAGCTATGGACGTCGGCCTTTCTACGATGACGAAATGGGTAAAACAACTGCGTGATGAGCGACAGGGGAAAACGCTAAAAGCCTCTCCCATAAGCCCGGAAAAAATCGAAATACGTGAGCTCAAGAAGAAAGTACAACGCATTGAAATGGAAAACGAAATATTAAAAAAAGCTACAGCGCTCTTGATGTCGGACTCCCTGAACAGTTCTCGTTAATCGGGAAACTCAGAGCGCGTTATCCTGTGGCCACACTCTGCCACGTGTTCAGGGTTCATCGCAGCAGTTACAAATACTGGAAAAGTCGTCCTGACAGGCCAGACGGCAGGCGAACGGTATTGCGCAGTCAGGTTCATGAACTGCACAGTATCAGCCATGGTGCCGCTGGCGCGAGGAGTATCGCCACCATGGCAACCCAGAGAGGCTTCCGGATGGGGCGCTGGATCGCAGGCAGGCTCATGAAAGAGCTGGGGCTGGTCAGTTGTCAGCAGCCGACGCACAGGTATAAGCGTGGCGGTCAGGAGCATGTTGCGATCCCGAATTATCTTGAGCGCCAGTTCGCTGTAACGGGGCCAAACCAGGTATGGTGCGGCGATGTAACGTATATCTGGACCGGGAAACGCTGGGCATACCTTGCGGTTGTTCTTGCATCTGTTCGCGAGGAAACCGGTGGGCTGGGCTATGTCGTTCTCCCCGGACAGCAGACTGACCATCAAAGCACTGGAAATGGCATGGGAAACGCGTGGTAAAACAGCCGGAGTGATGTTCCACAGTGATCAGGGTAGCCACTATACGAGCAGGCAGTTCCGAGAGTTGCCGTGGCGTTACCGGATCAAACAAAGCACGAGTCGGCGTGGTAACTGTTGGGATAACAGTCCGATGGAGCGCTTCTTCAGAAGTCTGAAAAACGAGTGGATACCGGTAACGAGCTACATAAGCTTCAGCGAAGCAGTTCATGAAATTACCGACTATATTGTGGGATATTACGCGCACTCAGGCCGCATGAATATAACTATGGGTTGCCACCAAACGAATCAGAAAATAGATACTGGAAAAACGCTAACGCGGTGGCCAGTTTTAGTTGACCACTACACTCGGCACGCTAAATGAAACGGATTTGGTGACATTGAATAATACGCTCGGTAAAACGGTGCCGACCGATCCCCAGACGGTAGCGCCGGAAAATGCCTCGCAGGATGCCCGTGCCGATGGCACCGGTACGTCGCCTGGCGCCAGTCCCGCGCGCAATAGTGCTGCGCAAACGGCCGTCCAGCCGCGCGCGGCCAGCGTGACGACCGCGCCAGCTACCGGCACCGGTCGCGCTAGCGGACGTAATCCTTTCCAGCATTAAGTTCTTTCCCGGCGGCCAAGGCCAGTCTTTGCTTTCCCCTGACGGGCGCCGGCACGTCCCGTTGCCCGTCACTGCCCGCGGGGACGATCACAGGGAAGTGTATAACTACGTAAAAATGCCGGCCGCAGACCGCCCATGCTTCATTTTTCACCGTTTTTCCTTTACTCTACAGTGACTTTCTCTGGGTCGATCTCAATATCAATAAAGCAGGATAATAATGAAACGCACTAAACAGATTAACCACGCCAGCTTTTGCAAGCATTGGCGCGCCTACCGCATGGCGCCCGTCGCGCTGGCCGTCGGTGCCGCTTTTGTACTGGCCGGCTGTGAAAAAAGCGACGAAAACGTCTCGCTGTACATGAACAGTGACGACTGCGCCCGCGCCAATCCTTCCTTAAGCGAACAGTGCACCACCGCTTACAACGCCGCGCAGCAGGAAGCGGTGAAAACCGCGCCCAAATACGCCTCCCGCGCCGACTGTGTGGCGGAATTCGGTGAAGAACAATGTACCCAAGTCCCGGCGCAGGCCGGCATGGCGGAGGAGTCACAGCACAGCGGCAGCATGTGGATGCCGCTGATGGCGGGCTATATGATGGGTCGCATGATGGGCGGTGGCGGCTATGCACAGCAGCCGCTGTTCACCTCACGCGCCGCCAACAGTCCGGCGCGCGGCCACTTTGTCGACGCCAGCGGCCGCAACTACGGGGCGGCGACCAGCGGCCGTTCGATGACGGTACCGAAGGCCGCCCTGGCGCCAAAACCGGCGACCACGCAGACCATCACCCGCGGCGGCTTCGGCGAGACCGTCGCCAAGCAGAACGCCCTGCGCAGCAGCAGCGCTACGCCCCACCGCACCATGGGCGGCTAACGGGACATGAAACGAGTCACTATCGACGAACGGCCGGACTGGCGGGGAAAAGCCACCGAATACGGCTTCAATTTTCATACTCTGTACGGCGAACCCTATTGGTGTGAAGAGGCTTACTATCAGTTTACCCTGGCGCAAATCGAGACGCTGGTGGAGGCCACCGCTGACCTCCACCAGATGTGTTTGCAGGTAGTGGAAAAGGTCGTGGCAAGCGATGAGCTGATGACCAAATTCCGTATTCCCCGCCATACCTGGTCGTTCGTGCGCCACGCCTGGCAAACGCGTCAGCCGTCGCTGTACTCGCGGCTGGATCTGGTTTATGACGGCCAGCATCCGCCTAAACTGCTGGAAAACAATGCCGATACGCCGACCTCGCTGTACGAAGCGGCGTTCTTTCAGTGGATCTGGCTGGAAGATCAGATTAACGCCGGCAAGCTACCGGCCAATGCCGATCAGTACAACAGCCTGCAGGAGAAGCTTATCGCCCGCTTCGCCGAACTGCAGTCACAGCACGGGTTCAGCCTGCTGCATCTGGCGTGCTGCCAGGATACGGAGGAAGATCGCGGCACGGTGCAATATCTGCAGGATTGCGCCACGGAAGCCGGATTGCCCAATACGTTTCTGTATATTGAGGAGCTGGGGCTGGGAGAGAAAGGGCAGTTCACCGATATGCAGGATCAGGTCATCAGCAACCTGTTCAAGCTCTATCCGTGGGAATTCATGCTGCGCGAGATGTTCTCTACCAAGCTGGAGGATGCCGGCGTGCGCTGGCTTGAGCCGGCCTGGAAATGCATTTTGTCCAACAAGGCGCTGTTGCCGATGCTCTGGCAGATGTTTCCCGACCATCCCAACCTCCTGCTGCCGGCCTATTTTGCCGAAGACGATTACCCGCCGATGGACAATTACGTGGTGAAGCCGCTGTTTTCCCGCGAGGGCGCCAACGTGCGCGTCTTCGAGCAGGGACGCGAAACCGCACGCGTAGACGGCCCTTATGGCGAGGAAGGCTCCATTGTACAGGCGTTTTGCCCGCTGCCCCGCTTTGGCGACAGCTATACGGTTATCGGTAGTTGGCTGGTTAACGATGAGCCCTGCGGCATCGGCCTGCGCGAAGACCGGCAAATTATTACCCAGGATCTCTCCCGCTTTTATCCCCACATTATTCTTGATTGATTCTGCCTCGGCAGCGCGGTGACGCCGCGCTGCCGTTTTAGCCAACCTTGCACCGACAGCATACTGATTGATCCCAGCGTGATACCGTCCACGGGCACCGAGATGGGTTCATCGCCTATCCGGCTGTCCAACACATAGAGCAGCGGCAAAAAATGCTCCGGCGAGGGATTGGCCAGCGCGCCATCCTGGTGCTGTTGATAAGCAATCAAGGGATGCGGTTCCCCTTGCGCCCCGAGATTGTCGCGCACAAACTGATTGAACGACCTTGCCCACGGGTAAAGTTCGGCATTGTCCTGCCAGCGTACCGTACACAGGTTATGCACCACATTGCCGCTGGCCACCAGCATCACGCCTTCATCGCGCAGCGCGGCCAGTTTTTTCCCGAGGGTGAAATGATAGGCGGCATCTCGCGTCGCGTCGAGGCTGAGTTGTACTACCGGAATATCCGCCTCGGGATACATTTTAATTAACACGCCCCAGCTGCCGTGATCCAGTCCCCATTCGTCGATGTCGGCCTGCACCGGTACCGGTGCCAATAGAGACGGCCCCCGGTTCGCCGGCACCGGCGAACCGGGGCCGGGTAACGTTGGTCAAATAGCGCCTGGGGAAAACCACCAAAATCGTGCGCGGTTGCGTTATGGCGGTCACGGCGGTGACCTGCCGGTACCAATGGGCCGAGATAACCAATATTGCCTCCGGCCGCGGCAGCGTCTGACCCAGTTGCCGCCAGCTACGGGTATAGCGGTTGTCTTCCAGTACGTTCATCGGACTGCCGTGACCGAGGAAAAGGGCGGGCATGCGTGGGCTACTCATTGTGTATCCTTATTCATTGTGCGACGCTTGCGGCGGCTGATGGCATCACATTACGCCTTTTCGCCCTGCAATGAACCGATATAAACATGATGAAGATAATCAGGAAAATTGAATAACTGAGCCCTCCCATGAAAACAGCATTGCTATTTGGCGCCAGCGGATTAGTGGGCGGTCACCTGCTGTCCACCTTGCTGCGCCATTCTGCCTACCAGCAGGTGATTGCGGTGGTGCGGCGCGAACTGCCGCTGCGCCATCCGCAGTTAAAGCTTATCGGCGATAGCGCCAACCCGCACAGGCGGCCGCGCCGGCGGCGGAGGATCTGTTTATCGCCGTCGGCACCACGCGCAAAAACAGCCCAGACCCGCGGGACTACTACCGTATCGATCACAACTATCCGCTGCTGGCGGCGGGGCGGGCGCTTGAGCATGGCGCGCGCTCAATCTTGCTGGTGTCATCGGCGGGGGCCAGCATCGGCTCGTACGCGTCCTAATTTGCGCGTTAAAGGGGAAGTAGAACGGGATATCATCGCCCTGCACGCCGCCCGGACGCACGTTTTCCGACCTGGTATGATTTTGGGTGAGAAACGGGAGCACCGCCCGCTGGAGAAAGGGCTAAATCGTGTCTGGCCACGGCTTAATTTCGTATTGCGCGGAAGAGCGCAAAAACACCGCGCTATTACGGCGGCGGATATCGCCGTGGCGATGGTTGCCGCCGCTCAACTCCCTACAGGCGAAGTAAACATTTACACCTGTTCGGAAATGCAGGCGTTAGTGCAGGACGCCGGCGGCTATCACGCCGGATCCGCAGGACGTTAGCTCACTTCGCGCGTCAGGGCGCGACGATAGACCACCAGATCCTCGATGGTCAGCACCGGCATGTTGTGACGCCGTCCAAAGGCAATTATCTCCGGCGCATGCGCCATAGAGCCATCGTCATTGGTCACTTCACACAGCACGCCCGCCGGTTTTAGGGCGGCAAGAGTGGTCAGATCCACCGCTGCTTCGGTGTGACCGCCACGCACCAGCACGCCGCCCGGCTGCGCGCGCAGCGGGAAGACATGCCCAGGGCGGTTGAGATCGCTGGGTTTGGCGTTGTCTTTGATGGCGGCACGGATTGTCGTCAGGCGATCGGCGGCGGATACCCCGGTGCTGACCCCTTCAGCCGCTTCAATGGTGACGGTAAACGCCGTCTGATAATGACTGCTGTTACGTTCCACCATCATCGGCAGCGCCAGCTGCTGGCGGCGTTCTTCGGTCAGGCACAGGCACACGATGCCGCTGCCGTAGCGGATAGTCAGCGCCATCTGCTCGACGGTCATGTTTTGTGCGGCGAATATCATATCGCCTTCATTTTCACGATCTTCATCGTCCAGTACCAGCACCCCGCGACCATTGCGCAGCGCCTCCAGCGCGTTTTCCACGCGTTGGGACGGGGAACCGAATTTGGAAAGAAGAGTCTGATTCATGGTAAATAGAACCTCATAATTGTTATGGATTACCAGAATCAGGGCAGACTTAGGGGCGACCACGAACGGGCCAAGTAATAACGGTAGCGGGCCGTAGCCCGCTTGGACGTCGTTACTCTTTCCCATCCGGACTGTTACCGTCGGCCCCGGAATTACACCGGATCTGCTGACCTCAGACTGCAATGCAACCTGAGCGCTCGCGGGCTTTCTGTGCAATACTTTAGCCAGGTTTACCGCCGGTGGGGAATTGCCCCCCCTCCGCCCTGAGGATAAGCAGAAATACTATAGCGCCAACCCGCAGCTGAGGCAATTAGCAAACGCATAATTTTAATGAATGCTTTTGTTTCCACTCAGGGGAAACAGGCATTACACTTAACCCATTCTGACCAGTTAGGGAACTAACAATGATTGATCCAAAGAAATTTGAACAGCTTGCCCGTCAGGTGCAGGAGTCGCTGCCGAAAGGCATCCGCGATCTGGGCGACGATGTGGAGAAAAAGATCCGTCAGGTGCTGCAAAACCAGTTCAGCCGTATGGACCTGGTCAGCCGCGAGGAATTCGACGTACAGACCCAGGTGCTGTTACGCACCCGGGAGAAACTGAGTCAGTTGGAACTGTGCCTGAATGCGTTGGAAACCATGCCGAAAAGCGACCCGGTCGTCAGCCCGGCGCCGCCTGTCGGCTGCAGGCGCGCCGGTGGCGGGTAAGAAGCCTGCAGGCGTGAACGACGTAGACGACACTACCAGCGTTTCTCCCGCGGATCGCACCGCGCCGGATGCCGGCGTCGCGGACGACAAACCGGCTAAAGACACCTTCAAAAAGCTATAATCGCCGCCGCCGCTTGCTGAGGCCAGCGGCAGACATCATCATCGCCCGCGCGGAGCTGACCACTGCCGGGCGCAACCTTTCCCCTTGGTCTGAAGCCTAACTCCGTTCGCCGCGCTTGATGGCGTTGATAATATTTGTAGTGGAACAGCCGCCTTCAAAATTCAGCACCAGCACGTCCCCGCCGTTATCCCAGACCTCCTTGCTGCCGGCGATCTGGTGCGGCTGATAATCGCTGCCTTTGACCAGGACATCCGGCAGCACATCGGCGATGAGCCGCTGCGGCGTATCTTCGCTGAAAGGCACTACCCAATCGACCGCCTCCAGCGCCGCCAGAACGGTCATACGTTGCGCCAGGGGATTTACCGGACGGCTTTCCCCTTTCAGACGCTTCGTGGACTCATCGCTGTTCACCGCCACGATAAGCCGGTCACCCAGCCGCCGGGCACTAGCAAGATAGCTGACGTGACCCGCGTGCAGGATATCGAAGATACCGTTGGTCATAACCACTTTCTCGCCGCGCTGACGCGCCAGCGCTACCGCCTGCTTCAGCTCGCTTTCGGTCATGACGCCAAAGCCTGTTTCGGCTCGTCCGCAGATGGTGTTCTCTAGCTCAATTGGGCTAACGGTGGAGGTGCCTAATTTCCCAACCACCGCGCCCGCGGCGGCGTTGGCTAGAAAACAGGAGTCTTCTAGACCGTTACCCGCTGCCAGAGCGGCAGCCAGCACGCCGATGACCGTATCGCCGGCGCCGGTAACGTCGTAAACTTCCTGCGCCTGCGTGGGTAAATACAGCGGATCCTTACCCGGCTGCAACAGGGTCATCCCTTGTTCCGAGCGGGTAATCAGCAGCGCCGATAGCTGATAGTCGGCGACAAGTGTCATGCCGCGGCTTACCAGCGTTTTCTCATCTTTGCAGGGCCCGGCTACCGCTTCAAATTCTGACAAATTCGGGGTCAGCAGCGTTGCGCCCCGATAACGGTCAAAATCCGTGCCTTTGGGATCGACAAGCACCGGCACGCCGGCGGCTCGCGCCAGCGTGATCATCTCGCGCACGCGCGCCAGCGCGCCCTTCGCATAATCGGATAGCACCAGCGCGCCGGTTTTTGGCAGCGCCAGCTGAATACGTTCTATCATGGGAGCCGCGTCGACATCGTCGAAACCTTGCTCGAAATCGAGGCGGATCAACTGCTGATTACGCGATAACACCCGCAGTTTGGTAATCGTGGGATGGGTCGCGACGGCGACAAAATCGCAGGTCACGTCGACTTCACTGAGTCGCGCTCCCAGAGCGCGGGCGGCATCATCAATGCCGGTGAGACCGACCAGGCGCGAATGGCAGCCCAGCGCGGCGATATTCATCGCGACGTTAGCGGCGCCGCCGGGACGCTCCTCAATGGCGTCCACTTTTACGATAGGCACCGGCGCTTCCGGTGAGATCCGGCTGGTGGGGCCGTACCAGTATCGGTCCAACATCACATCGCCCACGACCAGCACGCCCGCCCGGCGGAAATCAGGCAAGGTCACTTTCATCCACTCGCTCCAAAGAGATCCTGTTCAAGGGTCAGAATCATATCACAGGCGGGAAAAATTCGCCCCCTGCGGCGCCGGATCGCACCGGGCGGCGGAGCCTATGCCGCTTAATCGAGCCCTGCCGGCGGCGGGCGCTGAAGTTAAGTGTGACGCGCGGGCGCGCTGCCCTTACAGACCACCGTGCCGGCGCCGCTCAATCAAGCCACTGAGACGCCAGCAGCGGACAATCAAAGCGCGCTCGCGGACAAACTGCGCTTCCGGCACCCGGCCGGGCAACGCCTGCAACGCCAGATGATGCAGCGTATCGCGCAGCGTGGTGTAGCTTGCGCGCAGCCCATCAGCATCGTCGCCGTCCATGATCCCCTTCTTGGCCATCAGCTCGAAGAGACGGACATTATCCGACCAGCGCGTCAGTTCAGGCTTTTCTGCAGCGTAGCGCAACACCAAATACTGCGCCAGAAATTCGATGTCGGTAATACCGCCCTCGTCGGTCTTGATATCAAAAACGTCTGTCTGCTTGCTGGCCAAGTGCAGGCGCATCTTGGCGCGCATCTCGCTGACCTCACGGCGCAGCGTAGCGGGATCGTGCGGTAAGATACAGCACGCGACGGCGAATGGCGTTGAAACCTTCCTGCAATGCTGGGGAGCCGTACACCATCCGCGCGCGCACCAAAGCCTGATGCTCCCAGGTCCAGGCCTCATTAAGCTGATAGTCCTCGAACGCGGTGAGCGTACTCACCAGCATCCCAGCGGCGCCGGATGGCCGCAGCCGGGCGTCCACTTCATACAAAACCCCCGCCGGGGTCATGGCGCTGAACAGATGCATGACCCGCTGCGCCAGCCGCAAATAAAACTGCTGTCCGTAGATGACGCGCGGTCCATCGGTCACGGCGTCATCAGGACACTGATGCAAAAACACCAAATCCAGATCGGAGCTGTAGCCTAACTCCCAGCCGCCCAATTTACCGTAGCCGATGACCGCAAAGCCGCCGTCCTGTCCGTCATGCAGATACGAGGGCCGCCCGTGGCGCGCGACCATTGATTTCCACGCCTGCCGAATCACGGTTTGGATCATAACTTCCGCCTGATAGGTTAAATGATCGCTGACCTTCATCACCGGCAGCACGCCGGCAATATCGGCGGCCGCAATGCGCAACTGTTGCACCTGCTTGAATTGCCGCAGCGCCTCCAGTTGCTGCTCCTTATCCTCTTCGGGCACCCGCAGCAGATATTGGCACAGCTCGTCGCCATAGGCCTCCGGCGCCGGGAGGGGGGGGTGATAAAGGGTCGCGGGGTCCAACAATTCGTCCAGCAGCAGCTGATGCCGTGCCAACTGGCTGGCGCACATCGGCGAACGGGACGCGGCGCGCAGACGAGCCAAGTGCTCCAGCGTGCCGGAGTACTCTAGTAACAGTTCAAGGTAGGTGGTACGAGAGACGATACTAAGCAACATCGGCGCCAGACGAGCAAACACCTCGTCCGCCGCGTCCCGTTCGCCGATGTGCGTCAGAAGCCGCAGCATAAGCGCGTCCAGCACTTCCCGGCCCCGCGGGCCTAGTGTGCGGTTGGCGACATCGCGGCGGAAATCAGCGACATACTGCATACTGCGTCAGACGCGGCCAGGGCACGCCTTCCCCGTCGGCCTCTGTCGCTTGCGACATCGGCTCCTGCCACAGCGCGGCCGCCGGGCCGGGCGTATCGTTATCTTCAGCATCGGGGGCATCGTCGTCGCCAATCAGCTCATCGAACACCACCCTGACCGCTTGCATGTGGGCGTCCAACGGGCGGGTGAGCTGCGGCCAGTCCGCCTCCTCCATTCCCTAGGCGAGACGCGCCTGATTGAGCGGATCGGTAGGCAAAGTTTGCGTCTGCTGATCATTGATGTTCTGCAACAAATTTTCCAACCGTCGCAGGTAGAGAGGTGGGCCGCACTCAGACGGGCGCTTTGCGCCGGCGTGAGCAGGCCAAGCGCGCCGATGGTCTCAAGCGTCGGCAATAAGGCGCGCGTCGCGCGACTGCAGGCGCGGCTCGCGGCCGCCGCGAATCAATTGAAACACTTGAGCGATAAACTCTATCTCACGGATACCGCCGGCGCCCAGTTTGATATCGTCCTTCAACCCGCACCGCCGGACCTCGCAGGCGATCATTTGCTTCATATTGCGCAGCGACTGGATGACGCTAAAGTCAATGTAGCGGCGATAGATAAATGGACGCAACATGCTGCGCAATTCCTGGCTGTAGGGATCGCCATCGCCGCCCAACAGCCGCGCTTTGATCATCGCGCAGCGTTCCCAATCCCGCCCCTGTTCTTGATAATAATCCTCCAGCGCGGCAAAGCTCAGCACGAGCGGCCCACTATCGCCGAACGGCCGCAGCCGCATATCGACCCGATAAACAAAGCCGTCCACGGTCGGTTGGTCGAGCGCCTTAATCAACCCGCTGACCCAGCCGGGTAAAAGACTGGGCGTTATCCAGCTCGCGGCGGCCGCCGCGGGTGAACCCGTTTTCATGGTAGGCGAAAATCAAATCAATATCGGAGGAAAAATTCAGCTCCCCGCCGCCTAGTTTGCCCATGCCCAGAATCAGCAGCGGCTGTGGCGTGCCGTCCGCACCGCAGGGGGTATCCCATTCGCGGCAACACGCCTGCCACAGCCAGTCGCGCGCGGCGATAATCAGGGTTTCCACCAATTGGCTTAGCTGGGCCAGGGTTTCGCGGGTATCACAGAGGCCGAGAATTTGCGCCCAACCAATACGCACCAGCATACGGCGCCGGAACAAGCGCAGCTCGCGCATCAGCGCGGATTTATCATCAATTGCCGCCAGCCGGGCGGCCAGCAACGCGGCATAATCCCGCCATTCGCCGGGTTGCGGCACCTACGTCGCCAGCGCCTGCTGCCGCGCTGGATGGCATTGCAGCGCGTCGCTGATGAAATCACTCATGGCGAGCGCCCGCAGGGGTTGCGTCGTCCACCGGCGCCGGTAATCCGGCCGCCGACTGCTGTCCTTGCTTACGCAGGAGCGGCAGTAAAGGTCGCGTATTCATGGTCAATATTCCCTGGAGACAAACATGCCTCTCCGGCGGAGTGTTAACACCAGGCTTTCGCTATTTTAGCCAGAATCCCACCTGCGCCAACGCCTAACGCCGTAAATGTTCCCTATCATCGGATCCTGGCTGCACGATAGACTGATGCAGCGCTGTCCAATGCATCAAACAGGCCACCACCTCGGTCGGCCGATAGGCGCCGGACAAGACATGAAATCCCATCAGCCGGCGCTCCAGCCGCGGCAACTGCTGCAGGTATTCTTCATGGGAGAGCGTACGGTTAAACGCGACCTTCAATTCCACGCCGCAGCGCGCAAACGTCATATCGGCGAATTGCCGGTAGGCGCCGGCGAGCTTCTTGCGCGTGTCCTTATCAGCGGTGTTCTGCCAAACGCTGAACAACAGCCAGGACGTCAGCGCCAGCTTGGTACGCAGATAGACGGGCTGATAACAAATCACCTGCGGATCAGCCTGTTCAGCGCCGATTAACGGCACGATATCCGCCAGTAGCCCGCGTAGCGCAGAGGTGGCTTTGCGGCTGACCAGATTCCCCATCACGCGAAAGGTCTCGCGTATCAGCGTGATGCCCTTCAGCACGCCGGCCAAGGCCGGCGCAAGCCCGCGCAACCAACGCTTCTCATGATATTGCCAATGATCCAGCGCAAGGTGCAGCGCCGCGCTCATGCCCTCCTCCACCGTCGCCTGCGCGGCGGGATTAAGCCGGATGGCGCGCGGGGGATTTCCTTGCTGAAGATGATAACCGCGCGCGGCTTTACTCAGGCTACCCAGACGAAGGCCACCGGCATCACTCAGCGTGCTGGCGAAAACGAATAGATCGCGGGCGTTACCGCTCAGTAATTCCATTTCCAGCTCGCAGATCGGCTCATGCAGCGCGCCGGCACTCACCTCGCCCCGATTCAGCGCCAGCTCGATCTCGCTTTCACCCTGCCTCACTCGCCACTTCTCGCGGGCGAAATCGGTGGTAAATAGCGGCTTGAGTCGCGATTACAGCGCGGCGGGATCAAGCTCAGGCGGCCATGCCTGTGCCGGTAACCGAGCGAGATCCAGCATCGCCCCCGGCAGCGGCACATTAAATTCCGGATGCTGATGCAAGCCGCCGATGACCTGGGCGGCGGTTTTCATTGTCATCTCACACTGTCCGTTCACCTAACGGATACGTAACCCTATGCCTTGGCGGCGAAAATCAAAGCCATCCGTCTCAAAATAGGTATTGGTCAATTGCCGAAGCGCATGACCGTCATGGCCCATCGCCAATAACCACTGCCGCAACGCAGACAGCATCTCGGGCTGAACGATAAATTTTAACTCGATTTCTTCATTCATAGTGTTATATGGCCATACCGGTAAAATACATTGACGCTTAAGCCATCCCTGGTGGCGACTTATTGCTTAAGATGGCAAGTGTTAACGCCTAATCATGGCCTTAATGGACAAAACGCACAAGCCCAACGGCACTTTTCGTGTGACGAGAGGTCCGAAAATCTCATCGTTTTTGACGCGTTTTGTCATTGTCGTCCCTCCCACCCGCCGCCGGCGGCGAAGAGGGTACGCCGCGCCGTAACTGCGTGGCGCCGGCCTGTAGACGCCGGCATCATCGTGCTGGGGGCAGCAACGGCTATGCGCTTCGTCCGATAAGAGTGTTCTCATTTCGGACCCGACATTGCGTCGTCAAACTGAAGCCACCACTATCGTGCACCATTTGCTTAAAAATGACGGACTAATGCTGAAATTACGCCATATTTACTTCATCGCGGTCGGTCTGGGTTTCGCCTGCGCCGCCAACACCGACGAGCCACGTTATGTCTCAGACAACCTGCTGATCTATATCCATAGCGGTCCGGGTAATCAATACCGCATTGTCGGCACTTTGAATTCCGACGACGCCGTTACGCTTCTCGGCCAGAATAATGACACCGGCTTCGCCCGGGTACGCGACGAAAAGGGGGGCACCGCCTGGATCCCCTAGGATCAGCTGAGCGCCCAGCCCAGTCTGCGCACCCGGGTGCCGGCGCTGGAGAAGCAGGTGCAGGATCTGACGCAAAAGCTGGATACTATCGACGCGAGCTGGAATCAGCGCACGGCCGACATGCAGAAAAAAGTATCCACCAGCGACGGCGTGATCAACGATCTCAAGAAACAGAATCAGGCGCTGAAGGATCAACTTTCGACCGCACAGAAAAAGGTCAATGCGGCGGAGGTTCAGCTTGACGACAAACAGCGTACCATTATCATGCAATGGTTCATGTATGGCGGCGGTGTGGCTGGTGTGGCCCTACTGCTGGGTTTGCTGCTGCCCCATATCATTCCCCGGCGCAAAAGAGACAACCGCTGGATGAACTGAGCCGCCCGCGACACGGGTGGCGATGAATCGCGCGCGAGATACGGCTACACTCAATGGACAAGTACCGATAAAGGCAACACCGGCTTTGCCAGGAGAGAATTGTGAAAAAATATCTGGTCGGCGGCGCCGTGCGTGACGGTCTGTTACAGCTCCCCGTCAAGGAACGAGATTGGGTGGTGGTCGGCGCAACTCCGCAGGAGATGCTCGCGCAAGGTTATCAGCAGGTCGGCAAAAATTTTCCGGTTTTTCTGCATCCCGATAGCCGCGAGGAGTATGCGCTGGCCCGTACAGAACGTAAATCCGGTCAGGGTTATACCGGCTTCATCTGCTACGCCTCGCCGGAAGTCACGCTGGAAGAGGATCTGCGCCGCCGCGATCTCACCATTAATGCCATCGCCCGCGACGACGAGGGTAACCTGATTGATCCCTATCAGGGACAGCAGGACATCCGCCAGCGCTGGTTGCGCCATGTCTCCGACGCCTTCGGCGAAGATCCGCTGCGCGTACTGCGGGTCGCCCGTTTTGCCGCGCGTTTCGCCCATTTGAATTTCCACATCGCGCCGGAAACGATGGCGTTGATGCAGCAGATGACCGACGAGTTGCCGCTGCTGGCGCCTGAGCGTGTCTGGAAAGAGACGGAGCGGGCGCTGCTAACCCGCAACCCGCAGGTCTATTTTCAGGTCCTGCGCGACTGCAGGGCGTTAAAAGCGCCGTTTCCGGAGGTGGACGCGCTATTTGGCGTCCCGGCGCCGGCGAAATGGCACCCGGAAATCGATACCGGCATCCACACGCTGATGACGGTGTCGATGGCGGCCCAGTTAACGGACGATATCGCGGTACGCTTCGCTACCCTTTGCCACGATGTGGGCAAGGCGCTCACGCCGCGCGAGCTGTGGCCCAGCCACTACGGCCACGGCCAGGCGGGGGTGAAGGTGGTGGAAGCGCTGTGCCAGCGCCTGAAGGTACCCAATCCGCTGCTCGATCTGGCCACGATCGTGGCCCGCTACCATGATCTGCTGCACGGTGCCCAGAGCCTGACGCCAAAGACACTGATAAAATTGTTCAGCGCCATTGATGTCTGGCGCCGACCGGCGCGCCTGGAGCAGATGATCCTCGCCAGCAAAGCCGACGCCCGTGGCCGTACCGGTTTTGAGAACCATGCCTATCCGCAGGGGGATTTTCTGCGCGACGCGTTCCGCGTAGCCAGTTCAGTCAGCGCGCGCGATGTGATGGCGGCGGGATTCAGCGGCACGCAGATCGGCGAGGAGCTCAACCGGCGACGCCAGCAGGCGCTGGCGAGCTGGAAGCGACAGCAAGGGAACAGCGATACCGAGACCATTCAGGACTGACCCTTACTGCACCGCGTATATTGCCTTAAATACTGCATATGCCGTCAGACATGCAGTGCCCATGGCGCCGGGCGGATAACGCCCAGGCGGCCCCGCGGCTATCGTTCCCACCGGCGGCGCAGCAAAAACAGCAGTCACCAGCCAGCCAATCAGTTAATCAGTTAATCAGTTAATCAGTTAATCAGTTAATCAGTTAATCAGTTAATCAAGATCCAATACACCACCTCCGCCAGAATAAAGCGGTAAATAGCAAACGGCACGAACGAAATACGCTTAATAATTTGCAAAAAGAATTTGATAGCGAGCAGCGCCACCACAAAGGCGGCAACAAAGCCGATAGCGAACATCGGAAAATCCTGCCAGGCGAGAAACGGCAGGCTTTTGTACAGATCCAGCACCGTCGCGCCCAGTATCATCGGCACCGCCAGGATAAAGGAAAACTCCGATGCGGCGTAACGGCTAACGCCGACTAGCAGGCCGCCGCTGATGGTGGCGCCGGAGCGGGAAAAGCCTGGCCACAGCGCCAGACACTGGAAACAGCCGATGAGAAACGCCTGGAGATAAGTCAAATCGTCGATGCCCGCCGCGCGCGGCACCTTGGGCTTCAGCCATTCCCCCGCCAGCAAAAGCACACCGCCGACCATCAGGGCATACATCACGTAAATCGGGGCAAAAATAACTTTGATTTGCTCATGAAACACCAGCCCCAGCACCACCGCCGGGATTATGCCCAGCAAAATATGACCGAGACGCAGGCGACCGCTGCCGATACCCTCGTGAAGCACCTGGCCAAAACAAATACCGATAAGACCAAACAGCCGGCGCCAAAACACCACCACCACCGCCAGAATTGAGCCCAGCTGGATGATGACCTCAAAGGTCTTGGCTTTATCATCCGTAAAACCAAGCAGGCTACCGACCAATATCATATGTCCCGTCGAAGAAACCGGCAGAAACTCCGTTAACCCTTCCACCACCCCCAGAATGAACGCGATAACCCACTCGTGCATATCCGCCATACAACGTTCTCCTCAAAGTTACGACAATAAAAAAGCGGCGGTATGTAAACAGATCAACCGCTAAATCTCCCGCAAATTGCGACAAACATACGATAATTTGGTTGCAATCACATGGCCAAATGATTACCGCTGCGCTATTTTCAGACTTTTCGCCGCCCGCGCTTGATGATAACGCCAACGTTGGCCGCCTGCGGCACCGCGCCGGGTTTACCGATTTTGATACGTATCCAGGGCAGTTTAAACTGGGTCATCAGCTGCTCCGCCGTCTCTTCAGCGACGCGCTCCACCAGTGCGAAACGCTTGCCGCTCACCAGCGACAGCACGGCGTCGGTGACATCTGCATAGCTCAGGCAGTCGGCAACATCATCGCTACGCGCCGCCGGGCGGTTGTCCCAGCCCATCTCCAGGTCGAACACCAATTTCTGCAACCGTTGCTGTTCCCAGTCATAGACGCCTATCACCGCCATTACCGTTAATTGCTCAATAAATACAATGTCCATATGCCATACTCGGTTTTTGTGGCTATCGGATACCACTTCCTCGGGAATATGCGTATTATCCATAAATAGCGAAATAAAACGAATGTTGATAAATGGAATGTGGTTATGAATGCTATCGCGATTGGCATGATAATCTTCGCCTACCTGTGCGGTTCAGTCTACAGCGCGATTCTGATCTGTAGGCTCGCCCGCCTGCCGGATCCCCGCACCAGCGGCTCCGGCAATCCCGGCGCCACCAATGTGCTGCGGCTCGGCGGTAAGCTGGAGGCCACGGGCGTAATGGTTTTCGATGTCCTGAAGGGGATGATCCCGGTGTGAATAAGCTACGGCCTCGGCCTGCCGCCGTTCTGGCTAGGTTTGGTGGTGATCGCCGCCTGTCTTGGCCATATTTATCCGATTTTCTTCTATTTTCGCGGCGGTAAAGGGGTCGCTACCGTGCTGGGGGCCATTGCGCCCATTGGCTATGACCTGTCCGGCTTAATGATAGGCCCCTAGCTTTTAACGGTGCTGCTCTCTGGCTACTCTTCGCTAGGGGCTATCGTCAGCGCCCTAATCGCCCCCTTCTACGTCTGGTGGTTCAAACCGCAGTTTACCTTTCCGGTGGTGATGCTTTCCTGTCTGGTGCTCCTGCGTCACCACGACAATATCCAGCGACTCTGGCGCGGCCAGGAAAGCCGCATCTGACGCCGCCGGCAAAAAGATCGGGATATCGACCGGCAACAAAGCAAGCACTGACTCAGGCGCGCCCAGCGCCGGCAACGCCTCCAGCGGCCAGCGCGGCCGTACCGACACCGCCAGACTCGCCTGCGACCCGCCCTGCAGCCGCACCATGCCCGCGTAAGCGATCATCGCGCCATTATCCGTACAAAACTCGGGACGGGCGTAAAACACTTCTCCGCCACGTTGGCGCATCATTTCGCCCATACTCGCGCGCAGCGACTGATTGGCGCTAACGCCGCCGGCCATCACCAACCGCTGGAATCCGGTCAGATCGAGCGCGCGGCGGCATTTTATCATGAGCGTTTCCACCACCGCCTCCTCAAACGCCCGCGCGACGTCCGCGCGCATCTGGTGATCATCGGCACCGGCGCGCACGGTGTTGGCGGCAAAGGTTTTCAACCCGGAGAAGCTGAACGCCAGCCCCGGACGGTCGGTCATCGGACGCGGAAATTTATAACGCCCCGGCACGCCCTGCTGCGCCAGACGCGCGAGCATCGGGCCGCCGGGATAGTCCAGCCCCAGCAGCTTGGCGGTTTTATCAAAGGCTTCGCCGGCGGCATCATCAATAGACTCCCCCAGCAATTGATATTCGCCAATGCCGGTCACGGCGATAAGCTGGGTATGACCGCCGGAAACCAACAGCGCCACGAACGGAAATGCCGGCGGATTCACCTCCAGCATCGGCGCCAGCAAATGCCCCTCCATGTGGTGGACGGCGACAGCCGGCACCCCCCAGGCATAGGCCAGCGCGCGGCCGACGGTGGCACCGACCATTAGCGCGCCCACCAGCCCCGGACCGGCGGTGTAGGCCACCCCATGGATATCCGACGCCTGCAGGCCGGCCTCGGCCAGCGCCGCCTGGATAAGCGGCACGGTTCTACGGACATGATCGCGGGACGCCAGCTCCGGCACTACGCCGCCATAATCGGCGTGCAGTTTCACCTGGCTATAGAGCTGATTAGCCAGCAAACCTTGTTGTTGATCGTAAATCGCCACGCCGGTTTCATCGCATGACGTCTCAATACCCAATACGCGCATAATCTTTACCGCCCTTTTTTGCGGCGCACAGTTTACCATATTTGCGCCGCTGCGTGGCCTACGGACGGCTGCTTTGGCGCAAAGCCCTTTCTTCTCGTCGGTCGTCATGCTACAAAAGCCGACCCGACGATCGCCGGGCAAGCGGCAGAATCCCACGGTAGCTCACCGCGATCCCGCCGCTTGCCCGCGGACGGTGTCAATGAACGTCCGCGCCGCCGGATCGGGGGTTTTGCGTCGTGATGCCCCGTTCAGGGTCGATTTCGTGCCCACTTTTTTGCCCGAATTTACGCCTGACATCAGCGGGTTGTGTGGCAACCGACGTGCAGCGAGTAAAATCACGCAATGCGGCGCTTTACAAAGCAGGCAGGCTTAGAGTAAAATCCCGAACCTTTTTGAAAAGGCTGGCACTGGTCAGCGACAAAATCCGAATTCTATCGAGGTGAGCGGCAGATGCCGGTAATTAAAGTACGTGAAAACGAGGCGTTCGACGTAGCACTGCGTCGCTTCAAACGTTCCTGCGAAAAAGCGGGTGTTCTGGCCGAAGTTCGTCGTCGCGAGTTCTATGAAAAACCGACGACCGAACGTAAGCGCGCTAAAGCGTCCGCCGTTAAACGTCACGCCAAAAAACTGGCTCGCGAAAACGCACGCCGCACTCGTCTGTATTGATTTTCCGGGGTGCGATCAACCCCGGCCGCGTGATTAATCCGCAGACTTAGCTGTTGCATACGAAACCATGCCATCCGGAAGGATCGTGCAACTTGTAGTCGTTCAAGTGCTTACCTGACAGGGGCTTATGGCTGGACGAATCCCACGTGTCTTTATCAATAACTTGTTGGCGCGAACCGACATCGTCGATCTGATCGATGAACGGGTGAAGCTCAAAAAGCAGGGCAAGAATTTTCACGCCTGCTGTCCATTCCATCATGAGAAAACCCCGTCGTTTACCGTGAACGGCGAAAAGCAGTTTTACCATTGTTTCGGCTGTGGCGCCCATGGCAACGCCATCAATTTCCTGATGAATTACGACCGGCTGGAGTTCATCGAATCCATCGAAGAGCTTGCCGCCCAGCACGGCCTGGAAGTGCCCTATGAAACGGGCACCGGCCCGAACCAGCAGGAGCGCCACCAGCGACAAAGCCTGTACCAGTTGATGGACAAACTTAGCGGCTTCTATCAACAGGCGCTACAGGCGCAGACGGCATTGGATGCGCGCCACTATCTGCAACAGCGCGGGCTAAGCAAAGCGGTCATCAACCATTTTACCATCGGTTTCGCACCGCCGGGCTGGGACAACGTCTATAAGCGTTTTGGGCGTTCGGCGGAGGATCGCGCCTCGCTCAACGATGCCGGTATGCTGGTTGTGAATGACAACGGCCGCACCTACGACCGTTTTCGCGATCGCATTATCTTTCCCATCCGCGACAAACGCGGGCGGGTTATCGCTTTTGGTGGCCGTATATTGGGCGAGGGTCAGCCGAAATACCTGAACTCGCCGGAAACCGATATTTTTCATAAAGGTCGCCAGCTGTACGGTCTGTATGAGGCCCAGCGGCAGCATCCGGAATTATCCCGGCTGCTCGTGGTCGAAGGGTATATGGACGTCGTCGCGCTGGCACAGTTCAGTATCGACTACGCGGTGGCTTCGTTGGGCACCTCGACCACCGCGGAGCATATCCAATTGCTGTATCGCGCCACCGATCGGGTGATCTGCTGCTATGACGGTGACCGCGCCGGACGGGAAGCGGCCTGGCGCACGCTGGAAAACGCGCTGCCCTACTTGACCGATGGCCGCCAGCTACGCTTCATGTTTCTGCCCGACGGCGAGGATCCCGATACGCTGGTGCGCAAAATCGGCAAAGAGGCATTTAAGCAGCACATCGGACAGGCGCAGCCGCTGTCGACGTTTCTATTTGAAACGTTGATGCCCCAGGTGGACTTAAGCAGCCCCGACGGCCGCGCCAAGCTGAGCACGCTGGCGCTGCCGCTGATAGGCCAGGTACCGGGCGAGACATTGCGTCTCTACCTGCGCCAGCAGTTGGGCAATAAACTCGGGATCCTTGACGACAGTCAACTGGAGAAACTGCTGCCCAAGGCGGCCCTTAAGGCAAATATTTCACCACAGCCGCGGATAAAACGCACAACCATGCGTATCCTGATAGGATTGCTGGTGCAGCATCCGCGGCTTTCCGCCCTGGTACCTACTGTGCAGGGTCTGGAGCAGGCAAGTCAGCCGGGCGTGCCGTTATTTGTTAAATTAGTGCAGGCCTGCCAGGGTCAGCCGGGGTTAACCACCGGCCAGTTGCTGGAGCATTATCGGGAGAATAAATTCTACTCCCAGCTTGAAACCCTGGCGACCTGGAACCACATGATCATAGATGAGATGATCGAGGCGACATTTGTCGATACCCTGGCGAGCCTTTACGACTCCATACTTGAACACCGCCAGGAAGCGCTTATCGCCCGCGACCGGACTCACGGCCTGACGGCCGAAGAACGCCAGGAGCTCTGGTCGCTGAATCAGGCGCTGGCGAAAAAAACCTGAATGACAAGGCTTAATTGCCTATATCTGGCAGGGCCAGACCCTGTGCAATGCCGTATTGGGCTGCGGCGCGAAACAAAGCCCAGATCTCTTGTTAGTGATGCGCTTTCACCAACCAACACCGAATATTACTCTGAAGTGTGGACACCGTCTTATGGAGCAAAACCCGCAGTCACAGCTCAAGCTGCTTGTCACACGTGGTAAGGAGCAAGGCTATTTGACCTTTGCCGAGGTCAATGACCATCTGCCGGAGGATATCGTCGACTCCGATCAGATCGAAGATATTATCCAGATGATAAATGACATGGGCATCCAGGTGATGGAAGAAGCACCGGACGCCGATGACCTGCTGCTGGCCGAAACCACCTCCGACACCGACGAAGATGCGGCGGAAGCCGCGGCGCAGGTCTTGTCCAGCGTGGAGTCCGAAATTGGGCGCACCACCGACCCCGTGCGCATGTACATGCGCGAAATGGGCACCGTGGAGCTGCTGACTCGCGAAGGCGAGATCGATATCGCCAAGCGTATCGAAGATGGCATCAATCAGGTCCAGTGCTCGGTCGCCGAGTACCCTGAGGCTATCACCTACCTGCTGGAACAGTACGACCGCGTCGAAGCCGGCGAGGCCCGCCTGTCCGATCTTATCACCGGCTTTGTCGACCCTAACGCGGAAGAAGATATGCCTCCTACCGCGACCCATATCGGTTCCGAAATCTCCGCCGACGAAATCGCTGATGACGACGACGAGGATGAAGAGGACGGCAACGACGACAGCACGGTTAATGATAACAGCATCGATCCGGAGCTGGCGCGGCAAAAATTTGTCGAGCTGCGCGAGCAGTACGAAATCACCCGTAACGTTATTAAAACCAACGGGCGCCGCCACGCTAAATCGGCCGCTGAGATTCTAAACCTTTCCGATGTATTCAAACAGTTCCGCCTGGTGCCGAAGCAGTTCGATTACCTGGTCAACAACATGCGCGCCATGATGGATCGCGTGCGTACCCAGGAACGTTTGATCATGAAATTGTGCGTTGAAATCAGTAAGATGCCCAAGAAAAACTTCGTCGCACTGTTTGCCGGCAATGAACCCAGCGAAAGCTGGTTCAAAGCCGCGCTGGCGATGAACAAGCCCTGGTCGGAAAAACTGCACGAAGTCGATGATGACGTGCACCGCAGCCTGCAGAAACTGCGCCAGATTGAAGAAGAAATCGGTTTGACCATCGAGCAGGTGAAGGATATCAATCGCCGTATGTCGATCGGCGAAGCCAAGGCGCGCCGCGCCAAGAAAGAAATGGTCGAGGCGAACCTGCGTCTGGTTATCTCTATCGCCAAAAAATACACCAACCGCGGTCTGCAGTTCCTGGATCTGATCCAGGAGGGCAATATCGGTTTGATGAAGGCGGTGGATAAATTTGAATACCGTCGTGGTTACAAATTTTCCACCTACGCCACCTGGTGGATCCGTCAGGCCATCACCCGTTCTATCGCTGACCAGGCGCGCACCATCCGTATTCCAGTGCATATGATTGAGACCATCAACAAACTTAACCGTATCTCCCGGCAGATGCTGCAGGAAATGGGATGCGAACCGACGCCCGAAGAGCTGGCGGAACGCATGCTGATGCCGGAAGATAAAATCCGCAAGGTGCTTAAGATTGCCAAAGAGCCTATCTCCATGGAAACGCCCATCGGCGACGATGAAGATTCGCACTTGGGGGATTTTATCGAGGACACCACCCTCGAACTGCCGCTGGATTCCGCCACCTCGGAGAGTCTGCGCTCAGCCACCCACGATGTGCTGGCTGGTCTGACCGCGCGTGAAGCCAAGGTCCTACGCATGCGGTTTGGTATCGACATGAATACCGACCATACGCTGGAAGAAGTCGGCAAGCAGTTTGACGTCACCCGCGAGCGTATCCGTCAGATCGAAGCAAAAGCGCTGCGTAAGCTGCGTCACCCGAGCCGTTCTGAGGTCCTGCGCAGCTTCCTGGACGATTAAGTTCCGGTTTTGCTGGCGGCCCTTTCCCTTAAGGCGCTCAAAACATCGCCCCGCAGCACGCCGCGGGGCTTTTTATTGCCCGTCGCCCATGAGCGCTGGAAAATGCGCAAGCCTGCGGTAAGCGAATGCGGCGGGGGAGCGCGCCGGCCAGGTCGCAATACGCCACCAGTAGTGCATCACCGCTTATGCGGCTTAGCCCGCTGGGGTTAAGCAAAACCCACAACTGCGTGGCGCCAATGCGCATTTCCTGTCGCCCCCACGGCGCATTTCTTACCCGAAATGCCTGGCAGTATAAGCTTGCTTGCCTAAAATTGCCAGCGCCTGCAGCTGGAACGTTTCTATTTTGGCCACCAGCCGCTCGCCACCCTGGCGATATTCCGCCAGCGACGCCTCTGAAACTTCGGTGGTAGGGCGCGTCACCAGCATCGTGATCCCGCACTTCGTTTCCAGCAGCCGCTGCTCCTCCTCCGGCGGCAGCTGATGCGCCGTAAAGCCTGCAAGATAGATGAGTTTCCAAAAGCGATTGTTAGGATTGGCGAAATGTACCCCTTTATGCGCGCTGGATAACCCAGGATTGATACCGCAGAACACCACCTTCAGTCCCTGCCGGAGAATATTTTCTATCATTGAACCCTCTCTTTTATCTCTAGCCGTGGCGCCGATAATTAACAATTTTAGCCAAAAAACGGCGATAAATCATTCATCTGGCGGGAGTCACTATAGACCTGGTTGGAGGCATCATTTATAATCAACGCCCACTTGGCCCCTTAGCTCAGTGGTTAGAGCAGGCGACTCATAATCGCTTGGTCGCTGGTTCAAGTCCAGCAGGGGCTACCAAATCTAGTTATTAAACTCATTAATTTAAGCCATCTCTCACGGTGGCTTTTTTGTCTATTGTTTACTAAGTGTCGCAAAAGTGTCGCACGAACTTTCTTCCAGATTATTTTGCTCATCCTGCCTTCGTAATTTACAAACGCTTTAAACTCGTACCCTGTACAACCTTCTGTTGGCAGTCGTACTCTGTACGAGTATTATATTTTCAAGGAGGAGAGATGAAATACTTCGAATCCATAGAAACCCCGGTTTTCCATAAGTAGCGCTCAGAACTGATTGATGATGACAGTTTTCAGAAGTTTCAGGCTTTTTTGCTTAAAAGCCACGAAGACGGCGACACCATTAGTAAAACAGGCGGATACGAAAAAATTCGCTGGGGACTGGAAGGAAAAGGGAAGCAAGGTGGTGTGCCAGTTATTTACTACTGCCTTACTGAGCAAGAGAAGAAAGTACTAAACCAGATTTCACAGATGTTAAACAGGCCGCAGTAGCGGCCTCAACTAATGAGGCTATACGATGGAAAAAAAACTCTTTGACCAGCTTACCAAAAGCATGGAACAAATGGTGGCCATCGAAAAAGGCGAACTGCCCCCAGACGCCGTTCACCGCGACCACTTACCTGACGTTAAAAGCATGCGGGCATCAAGCGAACTGACGCAAGGTGAATTTGCTGAAGCCGTAGGCGTCAGTCCTTCTCTAGTACAAAGCTGGGAACAAAACTGCCGCGTGCCGTCTGGCTCTTCTCTAAAATTATTACTGATGATTGAACGCGACCCCTCCTTGTTAACTGAGTTGCGCGCAATATAATCAAACCACTTTTTTCAGTTTAGCAAAACGCCGCCATCCTGCAAAAGCCCGCGCCAATACTGGAATCGCGGGTTTTTTTCGATTTGCTTAACTTGACGCCATCTGATCCTACCCCTCTTTAAATAAAGATTTTTTATCATATTTTTCAAATGATTGCATTTCTCCTCAATTTTACCGCAGACCCTTTTTTGGAAAAAACTGTAATTACTTTCACTCTTTTCAGTTTAGATTTTTTGCAAATCTGCCAGCGATGGCGCAGGCTGGCCGGATGTTTTGTATCTTAGGGAAAACTGAAATCATTTTCATCTCGAAAACCGCAGGCGGGTGCGGTGTAGCGCCGTTTTCGTCACTTCCCTCGTTACTTCGTGGATGTAATGCTGGGCAAGCGCCACGCTATGCCGCTGCGCTTGTTGTGGTAAGGGGTAGTAGCAATGGCGCGGCTAACGCGTCGCGCTAAAAGCATTTTGTGTGGTCTGGCGTGGGGTATGAAAAAACCCGCATGATGCGGGTTTAGTCTGTTGGCAGGAGTCGTGTGTGTGTGGGTTCAGGCAAGGTTTTCTATTTTTCTGAGGACCTCCCTTTGATGGCTTCGACAACCTCAGCGAAACGCGCCTGAACTTCCATTTTATCGGTAGACGCTTTGGCTAGCGCAATCTGCATATCTTCCAGTGTACTCATTTTCCTTATCCCTGTATCTGACGCCTTATGGCAATCCATATCCATTTTTTTGTCTCGCCAGATTGTTTCAAGCAAAACCAAGAGGCGACCAGTAAGTGAGCAATAATTTATCAGGCTATGAACGGCGAATATTTGCCGGTCAGGTTATCAGCCTGCGCTCCTGCTTCCCTTATCGCGTCCGCGTTCGGCGGCGTGCCGGTGTTGCTATGGCTATGGCTATGGCTGGCCGTCTGCTCCGCCAACAGCTTAACCACATCGAGAGTATTGAGCATCAACTGCGCCAGATTGACGATATCAGAGCCAACCCATACTGCCGGGGTGATAATTTCCTGTTTGATTGCCCCTACCCTTTTGCGAATTTGGCTAATTTGCTCAGTCAGATTCTGCCCCGTGGTGGTTGATTTGTTTCCGGCTATCTCTGTTTCATCATCACCGCCCACGTTAGCCAGCCGATTATACCCTGCACCGCCTGGCTATAATATCCAAAGCTAATCTGTTGGATAGCCCCGGCCATCAGCGTGGCGGCACCCAGCACACAGGTCTTGTCCCTCGCTTTGATGGTCGTTTCCTGGCTAACGATTTCGCGGTTTTCGGTATCAGCCTTGACAACACGGATCATTGAGCTTTCGCTAATGCTCTGGTCCGTTTGCCTGACTCAATCTCCCGCCTGCGTAACGCGCTACGAGACCTCGGCGCGCTGCTGCTGTAACTGTTCTCCCGGTTGGATCGCCGGCAGACTGCTGCCATCCGGGACCGTCTGGCGGATAAAGAAAGGGCTTATCTGGCCTGCCGCCGGTAAAACCGATCTCTACCAGTGTGCCCTCAGGGGGAAACTAGAACAACCCGGAGTCATTACCGGCCATCGGTACCGGCAATGCCACAGCGGAATATACCGGCGTCGCGTTATCCGTGTTGCCGTCTGCGTCCAATAATTGCACATCCACTGCATAGCGCGGGCGAAGCGGATCAGCAACGTTGCCGTCAGTGACCGCCTCTGTGGCGCGATGACTCGTGCAAACTTGGGCAGATGTAAACCTAATGCCAGTTCAGGGTAATGCCTTTCCATCTGGCGCTGAAGCGGCGTTTTCTGTAATGATTTGCCGGTGGCTTTATTTCGCGGTGGCCAGAATACCGTCATGATGCCGTTGTTCAGGTGAACTTTGGTCAAGCGCTCCCCGTTCATTTCCACGCCGGGCTGCAGGGCTTTGGATAACCGGCAATGATAAGAAATTACCCCCGGCAACGCGCTGGCTGAACCCGGCCGGGAAATCCATGGCTTTACCGGCAAATAACGATTTTTCCGCGGCGGCAACATACACGTCGCCATCCGGCAGCTGATACCAAATGTAATCATTGATGCCAAATGCACTGCCCAGATTATCCAGCAGCTGGAAACCGCTGCCGCTGTGCGTGAAATGCGGGATAGGCTTATCCGCATAGTCAACATACGGCACACCAATGGCTATCCCGCTTTACTCTTCTAGCCAACTGGCCACACTGCGCAAGGTGGGGTGCTGAAACGAGCATGGTTATAACCGTTCATATACCCCGACTAGTTCCCGCACATACAGCCGTTGATAGCTGTTTTCTGCCGGCTGCGCCCGCTCCACATAGCCCGTAAACCAACGCAGCAACAAATCAGCATATCCTACATCAAGACGCACCAGTTTGCCGGTGTAATCCTTTGTCGTCTCCGCCGTGATAAACCCGCGGCCGCAGCTGCAGCTGTTAAGCTCCAGCACAAGATTACTGTCAGCTGCGTGGACTTCATCGTTAGACAGATACAGCTGTTTAACAGGTTTCATCCGCCCCCCCCAGTGCATCATTAAACGGTTTCAATACCCGACTTTCAAACCATGTCAGTTTTTTAGGTGCTTCCTCAGCAAGTTGCCCGCCGTTATTGACTGTTTGCTTCTGCGCCGTTGTTTTACTTGTTGCCCGCGCTTCACGTTTCTCTTACACGCTTAGATGTTCGGTCAACGTAAATGTCACTAGCCAGGCCATTTTCCCGTCCTGTTGTAGTGTATCCAGCGTGCCGGTAAATATCGTCTCGCGGAAGTTAATCGCCCGCGCCACATCATGCGCCACACGATAAAGCTGTCGTTGGCCGCCGGCATCTGTGGCGCTGGCTAGCTTGAAGATGCAGCTCAGGATTTCAGGCGTTTTAAACGGCACTTCGTTCGAGATGCGCGGCTCTTTGCCTTTCATTCTCTGTTCCGATTTCGTCGTGGCACTGGTTTCGCCGGATTGGTCTTTCTCTTTAAATTGCTGTGTTAAGGTGACGCGCATGTTTTTCATTAAAATAGCCTCGCCATTAAGCGCCAGCGTCGGGATCGATGTCATGTGTCATTCCTTTAATACCGTCCAGATTATCGCCGACTAGCATCATCGCTGCGGTGTAAACGGCCGATGGCACGGGGATCTTTTTGATTAGTGCAATCAGTGTCGAGGGAAGATCACCACTGGCGGTAAACACCCAGGCTTTAGCGCTTTTTCCCTGTAATGCATCAAGACCCCTTGCAATATCACCAAGCATGCTATCGCGCTGGTTTGAAAAACCACTGACCTGTTGTTTAAGGCTGGCCACATCAACCGCCGATGCCGCGCTATCCGCCGCCGCCGTCAAAGTGGCACAGGATAACGCGGCACGACTGGTTGGGATGGATAGCGTCATGGCGTCGGGTAGCCCTTTGCCGTACTTTATTAGGATTTGCATCCTGCAGCTTGCCAGTTCTGCCGTTGCCTGCGCTTGTCGATTTATTTGTGTGAAAGTCGGCGCCAGGAAAACGTCAATCAGCTGATTCAGCTTTGCCATGAAAGTTTCCTGAGTCTGGCCGACCACCATCATAATCACGATGTCAGCCACCCTACCCGTACCGGCTAATTTCTGTGCCAAATAAGAAATGGCATTGACAGGACTCAGATAGGCACCGTTTTCTGTCTGTTGCCCCAATCCGTAAACCCAGGGATGCGCGGATATGACGGAGCACTCCAGTGCTCCAACAGAATCCGTAAATGCCAGCTTGGCTTCACACCACATAATAACCATCCTCGGCGACACTTCATTAACTATATTTTAAATATTTACATTATCTTTTAATATAACACCCAAAGAACATCTACTTTCCCGCTAAAAACCATAAGCAAACTCATATTATTATACAGTGAATACGATTTATTTGTTTTTAAGCAGCAACGAGCCTAAATTATATCAAAAAATAAATAATCGTTAACAAAACAGGGAAATCACGACTATGGTTTTATTTTACGTATTTGCATGCCTTCTGGTCATATTACTGCCCATTGCACTTTTGAAACTTATCAACCGAAAGAAAACGCCTCAATATGAAGGAAAGCACTATGATTGATTGGGCTTATTAGGCCAGGTAATATTCGTTGTTTTGCTCGTATTAACACGGTTTAACATGACCCGATATTTTCGCCATTCGTCGTAGAGTTCTTTTTCGTCTTTTGTTGCTATGTCCAGTTCAACCGCATCATGTAGCGACGCTGGCTTCTTGCATTAGAGTGGCTTTACGCCCCTCCGCGATACGTGTAAGCTCCTCCTGTGTCGGTGCAGTCCATTCACTGTTTGACCAATAATAATCACGTGCGGGTATCAGGCTAATAGCGCCATATTCACCCGCAATCGCCCTCTTGTAAATACCTTTGCCTGCGATATCAGTCGGCATCGCCGTAAATGAAATAAATTCTGCATTTCGGATACTCACATCGACGTCAACTGATACAGAGGGATCACGACTACGAGGATTTTTAATCACCGTTTCTAGTTCTTTGTTTGCCATTATCAATTTACCCCTTGCTATAATGATACACGATGCGCATCGTTGGTGGTTCGCATCGCGCCACAACAGCACCATGACCCTGGCAATGCCCAATCAAGGTAAGTACCGTCAGCTGTAGATAGATATAAATTACCGCCTGACACCACCGTATTCATATCGACATTGCCCGTATTTCTCCACGCTAAAGCAAATGTGCCGATAGTGTCCTGATTTTGGGTACGGGGCAGAAAGTTATTATTAACCCAGTCCCTGAGCCAACCGCCCCATTGACTGCCATAAAGATCACCATTTGTCGCAAACCGCGCCTGACCATTGACCGCCTGGCATTCACCCTTCGCCAAAAAAGCACCATCATCTTTAAACCGAAAGTAATGCCTTTTATCCGCTTTGTTGACAATCACGCGGCATTCCAAATAGGAGTTGGCCATGTCGATAGTATAGAATTCCACCGATTGATCACTCGTATCACCATAGGGGTAAAATATGCTGCCTGCCGATCTCACCTCGCCATTGTTGTTCTTACCCTCACCCAGCATTTTTACCATGCTGTTAAACGATGCTTTTTTGGTGACCGCCAGTGATGGCGTGGTCACGTCACGGGATCCCACCGAGCCACCAGCGGCCGGAAACGCCTCAATATCCGCCGGCGTTGGTTCATTCTCTTCCAAATAGATTTCAATCCAATTAGTCCAGGTCGCGCGCCCCTTGTAAGTGCGACGAAATGTCCGGTTTTGATACGAGCCTGACGTGCCATAACCATTGGCAGTCTGGATAATGCGTAACGGATCACCCGTCGATTGGGAATCAAAACTTTGCACATCGATTAACCAATACCCGGCCTTTTCAGTGATCGGGCCATTGACCGGCTCATTGATAGCAAAGCGGCCATTCTCTTTTAGGCTATTAACGTCCGTGCCCGTTTCAAAATTTAGCACGGGCTGTATGCCGTAAGCTTGCAAACCGATATTTTTTTGAGCTTCCCGCTGCGCTTCACCCCCTGCTGCTTCAAATTCCGACAGACGATTTTCCGCTAACAAACGATTATTGGCGTTATCATTGGCCTCTTTAACAGCTTTCGGCGTCGCGGCATGTTTTTCGCTTACGCTGTTGGTGGCACTGTTGAGCTGGACAAAGTTTTTTGCGGACAAGCTGGCATCCGGGTGATTGCGTGATTGCTCATGCCGTTTTAAGGCATCGCTAGCCGGCCTGCCCGTCAAGCGTGCCGTGCGGGCGTAAGTCGGTTATGGGGCCGTCTGCGCCAATGCTGGCCAAAGCAAACACATAATGCTGCACGCCATTTTTTTCATAATCCGCTAAATTGTCAGCCGGTTTAATATCACTTTGTACGCCCCAAACGCTGATTAACGTCCCTGTCCAGCACACATCCAGCCAGACAGTAATGGGTGTCTCGGTGACGGTAATACTTTTGTCGGCGGACAGCTCGGCACGCAAGCCGGCCACATAGCTCGCGCCTTTTGTAATGAAAAATTGGTTGCCGGTTTTGCCAACCAGCCAGCCATCGCTAAAAAATGCCGCCGCCCCGTAAAGGTCCATATTCTCAAGACGCTGGCGCTCGTCCATACCGGCAATACGCGCGGTAAAGTCTATTTGCCAGGTCTCTGCCGGGGTATTGATGCCGGTTTCAACCTGGGCACCATCAAACTCCATCAGAAAAGAGCGCGTCAGCACATTACCTTGCTGGCCATCGACGGTTTTGAGTTTTTGCTGAAGCGGCGCATGCACAATCATGGCAAGCGCGCCGTTGGTCTTGTTGATAAGCCCTATCCAGTTAAACGAAAAATCTCCCACTTCGGCACCCAATACCACCGAATGGACCACCGCGTTATCGTTAACCACCCCTTTCGGCTTACTGCCTGGCGGTGAACAATTTGCGCCGCCGGCGGCATACCTTCCTTGCGATCGATAGGCGTATCAGGATCCAGTTCCGGCACATGCGCAAAAACAAACTCGTCCAGCACAATTGCATCCTGGGTGACGGCCTGCTGGGCCTTCCATTGCTCAAACGCCAGCGTAATAATGGTTTGTGACATTGTGTTTCCTTACACTTTCGCGCTAAAAATTGCGTCGTTATTTCCGGTCAAGCCCAGCGCCGCCGAATAAGTGATTAATTCGCCCTGGTCCCACCCTGCCCGAATAGCTAGGGTTTCACAGGTCATAACTTCAAATTAATAGCGGCGGCAAGTCCGGCCATACTGGCGGATAATCTGAAGCATCAATTGCCTATTGTCAGAGACCTGGCTATCGGTAGCCCGCACCATGATCACGTCCCAGTCAATGCCCGGTTGTCGCTCCAGCAACTCAACATAGCCGATGCCCAGCCGGTCAAATATATTGATAAATCCCTGCACCGACCCCGCATCGGCGGCGTTAACAAACGCATAAGTCACGCGCTTTCTGAACAGGCTCTGCGGTTCACCGTCGAAACGGGTGATATCGCGATCATAAGCCAGTAATGTTAACAGTGACGCGGCACAGGTCAGCGGGTCAAACTGATTGAGAGGCCAGGTGATCCACCCATACACCCGCGTCCAGAATGCCCGGGCGGCGGACAATAATTTGGCCGGCTCGCCGGCATTCATCCAAAAGGGCAGCGCCAAAGCCGCCAGTTTTTTTATGAAGTTATCCATTTTTCAGGTTCACCGCCAGACTATCAAGCCGCAGTATACTCAGCGCGCTGGTAATATCGTCCAGAGAAAACGTTAGCGAATCCGTAGCGGGAAATGCCTGATGGATTTTCTTTGCCAATTGGGAAAAGGGAAACCGTGAATAAGGCCAGGTTTTCATCACCTCGTAATCCGTGTTTTCATGAAAGGCGCAGCGCACTAGATTTTCAACGTCTGATTTCAACGTGTCGCTTTCCTCAGCGCTCATAGTTAGCCAGGTCATTTACCCAGACGGTAACAGACAGGTCATGCCGCGTCTCAGGCATAGCGAAACACTGCATATCATCGCCATGGCCGTGATGCCCCTGGGTACTGATATAGTCGTTGATTTCGTCGATAAACGGCCCGGACGCCACGCCGCTATCCAGTAGCAAATAGGCGTTTGCCGTACCCGGCCCGCGCGGCGCGTCATGTTCAAAATAGATACGGTTAATGCTGACACCACCACGCCGGCGATCACGGACCGGTACACCGCATCGGTATGATAGTTGCCCACTAAGTTAAACTGATTGCGGCACCGCTCACGCAGTTCATCATCACTTTCTTCGTCTGCTCCCGGTATCGTCACCCAATCCTCTTCGCTGGCGGCATGGCTGATACCGTCAACGGCGGCCGGCAAGATGCGATAATAGCCGGGGGCGAGGTTATAGGCGCCGCCGCTGCCGGTGGCCTTAACAGGGATCAACGCATTCGCCGTTCCGGCCGGGATGACAACATCGGTCATGGTCGCCAGTTCATAAACCGTTCCGTTGAACCGCTCCGTCTGTATCAGGGTATTCGCTTTAACCGTTACCACGTCGTCGGCAATCTCTTTATAAAACCGGATAACCCCTTGTGCCGCGCTGGCGGGCTTTGGCGTCACGTTTACCGCCTACACCAAAAGCCGCAACATCTGTCCGCCCGTTGTTGCGATAAACATATTCGCCAGCACGGTAGACACCATGGCGTCTTTCAGCCATATGACCTGCGCAATCACTATCGCGGTGACCAGCCGCCAGAACGGCGACATTCGCGACGTATTAGTAATCAGCCCTTCATCAGCCACCACACTGCATTAAAACGGGAACGCACATGCCTCTTTTGTGGTCGGCATGCTGCTGGCTTTCAGGACCTCTTCAAAATCAGTTTGGGGCTTTTTGTAGTGGTCAACTAAAACTAGCCACCGCGTTAGCGTTTTTCCAGTATCTATTTTCTGATTCGTTTGATGGCAACCCACCGTTATATTCATGCGGCCTGAGTGCGCTGTAATATCCCACGATATAGTCGGTAATTTTGCGAACTGCTTTGCTGAAGCTTATGTAGGCCGTTACCGGCATCTACTCGTTTTTCAGACTTCTGAAGAAGCGCTCCATCGGACTGTTATCCCAACAGTTACCACACCGACTCATGCTTTGTTTAATCCGGTAACGCCATAGCAACTGTCGGAACTACCTGCTCGTATAGTGACTACCCTGATCGCTGTGGAACATCACTCCGCCTGGTTTACCACGCGTTTCCCATGCCATTTCCAGTGCTTTGATGGTCGGTCTGCTGTCAGGGGAGAACGACATAGCCCAGCCCAGCGCTTTCCTCGCGAACAGATCAAGAACAACCGCAAGGTATGCCCAGCGTTTCCCGGTCCAGATATACGTCACATCGCCGCACCATAGCTGGTTTGGCTCCGTTACAGTGAACTGGCGCTCAAGATAATTCGGTATTTCAACGTGTTCATTGCCGCCGCGTTTGTATTTGTGAGCCGGTAGCTGGCAGCTGGCGATATCCAGCTCTTTCATGAGCCTGCCTGCGAGCCAGCGCCCCATCCAGAAGCCTCTCTGGGTTGCCATGGTGGCGATACTTCTCGCGCCAGCGGCACCATGGCTGATATTGTGCAGTTCATGAACCTGACTGCGCAAATACCGTTCGCCTGCCGTCTGGCCTGTCAGAACGACTTTTCCAGTATTTGTAACTGCTGCGATGAACCCTGAACACGTGGCAGAGTGTGGCCACAGGATAATGCGCTCTGATTTTCCCAATTAACGAGAACTGTTCAGGGAGTCTGACATCAAGAGCGCTGTAGCCTTTTTTAATATTTTGTTTTCTATTTCAATGCGTTGTACCTTCTTCTTGAGCTCATGTATTTCGATTTGTTTCGGGGTTATGGGAGAGGCTTTTGGCGTTTTCCCCTGTCGCTCATCACGCAGTTGTTTTACCCATTTCGTTATCGTAGAAAGGCCGACGTCCATGGCTTTTGCTGCTGGCACGGCGGTGTAATTTTGGTCGATAACCAGTTGAGCGGATTAGCGTTTGAATTCAGGACTAAAATTTTTCCTTTTCATTGGTGCACCCGTGTTGTTCTAAGGTGAGCATATCACCTCTGTTCAGGTGGCCAAATTCAGTGTGCCACTACACCTCAGCACGGGTAGACGGGTCGCCATCATGGAACAGGCCATTGGCAGTGTCGATTGGCGAAATAATCTCTTTCATTTAGGGTGTCTCCCCGTCATTATCCATATTCTGAGTCTGTGCCAGTGATTCGGCCACGTCCAGAGCTGAGCACATTACGGTTTTCAGTGCCTCAATCTCTGCCTGCTGCGCTTTCACTTTCGCGGACAGGTCTTTTACTTCAATCAGCAACGCTGTGATACTGCCGTAGGCGACGGCTTTTACATTCTTGACAACCGTGCCATCACTCTCGTGGTAATCCCCCGAATTACCTACTGCCTCAGGCAGGGCCTTTTCCAACGCATCGGCCATCACACCCACCTGACGATGTTCGACAAGGACATACGTGTAGCCCGTCAGCGTTTCGACTTTTGCAAGGCCATTTTCTATTTTTCGCAATATCGCTTTTTATTCGCCGGTCCGAGTTATTTTGCCAGTGCCCCTGCATGGCATAAGCGCTACCGTCATCCTTAAAAACGAACCACTTAATGTTATCGTTACCGCGATTAATAATAAGGCGATGTTCATAATGACTGCCCACCACATCGGTACCGTAAAATTCCGCGCTCATGGGATTGCCTGGATAAGGGTAATAGCGGCATTCACCTGAACGTGTCTCGTTGCCGCTTTGCCCCGGCCATAAAAATGGAGAATATCCATGAGATAGCCGCCACCGGATAGCGAGACGGCTTTGCCAAAGGTCGCTCCACCACTGGCGGTCAGTTTTCCACCCACTTCAAGGTCTTGTACCCAATGCAGGCGCTGGGTATTCCATTCGCCGGTTTTAACATTGTTGGCGTACAGCGCCACGCTGCCTTTGCCACTGGCAATCAGCCCTGAATCGCTGTCGCCGACATTGACCGAATGGGTGATCTGCAGACTGCCGTTAACCGTGCCACCGGTACGTTTGTCCAGTGCGTTTTGTGCCTGTTCAACGGTATTTTTTAACCCCAGATTAGTTACGAACGCCGCCTTATCCGGGATATCTGCGCCGTTGTTTTTCCTGAGCAGGCTGCGTTTTTCATTCTCCTGCCGGGCTTCCGCAATCAACCCCTTGATGGCCTCGGCCAGCTGGTTATGTTGCGCCGGATTGGGCTGCATTCCGGCGGCCGTCAGAATATTTTTCTGCTCGATCTGGGTATTGATGACCGCCCCCTGCATGGCGTTC
>NZ_JBPESN010000016.1:0-47015 GCF_051710625.1 Sodalis sp. (in: enterobacteria) | reverse complement strand
ATGGGAGAGGCTTTTGGCGTTTTCCCCTGTCGCTCATCACGCAGTTGTTTTACCCATTTCGTCATCGTAGAAAAACTGACGTCCATGGCTTTTGCTGCTTGCGCGGCGGTGTAATTTTGGTCGACAACCAGTTGAGCGGATTCGCGTTTGAATTCAGGAGTAAAATTTTTTCTTTTCATTGGTGCACCCGTGTTGTTTTGAGGTGAGCATATTACCTCTGTTCAGGTGGCCAAATTCAGTGTGCCACTACACCGGACAAGGCCATCACCAGACCGACCATCATGGGTCTAAGCAGGAGCACGGTGGGAACGTGGTAATGTTACAGGATAAATCCCAGCGCCAGCGAACACGCCAGCAGGATCAGTTATTGGAGAAAAACCGGCAAAGCTTTCATGAATGAAGGTCGTTTCAAAGCAGGCGTAGGTGGCCGTTTTAACGCATTGTGGCCGCGGAGGAAAAATATTCTGCCTCTGGAGCGGCGCCCTGACCGGCCGCCGTCTCCGCCTCCGCCACTCCCTACAACCAGTTTTTGCGCTTGAAATACAAATACGGCGCCAGCCCGGCCAAAATCATCAGCATAATGGCGCCCGGATAGCCGAAAGACCATCTGAGCTCGGGCATAAACTCAAAGTTCATACCATAACTGGAGGCAACCAAGGTCGGCGGCAGGAAAACCACCGAGACCACCGAGAATATCTTGATGATGCGGTTTTGCTCGATATTGATAAAGCCCATTGCCGCCTGCGTCAGGAAGTTCACCTTCTGGAACAACGATTCGTTATGGGGCAGCAACGACTCGATATCGCGCAGCACTTCCCGCGCCTGCTCCAGCTGCCCCGACGGCAGCCGCGCCTTGCGCACCAGAAAGTTCAGTGCCCGCTGGGTATCCATCAGGCACAGCCTGACTTTCCAACCCACGTCCTCAAGCCCGGCGAGCGTGGAGAGCGCGTTATCATACTCATCGCCCTGATGGCCATCCATGATGACCAGGCTCAGCGCTTCCAGATCGCTATAGATATTTTCAATTTCATCCGCCAATTGCTCGATTTTCGTCTCGAACAAATCCAGCAGCAGCTCATAGGCGTTGCCGTCAATCAGCGTCTGGCTGCGGGTTCGCATCCGGTACAGGCGAAACGCCGGCAGTTCACGCTCGCGCAGGGTGTAAAGTCGACCGTCGCGGATAGTAAATGCCACGGTGGCGTTACCGGCGTGATCTTCAGCGTCGGCATAAAAGAAGAAGGAGTGGATATGCAGCCCGTCCTCGTCCTCGAAAAAGCGGGCGGACGCTTCGATGTCCTCTAGCTCCAGACGCGTCGCCAGGCTCTGCCCCAACTCGTGCTGCACCCGTTTGCGCTCGTCATCACCGGGCTCGATGAGATCCACCCATACCGCTTCAGGTAGGGAGCCCTGCTCATCAGCGTCAAGACGCGATAAACGATGGTTTTCCAGTTGAAATGCGTTAAGCATACGCCCTCGTTTCCTTCACGATAACCAACGGGAAACGCATTAGATCACAGAAATACGGGGTGAGGTGTCACCGTCGAGTTTCAGACCGTCAAAGATCCGACTCTGCGCGACATTCATTGAAGGTCGCTGACAACCACTGAGGCGGCCAGCGCTGGAGGCAGCCTTAGTGGTTGTACCTGATAAACAGATTATCGAGCCAGTATCTACTGGGGGTGTCCAAGGCGTAATCCTTTCCTAATAGCCTAATAGCCTAATAGCCTAATAGCCTAATAGCCTAATAGCCTAATAGCCTAATAGCCTAATAGCCTAATAGCCTAATAGCCTAATAGTAGTGTGCGCATGTTACGCCGAGAAGAAAAAGGCTGTCAATACGTGAGAAAAACCGTTTGGCCAGTTTCTGTACAATAGCGCGGCGCGTGGCGGGTCAAACGGGTTCCAGGCGAGCGTAAGCCGCCACCAGCCATTTGATGCCCTGGCCTTGAAACGCAATTTGCAGACGGCTATGTTCGCCGCTGCCTTCCAGGTTGACAACCGTACCCTCGCCAAATTTCGGATGGCGAACCCGCTGGCCAAGGGTGAAACCGCTATCGCTTTTGCTTAACGGCGCACCGATGCGCTGCTGGCTAGCTGGCTGGGTCACGCTGGCGCGCAGCCGCACTTCTTCCACGCACGCCGGCGGCAGTTCGCCGACAAAGCGCGACGGCTGGTGGTAAGCCTCTTTACCGTACAGCCGGCGGGTCTCCGCATAGGTAATGGTAAGCTTGTCCATCGCGCGGGTGACGCCGACATACGCCAAACGGCGCTCTTCTTCCAGGCGCACGCCTTCGTCCAGCGACATCTGGCTAGGGAACATGCCCTCTTCCATACCGACGATGAACACCTGGGGGAATTCCAGCCCTTTGGCGGAATGCAGCGTCATTAATTGCACCGCGTTTTGATAGGCGTCGGCCTGGCCCTCGCCGGCCTCCAGGGCGGCGTGAGACAAGAACGCCTGCAGCGGCAGCAAATCCTGATCTTCATCATTGTAGCTGAACTGGCGGGTAGCGGTGACCAGCTCTTCCAGGTTCTCGATACGCGCCTGGCACTTTTCCCCTTTTTCCTGCTCGTACATGCGCCACAGGCCGGAGTTTTTGATCACCCGATCGGTTTGCACATGCAACGGCAGCTTCGCCGTCTCTGCCGCCAGCGCATCAATCAGCTCTAAAAACCGCTGCAGCGCGGCGGCGGCGCGACCAGCCAGCACGCGCTCCGCGAGCAGCGCCCGGCTCGACTGCCACAGCGTCAGCTGCCGGTCGCGGGCGGTCTGACGCATGACATCCAGGGTGCGATCGCCGAGGCCGCGCGTCGGCGTATTGACGACCCGCTCATAGGCGGCGTCGTCGTTGCGGTTGGCGATAAGCCGCAAATAGGCCAGCGCATCCTTGATTTCCTGACGCTCGAAGAAGCGCATACCCCCATAAATCCGGTAAGGCAACCCCGTTTGCAGCAGCGCCTCTTCCAGTACGCGCGACTGGGCGTTGCTGCGATACAAAATGGCGCAGTCCTTGAGCGCCCCGCCCTGCTCCTGGCTTACCTTGATGCGGTTTACCACAAAGCGCGCCTCATCTAGTTCGTTAAAGGCGCAGTAAAGGGTAATCGGCTCGCCTTCGGCGCCGTCGGTCCACAGATTTTTGCCCAGCCGGCCGCCGTTGTGGGCGATAAGAGCGTTGGCCGCCTGCAGGATATTGCTGGTGGAGCGGTAATTTTGCTCCAACCGAATGGTTTGCGCGCCGGGGAAATCGTCCAGGAAGCGCTGGATGTTTTCTACCTGCGCCCCGCGCCAGCCGTAGATCGACTGGTCATCGTCGGCGACGATAATCACATTGCCGTCATCGCCGGCCAGCATGCGGATCCAGGCATATTGGATTTGGTTGGTATCCTGGAATTCGTCCACCAGGATATTGGTAAAACGTTCGCGGTAGTGGCGCAGAATATGCGACTTGTTCAGCCACAGCTCGTGGGCGCGCAGCAGCAGCTCAGCAAAATCCACCAGCCCGGCGCGGTCGCACGCTTCCTGATAGGCCTGATAGATGCGTTGCCAGGTCGCCTCGACCGGATTGCCGTAACTCTCCACATGCTGCGGACGCAGTCCCTCGTCTTTTTTGCCGCCGATATACCACATCGCCTGGCGCGGCGGCCACTGTTTCTCATCCAGATTCATGGCGCGGATAAGGCGTTTTAACAAGCGCAGTTGATCTTCACTATCGAGGATCTGAAAATCCTGCGGCAGGTTGGCATCCTGATGGTGGGCGCGCAAGAGGCGATGGGCCAGCCCATGGAAGGTACCGATCCACATGCCGCCCTGGCTGGTGCCCACCAGATATTCGATGCGGTGACGCATCTCCGCCGCTGCCTTGTTGGTAAAAGTGACCGCCATTACCGAATAAGACGAGCAATTTTCCACCGACAGCAGCCAGGCGATACGGTGCACCAGCACCCGCGTTTTGCCGCTGCCGGCGCCGGCCAGCACCAGCAAATTACCGCGCGGCGCCGCCACGGCTTCCCGTTGCTTGTCGTTCAAGCTGTTGAGCAAATCAGAAACGTCCATAGGTGGCCTTTAACATGCGATGAGGAACGCCGCCCGGCGGCGAAACACTGGTATTTATGGGTCTTTCCCGATCATGGTGGGAGACTCAGAACGCCATGTTCAGCTTTCCGTAGTGGAACAGCACACCCAGCTTGAACCGTTCTTTATTCCTGAAGCTCCGTGACTTAATCCTGAGCAGGCGTATTTTACTGTTTAGCGACTCCGCACTGCCGTTTGACACTCGGTTTTTCATCGCATTCAGGATGTCGTAAAGGGGCTTTGCCACCATCCTGCCAACACTGACCATCAGCGGTATTCCGCTGTTCTTTGCCATTATCATCCATTCCTGCCACAGCTTTCGGCTATGGCTGTCGTAGCAGCGGTGCCACAGGTCGAGGGCAAGTTCTTTCATGACCCAGCACTGACTGGTTTGGGGTAACACCAAGCGTGCAACTTCCAACCTGTCGGACCTGCGTCCATGCCGGTTCTGTTTACCGTAAAACCACAGATAGCGCGAGCGATGAGCCCCTTTCCTGTCTGACGATGGGATGCGTTTCATTTCAGCCATACGTGTTTTATCAACAACGGTGCAGAGCGTTTTTGCCACATGGAAGTGGTCGAAGGCGATTTTATCCACAGCCTTGGGAAGATGGATCCGGGCCGCGCTGATATAGGCCATGTTCATGTCCATCGACAGCGGTTTTATCTCGTCCAGTTGGCAATCGCTCAGGCAGCGCAGATAGCTGGCGAGACTCTCCATACCACGGTCATCTGTCAGTTTCAGAGCCCGGCCTTGACGGTCAGAGATAACGGTGACGTACTGATGGCCTTTTTTGAAGGCCACTTCATCCACGCAGAAGTGGCGAGCTGATAAAGGTTTTTTTATCCGGGCAAGACCCCGTTTAACGGCGCGCATCATGATGCCGTCCACGGCATTCCAGCTTAGCTTAAGCTGCTTCTTGACGGCATCTACCGTGCTGATTTTAAGCCATGAGAGGACAAAGAACTTGAACAACAGCGTGTACCGGCTTCCAGGGCCAGCCCAGGGAACGGGGAGTGTCTGGCAACCGTGTTCAGGGCAATCAATGCGAGGAACATCCGCCTCAACCAGTGTCGTGAACTGGCAGGTATCGAAATGACGCCATTTACGATGTCGATGGTCATATATGGGGCAGGATTTACCCCAGGTCGGACAGGTTAAAGGCGTATGCTCAGCGATACCGACGGTGACCGTCACAGAACCGGCATTTTTATCGAGGGAGAGAGAATTAACCTGCCACGGCGCGGACAGGTTAAGAATGTGGGCATAGAGGGACTTTTCGTCCATGGCTGGCACCTCAGAGTATCAAGATTGCCATTATAATGCCCCGATCCACCACAAGAGGGGAAGACCCTCATTTTATACAAAGTTAGCGTTGATTATAACAAGGCTGTCAGGGATGTCAACCGCGAAATTTCCAGATGCGGCAACAGACGCGCATCGGCGGCGGCGGCGAAATTACCGCCGCGATCGTTGATCCAGCAGGCCTGCATCCCGTAGCGGATGGCGCCGGTGACATCCGCTTCCAGATCGTCGCCCACGTGCAAAATGGTCTCGGGCGGCGCCTTCAGCCGCGTTGCCGCCAGATGGTACATATCCTGCCAGGGCTTGGCGCGGCCGTCCGGGCCGGCGCGCAGAATGTGGCTGAAATAGCCCGCCAGCCCGCAGGCCTCGGGTGACGCATTGCCGTTGGTGATCGCCACCAACGGCCAGCGAGCGCCAAGAGCCGCCAACGTTTCGTGCGTATCTGCCGGGACATCAATCTGACTGCGCCAGCGCAAGACGACCTCCATGGCGGCATCGGCGCCGGCGCGCGCGTCGTGCTCGCTGAGCCCCGCGTTACGCATCGCCAATTCGATCGAGCGCCAGCGCCAATGGCTCACATCGTGATAGATTTCCGGCTCGCGCAGACGCAGCTCACGGCGCAAACGCTGATAATCTTTTTGCCCCAAATCGCGCAGCGCAGGATGGTAATGCTGCAGAAACCGCACCGACTCAAATTCGGTGCGGGCGATCACTGGCCGGTTATCGTACAGGGTATCATCGAGATCAAAGGTTAACGCGCGCAGCGGTCGCAAAGGACGATAGAAATGCATCAGGTTTTTTCCCGTTTGGCTCGTGGGTGCGCGGCATCATACACCGATGCCAAATGCTGAAAATCGAGGTGGGTGTAAATCTGGGTGGTGCTGAGGTTGGCGTGGCCAAGCAGCTCCTGCACCGCGCGCAAGCAAGTTGTCGCTTGACTCCAGCATATGGGTGGCGAAGAAGTAACGCAGCTTATGGGGATGGATATGGCTGTTTACCCCTTGCTTCACACCCCATTCGCCGAAGCGTTTTTGTACGTTACGCGCGGAAATGCGACGTCCGCTGTTGGCGATAAACACCGCATCATCCTTGGGCGCGTAACGGTCATGTAGCGCTGACCAGCGCGTCAGCCAGGTGACGGCGGTGGCGCCGACGGGCAATTTACGCTCTTTGTTGCCCTTACCCACCACCCGCACTTCGCCGCCGCCGAGATCCATATCCGCGCAATTCAAGCCGACCAGCTCCGCCAAATGCAGGCCCGCGCCATACATCACTTCAAGCATCGCGCGGTCGCGCAGGGCTAGCGGGTCGCGGGGATCGATATCCAGCAGGTGGTCAACTTCATCCACATCCATGTTTTTTGGCAAATGCCGTCCGTGGCGCGGCGCGGATACGCCGCGTGCCGGGTTTGCGCCCAGCGCGTCGGTGTTCACCAGCCAGTCGAGAAAGCTGCGTAGCGCAGAGAGCCGCAGCGCCAAACTGGCGGACTGTAGCCCCTGGCGCTTGCTTCGCGCGGCCAGCGCCCGCACCTGGCTTACCTCCAGCTGGCGCCATTCCGTCAGCCCCATTTCATCAAACAGGACGATAACGATATACAGCTGCTGCTGATAGCTTTCCCGCGTTTTGACGCTCACTTGCTGCTCCACCCGCAGATAATGCAGGAAAGCGTCGACCTGCGGCAGCAGCGGAGAGCTGGTGCCGGTCATGCCCGGCTGACCCAACGTTCCAGCAGCCCCGGTAACAGTACGGCCAACTGGCTGTAATAACACCTTGCCCATCCCGTCCTGGAAATGCTGGCTGTAGCGGCTGGTAAACATCAGCACGCCTAGGACGCCGTCATCCCCCAGCTGCGACATGGCGACGGAGGCGACCTGCTGCACCTGAGGCAGAGGCAGCAGTTCCGGACCATTAAGCTTGCCCAGATAATGGTTGCCCTGGCCGAGGCGCTGGATCCGCAGCGGCTCAAACGCGCTGCGCGCTAGCGCCAAATGGGTGAATCCGGACGGCGCGCCCAACTGCCATTGGTCGCTGAACAGACGCACATGCGCGCCCGCGAGTCCTAGTCCGCGCGCCCAGCGCTGCAGGCGATTAAGCAGTTCCTGCAAACTCCCTGCCGCCACCAGATCGGACTGCAACCGCAGTAACCGATGGAACAGCGGCTTGTTGGTGCTCGCGTGTTCCATGAGGCGGGTAATATCGTCTTCCAACTGCTGAATATGAGCACGCTGACGTCCCAGTTGCCATTCCAGCAGCGACACACAGCCGCGCACCGGATGCGGCACCACCATCTGCTTTATGACCCGGGCATTGCAGATAAAGAAATCCGGGTGCGTGAGCAGATATTGCACCACCTGTTCGTCATCCAGCGTTTGCGCGCTGTCCGCCTGTTCGCCGACTTGCTTCATAAATGAATAAATCCGTCATAGATATGGGTGGCCGGCCCGGTCATGTACAGCGGATGACCCGGTCCGCGCCAGCTGATGGCGAGTCGGCCGCCGGTGAGTTCCACCTGTACCTGTTCCGCCAGCTGACCCTGCGAGATCCCCACCGCGACCGCGGCACAGGCGCCGCTGCCGCAGGCTTGGGTTTCCCCCGCGCCGCGTTCGTAGACCCGCAGGCGGATATGCCCGCGGTTCAACACCTGCATAAAACCGATATTAGCCCGTTCCGGAAAACGCTCGTGGCTCTCCAATACCGGTCCAAGCGTCGCGACCGGGGCGTTGTCTACGCTGTTTACGGCGATCACGCAGTGCGGGTTGCCCATGGACACCACGCCGCCGAGCACCGTCTGCTCCGCCGCACGCATAATATAGGTTTTTTCAACCCTGGCCGCGCGAAACGGCACCTGCTGCGGGTCGAAATTTGGCTCGCCCATATTGACGCGTACCGAATCGTCTTCAGTGACGGTCAATACCATATGCCTCGTTTGGGTACTGACATGGATATCACGTTTGTTGGTCAAATTCTTCATGCGCACAAAACGGGCAAAACAGCGGGCGCCGTTGCCGCATTGCGCTACTTCGCTACCGTCGACGTTAAAAATACGATAATGGAAATCCAGTTCCGGATCATAGGGTGGTTCCACTACCAGCAATTGATCAAACCCTACGCCGCAATGCCGGTCCGACAGGTGGCGGATCATTTCGGGTGAGAAATAAACATTTTGCGTCACGGCATCCACGACCATAAAGTCGTTACCCAGGCCGTGCATTTTGGAGAACTGCATATCCCACTCCGCTGAGTAGCCGATAATGCAGCATAGCGCGTCTGCCGGCAGGAAGCGACTGCGTCGCGATTACGGCTGTTCGGTCCCGATGGCGGTGCTGCTGCCGTCATCCCCGGGCGAGGCGGTCTCTGCACCGGGGACTGGGTCAAGGACGGCGTGGTCGTCAGTTGATGCTTCTGTTCGCTTTTATCCGCTTTATCCGCCGGTGGAAAATAAAGGGAGTTTTTCAGGCCACAGCCGTAAAGTCCCAGCAGCATCAACCCCAACGCCATGCGGCACAATTCGCTTTTCATTTCACCCATTACCTATTGTTCATCCGTCTCAGCTTCCTATCATCGCAGTTGGCATCTGAAAAGCAACAGTAATTGTCGTTGGCAAGCGACGCGGCGGGCGGGAAATGGCGGGCGCAGGGACAGCGCGCCCCGCCGGCGAATTAGCTGCTGCGCGCGTTTTGCGCCAGCGGCGGCGCGCCATTGTCAAATGGCGCGGCGCATAAATGGGACAGCACGCTGCTGCAGAACGGCACGACCTGGATGCGGCCGTCCAGATTCATGATCTGGTAGAACTGCGGCAAATTGAAATTAATGAAACTGGAGCCGTAGGTGAAGCGGTCGTGGGAAGAGGAGTAGAACCGGCTGACGTCGCGCACCAGTTCCTCTTTGCTGCCTTCGCAATGATGATAGGCTTCCACCCGATTGATTTCATCGAGAATATAAATATTGAAACCGCTGTCGTCGGTGGTGTCCTCAAAAAAGAACTGGATGATGCCTTCGCTGGCGAATCCGTCCACCACCGGCGGCAGATGGACCTGCTCGGTCTCCATCTGGATGGACAGCCCGTGCAGCTTATTGTTAGATATCGCGCCGTAGAACTCCACCGCGTCTTCCAGCTTCTGCACCGAAACGCTCAGGCGCTCGAAAAACAGCCCCCAGGTCTGTCCCGCCACGCGCACCGCCTTGAACCGCGCCGGATCCTGGCGGGTACTGGAGAGGCGCAGCTTGATACATTCGGAAACCAGCTGCTGCACCCGGGTGCAGACAAGCCCGCGCAAATGCTGGCTGTGACAGAACACCTCCACCGTATCCGGCGGCGCGGCATCCTGATGCATTTTGCCGAGAATGGTTTTTAGCGCTTCCAGCACGGCCTGCTCGCCGCTGAAATGCAGGGTGCGCACTTCATTCCACGAGTTGCGGTAAAGCAAATCAATGCTGCCCACCAGACACTGCTGCTGCTGGCCGAAGCTGAACACATCCAGTTTGCGGAAGTCGAAATGCACCACCTGATTACGGAATACCGCGGTGGGATCGTGCTCAAGATTGACGATAATCGCCAGATGACGGATTTCGCACGGGCTGTAGAGCGCCTTGGGCGTCGGCGCCGGCACCCGCAGCGGGAAGTGGCCGGCCACATCGGCGATAAGCTCATTCAGCTTGGCGCTATCGCAGGTGTCGCTGCCCTTGATATGCACCTGGGTCGACCGGGTCAACAGCCCGTTAAACCAGGCCCAGGCCACTAGTTTATTGAGATAGCGGTTATATTCCAGCGGCTGATGGCTGATGATAGAATCCATCGACGGCGACTGATTGTATAAATACCAGCCGGTACGGTTGGCGCGGCCCTGCGGCACATGGATGAACGTCAGATGCGGTTCCGACAGATCCGGCGAGATCTGCGGATTGAGCAAAGTCACTTTACCGGGCAGCGCCTCGAAGGCCGCATACAACTTGCGGGTCAGCACGCCGATATCCTGCGGGCTGGCGCTGACGCTTAAGTTGTTGCGGCGGGCAAACCGGATCAGATTACGATAACTCTGCATCATGGCGTCCAGCAGCTCATTGTGCGCTTCGCGCACCTGCGCAATCTTCCAGTTGGCGCGCTCGTCGAGCATCTTCAGCCGCGCGTCATCCCAGCCCCAGCTCGTCACCAGCTGTGTCAGGATCTCCTGCCGCCAGGGCGTGCCCGCCGGATCCTGTGACAGTTTTTCGCACACCTTCAGATAGAAGCAGCGACGCACCATATCCAGCCGCGTCATATCGTTTATCTGCGTCAGATAGTAGGTCACCCGCTCCAGCATCATGCAATAGGGGTCGAGGCCGAAGGAAACGATTTCGCCGTCATGCAACCGCTGTTTGATTTTCATCGCCAGCAGTTCGGTGTGGGGATATTCCCAGGAGTAGGCTTCCAGCAGCAGCGTTTTTAGCACCGCCTTGTAAGGAGAATTGATGCTTTTATACAGCTGCCACAGGCTGGCGCCGAAGTATTCTTCCGCGGACAGGGTGCCGAGGCCCCCCAAATCCAGCCACTCGTTGGGCGTCAGCGCGCCGCGGGCGTACAGCGACAGAACATACTCGTCGTAGTGCGCTTCTTCGTCGCCGGGCACCATATTCCACAGGATACGCTTACCGCCCATGCGCACGGCGGTGCGATAGAATTCATCCAGCAGTAGGATGTGCTGGGTAGAGCCGCAGTCCTCATCGCCGAGGTTGCCGCTTTCATTATGGCGAAAACGGTTTTCATCGATCAGGAAGAAATTGACGTCCACGCCCCGGCGGTTCGCCCACTGCTCAAGCAGATGACATTTACACTGCAGTTGAGCGCGTTCTTCGTTGTCCAGCCAGGACTGATGACACACCCAGATGTCGAGATCGGAGCTGGCGTTTTGGCCGATGGAAGAGGTACTGCCCATGGAGTAAACGCCGGTGATCGGCTGCGCGCCGCTGTCCGGCGCCGCTACCGCCGCGCCGGCCTGACGGCCGATGTCGTCGAGCCAGGCGCGCTGGGTCTCATCGGGGGAATAAAAACAGATGCCGTGGGGCACGGTGCCGTCCAGGTAACCCGGAAGCATCGGATGATGAAAATGTAGTAAGGTTGGCAGCAGACTGTATACGTGTTGAAAATCCGGCCCCATGGCCGCCAACGCGCGATCCACCCGTAGTTGGTTAATCGCGTCCAGTCTCTGTTTCAAGGTCTCGATGTAGAAGTACAAGACGTCTCGCCTGATTATCCCGGTGTCAGAAGAACCCGTTTCTCCACCCGACCGGCGTAGTGAGTTGTAGAGTTATTGGCCGGTAAATGCTGGAAACGTGATCAATCTAACACCCTGATGATTGACCGTAAAGAAAGTTAAGCCACCCAGTGAGTATAGCACTTTCCCCAACGGCAACTTGTTATTCCTTTTTTCCTCTTTATCGCCTCGTTTCCCCGCCGCCAAAAACTGACAGTGCTTCACTATCGGTGTTAGGATGGTGGGTGAATGATAAAATCGGTAATGTCTATGCAAGACAACCTTCTCAGAATCGCCACCCGGCAAAGTCCCTTGGCGCTTTGGCAGGCGGGGTACGTGCGCGATGAATTGTTGGGCCATCATCCGCATCTGCAGGTCGAGCTAGTGCCACTGGTGACCCGCGGTGACATCATCCTTGACACGCCGCTGGCAAAAGTCGGCGGAAAAAAATTATTTATCAAGGAATTGGAACGGGCGCTTCTGGAGCATCGCGCCGATATCGCCGTCCATTCGATGAAGGATGTCACGGTGTCATTCCCCGCCGGCCTGGGGCTTTGCGTGCTATGCGAGCGCGACGACCCGCGTGATGCCTTCGTCAGTCCGCGTTACGTCAATCTTGACGCTCTGCCGCCGGGCACGATTGTGGGCACCTCAAGCCTGCGCCGGCAATGCCAGTTGCGCGAGCGGCGTCCCGATGTTGTCGTGCACGATTTACGCGGCAATGTCGGCACCCGCCTGGCGAAACTCGATCGGGGCGACTTTGATGCGGTCATTCTAGCGGTGGCCGGCCTGAAACGGTTAGGTCTGGAGGATCGCATCCGCCACGCTATCGATCCGGCAGACTCGCTGCCGGCGGTGGGCCAAGGGGCGGTTGGCATTGAATGCCGGCTGGACGATGCCCGTACGCTGGCGCTGCTGGCGCCGCTGCATCACCGGGAAACCGCCTTGCGCGTCGGCGCCGAACGCGCCATGAACGCCCGCCTGCAGGGGGGATGTCAGGTGCCTATCGGCAGTTATGCCGTGCTTGACGGCGAGGAGATATGGCTGCGCGCGCTGGTGGGATCGTCTGACGGCACCACCGTCATCCGCAGCGAAGGGCGCGCGCCGCTGGCGCAGGCGGAACAGCTTGGCCTGCGTCTGGCGGATGATTTGCTGGATCGCGGCGCCCGCGCCATCCTGGCCGACGTTTATCAGGATAATCCCCCGCAATGAGCATCCTCGTCACCCGCCCATCGCCCGCGGGTGAACAGCTGGTGAACAGGCTGCGCGCGCGCGGCAAACCCGCCTGGCATCTGCCGCTTATCGAATTTACGCCGGGCAACGATCTGCCGCAACTCGCCCAGCGCCTCGCCGATTTAAATGCGGGGGATTTGCTGTTTATCGTCTCCCAACATGCAATTAACTACGCCCATCTCTGGCTGACGCAACAAGGCGTCGCCTGGCCTACCGGACTACAGTATTTTGCCGTAGGCCGCACTACTGGCCTGCGCCTGCACGGTCTCTGCGGGCTGCCGGTCAGCTATCCCGATGAGGGGGAAACCAGCGAGGATTTGCTGCGCCTACCGGCGCTTGCGCGTATCGATGGCAAGCGCGCGCTGATCTTACGCGGTAACGGCGGGCGGGAAGTGCTGGCGCAAACGTTGCGCCAGCGCGGCGTGCACACCACTTATTGCGAGTGCTACCGCCGCCGCCCTATCCACTACGACGGCGAAGAGCAGTGCCGGCGGATGCAGACGCTGGGCATCAACACACTGGTAATTACCAGCGGCGAAATGTTACAACAATTCTATACTTTAATGCCTGAATACTATCGTCACGCCTGGCTGACGCACTGCCGGCTGATAGTCATCAGCGAACGGTTAGCCATACTTGCCCGCCAATTGGACTGGACGGATATCGTCGTAGCAAACGCGGCAGACAACGATGCTTTGATGCGCGTATTGCTCTAAATTTAATCATGGGACAGGCCACAACATGACGGAACACACTACTCCAACGATCCCGCAGGATGACGCGACCAGGAAGGGAAGACTGATAGCCCGCATGCTTCGACCCCGCTCTCCGGCGATGCCGGGCCTTGGCCGGCCGCCTCCACACGCGCCGCGGGGCGGAAAACTTCGCCGGCCGGTAATGGCAAACCGGGCAAGACGGCCGGCGGACGCCGTCCGCTCGCGTTGATAGTGGTGCTGCTGGCGCTGATCATTGCGCTATTATTAGCGCTGGGCGTCTATATCGCCGCGCGCCAGCAGCACCAGCAGGAGGCCGCCCGTGCGCAGTTGCAAGAGGGGTTTGATGCAACTCAGTCAGGCCCAGCAGACGCAACGCCAACAATACCAGGACGCGCTGGGCACCCAAGGGCGGGCGCTCGACGCGGCACGAGCGCAGCAAGATGCGCAGGGTCGCGAGCTGGAAGATTTGCAAAATAAATTGACGGCGATTACCGGGAGCAACGCCAATACCTGGCTGCTGTCGCAGGCGGATTTTCTGGTAAAAATGGCCGGGCGTAAATTATGGAGCGACCGGGATGTCGTTACCGCCGGCGCACTGCTGAAAAGCGCTGACGCCAGCCTGGCGCAAATGAACGATCCCAGCCTGACCGAAGCACGACCCGCGATCACCTAAGATATCGGCACACGTTGGCCGGCGTCAGCCAGGTTGACTTCGACGGCATTATTCTCAAGCTCAATCAGTTAACCAATCAGTTAACCAATCAGTTAACCAATCAGTTAACCAATCAGATAAATAACCTGCGTCTGGCGGATAACAACAGCGATGAAGCGTCCATGGATAGCGACAGCGGTGAATTGTCGGGGTCAATTTAGGAGTGGCGGCAGAACATTAGCAAAAGCTGGCACAACTTCATGAACGAATTTATTACCGTGCGCCGCCGCGACACCGGCGCCAAGCCGCTACTGGCGCCGAATCAAGATGTCTACCTGCGAGAAAATATCCGCGCCCGGCTACTGGTTGCAGCCCAGGCGGTGCCGCGCCATCAAAATGAAATCTACCAGCAGTCGCTGGATTCGGTCTCCACCTAGGTGCGCGCTTACTTCGACACCGACGACGCCAATACCCGCGTCTTCCTGAGCCAGCTCGATGCGTTGAGTCAGGAGGATATCACCATGAACCCTGCCGGACAGCCTGCAAAGCCAGCCGCTGCTGGATATGGATAAGCTGATGCAGACCCGGGTGCGCAACCTGCTGGCCCAGCCAGCGGGGACCGCCGCACAGGGAGAGTAAGCGATGCTCAAGGTCTTATTGCTGTTCGTCCTGCTGTTCGCGGGCGTTGTGCTCGGTCCGCTGGTCGCCGGTCATCAGGATTATGTGCTGATTCAGACCGACGATTATAATATTGAGACCAGCGTTACCGGTCTGGTGATTATTCTCATTCTGGCGTTTATCGTCCTCTTTATCATCGAATGGGACATCCGCCGACTGTTTCGGACCGGCGCGCGTACCCACCGCTGGTTCCACGGCCGCAAAAATCATCGCGCCCGCAAGCATACCCGGGCGGCACTGATGAAGCTGGCCGAAGGAGATTATCGCCAGGTGGAAAAACTGTTGGCGCGCAATGCCGATCACGCCGACCAGCCGGTGGTCAACTACCTCCTGGCGGCGGAGGCCGCGCAGCAGCGTGGGGACGATTTGCGCTCCAATCAATATTTGGCGCGCGCTACGGAAGTGGTGGACAACGATCAGTTGCCGGTGGATATTACCCGGGTGCGTATTCAGCTGGCACGTCATAAGGATCATGCTGCGCGCCACGGCATCGACCGGTTGTTGGAGACCGCGCCGCGCCATCCGGAGGTGCTGCATTTGGCGGAACAGGCGTTTATCCGTACCCGTGCTTAGCAATCGCTGCTGGATATTCTGCCGGCGATGCGTAAAGTGCAGGTTTATAACGAAGAGACGTTGAACCGCCTGCAGTATCAGGCTTTCAACAGGCTGATGGATTAGATTATGGAAGATCAGGGCAGCGAGGGGTTAAACCGCTGGTGGCGCGAGCAGAGCCGGAAGGTGTGCAACGACGTCCCACTGCAAGTGGCGCTGGCCGAACATCTTATCGAATGCAACGATCACGGCACCGCACAGAGTGTAGTGGCACACTGAATTTGGCCACCTGAACAGAGGTGATATGGTCACCTCAGAACAACACGAGTGCACCAATGAAAAGAAGAAATTTTAGTCCTGAATTCAAACGCGAATCCGCTTAACTGGTTGTCGACCAAAATTACACCGCCGCGCCAGCAGCAAAAGCCATGGACGTCAGCCATTTCTACGATGACGAAATGGGTAAAACAACTGCGTGATAAGCGACAGGGGAAAACGCCAAAAGCTTCTCCCATAACCCCGGAACAAATCGAAATACGTGAGCTCAAGAAGAAGGTATAACGCATTGAAATGGAAAACGAAATATTAAAAAAGGCTACAGCGCTCTTGATGTCGGACTCCCTGAACAGTTCTTGTTAATCGGGAAACTCAGAGCGCATTATCCTGTGGCCACACTTTGCCACGTGTTCAGGGTTCATCGCAGCAGTTACAAATACTGGTGGAAAAGTCGTCCTGACAGGTCAGACGGCAGGCGAACAGTATTGCGCAGTCAGGTTCATGAACTGCACAGTATCAGCCATGGTGCCGCTGGCGCGAGAAGTATCGCCACCGTGGCAACCCAGAGAGGCTTCCGGATGGGGCGCTGGCTCGCAGGCAGGCTCATGAAAGAGCTGGGGCTGGTTAGTTGTCAGCAGCCGACGCACAGCAGGTATAAGCGTGGCGGTCAGGAGCATGTTGCGATCCCGAATTATTTTGAGCGCCAGTTCGCTGTAACGAAGCCAAACCAGGACGGCCGCCATTGTTGCCCGCCATGAATCATGCATTCTCCCCTGTTGACTGCACTAGCGGTCATAGCATTCACCGCTAAATCAAATCGCATTCCCCGTGATGCACCAAAAACCGTAGAGAATCGACATAGCGTCATGACTAAGTAATCTTTGTAGGCCTGCGCGATAGCTTCGCCTTTGATTTTGGTTTCTGAGTAATAATCGACCGGATTTAATCTTGATTCTTCGGTAAAAATATCATCACCATAACCGTACACGCTATAGCTGGAGGCAAAGACGATGTTTTTGACATTTCCTCTGGCGGCCTCATTAAAGATTTGTCTAGTGGCAACGACATTCACTTCATGACAAATATTTTTATCAAAGGAACATGCCGGATTGCCTACAACCCCAGCCAAATGAACTATTTTATCAATAGTGCCGATCGCTTTGCGAAGATGCGCTGTGATTTGTATATCTCCTGTTTGCATCTCGAAACGATTCAATCCATAAAAGGGCCGTAATCCTGACAGACCAAATGTCCCATTATCTAAAACGCGGACAAAGTCCCCCTGAGAAACTAGCAGCCCCACTAAATGGGTACCGATGTAGCCAGCTTCACCTGTCACAAGAATCCTTTCCATACCCGTTTCCACTATTTATTAAATGACAAATCCTATTTTCGTTCGATGAAATATTTATTTCATTACCAACAACATTAATGTTAATTATATGATGCGATTGCATTGCATATTGCCGTCAAGTAAGGAAATAATAAAAATACTCATATTGTTTTTATAGCTATAGCATGTCATATTTAACTAAATATGTAATGTGCTTCTTGCTTTTGGTTAAGCAATGACCTTTTTTGTAATTCTATGTCTCTATTTTCAAAGATCAGTAAATCTCAGGCCTTATTTACTTATTTACTTATTTACTTATTTCATTACTGCTATAAAGCATTAATTTAAGTTGGAGATTAGTAAGGCTAAAGGAGCTAATACATTTACCTCAAAAGTTAATAATAAACAAACCTTCTTTTTGCTGACGTATTGCCATCACGCTAAAAGCGCAGTGGATGTGCGATCTTGTTTTACTCGAAAAAAAGGGGACTTTTTTAAAGAAAAGCGAGTGATAAGCGCTATAGCGGGACTCATCTCTGTCACAGCGGGTGTATTGGGGCCGCTGCGGGTCTTGGTCATCACACATCAAGCGGGACAAACCGTCGCAAAACGCCCCTGATCCAAGGGGTAGCCAACGCCTTATCGGCAAAGGTGAATTAAGCATTAGCATCAGAGGATGTGAACCAAAAAAAATAGCAAGTTATCATGACTTGCTGTTTCTAGTTGAAAACTTGTCTGGATATTGTTTAACAAGCTTTTTGGGGAATATGGTCGGCGAGAGAGGATTTGAACCTCCGACTTACTGGTCCCAAACCAGTTGCGCTACCAAGCTGCGCTACTCGCCGAGATGATACGCTGCGCATGCCACCGTGAGCATGCGCATACCGGAGGCAGACAGACAGGTGATACTGGCAAATTAAGGATGTGGTGCGAAGAGAGGAACTTGAACCCTCACGTCTGTTAAGACATTAACACCTGAAGCTAGCGCGTCTACCAATTTCGTCACCTTTGTATGCCTACTACACCTTCGTATGCCCACTAATAGTGGGGTGACTGATGGGACTCGAACCCACGACAACCGGAATCACAATCCAGGGCTCTACCAACTGAGCTACAATCACCATTACTGATTACTATCGCAACGCGGCATTAGACTTACCGCGGCTCTGCACACAAATGTGATGGTGCGCCCGACAGGATTCGAACCTGAGACCTTTGCCTTCGGAGGGCAGCGCTCTATCCAGCTGAGCTACGGGCGCGTAGCTCCGTTGCGGGTGGGGATAGTACGGATTTACGCGCCGGCTGTCTAGTGATTTTTCAAAGAAATGATGCGTTTGATTACCCTTTGCTCACTTACGTCGGCGGCGCGCCTTTTCCTTCCACTCGCTACAGGCGTCCGCTGATATGATAGCCCAGATAACGTAAAAGTTTAAGCTGACGCTGCAGGCGTGACGGCTGGCGGAATAGACGGTGAAGCCACTCCAGACCAAGATCCTGCCATACCTTGGGCGTGCGCTTGACGTGACCGGTAAACACGTCATAGGTGCCGCCCACGCCCATGTACAGCGCCGCAGGATGCTCCCGCCGGATTGGTGCCATCAGCTGCTCCTGACGCGGCGACCCCATGGCAACGGTGACAATGGCGGCCCCGCTGACACGGATGCGTTCTACCAGAGCCGGCTGTGCGTCGACGCTAAAATAACCATCCTGCCGGCTGACAATGTTGACATTCCAGCGTGCGCACAGTTGCGCTTCGGTCTGCATAAGCACCACCGGGCGCCCGCCGACCAAAAACACCGGACCCCCTCCCTGCCGGCGCGGGCCATTAAATCTTCCCATAAATCCGCCCCTGCAATACGGCTTACCTCGGCATGGCGATATTTACAGCGGATCGAACGCACGATGCTGATACCATCGGCATATTTGTATTCCGCCTCGTCGAGCAACTTTTTCAACGCCGCATCCCGCTCGGCGTTGAGCACTTTCTCGGCGTTAATCGCCAGCAGCGTGCCGGTTTTAAGCCGTCCGCCTGCAAACAGATAATCGATGAAGTCAGCCCGACAGCGAAATCCCCACAGGGACAGGCCGCGGATTTGATAGTGGGGTACCCCGTCGTTATTATGCATTCTCTTTTTCCCATAGGGGTAATCGGTTACGGCATAGCGTTGTAGCCGTTTAATCTGGCGGTGCGCAGCCGAATGAATCCCGCATGTCAGAATAACAGGAACAAAAGTTTGGCCACGAGCAGGCATAGCCCGAATATCAGACAGAAAAACACCACTCCTAATACAAACGCATCCACACCTTCACGCGCCAATACAATCATATTGAATACTGCAGCAAAGCAAAACGATTGCAGCAACGAAGCGCGATAGGGATCCCCCGCCGCTTTGCCGCGTTCATAGAGCGTATCGAACCCCTTAATAACAAGCCCGACCACGACAGCGCCCAGCGGGATAAAACCTACCCTGCCCATCATTACGAGCGAGCCGATAAGCGTGGGTGGTATCGCCAATCCTGAATGATTGTTCAGCACTTCCCAGGTGAAGTAATTCGCCGTATTGAGCGCCAATGATGGCCTGTCAGGCCACCGCCAGCCGGGAATAAAGACGTAAAAATCACGCACGATGGGCGCCAACCCTTGAATATCAATGTGGCCATAGTTTTGCAGCAGCAGCGCCAGATTTTCCCATGGCGAAAAAGTATCACGTGTTAAATAGAGAAATGTATAAAACGCCTCATCGCCGCTGACATTCAAACCATAGCGTTTCAGCGCCAGCCAGAACATGTCCCCGATCGCCACCACACCGGCGCCCGCCAGCATCCACAGCGTGATCTAGCGGCGTTGAATACCGATAAACAAAAACAATGCGAAGGCAATGATGATATTGGCGCGGGTGGCCGCCCACCACGAGATAGGTGAAAATACTGAAGGCGACCGTGGTGATGAGGAATATTATCCAGCGGCGCCGGGTCAGCGGCAGGAAGTAAATCAGCAGAATGGCGGGGATGAAAAAATAAAAGAAGCGCTTTAACGCAACGCCGGAGACATCGCTTGAGAAGATCTGGCTATAGGCGCGCAGCCGGAACAGCAGGAAACCGTTCTGCATGAAGAAGATCAAAACCGTTGCTACGGCGATGAGCGCCAGCAGCAGCCATAGCAAATGAATTTCGGTACGGCTGATGCTGAACCAGGGCGGCCGCGGGCCGCGTGGACGAGCGAAAAGACGGGTTTTGTAGCTGATATAATAGATGCCGTAGAAGGCGGTCGCCGCCAATAATGCCTCAAGCAGGTTGTCCACCGGGACCACCTCGACGCCGTAGCGAAACATCAGCAGGCAGGTAAAAGGGAAGCCGAGATAAAACGTCAACAGGTATAACAGGGAGAAAAAGACATTGAAATTAAACCTGACCCGCCGAAACTCCCGGTAGGTCAGCGCCGCCACCAACGTGAGTAATAATATATAGACCACCAGCAGCGTCAGCGGCCGATTGACCGCCTTATCAGGCGTTGCCCGCGCGATATCTGTGGCCAGCCGGGTGGGAAAGTAGAGCAGCGAAGCCGGCACCGACGGATGACGCTGGCGGTAACAGGCCAGGTCGCCGCGGGCCGTGAACACATGGCCAACCCGTCCCTGAGCGCGCCGGCGCAGCAGATAGAACCACCGGTGGCGCAGACGGCGTGAATCTTCGTACAGATCTACGCCCCATGCGTGCTAACTCATGGCGCGCCGGGAGTATTTTGCCCGTCAGCATCGCCAGCCAGAGCGATGGGATTGAATTGACCGTGCAGAAAATAGCGTTCGTCCGGCGCCGCGGCGGCGCAGCGCTTTAATCAATGCCCGTTTGCTGTCGAAACGTTCTATATCCAGCTGGTTAAAGTTGGAGAATGGCGCGCCGTCCCGGGCAACCACCATAAAACGCCGGGTCTGCGCCGGCGGGCAAATTGCCGCCAGCCTATCGTTAAAGAAACGCAGCACCGTCACATTATGATGCGGGATATCGGATCCCAGCAGATGGGTCAAATTACTCATTTTTTCCTAAGATAGAGTAAGAACACACCGCCGCACGGCGCGAAATAGACGATATAGGTGGCCATATAGGCCTGGGTCGCGCCCAGCGCGCCTTGCCGCGGAATAAGCCAGTGGGAAAATCCGGTCAACAGGACAAACTGGGTGATTTCAGCCAATAAATAGATCCGCAGCGCCGCCTGGGCCAGCACCAGATAGCCAAAAACATAGGCGCCCACTTTAAGGACATCCCCCACCAGTTGCCAGGCAAATAAACCGCTCATCGCGCTGAATTTGGCGGAAAACAAAATCCGTATCGCCACATCGCACAGCAGCCAAAGCGCCAGACTGACCGCCTCCACCGCTGCCCACCCCTCGCTGCGCGCCAGTAAATTCCGCATCATCACATAGGCCACCGGCAGCGTGACCGCGGTAATGAGCGCCATGACGGTGAACTTGCTCAGCAAGGCGGCATAGCCGTTGTCCCAGGCGGGCAACAGGAACGACAGCGGCAGTTGACGCCGGTAGCACAACATGAACAGTACCGGCAGCAGCGCCATCGCCGGCAGCAGCGCCAATCCGGCTAACTCCCCGCATAACCGCCCAGGCGATAGCAGGCGAAGAAGGCCACGACGCCGAGCAGACTGCCGGCGCCGGGACAACACACGCCCAGCACCCTGATTAACTGGCGGTAGTTCCCCGCCTGCCCCACGCCGTCGAGGCCAAAGGCCACCGCCAACACCTTTACTACCAGCAGGCCGGCGCCGATTTTAATCAGCGTGACCAGCCTGTCCAGCGATGCCGGCAGTGCATGGACATTCGGCTCCACCGCCAGCGTCTGGCCGCGATGTCCGCGGGCAAATCAGCTGCGTCACGTGCAGCGTGGGGCTTTCGCGCAAATCGTCAATGTCGGGTTTGAACGCCAGCCCGAAGCAGGCGATAATCACATCGCTACTGCCGCGCCCGCTGTCGTTGAGGCAATCCGCCACCGCCGCCTTTACTTTTTCCACCACCCAATCGGGCTTATCATCATTATCATTATTATTAACCCGGCGGGCGGTGCGGATAAGCCGCGCCTGCGCCGGGTTCTACGCCACAATGAACCAGAGATCCACCGCGATACAATATGGCCGCCGACGCCCGGCCCCGGCTGCAAGATATTGAGCCGCGGATGGCGATTGGCCAGCGCTATCAGTTCCCAGACATTAATCTGCTGTTCCGCACAGAGCACCGACAGTTTATTAGCGAAGACAATATTGACATCGCGGAAGCTGTTTTTGGTCAGTTTACACATTCCGGCGGTACGGGCATGGGTTACGACGCACTCCCCTTCCAGGAAAATGCGATACGGCTCGGCGGCGCGTGCCGACCAGCGCGGCGTCATACCGCCAATCACCCGGTCATTTTTGATCAGTTCCACCATCACCTTGCCGGGCAACACCCGCTCCGGGCAATAAACGATATTGATATCTGCCGCTTCGCCCACCTGATGTGGGAAGGTCAGATCGGGACGTACGCCGGCTAGCCAGCCGGCCATCTGTTCGGTTGTCCCCACCGGCGAGGTGGATTCGAGGATCACCAGACAGCCCGGCGTTAACACCGGCGCTAACGCTAACGCCGCCGCCTGCATATAGCTGAGATCGGGTTGATGATCGCCTTTAAAAGGGGTTGCTACGGTAATAAGGAACGCGTCCGCCAGCTGCGGCTGGCTTACCGCCCGCAGCAGCCCCTCGCGCACGGCTTTGGTTACGACCCGGTCCAAATCGGGTTCGATGATGTGAATCGCGCCGCGGTTAATAGTATCCACCGCGTGCTGATTGGTGTCTACCCCTATTACCCGCTTGCGGCGCGAGGCAAACGCCGCGGCGGTGGGCAGACCGATGTACCCCAGTCCAATTACGGAAATTGTGTCAAAACTCGTGGATTCACCTGCTATCTTTTTTTAATATCGTGATAATCCGCTCACGGGCGTGGCCTGTCGCCGTAAAAGTTATGTACCCGGCTCATCCGTTGATACGCCTGGGCATCATTCAGCAGCTGCGATACCGCCTGATGAATCGCCTGCTCGTCCGTCCCTACCAGCCGCACGGTGCCGGCCGCCACCGCCTCTGGTCGCTCGGTGGCATCACGCGTCACCAGCACCGGTTTTCCCAGAGAAAACGCTTCTTCCTGGATCCCGCCGGAATCAGTCAGAATAATCGTGGCGCGATCCATTAAATACACGAACGGCAAATAGTCTTGCGGATCAATTAATTTTATATTGGCGATGCCGCTAGGCATACGGTTAACCGGTTCGCTGACGTTAGGATTGAGGTGCACCGGATAGACCACCTGTACGTCGGGATGATCGAGCGCAATGCGTGCCAGGCCGGCGCAAATGCGCTTGAAACCCTCACCAAAACTCTCGCGGTGGTGGCCGGTAACCAAAATCATCTTCTGCACGCCATCGAAAAATGTGTAACGTCGCTCCAGACTAGCGCGCAGTGCCGCGTCGCTCATGACACGAGCGCGCACCCAGAACAGCGCATCGATAACCGTATTGCCGGTCACAGCAATTCGTGCCGCCGGCAGTCCCTCCGCCAGCAAATTGGCGCGCGCGTTTTCGGTAGGCGCAAAATACCAGCGGGCCAGGTGGCCGGTCAATTTGCGATTCGCCTCTTCCGGCCACGGGGAAAGCAGATTGCCGGTGCGCAGGCCCGCTTCTACATGCCCCACGGGAATATGCTGGTAAAACGCCGCCAGCCTGGCGGCCAAGGTCGTGGTGGTATCGCCATGTACCAGCACGACATCCGGGCGGAAATCTTTCAATACCGGCCGCATACCGGTCAGAATACGGTTGGTTATCTCACTCAAGCTCTGTGCCGGGCGCATGATATCCAGATCTTAATCAGGCACGATCGCAAACAGGCGCAACACTTGATCCAGCATCGCGAGATGCTGGGCCGTCACGCAGACGCGGGTTTCAAAGGTCGTATCATTGGCCAGAGCCAGAACCAGCGGCGCCATCTTGATGGCTTCCGGCCGTGTGCCAAAGACGATCAACACTTTCACAACAGTTCCCTTCATTCTGAGCAAAGCCGGCTACGGCGTAGAATTCGGTGGGCCCCGCGGCTAACGGCAGCGGTTTATTCCGACAGTTTAATGCCTGTCAGCGGCATTAACGAGACGGCGCGCCAGCAGGACTCCCGCACCGATCAACGTACCAACGGCGCCCCACAGAATAAGCAGGAATAGGCGGCGTGGCTCATCGCGTTTTACCGGCTCTTCAGGGGTCCGTAAATAACGGTAGGTCTTGAAGCTCTTGTTCAATACCGGCCCTACATTGAGGATAGTCAACATCGCGCGGTTTTGGTCGTAATCGGTATCATAGGCCGCCCCGGCCGCCTGCAGAGCGTCCAAACGTGCCTGTAACAGCGGATGGCCCAGCAGGAACAGTTCGGATTGAGGCAAACTATCGGCGGCGACATCGGTCCGGCTGCGATCGACGCCCTGCGCGTGCGCCAGTTTCAGCGCCTGATTAAGGTGTAGCTGCTCGAGATGGTAAACCGCCGCGGCCACTGCCTCCTGCCGTTTTACCTGCGCCTTGAGCGAGACGGTGCGTGCAGCTCAGGCGGCTACAACGTCCTCATTGAGGTGGTTAGCCGCACGCTGGTTGGCGAAATCCACATAGCGCCGCAACAGTTGATTGGCGTCTGGCGCGGTTTCCGCCACCAGCCGCGCGCTGTCCGGCAGCTTTTTCACGTTGTCGCGGTGCAGGAACTGAATGGCGTTTATCAATTCATCCAGCAGCACCGCGTCGGCATGAACGTCGCCTTTTTTGAGGCTGGCGAGCCCCAGAAATCCCGCCGGGTATCATAGGAAGCGAGCTGGCGCAAAAACTCCTGATAGGCCTCGTCGGCAATCGAAAGAGTGTCGGTGGTCGGCAGCGCGGTATTTTTCACATCCAGGTTGCGCAGAAACTGCTGCTGGGAGAAGTAGCCGCCCAGCACATTCACCGTAGGTTTGTCGGTAATGGCGATGGCGGTCCACTCCTGGCGCACCACCAGGGAGTAAATCAAAGCGCCCAGTGCAAACACGACAGCACAGACGATAACGGTGAGTTTGCCGCGCCACAGGGCACACAGCAGGCCGCGCAAGTCCAGTTCATTGGCGATAGGCTGTTCCCGCCCGGCGGAAGATGGTGAGCTTGCAAGTGTCATTTCGCCCCAAATTTCCGTTTAAGGTGGTGCTTTTTTATATTGGCTGAGCCGTCGCTTGGTCCGCTTGACGAAGCGGGCAACCCGCCAGGCGCATTTCAGTACGTAGCCATACAACAAAAACACCCCGATCCACAGCAACAGCATGACCGACTCCGGCCAGCGCAGCCAACGCTCTCCCGCCACGCCGAAAAACGCTAACAGCGTGGCGGTAAGCGTGATAATGATAAACGCCTGGCGCGAGCTGAAACCTGCGCGCATGATGAGATGGTGGATATGCTGCCTGTCCGGCGCAAACGGGCTTATGCCTTTGCGCATCCGGCGATACATGATGGCTATCATATCCATCAGCGGCACGGCGATAATCCACAGCGCGGTCACGGGATTCATCGGATGCCCCCAGCCCTGAGTGCTTTGCAGCAGCAGCCAGATGATGGTAAAGCCAATCATGGTGCTGCCGGCATCGCCCATAAATACTTTATAGTGCCGGCTGAAAACCCCCAAATTCAGTAAAATATAGGGCAAAATGGCGGCAATCATGGCAAAGCACCACAGCGCTAGGCCGAGATTATTATCAAGCGAAAGCAGGATACCCATCGCGCCGAGGGACACGCAGAAAAGCCCGCCCAGCAGTCCGTCAATGCCGTCCACCATATTGAAAGCGTTGATCGCCGCCCAGACGGCAAACAGCGTCACCAGATAGCCAAAAGGGCCCAGCACCATCTCCCACGGCCCGAAGATATAGCCCAGGCTATTGATATAGCGGCCGCTGAACACCATCATCGCCACCGCGACCAAGGCCTGGATAATCGCGCGCGCCGCCACGCTGATATCAAATCGATCGTCAAGTGCGCCGGTCACTACCAGGACGCCCGCGCACATGAGATACAGCGCGACATAGGGAATATAATGATCAGTATAGAAAAAGGCGAAACAGATGCCGGCATAAATGGAAATGCCGCCGACCAGGGGGATCTGCCCCTGATGGCGTTTGCGGTAGTTGGGCTTGTCAACCAGGCCTATTTTTTTAGCAACCTTGCGCGCTAAAAACAAAAAGAGCAAAGAAAATAGAAAAATAGCAACAAAATCAGTACTCATATTGAGTATGTTCACAATAGAAAGCTCTCTGCATTCATCAGGCCGTTCAATGCGCCACCATAGTTTACGCCTTAACTCCGATGCCTTACCCGTCACTGAGTTTTGTGGCAACGAAATAGGGTTTTCGTTATCTCTTTATTTTCCACCCGAATCTCCATCAGGCGTGCAGATAAGATCTAAATCGCCCGGACAGGCTGAAAGCTTGTAACCGGGCACACCAAAGATGTGACTATCCTAGCATCAGAAACAAAAAACGCCACGTTCTTACGTGGCGCTACCCGAGTTTTTGTGACTTACGAACGTTTCATCATGTCAAAGAATTCGTCGTTGGTTTTGGTCATCGCCAACTTGTTCATCAGGAATTCCATTGCATCGATCTCACCCATGGGATGAATGATTTTGCGCAGGATCCACATTTTCTGTAGCTCTTCCTGAGTGGTGAGCAATTCTTCTTTACGGGTCCCCGAGCGGTTGTAATCGATCGCAGGGAAGACGCGTTTCTCGGCGATTTTACGCGACAGGTGCAGTTCCATGTTGCCCGTTCCCTTGAACTCTTCGTAAATCACCTCGTCCATCTTCGAGCCGGTGTCGATAAGCGCGGTAGCGATGATGGTCAGGCTGCCGCCTTCTTCCATATTGCGCGCGGCGCCGAAGAAACGCTTGGGACGATGCAGGGCGTTGGCGTCCACACCACCGGTCAATACCTTGCCGGAAGCAGGCGCTACGGTGTTATAGGCACGCGCCAGGCGAGTAATGGAGTCCAGCAGGATAATAACGTCTTTCTTATGTTCAACCAGGCGCTTGGCTTTTTCAATCACCATTTCGGCGACCTGAACATGGCGGGACGCCGGCTCGTCAAAGGTCGAGGCGATCACTTCGCCTTTCACCAGACGCTGCATTTCGGTTACTTCTTCCGGACGTTCGTCAATCAGCAGCACCATCAGCACACAGTCGGGATAGTTATAGGCGATGCTTTGGGCAATATTTTGCAGCAGCATGGTCTTACCGGCTTTCGGCGGCGCCACGATAAGCCCACGCTGACCGCTGCCGATAGGCGAGGCCAGATCCAGAACGCGCGCGGTCAGGTCTTCGGTAGAACCGTTGCCGCGCTCCATGCACAAACGCGAATTGGCGTGCAGCGGCGTCAGGTTTTCAAACAAAATCTTGTTGCGGGCGTTTTCCGGCTTGTCATAGTTAACCTCGTTAACCTTCAGCAGCGCAAAGTAACGCTCGCCCTCTTTCGGCGGGCGGATCTTGCCGGAAATGGTGTCGCCGGTACGCAGGTTGAAACGGCGGATCTGGCTGGGAGAAACATAGATATCATCGGGGCCGGCAAGGTAGGAACTGTCGCTGGACCGGAGAAAACCGAATCCGTCCTGCAAAATTTCCAGTACGCCATCGCCGAAGATATCCTCGCCGCTCTTGGCATGCTGCTTGAGGATGGCGAAGATGATGTCTTGTTTACGCATGCGGGCCAGGTTTTCCAGCTCCATATTTTCGCCGAGGGTCACTAGCTCTGAAACCGGCGTATTTTTTAATTCGGTAAGGTTCATAATGGTGAGTTCTTAAACTCGGGGTATATCTCGAACTGATTTTGTGGATGGTATGGCAGCGTAAAATCGTGCCTGTCTATGGCATTTAATCCCGGTATATCCCGTTTGGGCTGATGAACAGCAACTCATGCAATATGAACAACAAGAAGACTGAGATTAAGAGTGCCGAACAACGGATTAATTTAAATCCCGCCTGCCTGACGCCTCGTTGGTCACGTTTGGTGCTTTCTTACAACGGGGTGCGGGCAAAGAGTAAAGCTCAGATTCAAACTACAGGTAAGATCACAGTGCAGTGGACATAAACTTAGCATGGTTTTTGATGGGCGTCTAGCGGTCAATATGAGAAATGCTTATGAACGCCAGCGCCCAGAGGAAGATTCGCAATACCGCTTACAGATTTGCGTTAAGGAACTCTTTCAACTGTCCTTTGGACAGGGCGCCAACCTTGGTGGCTACCACTTCACCATCGCGGAACAACAACAGGGTTGGAATGCTGCGGATACCATACTTCGGTGCAGTGGCCGGATTATCGTCGATGTTCAATTTAGCTATGGTCAGTTTGCCGTCGAATTCATCAGCGACTTCTGCCAGAATAGGCGCAATCATTTTACAAGGACCACACCATTCTGCCCAGAAATCGACCAGAAATAGCCCTTTGGTTTGTAATACGTCCTTTTCGAAGCTATCGCCACTTAGATGAATAATTTTATCGCTCATGTTTTACTCCGCAAGATTATCGTTACCTGCCGCTGCAGCAATGCCCAACAACAGGTTGACTTTATTTCACTGTATACACTTTCGTAATGCAATAGTTAACCGGTATTCTACCACGCTATGAGCAAAACACACTCAACAGAAAAGAAGTTTTCCGACTTCGCCCTGCACCCGCTAATCGTTGAAGTACTTGATTCTAAATGCTTTAACAATTGTACGCCCATTCAAGCGCCGACTTTATCCATTACGCTTGCAGGCAAAGACGTCGCGGGCCAGGCGCAAACCGGTACCGGCAAAACGCTGGCCTTCTTAACGGCCACTTTTCATCATCTACTTACCCACCCTACCGCCGAGGGACGTCAAACCAATTAGCCTCGCACGCTGATCATGGCGCCCACCCGCGAGCTGGCGGTGTAAATCCATTCCGATGCTGAACCATTAGCCCAGGCGACCGGCCTAAAAATGGGGCTGGCCTACGGCGGCGATGGTTATGATAAGCAGTTGAAAGTGCTGGAAGCCGGGGTTGATATCCTGGTGGGCACGACCGGCAGGCTGATTAATTATACCAAACAAAACTACGTCAATATGGGCGCCATACAGGTCGTGGTGCTGGACGAAGCCGACGAAATGTTCGACCTTGGTTTCATCAAGGATATCCGCCGGACGGCTGAATATACTGTTCTCCGCCACGCTCTCCTATCGGGTGCGTGAACTGGCCTTCGAGCATATGAATAACGCCGAATATGTCGAAGTGGAACCGCTGCAAAAAACGGGTCACCGCATACAAGAAGAACTGTTTTACCCTTCCAACGAAGAAAAAATACGGCTGCTGCAGACGCTTATTGAGGAAGAATGGCCCGACCGGTGTATCATTTTCGCCAATGCCAAGCACCGCCGTGAAGATATCTGGGGCCATCTGGCCGCTGACGGTCATCGCGTCGGACTGCTGACCGGCGATGTTTCGCAGAAACGGCGCCTGCGCATTTTGGAAGAGTTTACCCAGGGCGCCCTGGATATTCTGGTGGCGACGGACGTGGCCGCCCGCGGACTGCATATTCCTTCCGTGACCCATGTATTCAACTACGATTTGCCCGACGACTGCGAAGATTATGTGCACCGCATCGGCCGCACCGGACGCGCCGGCGAGAGCGATTGCTCCATCAGCCTGGCATGCAAAAAATATGCGTTGAATCTTACCGCCATTGAAAGCTATATTGGCCATCAGATCCCCGTCAGTAAATATGACAGCGACGCGCTACTGACCGACCTGCCCGCGCCGAAACGGTTGACCCGCCACCGCAGCGGCGCACCGCGACATAACCGTAAACATCCTGGCTGAAACACAGATGATAAGCGCCACCTCTCTCTATGCCGCCATTAACCTAGGTTCCAATGGCTTTCATATGTTGGTCGTGCGTGAGGTGGCCGGCACCCTTCAGACGCTGGCGCGTATCAAGCGTAAACTGCAGCTGGCCGCCGGACTTAACGGCGATAACCGGCTGACCCGCGACACGATGCAGCGGGGCTGGCAGTGCCTGCGCCTGTTTGCCGAACATTTGCAGGATACCCCCCCCCCCAGGTACGCGTGGTTGCCACCGCCACCCTGCGGTTGGCCACCAACGCGGCGGAGTTTCTCGGCCCGGCCAGTGCCATTCTGGGCTGCCCGGTGCAGGTCATTTCCGGCGAAGAAGAAGCCCTGCTTGTCTATCAGGGCGTCCCCCATACCACCGGCGGTTCCGATGAGCGTCTGGTCGTGGACAGCGGCGGCAGCACCGAACTGGTTGCGGGGCGCGGCGCGCAGGCGCTGGCGCTGTTCAGTCTGGAAATGGGCTGCGTCACCTGGCTTGAGCGCTATTTTAACGATCGCAGCCTGACCTGGGAAAACTTCGAGCGGGCTGGCGATTCTGCTGGCGCTGCCGGTCGGCGGCGATATCCGCCAGAGTACCCTGGAAAATCTGCAGCGCCGTTACCAGTTGGATACCGAACAGGCGCAGCGGGTGACCCGGCTGGCGATCATCTTTGCCAGCCGCCGCCGCGACGACGCATTACCCGCAGTAGAGCTGCGCGCCGCGGAAGTGAGATTGCATGTCATCTTGCCCCAGGGCTGGTTGAGCCAGCATCCAGCTGCGGGCGGAGTACCTTAAGCAAGAAAGCCAATGGCAGAGTTATGTCCACTGGCCCTATTGCTGGAAGAAACGCCGCAAGTCTGAGCCGGCGAAGGCCGCCTTGCCATTGACGGCGCCTGCCGCTTGAGATGCCCCGACATTGAGCCGCCGGCTCTCCCCTCACCGTCAACCGTTCTGCCGCAGGAAGCGCCCTGAGGGTGCCGCCCGCCGAACCGCGTACCCGCTCAGAGTGGGGAAAGTTAGTCGCCCTGCCAATTGGGCGCGCAAACTCGCCAGATGCCCCTGGCCGTGGCTCATGCGTTCCTCGGCGCTAACCGATTTGCGTATCTGCTCCCATTGCACATCGTGCTGAGGCAATTCAAGCAGGAAGCGGCTCGGCTCTGGCTTGACCAACTCACCGTATTGACGCTGCTCGCGGCACAGGGTGAAGGTTAATTCCTTTTGCGCGCGGGTAATGCCGACATAAGCCAGCCGGCGCTCCTCTTCGATATTATTCTCATCGATACTGCTTTGATGCGGCAATAACTCCTCTTCCATGCCGACCAGGAACACATAGGAAAACTCCAGCCCCTTGGGGGCATGCAACGTCATCAACTGCACCTGATTGAGTTCCTCCTCGCTCTCGCCACGTTCCATCATATCGTGCAGGGTGAAACGGGTGAGCACCTGATCCAGCGTCATCGCCTCATTCAGATCGGAACCGGTAAGCATTTTGGTCATCCAACTGAACAGTTAATTGACATTTTTCATCCTCATTTCCGCCGCTTTCGGACTAATGGAACTTTCATAGAGCCAGCTTTCATAGTCGATGCCGTGGATAAGTTCACGCACTGCGGCCGCCGGCTCTCGCTCCACCTGACGGGCGACGCCGTCCAGCCAATGGGTAAACTGTTGCAGCGACTCCAGGCCGCGGCCGCTGAGCGTTTGCCCGAGGCCCAAATCAAAACTGGCGGTAAGCAAGCTTTTATCGCGCTGCGTCGCCCAGGTGCCCAATTTGGCCAGCGTCGCCGCGCCTATCTCCCGGCGTGGCGTGGTTCACTATCCGCAAAAATGCGCTATCGTCATCGGGATTGGTCAGCACGCGCAGATAGGCGAGCAGGTCCTTAATCTCCGGCCGTGAAAAAAACGACGTCCCGCCGGAGATGCGATAAGGAATGCGGTTTTGCATCAGCATCTTTTTAAACATCCGCAACTGGTGATTGCCGCGATACAAAATGGCGTAATCCCGATAACGGGTCTTGTTGATGAAGTGGTAGGCGATCAGCTCCCCCACCACCCGCTCAGCCTCGTGATCTTCATTGTTGGCGGTGATGACTTTCAGGATGTCGCCATAGCCCAGGCGGGAAAAAAAATGCTTTTCAAAGACATGTAGATTGTTGGCGATAAGAATATTGGCGGCATTCAGGATGCGCTCGGTGGAGCGATAATTCTGCTCCAGGTTGATAACCGCAAGCGTCGGGAAATCTTGTTGCAGCAACGCCAGATTTTGTGGCCGCGCGCCGCGCCAGGAATAGATTGATTGATCGTCGTTGCCCACCACGTTGAAACGGCCTCGCGGCCCTACCAGCAGCTCCACCAGTTCATACTGGCTGGTATTGGTATCCTGATACTCATCCACCAGCAAATAGCGCAGCCGGTTTTGCCAGCGCTCGCGCACCGCCTCGTCGCGCTGCAACAGCTGGGTCGGCAGTAGAATCAAATCATTGAAATCTAACACATTGCAGGCGATAAGATGGTCGTCATAGAGCGCATAGCAATGGGCGAGCAACTTATCCTGTTCGGAACGGGCGGCGGCGACAGCAGATCGTTCTTCCAGTTGGAAATGGCGGAGGTCAGCGACTTGAGCAGGTCTTTGTCCCCTTCCAGCCACGGCTCGGAAAGATCCTTTAGCAGCGCCAGTTGGTCTTGCTCATCAAATAGCGAGAATTTGGCTTTCATGCCCAGCGCCTTATATTCGCGCTTGATGATAGCCAGTCCGAGCGTATGGAACGTGGCGACGGTCAGCCTGCGCGCTTCTGCACGACCGAGCGTTTGCGCCACCCGCTCCTTCATCTCCCTGGAGGCTTTATTGGTAAACGTTACCGCCGCGATATGCCGCGCCTGATAGCCGCAACCGCGGATCAGATGGGTGATTTTATTGGTGATAACCCGCGTCTTGCCCGAGCCGGCGCCGGCCAGCACCAGGCAGGGTCCGGTGACGAATTCGACGGCTTGCTGTTGGCTTGGATTAAGGCGCATACATGAATCCCAGGCAAAAACAGTGGCGGAGAACGGAGAGGGATTGTGGCAGAAAGCGGCACCGGGGTTTATCCTCGCGGCGGGCAAAAAAACCCGCCGGACGGCGGGGCTGAAGTTTGAATGGAGCGTCACCCGTCGGGATGACCCTCCCGCCGGTCAGTTCGCGACCGCGATGCGTTTCATATCCTTCATGTAGCCACGCAGTTCGGCGCCCACGATTTCAATCGGATGCTGGCGGATAGCCTCATTAAACATCGCGTAGACGCGCATTATCGATTTCACCGTCGGCCACCGGTTTACCCAGATCGCCCGCCTGCAGATTGCCCATAAACGCGTCTTTCAGCAACGGCACGGCGGCATTGGCGAACAGATAGTTACCGTACTCGGTGGTGTCAGAAATGACCACGTTCATTTCATACAAACACTTGCGCGCGACTAGTGTTGGCGATGAGCGGCAATTCGTGCAGCGATTCGTAATAGGCCGACTCGGCGATAATGCCGCTGGAAAAGGCGCCGGTGATGATATCGTCCATATGTGTTTCAAACAGCGGCTGCATCAGTTGCTTGAGCTGCTCGGACAACGCATAAGCGCGCAATTTTGCGCTGTTGGACAGCCGGTCCATCATCAGCGTGATGGCGCCCTGTTTCAGCGCTTCGGTGGTGGTTTCCCAGCCGAATTGAATCAGTTTGCCGGCATAGGCCGGGTTGACGCCATCGGCAACCATTTTGTCGAAGCACAGCAGCGAGCCGGCCTGCAGCATGCCGCACAGAATGGTCTGCTCGCTTATCAGATCCGACTTGACCTTAGCGACGAAAGGGGATTCCAGCACCCCCGCGCGATGGCCGCCGGTCGCGGCCGCCCAGGCTTTGGCCAGCGTCATGCCCACACCCTTCGGATCGTTTTCTGGATGCACGGCAATAAGGGTCGGCACGCCGAAGCCGCGCTTGTACTCTTCACGCACCTCGGTACCCGGACATTTCGGCGCCACCATGATAACGGTGATGTCGCGACAAATTTGCTCGCCCACTTCAACGATGTTGAAGCCGTGGGAATAGCCCAACGCGGCGCCTTGCTTCATTAGCGGTTGTACCGCCTGCACCACGGCGGAATGTTGCTTGTCCGGGGTCAGTTTGACCACCAGGTCTGCTTCCGGCACCAGCTCTTCATAGGTGCCGACGCGGAAACCGTTTTCGGGCGCCTTGCGCCAGGAGGGACGTTTCTTGGCAATGGCTTCTTTACGCAGCGCGTAAGCAATATCTAGTCCGGAGTTGCGCATATTCAGCCCTTGGTTCAAGCCTTGGGCGCCACAGCCAATGATCACCACTTTTTTGCCTTTTAAGTAATCCGCGTCATCGAGGAATTCATCCCGGCTCATGAGACGACATTTACCTAACTGCGCCAACTGTTGACGCAGGTTTAAAATATTGAAATAGTTAGCCATGAAGCAACTTCATCATCGGGTATTAGGGCTTACCGCAGGCGTTCGCCCGCGGACAAAATTCTTCTCTGGCGACCACTATAAAGCAGGAAAAGCATTGCTTAAATTGATATATTAACAATCTGATCTCGCAGAATCAGCAATACACCTTGCCGGCAATGTGTGACGGTGGGTTCATTCACTCTCGGGGCGAGTTCATGGATATCCGCGACCTTAAGTTGTTTCGCCACCTGGCGGAAAGCCGCCATTTCGGCCGTAGCGCCAAGGCGATGCACGTCAGCCCGTCGAGCTTGACGCGCCAGATTCAGCGCTTGGAAAAGGACGTCGGGCAGACGCTTTTTCTACGCGGCAACCGCACGGTGCAATTGACCGACGCCGGCCAGCAACTTAAAGAGTTCGCGCCCGTGTGAAGACCCCGCAGCCTGACTGGTCGCACACTTTATTTATACTGCCGGAGCACGGTCCGGCGCGCAGGCGTATTAAACTGTGGTTTCGCAGCAACCATATCAGCAATCCGCTGATTTACGCTACCGTTGCCGCTAATGAGGCGATTGTATCGATGGTGGCACTGGGCTGCGGCATCACGCTGATCCCGTCGGTGGTGATAAACAATTCGCCGGAGCCGGTGCGCAGCCGCATAACCCTGCTGGAGCATGGCACCCGGGTCGCGCCGCTGGCGCTCGGGGTTTGCGCGCAAAGAAAGCGGCTATAGGAACCGCTGATCGACGCCTTCTGGCAACTGCTGAAACGCTGATCGGCGCCAAAAAATGCACTCGCCCCGGCCGCCAAAGCGGTTAATCCGCCAGGAACAAACGAAACGCCGGATTGGCGGTGACATCGTGGCATCCATAGCTTAATGCCGACAGGTAATGATCGAACTCCGGCTCAGGTTCCGCCAGTTCAAAGCCCGCCAAGACCCGGCCAAAATCCGTGCCGTGACTACGGTAGTGGAATAAAGTGATATTCCAGCGCGTGCCCAGCGTGTAGAGAAATTTAAGCAATACGCCCGGGGATTCGGGGAACTCAAAGCTGTATAAACACTAACGCAGCGGTTTTGACGGTCGCCCACCCACCACATAGCGGACGTGCAGCTTGGCCATCTCGTCGTCGGACAGATCCGCCATCTGATAGCCGCCGGCAACTATCTCCGCCAGGATTTCCCCGCGCTCCTCGCGCCCGCGGGTCAGCCTGACGCCGACGAAAATACAGGCGTTGTCGGCATCGCTTCGCTGTAGCGGTAATTGAACTCCGTTACCGGCCGAGCGCCCAGGAGCTCGCAGAAAGTGAGAAAACTGCCCTTCCTTTTCGGAATGGTCACCGCCATCAGCGCCTAGCGCTGCTCGCCCAGCTCGCAGCGCTCCGAGACATAGGCAGGCCGTGAAAATTGACGTTAGCGCCGGACAGTACGTGCGCCAGACGCTCATCGCGGATGCCGTGTTGTTGTTGGATATATCTTTTCATCCCCGCCAGCGCCAGCGTGCCGGAGGGTTCGGCAATCGCCTGTACATCCTCAAACAAATCTTTTACCGCCGCGCAAATCGAGTCGCTGTCCACGGTGACTACATCATCAAGGTAATCGCTGCAAAGACGGAAGGTTTCATCGCCGATACGCCTTACTGCTACCCCCTCGGCAAACAGACCGCCCCGCGGTAAATCCACTGCCGCGCCGGCTTGCAGCGCCGCCGCCAGCCAGGCGGACTCTTCCGCTTCGACGCCGATGATTTTGATTTGCGGCATCAGATGCTTTATCAGCACCGCCACGCCCGCCGCCAGACCGCCGCCGCCCACCGGCACGAATATGCGGTCCAGATGGGCGTCTTGCTGCAACAGCTCGATCGCCAGCGTCCCCTGCCCGGCGATTGCCACCCCACAAATGGCGTCCAGTAAACCTCGGCCCTCGTGCATTGCGCTGGCGGGCGTCTCATGCAGCATCACCAGCGCCGCGAAAAACGCGACAATAATCCCCAAACCCAGCGCCGCCAGCGCGGAGGATCCGGCGGGTATCAGCAGCGCGCTGTTCCAGGTCAGGCTTTTGAAGGCAAAGGTGCCGAGCAGCGTCACCAGCGGAATCAGCAACGCCAGAATGAATAACCGGTTGCCAAAGCGGCTGGCGCGTACTTCTCGCTGCTCCAGGGACGTTTCAGGTTTGCCGCTGCGACCAAGTCCGCCGAGCCCCGCGAGCAATACCATGACAATGACCAGTATTCCATTTGCCAACGGCGGTAAATAGCTGCCGAAAATAAAAATAATCGCATTGATACCCCAAAAACCGGCACTTTTCCAGCGTTTGGCATTTGAACTATCACGCAGGTTAATTATTGCTGTGGTGGCAAACATAATGCCCATCAACAAATAAGGCGCGTCCAGGATTGTCATCACTTATACTCCTTGGACGGCCGCGATTTGCTTTGCGCCGCATAGCGCCGGATAAGTGCGCGTTGGTAGAATGTCACGCGGCAGCTATGAATGATAAAGGCGAAAAAGGCGGTGGGTATGGCCCATACGGCGAAATGCAGCGGCTCAATAATATAACCGTTATGCTCCATAAATCCTTTCATTAATAAGATCGAGCCGATGGCGATAAATATGGTTTCCCCAAGAAAGACGCCGATATTATCGACCGCCGCACTGTGCGCCCGGATTTTTTCCCGCTCCGCCTGGGGAAGATCTCCCAAACGTTTACGTGCCGCGCCCTCAGCCATCGGGGCCATCAGCGGACGCACCATCTGCGTGTGGCCGCCGAGCGCGGTCAAGCCCAGCGCAGCGGTCAACTGCCGCATCAGCATATACAATATCAGGATGCGCGATAGAGAAGCGGTGTGAATGCGTATCACCAGCCGTTGCGACTGCTCGCGCAGGCCGTTTTGCTCCAGCAGGCCGATGACCGGTAGTGCCAGCCAGATAAGCGTCATATACCGGTTTTGCACATAGGCGGTACCGAAATCGCTGACCACCGCCGGCAAATCCAGGCCGCTGGTCAGCCCGGTGATAAGTCCCGCGAGTGTGACGACCACCAATGGGTTGAAATGCAACGCAAAGCCGAGAATAACAATGCCTATTGAAGGCCACATAATGATACCCCAAAAAGTAGTGTGAATTTCCCTCACCCGCAGATTGTAAGCTTCAGAAATAGCCCTCCCCAGGCCAGCCCTAACAGCGGGTAAAATCCTTTCTAAGCTATTTGCGCGAATATTGAAATATTTAATTACCGATCCTTATTTGACAGAATAAAAAGTGCGCACCCGCATCAGAGCATAATCTACGTGACAAATAGCGAAGCGCAAAATTATCGCCGCCAAGAGAAAGCGGTTAGCTTTATCGTCAAGGATCGGACACGGCGATAATTATCTCCCAAGCGAAAAAGTCTGCCGGCATAAATATCGTTACCGCTGGTATTTTATGCTAATTAGCGGGCCTACAGCGTTGCAAATATGTAATTTAAGCCAGCGCATTCGAGCTTGGCCTTCTGCCGGCTAGGGAGGTTTTGTCGGCTGGGGACTCGCCGGCGGCGCGCTTAACCTGAGGTGTGTCGAGCCGTGCACGGACGCCGGCCTGTTGGCCTTCTCTCGCCTTCGGCAGCACCGCATGCGCCGTAAGGTCCGGCACCGCTCTTTTTCGCCGCCGGGCGTGCAGCGGGGCCGCAGGCAAAGTCAGTAAGCGTGAGTTTATGTCAGCGGGTGTAAAACTCATGTTGCAGGACGAATTTTTAACGTCAAAAGCACTCATTGCGAGGCATTTTCGGCTATACTTCACTGTTTCAATGGATTTGCTTTTGTTACAGTATGAATGGTTTTTTTACACTTTTGCCGGTTCGCCAGCCGTCGCATTACGGGCGGTTTATCCCTCGCTTCAAATACAGGGACGGGTTTTTCCGGCGCGGAGAGGGAAGCGTTAAACCCAACGTTTGCGGTTGATAAGCGACCACGCCGAAGCGTCAACGCTCATATACCCGCTTCTACTTTTCCGACTCGGCGGCGGGCAGCAGCATAATATGCCGTCATTGGTTGAGAATACACAATGGATATTTTTAAGGAACTGTTGCACGCCCTCTGGCAGCAGGATTTTAAAACACTTTCCGATCAAAGTTTGGTTTGGACCATTTATTTTCTGGTGTTTGTCATCGTTTTTTTGGAAAACGGCCTTTTGCCCGCCGCCTTTCTACCCGGCGATAGTTTATTGATATTGCTCGGCGTGCTGATTGCCAAGGGGACGCTGAATTTTCCTCTGGTGCTGGTGCTTCTAACCGTCGCCGCCAGCCTGGGCAGTTGGATAAGTTATCTACAGGGGAAATGGCTGGAGAACAACAAGGTGATGAAAAGCTGGCTGGCCCATTTGCCGGCGCACTACCATCAGCGGGCGCACCGGATGTTTCATCGCCACGGGTTGTCGGCTTTGCTTATCGGTCGCTTTATCGCGTTTGTACGCACGCTGCTGCCGACCATTACCGGCTTGTCCGGCCTGAGCAGTTCGCGTTTCCAATTTTTCAATTGGACCAGCGCCTTCCTGTGGGTTTTTATCTTGACGCTGGTGGGGTTCATCCTCGGCAAAACGCCCATCTTTCAGCGTTATGAAGAGGAATTGATGCTATGTCTGATGCTGCTGCCGCTGGCGCTTCTGACAATAGGACTGGTGAGTTCGCTGGTCATCATCTGGCGCCGCAAACGGCTTACCGATTCGGATAAAGAATAATAAAAGAGTCAGGTTGTGTTGGCTTTATAAAGCACTTTCGCCTCGGTCTGCTGGCCGTGGCCGTGCTGGTGTCGCTGACGCTGACGCTTTTATTGCCGACCCTATGCTGCCGTGATGACAGCACTCTGCAAATTACCGTTGCCCGCGAGCGCGGATCGCTACCGGACGGCTTTTTCTCTATCAGTTGCTTGTGGATCGCGGCATCCACGTTAAAAGCATTACCCCCGCCAAAGACAGCATGATTATTCATTTGGACACCCCGGAACAAGCGCAGGCGGCGCAGCTGGTGTTGCAGCACCATCTGCCGGAAGGTTACGCGATACTCAAAAGCCGCCGCTGCAGCGGCTAGCAGTGGCTTTAGCGCCCGTCCACCGATGAGGAGCGCCTGGGGGTGAGCGCGCCGGGTTATCCCGCCTCGGCATCACGCCCTGCGGTGGGGCGCCGCTGCTCTATCGCCTATCCGGCGGCTTTGCCCGACTGCCGCGTCCCTAACCGGATTAACCCTAAAAAATTGTTACCACTTTTTTGCCCTTTGGCGGATCCGGGGCTACGCTTAACCTTAAGCGCTAAACATCAGAAGAGCTTCTGATGTTTAGCATGACGACCTGGCTTTATCGCACACAGTGCAGTGACCTATCAATCCGAGCTACGCCGCTGCAGGCCGCGTTTTATGCCCAGACCCTGTCGCCGGGAGGCGCTAACGGCGTTGTGAGCGTTTTCGGACAAGCCAGCGTCGGACGTCGCCGGGTTTAAAATAATTAATGATTGGCAAGGTGGGACAAGGGATTTTTCACACCAGCCCCAATGCCAAAACTTCAAAGGAGTCTAAAAATGGTCAAAGATGCCACTTCAGAACATTTACGTGCGGAATTGAAATCACTGGCGGACACGTTAGAAGAGGTACTGCGTGGATCCGCACAAAAGCCCAAAGCAGAGTTTGAAAAATTGCGTACCGAAGCGGAGAGCGCGCTGAAGGATACCCGCAGTCGTCTTGGCGATGGCTGCGAGCGTTTGGCGGAGCAAACGCGCGTGGTAGCGACCAAGGCAGATGAACACGTACATGAAAATCCCTGGGCGGGCATTGGCGTCGGCGCCGTGGTCGGCTTTATCCTCGGTGCAATTATCACACGGCGTTAATCATTATGATCAAACAGCAAAACTAGGGCCCGGGTAATGGCTTATTCAATATCGCCCAGCGAATCCTTACTATCGTCGTCGGTATGGTAGAGACCCGACTGCGCCTGGCCGTCGTGGAGCTGGAGGAAGAGAAATTTAATATCATTCAGATGCTGATAATGGCTGGTATCACGCTGCTTTTTGCCGCGTTCGGTCTGATGAGCCTCTTGGTATTGGTGATCCTGGCCATCGATCCGCAGTACCGACTGACGGCGATCGCCACCACGACAGGCATTTTGCTGTTGCTGGCGATCGTCGGCGCGGTGGTGACTTTGACCAAAGCGCGAAAATCCTCGTTGCTCGGCTCCACGCGCGAGGAGCTGCAGGTAGATCGTAACATCCTTGAAAAATTGCAGGATGAAATCAAGAACGAAGAATCCGAACGCAAGCACGATGAAAAAGTCAAAAATAAGCAGCGCGACAGAATTGCGGGGGCAAAATGAGCGAACGCAAACCGAAACACGCCGAGAAGTTGCTGCTGTTACGCCAAATCCAGCAGCAGCGGCAGGCGCTGGGTGTGCAAAGTCGCCAGTGGCAGCTTGCTGTCGCTCCTTGAAATCGGCGCTGGATACGTGTGTTAAGTCTTTGTTGCTACCTGATTGCCGGTACCAGCCGGTTGGCGTTATATAATGTTCGCCACCCCAGCCGTCTGGGGCGCTGGGCTAAACGCAGCGTCGGTATTTTGGGCGCGGTCAAAATGGTGCGCAAAGCGCTCGAAAGCCGCTAATCCACGGGCTTAATCATCGTCAAAAGCGGCCCATGGCCGCTTTTTTATTGCCTGCCCTGCTACATACCTTGTCGCCACGGCCTTGCAGGCTGCCGCATTGGCTGACGTGCCATGCTTTTCCCCATGCCGGCCGGAACAAAACGCTATACCCGCTTATTCGGCCTTTCGGCGCGCGCCGCCTGACGGCCTTGTAGTGCCCCACCGCTGGTCGGGAGGGAAGCGGCTCATGGTCGGCCGTGACCTTATGCAGATTTTCTTGCGTTCAGGCGCTTAAGCAACAAGGCCGCCATTGACGCGGATGACGCCGGGTTCTGGCCGGTTATCAGCAGGCCATCGCTCACAACATAAGGCGCCCAGTTTTCCCCCTTGCTATAAAGGCCGCCCAACACCTTAAGCTCATCCTCCACCAGGAACGGCACGACGTGAGTCAGCCCGACATCCTCTTCTTTCGGTGTTGCTAAAACCCGTGACGCTCTTGCCTTCCACCAGCGGCGGCCCTGCCGGGGTGATAGGACGTGAGATATTTAAAAGGGAAACGTGCGATAAATGTGGGTCTACCTGGGACAGGTTACGGTAATTAAGTTTCACTATGCGAAACAAGAAACGGTCATCCAGACGGCTTATCTTCATCTTCAAACAGACTGCCCTGGATGCGAGCCAGCTCTTCTTTTTTAACCCGCTTCACCACGGAGTAAATCCACTGTAGCGAGACTTTATATTTACGCGCTAGCGCGTGATGGTTATAATTGTTGAAGTCAGCAAATATCTCCCGGTCACGCTGGCTGACTTTCCATATCAGCCCCATCAGGAAATAGACATTTTGCCCTCCCCAAACCGTCATCATCTGGCTGGCAACGGCGGGGTCAACGTCGATAATCTGCCTGACAGTCTGGGCGGTGTGCTCGGCCAGCTCGACCAGTAACTCTAACCCTTTGCTACAAAGGGTATTCTCTAGCATGATGTTGCCCTCGCCACACGTGTTTGCCACTGCTTGAGTTTCTTGATAACCTGACCGGCCTGTTCGCTATCCAGTTAGTAAGGCGAATCACAACCGGTTTCCCGTTTAACAAAATGGGTAAGGGCTGTTGCTGACGCAACCCGGACAATGCCCTCGCGAGCCACTGTCTGCCATAGGGCTTACATTTTTTGGATTTGCGGACGGTCAGTCTGCTTTTTTGTACTGGCCTGATGGGGTTGGATACGAAAGCCTTTGGCTTTCAGCGCGTTTAACACCTGAGCCAGTTTGAGCTATATTCAGAGCTTTTGCCGATGTTTTCCCGGTTAGCCTGTGCAGCATCTGGCGGTAAGTCGTGCCATCCACCTTGAGATTGTGGGTAGCAATATGGATTAACTGCAGGTATTTTTGTCGGGTCATCGGTGGCGTCCTTTATCGTCGTGGTTGAGGTCAGGGTTCCTTATGCTATGGGCAAAAAATAATCCTCCGGGGTTTGAAGGATTATAGGATGAATATCGTTATTATATAATTGAATGGTTTATATGCCGATTTTCTGCTATGACTTCCTCACGCAAATTGCCCAGACATCAATATCCTTGAACGTTTCAAATTTTTCCGCAAACAGTCTGGCGGCCTGTTGACAGGCGGTTTCCGTGTCAAATTCCTGTGTGTGCAGGGAAGAAAAAGCATTATTGGCATAAGGACTGGCGTACATGACCAAAATTAATATCCAGATGGTGATGTCCTCCTCGTTAATCGGCGGGTTTATTGAAATTGTGGGGCGTTAACGGTGAATTTTCTGTGATACGTTTTAGTGGCACGACATCCCAGTTAAGTACCCAGGTGCTATACGGCTGTCCGCAGTGAGGACAGGCCAATAGTAGGTCAATTCCCCACTCGCAGCTTTCCGGTTGTTGGGTGATCTTGGCTTGGGTAAAATTCAGGTGGCGGGTTGCCTGATGGCAGCTGATGCAGGTAATACACATAATGTGTTTTCCTTATCTAAGGGTTTGGCCAATATCTCGAAGGCATTTTGAAATTTACAATACGCAGCGGCAGAATGGTCTGCCTGCAGATGATGCATGGCGCGGTTAAGGCGTTTTTCAATCTGACGGCGCAGATGTTTTATTTCCTGATACCTCATGCGCTGACCTCTTGCTCAAAGGGCGTAATGACGTCTAACTTTAAGATTGTTTTAGTGGTGCCTAGGGTGAGGGCGCACATACAGTGTAGTGGTCAACTAAAACTGGCCACCGCGTTAGCGTTTTCCCAGTATCTATTTTCTGATTCGTTTGGTGGCAACCCACTGTTATATTCATGCGGCCTGAGTGCGCTGTAATATCCCACGATATAGTCGGTAATTTCATGAGCTGCTTCGCTGAAGCTGTTGTAACCCTTTGTCGGCACCCATTCTGTCTTCAGGCTGCGGAAGAACCGCTCCATCGGGCTATTATCCCAACAGTTCCCCCGCCGACTTATGCTTTGTTTGATCCGGTAACGCCACAGCAACTGTCGGAACTGCCTGCTCGTATAGTGGCTACCCTGATCGCTGTGGAACATCACTCCGGGCTGGTTTACCACGCGTTTCCCATGCCATTTCCAGTGCTTTGATGGTCAGTCTGCTGTCCGGGGAGAACAATATAGCCCAGCCCACCGGTTTCCTCACGAACAGATCAAGAACAACCGCAAGGTATGCCCAGCGTTTCCCGGTCTAGATATACGTCACATCGCCGCACCATACCTGGTTTGGCTCCGTTACAGCGAACTGGCGCTCAAGATAATTCGGGATCGCAACATGCTCCTGACCGCCACGCTTATACCTGTGCGTCGTCGGCTGCTGACAACTGACCAGCCCCAGCTCTTTCATGCGCCTGCCTGCGAGCCAGCGTCCCACCCGGAAGCCTCTCTGGGTTGCCATGGTGGCGATACTTCTCGCGCCAGCTGCACCATGGCTGATACTGTGTAGTTCATGAACCTGACTGCGCAATACTGTTCGCCTGCCGTCTGACCTGTCAGGACGACTTTTCCAGTATTTGTAACTGCTGCGATGAACCCTGAACACGTGGCAAAGTGTGGCCACAGGATAACGCGCTCTGAGTTTCCCGATTAACGAGAACTGTTCAGGGAGTCTGACATCAAGAGCGCTGTAGCCTTTTTTAATATTTCATTTTCCATTTCAATGCGTTGTACCTTTTTCTTGAGCTCACGTATTTTGATTTGTTCCGGGGTTATGGGAGAGGCTTTTGGCGTTTTCCCCTGTCGCTCATCACACAGTTGTTTTACCCATTTCGTCATCGTAGAAATGGCCGACGTCCATGGCTTTTGCTGTTTGTGCGGCGGTGTGATTTTGGTCGACAACCAGTTAAGCGGATTCGCGTTTGAATTCAGGACTAAAATTTCTTCTTTTCATTGGTGCACCCGTGTTGTTCTGAGGTGAGCATATCACCTCTGTTCAGGTGGCCAAATTCAGTGTGCCACTACAGTCGGGCCTGCCGCTACAAAAGGTGGTGCAGTTGCGCCAACCGTCGGCGTTCGATACCGTGGCGGCAATGGAAAAGGCCTTGCTAACGAACAACTTCAGCGTCATTCTGGACAGTTTTCAGGGTTAAAAATTCATTCAACTTTGTATCATTAAGTAAAATTAGGATTATTCTCAGGTCGACAGGCCGTCGATCCGAATGACCGCCTCCCCAACGGGTTAAATCCAGCGAATATGCGGCTTCGCGTACGTTTTCCATCCTGTCGACAGCGTTTTTTCAGCCCGTTTTTTCCCATGGCGATGCCCTGAAACGCTGTTTTTTTATTAGCGGCTTACTACATCTTACTTGTAAGTTTCCAACTTCGTTGTAGACTTTAATTCGCCGGGGTTGCTCTATAACGCTATTTTAATGGCGATGCACAGAGTCTGAGCACGAACGCCGGCAATAGATTTCTAAAATTAGCTTTAAAAGCTCATTGCCTATTTGGATGATAACGAGGCGCAAACAATGAAAAAGACAGCTATCGCACTTGCAGTGGCACTGGCAGGTTTCGCGACCGTAGCGCAAGCCGCTCCGAAAGACGACACTTGGTACACCGGCGGCAAACTGGGCTGGTCCCAGTACCACGACACCGGTTTCTACGGTAACGGTTTTGACAACCGTATCGGCAACGGTCCTACCCGTGATAACCTGTTGGGCGCGGGTGCTTTTCTAGGCTATCAGGCGAACCCTTACCTGGGCTTCGAGCTGGGCTATGATTGGCTGGGCCGTATGGCGTATAAAGGCAGCGTGAATAACGGGGCTTTCAAAGCGCAGGGCATTTCCCTCGCAGCCAAGCTGAGCTACCCGCTGACCGACGACCTGGAGATCTACACCCGTCTGGGCGGCATGGTATGGCGTGCTGATTCCAAAGGTGCTTACGACAACGGCAATGCCGGCCGAGTAAGCGACCATGATATCGGCGTTTCGCCGCTGGCCGTTGTGGGTCTGGAATATGCCTGGACCAAAAATTGGGCCACCCGTCTGGACTACCAGTGGGTTAACAACATCGGCGACGCCGGTACCGTGGGTGCCCGTCCTGATAACTCCTTGCTGAGCGTCGGCGTATCCTACCGCTTCGGCCAGGATGAAGTGGCTGCCCCGGCTCCAGCTCCGGCTCCGGTTGTTCAGACCAAACGCTTCACCCTGAAGTCTGACGTACTGTTCGACTTCGACAAAGCCACCCTGAAACCGGAAGGTCAGCAGGCGCTAGATCAGCTGTATTCCCAGCTGAGCTTGATGGATCCGAGAGACGGTTCTGTCGTCGTTCTGGGCTATACCGACCGTATCGGTACCGAGCAGTACAACCAAAAACTGTCGCAGGAACGCGCTCAGAGCGTCGTAAGCTACATGGTTTCCAAAGGTATTCCTTCCGACAAGATTTCCGCACGCGGTATGAGTAAATCCAACCCGGTTACCGGCAACACCTGTAACAGCATGAAAGGCCGTGCTGCTGTCATCAGCTGCCTGGCCCCGGATCGTCGTGTAGAGATCGAAGTGAAAGGCATCAAAGACGTGGTAACTCAGCCCCAGGCTTAAGTTATCATGACAAAATAACCCCGCTCTGGCGGGGTTTTTTTATGTCTGTAAATAAATACCCCCCCCCGATAAGCCAGGTGGACAGCGCACCTGGCACGACCCATATATGGTTACCCTGCTGATGCCAGGGCGATAAGAAAAACGCAAAGTAGACAGTATCCGCCGAACGCCCTCAGACCTAAGGCAAACGGCGTACCTGAAACACAGGGCAGTAATCAGGGTCTGGAAAGCGAAAACAACCACATCAACCCATTTTCACGCGCTATTATCAGCGCAATTGGAAAGCCTAAGCTCAATCTCGCGCCTGATTTCAACTCTAATTCCAATTTCAAGCTTATACTGCCTTCCCGCACCCCGTTAGTATCTCTTCCCCCTGTCCCTACGTCCTCTTCACTCCCGCCCGCACGTTGAGCTGGTGTGCATCTTCTTTCACGATTCGAGCGATTATGCTCACATTGGCTGGCGGTTTTTACATTACGAAAGAAATAAATGGTGTGCTATTAAAGGGCAATGTTGTAGTGGTCAATTAAAACTGGCCACCGCGTTAGCGTCTTTCCAGTATCTATTTTTTGATTCGTTTGGTGGCAACCCACCGTTATATTCATGCGGCCTGAGTGCGCTGTAATATCCCACGATATAGTCGGTAATTTCATGATCTGCTTCGCTGAAGCAGTTGTAACCCTTTGTCGGCACCCATTCTGTCTTCAGGCTGCGGAAGAAGCGCTCCATCGGACTGTTATCCCAACAGTTACCCCGCCGACTTATGCTTTGTTTGATCCGGTAACGCCACAGCAACTGTCGGAACTGCCTGCTCGTAGTGGCTACCCTGATCGCTGTGGAACATCACTCCGGCTGGTTTACCGCGTTTCCCATGCCATTTCCAGTGCTTTGATGGTCAGTCTGCTGTCCGGGGAGAACGACATAGCCCACCCCACCGGTTTCCTCGCGAACAGATCAAGAACAACCGCAAGGTATGCCCAGCGTTTCC
>NZ_JBPESN010000015.1:0-47086 GCF_051710625.1 Sodalis sp. (in: enterobacteria) | reverse complement strand
CTTCTTGAGCTCACGTATTTCGATTTGTTCCGGGGTTATGTATGGGAGAAGCTTTTGGCGTTTTCCCCTGTCGCTTATCACGCAGTTGTTTTACCCATTTCGCCATCGTAGAAAGGCCAACGTCCATGGCTTTTGCTGCTGGCGCGGCGGTGTAATTTTGGTCGACAACCAGTTGAGCGGATTCGCGTTTGAATTCAGGACTAAAATTTCTTCTTTCATTGGCCCACCCGTGTTGTTCTGAGGTGAGAATATCACCTCTGTTCAGGTGGCCAAATTCAGTGTGCCACTACAGAGTGACTATTTTTTTGCTGCAACTGACATGAAGTATTTGACACCGGCGCCCATTAAGAGAATAATCTGCGGCGTTGGGTCGTTAGCTCAGTTGGTAGAGCAGTTGACTCTTAATCAATTGGTCGTAGGTTCGAGCCCTACACGACCTACCAGCATTTTCAATAAGTTAAATCCCCCCCCCCGGGGTTCCAAAATCACCCGGGGTCGAATTTTTGCTGCACTTTGCGAAAATGCTGCCGAAGTGTCCTGCGTGCATAGCGAAATGATTAGGAGAAAAGTGGGCGTATCTCCTCGCCATTTCTGGCGATGCAGATTATGGAACTGCCGACCTTATCAACTGGCACGTGCAGATATGCCGTAGGTCATAAAATCGAGAATCCATAATTCCGGCGTGCTGAAGGCACAGGGCCAAACCTTATTACTATCGACACGCATTTTGTTAATTGTGGAGCTGGAGTTTCATCTGGTAATGTAGTGGCCAACTAAAACTGGCCACCGTGTTAGCGTTTTTCCAGTATCTATTTTCTGATTCGTTTGGTGGCAACCCGCCGTTATATTCATGCGGCCTGAGTGCGCAATGCCGTTCGCCTGCCGTCTGGTCTGTCAGGACGACTTTTCCAGTATTTGTAACTGCTGCGATGAACCCTGAACACGTGGCAGAGTCTGGCCACAGGATAACGCGCTCTAAGTTTCCCGATTAACGAGAACTGTTCAGGGGGTCTGACATCAAGAGCGCTGTAGCCTTTTTTGATATTTCGTTTTCCATTTCAATGCGTTGTACCTTCTTCTTGAAGCTCACGTATTTCGATTTGTTCCGGGGTTATGGGAGAAGCTTTTGGCGTTTTCCCCTGTCGCTCATCACGCAGTTGTTTTACCCATTTCGTCATCGTAGAAATGGCCGATGTCCATGGCTTTTGCTGCTGGCGCGGCGGTGTAATTTTGGTCGACAACCAGTTGAGCGGATTCGCGTTTGAATTCAGGACTAAAATTTCTTCTTTTCATTGGCGCACCCGTGTTGTTCTGAGGCGAGCATATCACCTCTGTTCAGGTGGCTAAATTCAGTGTGCCACTATACAGTTGGTAAAATTACAGCGTCCGCCGCCCGACATCAGAATCTTGCGACCGGGTTTTTTGCAGTTATCCAACAGCAGCACACGGCGGCCCAATTGGCTCGCCTGGGCGGTGCAAAACATGCCCGCCGCGCCAGCGCCGATAACAACCACCTCAAACTTTTCTGCCATGATGTCACTCTGCCTATACTCTTAATGGGCGACCCAACCTGGCGGGCTTAACCCGCGGCTCGATTGTAATGGGCCTAACAGGACAATGCTATGGTAACAAAATGCTAGATTGGGTAAAAAAGCGTATCTTGCTGAATTTGAAAGTTTATAGAGGCAAATGCATGTCTGTCGGCGGCAAGAATATCAAAAAAAAGTCATATTTTCCTTTTCCCCTGGCCCTCTTGTCGCAGATAATGCGGCCCGTTCATGTTTAAACAATGGCGTAACTCTCTATGCTACATCTATTCACCGGCCTGGAATTCCATACCGGTTTAATGTTGGTGCTCGCATTAATTTTTGTTCTGGTTTATGAGGCCATCAATGGCTTTCATGATACGGCCAATGCGGTCGCCACCGTCATCTACACCCGCGCACTGCGCTCCCAACTGGCGGTCGCCATGTCCGGAGTGTTCAATTTTCTCGGGGTTCTGATGGGCGGATTGAGCGTGGCCTATTCCATCGTTCATCTCTTGCCGACCGACCTCTTGCTCAATGTCAGTTCAGCCCACGGCCTGGTGATGATGTTTTCCATGCTGCTGGCGGCGATTCTGTGGAACCTGGGCACCTGGTATTTCGGCCTGCCGGCTTCTAGCTCGCACACCCTTATCGGCGCAATTATCGGTATCGGTCTGACCAACGCGTTGGTCAGCGATAGCCCGGTGGTTCAGGCGCTCAATATCCCCAAATTGATTGGAATCTTCCTGTCGCTGATTATTTCTCCGGTGGTGGGTTTGGTGCTGGCCGGCGCGATGGTGTTTGTTCTGCGCCGTTGTTGGAGCAGCACCAAAAAATGCCGCCGCATCCATCTGACGCCGGCGGAGCGCAAGAAAAAGGACGGCAAGCGCAAACCGCCGTTCTGGACGCGTATCGCCCTGATTTTCTCCGCCGCCGGCGTGAGTTTTTCCCATGGCGCCAACGACGGACAGAAGGGGATCGGGCTTATCATGCTGGTATTGATAGGCGTTGCGCCGGCGGAATTTATGGTCAATATGAACGCCAGCGGCTACGACATCAGCCGCACCCGCGATGCGGTTAATCATCTGCAGCAATATTATACGCAGCACCCCGGCGCGTTCACCCACGTCGTTGGCCCGGATGAGCAGCCCCTGCCGCCGCCGGCCGCGCAAAATGCCGTTCCCGCCGCCCCCCCTACCGGCGCGGCGCCTGCCGTCGACCCTGCTGTCCCCCCTGTCGCCAGCGGTGCGCCGATGGCCAATGGCCAGAGGCTGGATCAAGGAAATGCCTCCCAGCCACAGGAGTTTCATTGCGACCTGTCCCGGGCGCTGTTCGTCATCAATCGCGCCTCGCTGCTGTTGGGCAATCTGGATAGCTATGAAATGCTTAACGCCGATCGGCGCTCGCACGCACGGCGCCTGCTGATGTGCATTGCCGACACAGCCGACAAAGTGGCAAAGCTGCCGGAAACCTCTTCTGCGGATAAACGCTTCTTGTCGAATCTGCGCCAGGATCTGCTGTATACGGTAGAGTACGCGCCGATGTGGATCATTATCGCCGTAGCGCTAGCGCTTTCGCTGGGCACCATGGTGGGCTGGCGTCGGGTGGCCACCACCATCGGCGAGAAAATCGGTAAGAAAGGCATGACCTATGCCCAAGGGCTGTCGGCGCAGATGACGGCGGCGGTTTCCATCGGCGTTGCCAGCTATACTGGCATGCCGGTTTCCACCACCCACGTGCTGTCATCTGCGGTCACCGGTACCATGCTGGTGGATGACGGCAGCGTGCAGGGCAAGACCGTGAAGAATATCCTTTTGGCCTGGGTACTGACGCTGCCGGTGGCGATTATTCTGGCCGGTAGTCTTTACTGGCTGGCGCTGAAATTGATTTAGCCGCCGCCGCACGCAGCAAGACGGCCAGCTGGCCGTCTTTTTTTTGCCTGTCGTTCAGTGCCAGATAGCCAGAGCGATCAGGCTGACCACAATCAGACCACATAATGCGCTGGTCAACATGAACTGCCCGCGCACGCGTTCACAGCGGCGGATGAATTCCGGGTCGTGATGATCCAGGTAACGCTGGGTAAAAAGATGTAGCGCACCAGACGCAGCTGCTTGCCGGGCTGACCATGGGTGGTAAAAAAACCGCTACCGTCGACATATTGGTAAAGCAGCGGATCACAGCCACGCAGCACCACCAGCAACGCACGCAATGAAGAATAATAACGAGCCATATTTATCAGGCATACGACACATAAAGCCCAGAACAGCGCAACAGTGTTCATGATAAGTCCTCCCGGCAACATCCAAAACCGCCACAAAGCCTGACGTCCGCGGGACGACAGCGGTTATACCGATATATGTAAGCTCACGACTGACAGACATCTGAAGTTTGTTGCTATGCGCATGCGAGCGGCGCGGAAGAGAACTGTAAGATGGCATACTGTTCAGTGTAGAAAAATTTTGACAAAAGCGGCCAACCGAAGCGATAGAAATTATGCATTTTCGCAAAAAAAGGTTTACCCTCGCATCAAGCGGACGCCGTCAGCCCGGTCGGGGGAAGATATCGTGATCCTTCTCGCTGTTGCGCAGGTTAGCCGCTTCGTTCCACGGGCGAGTACGGCTATACTGAAAGAGGAACATCAAGACTGGAGATAGTGCGCCCGCTGTCGCCGGGGTCGCACATTGCGACGAGAATAGACGAGTAACATTTTGCAAGGAGTCTGATTATGGCTTACAAACATATCCTGATAGCCGTTGACCTTTCACCGGAAAGTAACGTGCTGGTCGAAAAAGCCGTATCGATGGCCAAACCTTATAACGCCAAAGTTTCCCTGATCCACGTTGACGTCAACTACTCCGACCTTTATAGCGGTCTTATCGACGTCAATCTCGGCGATATGCAAAAGCGCATATCTGAAGAAACGCAGCACGCGATGACCCAGCTGTCGCAAAACGCTGGCTATCCGATCACCGAAACGCTGAGCGGCAGCGGTGATCTGGGGCAGGTGCTGGTGGACGCCATTAACAAATACGATGTGGATCTCGTTTTGTGCGGCCATCACCAGGACTTCTGGAGTAAGTTGATGTCTTCTGCACGCCAGCTCATCAACACGGTTCATGTGGATATGCTCATCGTTCCGCTCAGAGATGACGGCGATGATGATGAAGATGTGGATGATATCGCCTGACCTGCCCGGCGTGACGGCATAAAAAGGGGCGAATAAGGGCGCAAAACGCCAGGCAAAACAATGGGTAGACGTCAGGGCGCGCACTGCTTTGCCTGGTGCAAGCCTGTGGCCGTTGTGAGCACGTTGTCTGGCGGCGGGGCCTTGCTCAACCTCACGGCACTGGCCACGCTGCTTGCGCGGCGGCGAAGTTAATGTCGCGAGAAAGGTTAGCGTCAACCCAAAAAAGGTATCACCCTTGTCACTCTGCGCGCGCTCAGTTTAAAGGCAGTTTCAGGCCGCCACTCATGCCATCTATCCTGCCGTTTAATGGCCTGCTCTGTGGGCCATGTCGGTTTGGCAAAACCTCGGTTGCGTCTGTACGGGCTTGTGGCGAGAGCAGGTGAGGGCACGCGTCGATCGTCTTAGCGACGAGGTGGTAACCCGCTAGATTCAAGCCCTTCGCATCAGGCGACAATGCTGCACAGGACTCGCCTTACTAAAAGTGTGCCACTACACTTTTACTCTCACCCGCCCGCAAGGTTGTTTGCGATGATCGACCGTCCTGCACTAGCACACCCAGCTCGCCGCATTTTTACCCGAGCCCGGCCACAGGATTGCTCAGCGATATTCGAGCGTCATGCTCCGGCACCCAGTGCGTCGCAGGAATGTTCTTTGACGTCGCGCTATTTCCCCGGCGTGTTTCGCCTTTAGTCGTTCCCCTCTGGCGGGGACGCCCGTGTCGGATAAAGATCAGAACGATGGTTCTTGATGGTGATAGAAGCCTGCGCCGGCACACCCGTCAGCAGCGGCGCATAGTTGGGCCTTTTTACTACCACCCGGCGCCGCGCCAGCGCCCGCGCAGGTGCTAGTAGCTTGTCGGCATCCTTATCGGACCCCAGCAGGAGTTGAAATACTTGCATTTCCTTTTTCACCAGCGCGCTCAGGCTGGAGCCGTGATGCAGCGTCAGACGCGTCGCAAGCCATTCTTTAGCAGCGCCGCCATGACCGGATGACGCTCAAACATTTGCACCCGGCAGCCCAGACAAGCCAGTACAAAAGCATCCCGCCCCAGACCGGCGGTGGCGTCCACCACGTCCGGCAACCCTTGGCCTTTGATACCCACCGCCTTGGCTACCGCTTTCACCGCGCCCGCCGCCGTAGCGGCGCCGATGCGCCATGGCGCCGGTGATAAAATCCACGGCGACAGCGCGCCCAGTTTGGGCTCGTCCCGTTTACGCAACTCCTACCGTTCGGAGGTCATGACCAGCGCCAAGGCGGCCTTGGGATCGCTTATCAACCCCCAGCGCGCGGCCAGTGTCTGCAAAGATTGAGGGTCGATGCCGGCCTCACTGTCCAAAAAGACCATGCTCAAGCTCCCTATTCCCGAATACCGTAATGGCGCAGCATAGCGTCTAACTGCGGCTCGCGGCCGCGGAAACGGGCAAAAAGCACCATCGGCTCTTCGGAACCGCCGCGGGAAAGGATCGTATCGAGGAACGATTCGCCGGTATCCCGGTTGAAAATTCCCTCCTCCTCGAAACGCGACCAGGCATCCGCCGCCAGCACATCCGCCCACAGGTAGCTGTAATATCCCGCCGCATAACCCCCGGCGAAAATATGGCTGAAGGCGTGGGGGAATCGTCCCCACGGCACGGGCGGTACCACCGCCACCTGTTTTTTCACCTCCGCCAGAGTGTCAAGCACGCGCGCGCCCTGCTCAGGCTGGTATTGGTAATGCATGCGGAAATCAAACAGGCTGAATTCCAGTTGGCGCAGAATAAAGAGCGCCGCCTGGTAGTTTTTCGCTTCCAGCAGCTTGCTCAATAGCGTATCGGACAGCGGCTCGCCGGTTTCATAATGGCCGGAAATAAACGCCAGCGCTTCAGGCTGCCAGCAATAATTCTCCATAAACTGGCTCGGCAGCTCCACCGCATCCCAAGGCACGCCGCTGATACCGGCCACCCCGGGCGTGTCAATACGGGTCAGCATATGGTGCAGCCCATGCCCGAACTCATGGAACAGCGTGGTCACCTCATTATGAATAAACAGTGCCGGTTTACCGCTTATCGGGCGGTTGAAGTTGCAGGTGAGATAGGCTACCGGTTTTTGCAGTTCGCCATTGGCCTTGCGCATCATGCCGACACAGTCATCCATCCAGGCGCCGCCGCGTTTATTATCGCGGGCGTACAGATCCAGGTAAAAGCTGCCGCGCAGTTCGCCATGCTCATCGAACAGATCGAAGAAGCGAACGTCCGGATGCCAGGTATCTACATCGGTGCGCTCTTTGGCGGTGATGCCGTAGATACGCTTGACTACCTCGAACAAACCGCTAACGACGCGCGGCTCAGGGAAATAGGGACGCAGTTGTTCATCATTGATCGAGAACAGGTGCTGTTTTTGTTTTTCGCCGTAATAAGCGATATCCCACGGATCCAGCGTATCGCGGCCGAAGTGGCGTTGCGCGAAGGTGCGCAGCTGCGCCAGCTCCTGTTCGCCCTGGGGCCGTGCGCGCTTAGTTAAATCGGTGAGAAAATCCAGCACCTGTTGCGGATCCTGCGCCATTTTGGTGGCCAGGGATTTATCGGCATAGCTGTCGAATCCCAGCAGTTGCGCCAGCTCATGGCGCAGCGCCAGAATTTCGCGCATGATGGGGCCGTTATCCCATTTGCCGGCATCCGGCCCCTGATCGGAGGCGCGGGTGTTATAGGCACGGTAAAGCTCCTCACGCAGCGCGGCGTTATCGCAATAGGTGAGCACCGGCAAGTAGCTGGGGATATCGAGCGTCAGCAACCAGCCTTCCGGCCCGCGTGCCTGCGCCTGGGCGCGGACGGCGGCAAGCGCGCTTTCGGGCATGCCGGCCAACGACTGCTCATCGGTTATCAACTTGCTCCAACCCATGGTGGCGTCCAGCACGTTATTGCTGTAGGCCGATCCCAGCTCCGACAGCCGGGCGACAATTTGCCCGTAGCGCTGCTGTTTTTCCGCCGGCAGCCCGATACCGGACAATTCAAAATCGCGCAGCGCATTATCCACCGCTTTTTTCTGCGCCACGCTCAGTTGTCCGTAGTGTTGGCCGTCCCGCAGATTACGGTAGGCTTGGTACAACCCCTTATGTTGCCCTACCCAGGTACTGTATTCAGACAGAAGCGGCAGGTTCTGTTCATAGGCTTCGCGTAATTCCTGACTGTTCTTCACCGCATTTAAATGGCCCACCGGCGACCAGATCCGGCTTAATCGGTCATCCGCATCCGCCAGCGGCTGGCAGAGATTCTCCCAGGTGAACGGGCCGGGCTGCGCCACGACCTCTTCAACGGTGTGGCGGCAGTGCTCAAGCGCGGCTTTTACCGCCGGCACGACGTGCTCAGGACGAATAGCGGCAAAAGGGGGCAAGGAAAACGAGGTCAGTAACGGATTAGTCATAGCGCAGTCCTGATTATCGTGAAAGCCAATGAAATTAACATGAGGCTAACTATAGCGAAAATCAATGCCGAGCGAAGCGTAACAACTGCCGTGCGACGCGACTGGTCAATTTCCCTCTGCTCAGGCAACCTAAGAGGTGATGCGTTGAGGGTTTCCAGCTAATTGGTCTCAATTAGCGTTTAATTGCTTGATCTGTGGCAGGTAAATGTTCAGTAATAAGGAGTTGAATAGTTATTACTTATAGTTAATCCTTCACCACGCTATATCTGAGGACGGGCATCATCATGCTAACTGCCTTTAACCGAATGCTGGATAAGCCGGATCTGGGGAAATTGCTGCTGCGGTTTACCTTTGGCGCCATGATGTTGTTTCACGGCATCCACAAACTGCTGTTCGGCATTGATGGCATCATCGGGATGGTTCAGGCCTATGGTATGCCCGCCATCGTCGCTTACAAAGTGTTCCTGGGTGAGATCATTGTGCCGCTGATGTTTATTTTCGGCATTCTGGTGCAGCCGGCAGCGCTGATTTTCGCTTTCACCATGCTGTTTGCCTGGCTGATTACCGAACCCGGCATCATTTTTACCCTGACGAACGTGGGCGCCTGGGGACTGGAGAATATCGCCGTCTATCTTTATTGCCGGGCTAGCCATCGCGCTGCTGGGCTGCGGCCGCTATAGCGTGATGAGCAATCCTACCTAGCGATAGGGTGCTGCCACGCTGCATCAGGGCGTGGAGAGCGGGCCGCTCCAGGGAGACGATGAGAGGGATTCGTTGGCGCTAAAGCTAATAGGATTCGCCGCGAGGGGCAATTTATGCCGGCGAACCGTGACGCTAATGCCGCCTAAACCGGATGCAGCGCACCCAGCTCGTGGAAATACTGCTCACCTCGGTCACGCTCAGCGTCGCTGCCGGCATCGGCAAACAGCGTAATGACGCACTGCGCTGGCGTCATTTCCTGCGCCAGCCGATAAGCGCTGCGCCAATTGGCCGCGGCGGACGCGCCAATACGGATACCGGTCAAACGGTGAAATTCATACATCGCGCTCAGCGATGCCTGCCAACTGACGTCATTGAACGGGACATCTTCCAGCCCCACATGGGCGAGAAAAGGTTGGCGGAAACCAAAGCCCATCCTGCCCGCGCCTCCGAATTTATCGCAATCATTGGGCGGATCATAGGTACCAAACGGCAATTCGCTAGGGGTAGTGCCGAGCACCCTCAGTGCCGGATTGTTCTTGGTCAGTGCTGCATAGACGCCGCTTAAGGTCCCCCCCCCCCGGTTCCCACCGCCGCCACCCAGCCGTCCGCTTTCTCAGCCGCCAGTTGGCGGCGGATTTCCTGCCCGGTCTGGTATTGGTGAACCGTCACATTCACCGAATTAAGATGTTGTGACAGCAGTGTCCAGCCGGGATCGTGCAAACCTATCGTCTGGGCACGGCTGATGAGTCCCAGCAGAAAAAAGCCGCTTCCCACGGTTGTTAATTCAGCGCCGGCGGCGAACTATCCGAGATGATCAAATGTATTGGAATGCCGCACAGCTGGCCCAGTTTCGCTAGGGCTTTGCCCATATTGCCGCCGGAGGCGACCAACAGTTTCAGCGGTCCGCGGTTAACATCATGTTGATTGATAGCTTCACAGAACATACCGAATGCCGCGCGATCTTTCACCGAACCGAACCGAACGGATTGACAAACTTGAACTTCGCCAAAATACGGCCACCCCCCCCCCGGCGGGCTGGGCACCGGTTGCAGGGGAGTATTGCCCAACTCCTGATAGGAGGGGGTTAACGCGGGGAACAGGCTGAGCGCGCGGGTGGGGTCTGGTGCACCGTTAAGGGGATTGAACAATGCAAAATTCATGTGCTTTCCTTGGCTGTGAGCTGGGCGAAAGTGACTAAATCATTCTTGTTATGTGTACTTACAATTTATCAGTTGGCTGATGAGGGTTAATACCTGTAAAATTAATGACTTATTGCTTTCCTTTCGTCGGTTTCAGTGCCCCGGCGGCCGGAAAAAACGGTCTGGAGGCCGCGTGTATGTTTGAACTTTTCAAAGCAATCGGCTTGGGCCTGATGGTGCTACTGCCGTTAGTGAATCCGCTCACCACCGTGGCGTTATTCCTCAGCCTCAGTAAGAACATGACCGCGGCGGAACGAAATCAGCAGGCTCGGCTGGCGTCGGTCTATGTCTTCGCCATTATGATGGTCGCCTTTTATGCCGGTACGCTGGTGATGAATACTTTCGGTATCTCCATCCCGGGGCTGCGTATCGCCGGTGGACTTATCGTCTCCTTTATCGGTTTTCGCATGCTGTTTCCGGCGCAAACCGACGACGATTCCGGCCTTGCCGAAAGCAAGGCACGCAAGATGCATAAGCACAAAACCACCAACATCGCTTTCGTACCGCTGGCCATGCCGAGCACGGCGGGGCCGGGCACCATCGCCATGATCATCAGCTGGGTCTCGACCGTTAATGAAGACGTCTACTTTTCTTCCTGGGTTACCGCGCTCGCGCCGGGGCTGGTTTTCTTGACCATCAGCGTGGTTGTCTGGATAGCGCTATGCAGTTCTGGCGCCATTATGCATGTGATCGGCGCCAGCGCTATTGAAGCGATTTCACAGCTGATGGGATTTCTGCTGGTGTGTATGGGCGTCCAGTTCGTTATCAACGGTGTACTGGAGATTATAGCCGACTACCACGCCTGATGCTGTCGCTGGCGCCCCTGTCCTGGCGCGGCGACGCTTAGCCATCAGACCGGCAGCGGTCTGATATCCTTTGTTTCACCTGCGCCATCAACCAATAGAGCAGGCAGCCTGCCAGCAATGCATTCAGAGACGGGATCCCCAATTGGCAGGTGAGGCCCACCGCACTACCGCCCAGCCAGGCCGCCACGGCTGACCAGCCGATCACAGGCGTTGCCGACGCGTCGGGCAAAGCGTGGCGTGCGCGGGTCGCATCAAGCAATGCGCGATGCGTGCGCAGCACGTAGTAATCCACCAGCATAATGCCGCTGATCGGCGGGAACAGCACGCCCAGCAAAATGAGGAAGTCGATAAAATGGGCAATAATACCCATTACCGATAATGTAGTGCCGGTTAGTCCCAACAGCAGCGCCAGCCAACGGTAGTGCCACTTGCGATGGATCAACGCATCGAGCGCCGTTGCCATGCCAAGGCTGGCGGAGTACAAATTGACGTCATTCACTTTTATGGCGGAGAGAATCACGCTAACCAGGCCTATCCCGCTGGCGCTGTGGGTCATGATGGTGACAACGTCCGCCGTTCCTAACGCGTGGGCGACAATAACGGACAGGCAATTGATAATTATCTCACCCACAATAATCGAAGACGTCACCATAAATAAAACATGATTTTTATTCTTACAATAGCGGCAAATATCGGGAGAAATCAGCGCCCCGACAATATAGCCACCGGCCACCATGGTCGCCCCCTCACTTAATGACATCGCCGGCCCACCAGGCTGCTCATTTAGACAATTCAGCACGTCCGCGCCGCTGACAACACCATACAAAATATACAACACCACCAGGAAAAATAACGGTACGGACATTTTCGCCGTCCAGCTGAGTGCGGAAAAACCGTATAAAACTAATAACGTAATGATCAATCCGGCTAAAATGGCGGCGACGGGAAAATTAAGGATCCCTTGCGATGCATGCACCAATCCGTCCGCCAGCACGGAATTCTGCACGCCAAACCAGCCTATCAGGCTTAAGGCGATAACAATGCCAATCAGACACGAACCGACACGTCTGAAGCCGCACCAGCGGGCCAGCAGGCTGGTGGATAACCCTTCATTCATCCCGACCAGCCCCATTCCCAAACTCACCATTTCCAGTATCAGGCTACCGAGCACCGTTGCCAGCATGGCCTGCCCGAAAGTCATACTGTGTCCCCAGCGTCGCGCCAACCATGAATTGCGATAAGGAGGTCATTAGCCCCATTCGTACCAGCGTGGCATTTAATAGACTTGCCCGAGACGTTGCCGCCACCCGGTTATAGGCATGGTCATTTTTATGAATTTCTGCTTCGTGCATAATACCTCTCCCTGAGGCTTATTACTGCGTCGTTTCCTGGCGCGGATAGATTTTGAATGCATTAAATAATATGAATATTAAATGATTTAAATCTGAAGCGACAACCGGAATATAATGAAGCATATCAATAAGCATTTCAACACCTGACGTATTTCAGCTTAATGCAAGTCCACATCATTCATATTAAAAAATATAATACTATTATTGAATAATCATTACCACCAAACCGTGGCGTCACAAAACGCAAGAGAGGGATCCCCAGCAAGACACCGGCATCATGCGCTCACAAGCGGTTCATTAACGGATGCTAAGGTACTATAGGGGCCCCCGCCTGGTCATGCGCCACTCACCGCGTCTGGCATCAAGAACCGCTCCCGCTACGGCTTCAACCGGCTACCGCGGTCAGCGCGCTGGCTGGCCTGTTCACATTTACAGGATGGGGCCTTTACCCCCTCAATGCGACGCCCGTATGGACGATAATGAGAGATAACAATAACTGTAAAACGAAGGAATATACCCATAAGATCCCCGAAACGGTCCTTTTTTACCTTGCTTTCTCCGACTTTCCGGACTTTTAGCTCGTCAACCCGCGGCGAGCTCTTTCCGCTTCACTTTTTCCTGCTCGTCGGGCCTTAGCTCATTTACCACGCGGCGGACGGGTTGGGGGGAAACATCGTTTCCGGGTAACGAGGGTAGAAAGAGGAGGCCGGTTTCCGAACACTGGCGCCGCTAACGTTGAGAGGCCGGAATGCATTTAACCCATTGCCTCCGCATCCTGATATAATCCTCCGTCAAAGTTATTGTCCCTTTGCTGGTCTTTGGTCAGGTACGCTGGCCCCGAGAACCTATGTGGGTAACACGAGTAAAATACGGCAGCAGCATTCATAAAATAACCGTTCATTATTAAGTAGATATCAAACCTATGCTCAGCTATCGCCACAGCTTCCATGCTGGTAATCACGCCGATGTGCTCAAACATACCGTGCTCAGCCTCATCCTGAGCGCGATGAAGGAAAAGGAAAAACCCCTCCTTTATCTGGACAGCCACGCCGGCGCGGGCCGCTATATGCTTTCCGGTGAAAAGGCCGAGCGTACCGGCGAATTCCTGGAAGGCATCGCCCGAATCTGGCAGCGTAACGATGTGCCGACCTTGCTAGCGCCTTATTTGGACGTAGTCCGTCATTTCAACCGAACAGGGCAGTTACGCTATTACCCCGGGTCGCCTTTAATTGGCCCGCCAACTGCTGCGAGACGAGGATAAACTGCATTTGACCGAGCTGCACGCCAGCGATTATCCCCTGCTGCGCCGCGAGTTTCACAAAGATGCCCGCGCCACGGTACTGCGGGCAGACGGCTATCAGCAGCTGAAATCTCAATTGCCACCGGCGTCCCGGTGCGGCGTGGTGCTGATCGATCCGCCTTATGAAATGAAAACGGATTATCAGGAGGTGGTCAGCGCCATTCAGGAATGGCTACAAGCGTTTTGCCACCGGCGTCTATGCGCTGTGGTATCCGGTCGTGCTGCGCCAGCAGATTAAGCGCACGCTGTCGGCGCTATTCGTTGAATTCTGCAAATTGAGCTGGCGTCCGTCCCGATAGCGATCGGCGCGGCATGACCGCCTCCGGCATGATTGTCGTCAATTTCCCCTGGAGACTGGAACAGCAAATGAATGCCTTGTTCCCCTGGCTGCATCAGACGCTGGTCCCCACCGGCCAGGGCCACGCTTTCGCGCGCGGGCAGGTACCGGAGTAACGGCGTTTCATTTATCATAAAGATTGACGCAATCTTTGCGACAATGGGCGTTTGCACGTGACACTTGTGTCAACGATTTTGCTGAAGAAAACGCCCGAATGATCCGACATTACGATTACCTCGCCATCGGCGGCGGCATTGCGTCGATTAATCGCGCTGCTCAATACGGCCGTAAATGTGCGCTGATTGAAGCCAAATACCTTGGCGGCACCTGTGTCAATGTGGGTTGCGTTCCGAAGAAAGTGATGTGGCACACCGCGCAAATTGCCGAGTCGGTAAGGCTGTATGCGCCGTATTACGGATTTAGCACGACCGTTGAAAAATTTGACTGGCGCACCTTGGTCGAGAGCCGCAGCGCCTATATCGATCGCATCCATCAATCCTATGAACGGGTGCTGGGCAATAATCATGTTGATGTCATTCACGGCTTCGCTCGTTTTGTTGATGCGCATACCGTGGAGGTGAACGGCGAGCACGTCACCGCCGATCACATATTAATAGCGACCGGCGGCCGTCCCAGCAATGTGGCTATTCCGGACGCGGAATATGGCATTGATTCCGACGACTTCTTCGCGCTGGACGCCACGCCGGAACGCGTCGCGGTAGTAGGCGCCGGTTATATCGCGGTGGAAATCGCAGGTGTGCTCAACGCCCTAGGTGCCCAGACCCATCTGTTTGTTCACAAACACGCGCCGCTGCGCAGCTTTGATCCTCTCATTGTCGAGACGTTGGTCGAGGTCATGCAGGCGGAAGGGCCGGCGCTACATACCGGCTCGGTGCCGCGATCGGTGGCGAAAAACCCGGACGGCAGCCTGACGCTGACGCTGCAAAATGCAGAGCAATTTACCGTTGACGCGTTGATTTGGGCCATCGGTTGCGAGCCGGCCACCGATAATCTCAATCTGGCGGCGACGGGCGTAAAAACCGATGATAACGGCCACATTCAGGTGGATAAATACCAAAACACTAACGTGTTGGGTATTTACGCCGTTGGCGATAATACCGGCGCCGTCGAGTTAACGCCGGTAGCGGTCGCCGCCGGTCGCAGGCTGTCGGAGCGCTTGTTCAACAACAAGCCGGAAAAGCATCTGAACTATGATTTCATCCCGACGGTGGTCTTCAGCCATCCCCCTATCGGCGCCATTGGTCTGACTGAGCCCGAAGCCAAGGAAAAATACGGTGAAACGGAGGTCAAAGTCTACAGAACGTCTTTTACTTCCATGTACACCGCGGTCACCCGGCATCGTCAACCGTGCCGTATAAAACTGGTTTGCGTCGGTCCGCAAGAGAAAATTGTCGGTCTGTACGGCATCGGTTTCAGTATGGATGAAATGCTGCAGGGTTTCGCCGTCGCCATCAAAATGGGTGCCAGCAAGCAGGATTTTGACAATGCCGTGGCAATTCACCCGACCGCAGCGGAAGAGCTAGTGACAATGCGTTAAGCTAATTGTCCCTCTCACACGGGACTGCGAAGTTGCCCGTGTGTTTTTTCCCCGTTCCCATTTCAGCCGGCTGTTAATCTTACTCGCACCATGATGCCGGAATACCAGCCCCTCCGGCGGAATCATTGGCTATAATTATTTTCATTAGAGCTTTTAATGATAAGCTGACTTCGAGGGGGACTATGGCCGAAAAAAAGACGTATGCCGCGACCGCCGGGGAGCCAGAAATCACCACTCCGCTCACTACGCCTCATACCGGTCATGAGTCGATTGATAAAATTGCCCACCGTTCTGGACGGATGATTGAAAAGATTAGCGCGTACCCGATGGTGGCGCATATGATCCGCGCCGCGGAACGGTTTAGCGATCGCATGGGGAGTCAATTCGGCGCCGCGATAACCTATTTTTCCTTCCTTATCCCTGATCCCCATTTTGATGGGGTCGTTTGCCGGCGTCGGTTTTTTTCTAGCGTCCAATCCGGATATCCTGACCGACCTGATTAATAAAATCGCCGACAGTATCAGCGATACAAACGCTGGCGACGACCTTAAAAAATACGGTCCGCACGGCTGTGCAACAGCGCACCACGGTCGGCATCACCGGTTTGCTGGTCGCGCTTTATTCGGAGCTGAATTGGATGAGCAACCTGCGTGAAGCCATCCGTGCCCAATTGCGTGATGAATGGGAGCGCAATCCCCAGGAGCAGGAGAAATTTTACCTGAAATACCTGCGCGATCTGATTTCCTTAATCGGTCTGGTGGTAACGCTGATCGTCACGCTGTCGCTGATGTCAATTTTCGCCGGCGCTCAAGATTAGATTATCAAGGCGCTGTGACTCGACACCGTCACCTGGCTGCGACCGATAATGGTGGTGACCGGTACGGCGCTGCCTGAAGCCGTTGCCAGGGCAGAGTCAAGACTAACGCGGGGGAAATATTGGCTATCACCGCAAACCAAACGACGTGGCGGTGCCGCCAGCGCCCGTTGCAGACCGTCAATCCGCCGTTCCAGGACTTATCGGTAAGCGGGCGCGTACGCGGCACACTCCTGTTGGATATGTCGGAATTATTTATTATGTCAGAGTGATATTCCGCGTAAATGATCAAAAAGCGGTGTTGTGCACCAACTTTTAGATCTTTATAACTACAACCCAGCATTTATTGCTGAGGAGAAATTTTTCTTACGGGTTTTTACAGAAATTAACTCTGCTGCAAACGCTTTCTCCGGCGGCTTTCCCTGCGGGAAAATCATGAGGAGGAATGATCTGCTGCTGACGGTAGGAAATGACTAATTGGTCAAAATTCAGCCATTGAAATGCCTTATTTCTCTGTCTAAGATGCCTATCTTTTCCGTAGTTGACCGATAAGAAACAATTATGCAAGCCTCAGCAGCACCGACTCTGGATTCCGACGTAGCCGGTCCTCCCGTTAATTCACGGGGTAAAGTGATTGTTGCCTCGTTGATCGGCACCGCCATCGAATTTTTCGATTTTTATATTTATGCCAGCGCCGCGGTTATCGTTTTCCCGCAAATCTTCTTCCCGCAGGGGGACGCTACCGCTGCCAGGCTACAATCGCTGGCGACTTTCCCCATCGCGTTTATCGCCCGGCCGATTGGCTCGGCGCTGTTCGGCCATTTTGGGGATCGCGTCGGCCGTAAAGTCACCCTGGTGGCCTCATTGCTCACCATGGGCATCTCAACGATGGTAATAGGCCTATTGCCGGGCTACCAGACGATTGGCGTTATGGCGCCGCTGCTGCTGGCGCTGGCCTGTTTCGGCCAGGGCCTTGGCCTGGGGGGTGAATGGGGCGGCGCGGCGCTGCTGGCGACAGAAAATGCACCGGCGCATAAACGTGCTTTGTATGGCTCCTTCCCGCAGTTGGGCGCGCCTATCGGTTTCTTCTTCGCTAACGGGATGTTCTTGCTGCTTTCCTGGCTGCTAACCGACGGACAGTTTATGAGCTGGGGGTGGCGCGTGCCATCCCTGCTGTCGGTCGTTCTGGTGCTCATTGGGCTGTATGTGCGCGTTTCGCTACATGAAAGCCGGTTTTCGCCAAAATCGCCAAAGCCAAGGCGCAGGTGCGCATGTCTATTGGTACCCTGCTTAACCAGCATTTGAAAATGACCATCATCGCCACCTTTATTATGCTAGCTACTTATACCCTGTTCTACATCATGACGGTATTCTCCATGACCTACGGTACGGCCCCACTGCCGTTGCGGTCTGGGATTTTCGCGCAACGATTTTCTGCTGATGCTGATGATTGGCGTTATCGGTTTCGGTCTGATGGTGCCCATCGCGGGTCAACTGGCGGATAAATTCGGTTGCCGACACACCATGATAGCCATTACCGTTTTGATTATGGCGTTTGCGCTGGTGTTCCCGTCGCTGTTGGGTTCGGGGAATGTCTGGGTGGTCATGGGGTTTTTGTTGTGCGGGTTTATGGTGATGGGCCTCACGTTCCACGTTCGGCCCCATGGGCGCACTGTTGCCGGAACTGTTTCCCACCGAAGTTCGCTATACCAGCGTTTTTTTCCTATAATGTGGCGTCAATCATTGACGCATCGGTCGCCCCGTACATTGCCGCCTGGCTTACCGCCAATTACGGATTATTTTACGTGGGTATTTACCTGGCGGCGATGGCCTGCCTGACATTACTGGTGCGACTGGCGGCGCGTAAAACACGGCACCGGGCGCTGTAATTTGCACAGCTAAGCGGCCGGCCGGCCGGTTAAGATAACGGTAATGACGGGCTGTCATCCTGGTAAATGCGGCCCGTTTTTTTAATGCGGCGTGGAGAACATGAAGAGGATGATCTATGACGTGGCAACAGATCAAATATGCGCTGCTGCTGGTGATTGTTATTTTGGTTGCGGCGCTCGGCGCGGGGCAATATTACACGACTTTTTCGCCGAAACACCCCGACGCCCTATGGCGGATAGTGAGCGAGAAATGCGTACCCAATCAACTTCAGCGCGGAGATCCGGCGCTGTGCAGTGAAGTCAATACCGCCGCCGACTATGTAATGCTTAAAGATGATTTTGTCGGGCCGCTGCAGTTTTTACTGATGCCCACCGATAAAATCAGCGGTATTGAAAGCCCGCGTTTACTCGCTACCTCAACGCCCAATTTCTTTTATCTTGCCTGGCAGGCCAGATATTTTTTATCCGAGAGGCGGGGTAATGCGGTCGGCGACCGTTTTCTGTCGCTGGCGATCAATTCCGCCTATGGCCGGACGCAAAATCAGCTGCATATTCATATTTCCTGTCTGCGTCCGGATATCCGCGAGCGGCTGGATAACGATGCCGCCAATATCAGCACCGACTGGCAACCGTTGGCGCAGCCGATTCTAGGCCATAAATATCTGGCCAGGCGTATCTCCGCGGCGGGCCTGGCGGCGCAAAGCCCGTTTTTACTGCCGGCGCGTGAGGTACCGGATGCTTCTGAGGAAATGGGAGAATACGGTATGGCGTTTACGCTGCTACCCGATGGCTCATTGCTGCTTTTGACCAGCCAGCGCAGTCTGCTGCACCGTAATGTCGGATCGGTCGAAGAGATCCAGGATCATAGTTGCCCCATTCTAAACGGCCATTGACCAACCCGGCGGCGGTATAGCGCCCACCGCCGTGCCGGGTAACCGGTCATTTTTTGATATCCATCTCTCTTAAGATCAGCGCGCACTGATTATCATCGCCGCCGCTCGGGGAGATGAGCGCCAGGAGCGCCCCCCTCAGCACGACAGCCGCGGCGCCGCGAGCGATGAGCGGCCCGGGTTTTACGCCGGCGGAAGGATTTTTGAAGGTGCCACGCACATACAGCGGCGATCGCAGCGTAACAATACGCGCGCCTTTACTGTCGGGATTGATCGACAAATCCAGCCGTTCGGTACCCAGGTTGGTGGTGTCGTCAACATGTATGACCGCGTTTTCTGTGTCGAACAGGAATAGCCGTGGCTGCGCCAGGTCGTTATTCACGTTGACGTCCGCCGTGGCACAGTTGATTTTCACCTGCTCGTCGCCAAACAACTTACCGACGACGTAGTTACCGACGTTAAGACCGGCGATTTCCATCAAATTACGGCTGATAATACCATCGTTCGTCAACAGACGTTGATTGCCATTGCTGCTGCCCAATAGCGCGCCGCCACGGAATTGCCAGTACCGGCAAATTGCGCATCGCCTCGACGCTTGGAAATAGCGCTTTCAACTGCAGACCACGGGCATGAAGATCCGCGCGGCCGCGCATCGGTGTGCGCTGCCCTTCCAGACGAATGGTCGAGTTAAGCGTGCCGCGCGCCATGCCAAAGCGCAGCGGATCCAGCAACAGCTCGCCATTATCCAGCTTCAGGTGGGTATAGAGATCGTTTAACGGCAGCGAATCGCCGTGCTCAATATCCTTGCCGGTAAACTTCACATCGGCATCCATCTTGGACCAGCTGGCGGTATCAAATTTGTCATACGGCAGCACCTTATCAGAGGGCTGTATTGATTTGCTCTTGGCTGCCTGCTTGCCGCTTATCGGTGCCGGAATCGGCACCGATAAGCGGCCCCAAATCGGCAAAGCGCCGCCGGTTGGAGATCAGTTCGCCGCTCAGCGACGGCCGCGGTTTGCCCTGGCGATATTTTAACGTGCCGTGGATATCGCTTTGACCAATCTTGCCGTTGAACTTCTCGTAACGGTAACGGCCCGCATTTTTGCCTTTAAAATTGGCGACCAGATGGCCATCGGTGTTGTAGGGCGGCGAATCGGGCAGCGCACCACCCCGGTTTTAGCCCCTGCAAATCCCCGAGATTCTCTCCGGCAAACCGTAGTCGCAAATTGGGACCACCGAAATTGAGCGGATCCTCAAGCGTCCCGGTGAACGCCACGCGGGTCCGGCCCGAGCGCACATCCGCCTGCAGCGGGAACGGGGGCCTGCGTTACGCACCGCCAGCATGCCACTAATTTTTTCCGAGCCGCTAAGCGGTTCATTGTTGTAGTCCCCTCCGCTTTCCAGCCAAAAATATAGTTGTTGTCATTTTTCACCGCCGCCTGCTTATCGTCGCTGCTGCCGGTCAGCTCGGCGAATGCCACCGGTTTACCGAGCGGGTTTACCGTCAGATAGATATCCGCCTTGGCGACAGCGTTCTGATAATCGATCTTACCCCGATCGAAAACGATATCATCTACCTGGAAGGACCACGGCGAAACGGGTTTTTGACTGTCTTTCTCGTCGCTGTTGGCCAGGTTAAAAGTCCAGTTATTCTTGCCGTTCGCTAATCGTTTCAACGACGCATCAGGGCTGACCAGAGTAATACGCGGCAGATACACTTCACGGTGCAGCAGCGCTAAGGGGGCGATACTGGCCTCAATGCGTTTAAGCCGGGCAGTGTAGTCGCCCGGTACATCTTGTGGCGATAAAAATCACAATAGCCACGATGAGCAGCAGCAGAAACAGCACGACCCCACCTATCACTTTTTTGGTCCGTGTCATGAATGTGTCGATATCCTCGTTAGTCTTCCCCGATGCATTAATAATAGTTGAGGATTACGCACCTGCCAGATTCGGCGGGGCAAACCGGCGGGAGATCAGGCGCAAAATTGACGTGTCGCCAGTGAGTTACACCGCAGCGGCATCGTGCCCAAGGTGCGGTGTAGGCGCAACTCATGCTGACAAGGCGCGAGCTATAGTCAATTGGGCGTCGTCAGCCGACATTTGCGCAGCGCTGGCAGATTTTGATTACCTTTATTTAAGTGGGATCAGCATCGCCATCCTTTCGCCGCAAAGCCGCGAATAGCTGCTGGCCCTGCCTGTTGCGGACCTGCCGTGCCAATGGCGGAAAAGTCATTTTTGACAATAATTACCGCCCGCGTCTGTGGCAAAGCCGGGAAGAAACCCAGGCGGCCTATCGCGACATTCTTGCCTGTACCGACATCGCCTTCCTGACGCTCGATGACGAAGACATGCTGTGGGGTGAACAGCAGATGGACGCCGTACTTAAGCGCACGCGTGCGCTGAACGTCAGTGAAATTGTCATCAAATGCGGCGCCGAGGCCTGTCTGGTAGCGGAAGCGAACGAGGCGGTGCAGGAAGTGCCCGCGGTAAAATTGCCAAAAGAGAAAGTGGTCGATACGACCGCCGCCGAGGACTCTTTCAGCGCCGGCTATCTGGCGGTTCGACTGACCGGCGACACGGAAGTGGCCTCCACTATTATGAGGCCGGCGGTATGTCGGTGACTTCCGGCTTGCTCTCGTCGATGGTCGCCGGCAGCGGGCTGGGATCCATGATGTGCTCGTAAATTACCTGCGGCGCCTTCATGTTTACCTCCGGCTCGCCGTTCGGCTGCATCAGCACCATCGTGGCGTTCTGCGACAGCTGACTGCGTAATTCCTGATTCAGCATCTGCAGCGTCAGTCCCCCTAAAAAAACGCTGCGTAGTTTCTGATGCTGTTCCGGTGCAATATCCACGACTTCATTTTGCTGCGAGCGTAAACGCTGACTCATCAGAACGTCGGTGCTGGTACGGGCATAAGTGGCGAACAAGGTGCTCAGTTCCCCAGCTTTACGCGCCATAAGCGCGTCGAATTCCGCCTGGCTCAGGCCATGGTTGCGCACGTTGGCCAGCTCGTGGGCAACAAAAGTCATCGACGGCGTCAAATTGTCCGCCGGCGTATCGACGTGAATCGCGCACTGTGCACGCAGATAGTTCACATTGTAGTCAAAGCGCAAATTGGTCCGCTTCAGGTCGCTCTCCTTTAGCGCCTGCTGCAAATCCATATACAGCGCCTCACGCGCCAAATCTCCGCGCCAATAACGATTCAACGACTGCGAATCGCGTATAGGCTGCCACGGGCTGTCCCAGACCAGTTTGAGACTCTCATAGCCGCCTTCTTCGCTGAACAGACTCACGGGCTGATGCGGTAGCGGCGACATCGTCGGCATGGTAGCCGGGGTATCGCATTTGCCCTGCAGCGCAGAGAAGGTTTTCACGATCTGCTCGTTGAGGGCGCGCCCGTCCACGTTGCCCAGCACATACAACGTCATGGCGTCAAGGGTGTGCCAACGTTGATAGAAATGCTGCAATTGTTCGGCATCCACCGGTGATTTCGCCGCCGCATCCGGGCTGTGGGACACCAGCAGCGACCCCTTCAGGCGGTAGTGCCACCAGCTGTTACGCGGGTTCTCCGGTACCGTCGCTGGGGTAATGGACAGGTGGCCGGCCGTATTGACTATCCATTTCAGCGCTTCTTTCACTAAATCCGGCCGACCGTTTGGCAAACTGAGGCTATACAATGTCGTTTCATAGGAAACGCGCGCAGGCGGCTGTGGCCGTTGTTCATTCGCGCCCTGCTACCATAAGGAGGTAAGCTGCGCGGTGGTGAAATTCTCGCTGTGCGTCAGGGCCAAACGGGCAAGAAGACGTGCGAAACCGGTTTGCTGGGTGTTTTCCGCCAGTGAACCGGTATTGACCATTAGCCGCAATTCAACACGATCGTTTGGCCGCTGCGGCGTCGTTAGAATTTACCAGGCGAAGCCATTGCTGAGTTTTCGCTGCTGCCAGGCGGCATCAGGTTATAATGCTTCGGCCTGTGCCCACCCTCCCGACGTCAGCAGTAATACACCACTCAAGAAAAGACGAATTCCGGTGCCCTGCATGTGAACCCCTACTCAATCAATACCAAGGAAAAACCTGACTCTTACTTTGACGGTTAGCTGTGTTTGCATCGTTTTACTTTTCCGCCGAAAAAGTGTAGCGCAAAGTGTACCATGTTGTTATACAGTGGGCCTTTGCAGATGTCACCCTGTAGCAGAAAATATTACCTTCGTGGGGCAGGACAGGGCAAAAAAATGGGCGTCGGCCCCGGGCCCCTGGCGCAAGAGGCAAGTGCCAAGAGCCAAAGGATAAAAACCAAGAAACAGGAAACAAGGGGGAGAGTCAGGGGGTCTGCAAGTGAAGAAAGCGTTGTTCAAACGCCGGCTGCGTCAGCGACTCGGAGAACAGATAACCCTGACCGCGATGAATATGATGCGTCAGCAGATAATCGCACTGTGCGGTATTTTCCACCCCTTCGGCGATAACCGGCAGGCCGAGTGCGCCAGCAATGGCGCTCACCACTTGCAACATGACGGCGTCGCCGGGAGGCGTGGCGATAAAGCTGCGATCGATTTTCAGCATATCGACGGGCAAATGCCGCAGACGATCGAGGCAATATAAACTGGAATAGCCCATACCGAAGTCATCCAGCGCAATAACGATACCAAGATTACGCAGATCGCGCAGCACGGCGAACGCGGTGTCGAATTCGGTAATGCAGGCGGTTTCAGTGACTTCCAGCACCAATCGCTCGCCTCTGACCTGATAGCGCGCCAGCCAATGTTGCAACGACGCCGCCAGACCATTTTCCTGCAATTGGAGCGCGGACAAATTGACCGCCAACGGCAGGTCGATACCGCGCGCCTGCCAAGCGCCTAGTGCCCGGCATGCCTCCTCAAGTATCTAGTTGCCCAGTGGGACCATTACGCCCCCCGCCTCCGCCTGGCAGATGAAATCCTCCGCCAGGCTCCAGCTGCCATCGTCCTGGCGCCAGCGCCGCAGAGCTTCGGCGCTTATGCTTAATAGGCGCTGATCACGCATATCAACCTGCGGCTGGAAAAATAGTGTGCAGCGCCCATGTTCAATCCCGTCCAGCAACGTGTGGGCAAACGTCAAACGACGCGCCTCCGCCTCCGCCTGGCCGGACTCGAAAAACACAATCTGGTTTTTACCCCGCGCCGCCACCGACAGCGCGGCGGACGCAGCACGGCGCAGTAAGCTCTCGGCGTTTTCGTCACCCGATAGCCTTATAGCAACGCCGATACTGGCCGCGGGTCGCAGCGTCAGCGTCCCGAGGGTAATAAGCGGATGCTGGATACGGGATAACATGCGCTGGGCCAGGGGCATGGCCTGAAACGGCGGTTGCGTCTCCCAATGGCACGAGGCGAACTCATGGGGGCTTAACTGCGCCAGCAATCCGGTTTCGCCGTGATCAAGCCGCAGTTGATCCGCCAGCGCGGCGCGCAGCAAAGCGCGCTGCGATTCGGTTAACGCCCCCGCCGCCTCCAATAGTGAACTGACCGCGATAACCAGCAGACATCAGGGTCGGAATTCTTTCTGCGCCGCCAGACGGGCATCCAGCATCGTCAGGAAGCGCGCGCGGGTGGGCAAGCCGGTTTCAGGGTGGCGAGCCGCCCGCCGTTCGAGCTCCTGCCGGGCGCGCGGTGACCTGCTGGTTGCGATTATAGCTGCGCACCAACACCCCCAATTTATCGTCCCGGTGCATATTCGGCAGGGTAAGCTGGTGAGAGGGAATTTCCTCCGGCGCCAGATTTTCCAGCTCGCGGGCAATCGCGCGCAGCGGATGCACCATCAGGCGATTGATATACCAGGTGATGGCGACCGTCATGATAAGCGCCATAAGCAGATACGTCGTTATCGTGGTGAGACAATGGCGCTAACAATAAACTGATAAAGGCGGTACGAGTCCGCCTACAGCACTAAGTAAGCCAGCGCCTGGGGATGAGAAGGCCGCGGGAGGGAATAGAGCGACACACCTACACCTCAACCGCCAGACGGAACACGCGGCTTATCAGCGCCGGCACCGGCCGCTCGGGCGGGAAATCGCCGTGCAAAACCTGGACATCATTCGGTAGTACCACATCGGCGCGGCTCAGTATGCCGCTGCGCTTAAGGGTAACCAGGATCTGCTCCGCCTGGGGAATATCGGCCTACAGCACCGCGTTGGATAGCGGCTGGCGCACCGACGAGGCGATATTTTGCAATTACAGAGTGTAATCTTCACGGCGCTGCTGAAGGAAATGGAAAAGCTGGATCACGATAAAAAGGCAAATGGTCACCAATGCCACACCGGACACGGTTGCCATTTGTTTAATCGTTAAAGAACGTCTGATCCGCAAACTTTTCTTTATTTATGGCTGACAGGTCATAACGCGGGCGGTGGTACCCACCGCTGACCACATACCAGAACACCGCCATGTCGGTAGCCGAATGCCGGTGAATGACGCAACAGGGCTTACGCTAGTCGCACCGATTATCCCGCCTAATATAACCGATTTAATCGCGTGTTTTATGCCTCAAAACGGGCAATTCAGCCAAATCTTATGCGATAGAGGCGTGGTAATGAAATGGCTTTCATTATGCCTAACTTTGGTTTTTGTCCAAATGATCAATTTTTGTAACGTAATCATTAAGACCATTACGCTACTTTTACATAAACCTTGAAGCAAGAACTTCACTATAAAGTCTGCTTCCCGTCGTAGAAAATAGGCTGTTTTATCAAAAATCCGTGGTTTTAAACTGTTATTAACGAGGGGAAAAATAAATATTGCCTTTTAAAAGGCTTTTATTTAAAAAGCAGCAGCGAATGGCATTTGGCATGGGATTCCTGCGGGAAATTTTATCCGGCAATTCCAATAATATGGTCTATGTTTAAAGTCGCGCGCGAGCAAGGTGCCGGATAGGCAAACCCCGCAGTGCGATGACGACCTATCGCTATTACCTAAGCGCTGGCGCCGATTAAGATCGGTAAATAAATCATACTTGTATTAGCCTATCTAATAGATTTCGTCATTTTTTTTTCATATGCGCCCAACGCTTATAATGTCCGATTGCGCCTTACGCTTGCCTCTAGCGAAAACGCGCCGGTGCAGTTCTGCCACACGTCATTCCTAAGGTGAGCCATGAATAATTATGATGACATTAAGCGATTCAAAGAAAAGCTGAATATGGAAGATTTTGATTATAAAGAAATCGCTAAAAGTAATCCTAATAGTTCCGCTTCCAGCTGGACCATCATTCGACAGATCGTCAATGCCAATCGACCGTCCCACCCGCTGGAGCAAGGTCATTCGACCTTGCCGCCGCCGTCGCCGATATCACAACAAGAATTCAGCGTCCCCGTCCGTTGATAATGGCGGAGGGGGCCGCCCGCCGCCGCAGCTGAGCGCCCCGCCTATGGTCCCCCGACGCATCGTCGCTTTTCAATGCGGTGGAAAACGCCTTGCCGCCGCAGACAGCAACCGGCTGCGCTCTGCCATTCGGTGCCATCGACGGCACTAAGACTACTCATCGGCCAGGCTCGGTATTTGATCAATTAACCAGGCAGGCGGGAGCCGATACCCGCGCGCCCCAGACCGCCCTCGTTCCCGCGCCGCCGGAAGGTCAGGCGTTACCGTTGCAAGACCCTGCGGCCCTTTTGCCGGCCTCCCGCCGTCCAGCCTAGCCACCGACGAGCAGGCGCAAAAGCCTGGTGCGCCGCCGTTTACCCAGCCGCCGGCCCACACCCGTGAAGCTTATGTGCCGCCGGGCAGCCTGTTGACGGCCCAACACCAGTCGCGCTTTGCGCCTCTGTTTCGCCAAATGCAAAACCTCGCTGCCCCCTACGCCGGCAGCGGCCCGCGCCCACGAGGCTTATGCGCCACAGGGGGTAATCCGTTTGCGGTGCCGAATGCGTCGCAAGACATCCCCGGCAGCGCGGGTATGCGCTTTAAAAACTTATTTAACCGTAGCCCCGCGTCCCCTGCTGACCTCCACGGCCGCCGCGATGTCCCCCTTTCACTTCTTTTAGAGAATATCGCTTTATGCTGTTAGTTTGCGTCTGTTCGCCGAAGAGCGGCGTGGGCAAAACCACCGTAAGCGCCAATTTAGCCTATGCCATGGCCCGCAGCGGCAGCAAAGTGTTGGCCATTGATTTTGACGTACAAAACGCCCTGCGACTGCATTTCGGCGTGCCGATTTCCGACACCCGCGGCTATGTTGCGCAGGCCACCACGGTCATGGATTGGAGCCAGTTTATTTTAAAAGCAGACGTCAATTTGTTTGTTCTGCCCTATGGCGGCGCGGAAGAAGAGCAGCGATTGGCGTTTGAAAACGCCATCATCCACGATCCGCACTTTCTGCAGCGCGGTTTGAATACGGTGTTGAATTATCTGGGTCTGGTAGTTATCGCCGATTTTTCACCGGGGTCGGTGCCGGCGCTGAAGGCCGTACAGAACATTGCCGATCTGCATATCGCCATGACGCTGGCGGACACCGCCTCGCTGTCGCTGTTGCCGCAGATAGAAAATCACAAATTTCTTGGCGCGCCGCTCAATCAGCGTTTGGGGGAATGTGACGTCGTCAATCAAAGCGATATGCGCCGTAATCTCAGCCGTGACGTATCCCATTTTTTTGAACAGCGGCTAGGGGACAAGCTGCTGGACATGATTCATCGCGATAAATGTGTGCCGGAAGCCAACGCGTCCCAGCGTTCGATTATCGAGTTTAGCCCGGTGTCTGCGGCGGCATTTAATATTGAACTTATCAGTAAAAAGTCGCCGCTATCGTTGGGGTCAAAGTAGGAGATGGCGAATTTTATGCCATGCCCAATACGGGCATTTGACATTATCGCAGGTCAGGATATAAATAAGGCACTGTTTTATCTGCTGTTACTATTAATGCTCTCCATCGCCACAATCATAGTGATTACGCCGATGGACAGTGATAAACAGTATTTTTTCGGCCTGGCCAGCGTGGGGCTGATGTTATTACTCGGTATCAGTAAAAGCCACTTTGTAAATGTCGTGCTGGTGGTTATGTTATGTCTGATGTCAACGCGCTATATCTACTGGCGCGCCACCGAAACCCTGCATTTTAATTCCTCGGTGGAAGCCTGTCTGGGTATCGGACTTTTTCTCGCCGAGCTTTATGCCTGGGTGATTCTGGTCCTCGGTTATTTGCAGACCACCTGGCCGCTAAAACGTCGTATTGAACCGATGCCGGAGGATATTTCGCTATGGCCGACGGTAGATATGTAGTGGCACACTGAATTTGGCCACCTGAACAGAGGTGATATGCTCACCTCAGAACAACACGGGTGCACCAATGAAAAGAAGAAATTTTAGTCCTAAATTCAAACGCGAATCCGCTTAACTGGTTGTCGACCAAAATCACACCGCCGCACAAACAGCAAAAGCCATGGACGTCGGCCTTTCTACGATGACGAAATGGGTAAAACAACTGTGTGATGAGCGACAGGGGAAAACGCCAAAAGCCTCTCCCATAACCCCGGAACAAATCAAAATACGTGAGCTCAAGAAGAAGGTACAACGCATTGAAATGGAAAACGAAATATTAAAAAAGGCTACAGCGCTCTTGATGTCAGACTCCCTGAACAGTTCTCGTTAATCGGGAAACTCAGAGCGCATTATCCTGTGGCCACACTCTGCCACGTGTTCAGGGTTCATCGCAGCAGTTACAAATACTGGAAAAGTCGTCCTGACAGGTCAGACGGCAGGCGAACGGTATTGCGCAGTCAGGTTCATGAACTACACAGTATCAGCCATGGTGCCGCTGGCGCGAGAAGTATCGCCACCATGGCAACCCAGAGAGGCTTCTGGGTGGGACGCTGGCTCGCAGGCAGGCGCATGAAAGAGCTGGGGCTGGTCAGTTGTCAGCAGCCGACGCACAGGTATAAGCGTGGCGGTCAGGAGCATGTTGCGATCCGGAATTATCTTGAGCGCCAGTTCGCTGTAACGGAGCCAAACCAGGTATGGTGCGGCGATGTGACCTATATCTGGGCCGGGAAACGCTGAACATACCTTGCAGTTGTTCTTGATCTGTTCGCGAGGAAACTGGTGGGCTGGGCTATGTCGTTCTCCTCGGATAGCAGACTGACCATCAAAGCACTGGAAATAGCATGGGAAACGCGTGGTAAACCGGCTGGAGTGGTGTTCCACAGCGATCAGGGTAGCCACTATACGAGCAGGCAGTTCCGACAGTTGCTGTGGCGTTGCCGGATCAAACAAAGCATGAGTCGGCGTGGTAACTATTGGGATAGCAGTCCGATGGGGCGCTTTTTCAGAAGTCTGAAAAACGAGTGGATACCGGTAACGGGCTACATAAGCTTCAGCGAAGCAGCTCATAAAATTACCGACTATATCGTGGGATATTACAGCGCACTCAGGTCGCATGAATATAACGGTGGGTTGCCACCAAACGAATCAGAAAATAGATACTGGAAAAACGTTAACGCGGTGGCCAGTTTTAGTTGACCACTACAGCACATCATCCCGGGTAATATTACCACGTTTTGCCAATATTAAACTGGAACTGCTCTGACTTGTCGCCATCGTATTTCTTGACCGGCTGCGCATAAGAGAATACCAACGGCCCCAGCGGCGACATCCACTTCAGGGCGATACCGCTGGAAATACGGATATTGCCCGGATCGCTGTAGTCCGGAATACCGGCAGCGCGGGTGGCGCTGGTATTTTGCCAGCTGGTATCCCACACGGTACCGCCATCGACAAACAGCGAAGTGCGCACCGAGTTGGCATACTTCTCACTCAAGAACGGCGTCGGCACGATAAGTTCGGCGCTGGCAATCGCCATGGCGTTACCGCCCACGGCGTCGCTGGATTTGTCCACCGGACAATCACTATAGCGGGTATTGCCGCTATTGCACTTATAATACGCCGCTTTCGGACCAATAGTATTGGAACAAAAACCGCGCACCGTATTGGAACCGCCCGCATAGAAGTTGTCGTAGAACGGCACATCCTTGCCGCCCAGACCATCGACGTAACCGGCGCGAGCGCGGCCCATCAGCACCCAGTTGCCACTTTCGCTAAGCGGGATGTAATGGCTGGCGTCGAAGGTGATTTTGTAATATTCGTTATCAGAGCCAGGCACCGTCACCTTACCGGTCAGGCTAACGCGCGAACCGGCGGTAGGGAAGTAGCCGCGATCCAGATTGTTGTAGCTCCAGCCCATCGATAAGAAGAAATTATCGGGGCTGAAATCGGCGTCGCTGTCCGCCTTATTGGTGGTAACCACCTTGGGATTGATGCCGACGCTGTCCAGATAGCGCCACATCGTCACCTGCGGCTGCATATTGGTCAGATCGTCATGCACGTAATCCAGGCCGAAATTCAGTGAATGGTTCTCGCTTATCGGGAAGCCCAGCGTAGTGCCCACGCCGTAGCTGCGCAGATCATAATCGGATAGGTCCGCATCATCGGCGCTGAAGTCGTTGTAGAAGATCTTGCCACCCAGGCTGACGCCATCCACCGTGAAGTACGGATCGGTCATCGACAGCTCGGCATAGGTCTGGTAGTCGTTCTTGGTGCCGCTAAAGCCGACGGAGTTACCGGTCCCCAGCCAGTTATCCTGCTGGATACCGAACTGGAAGCTGACGCCGCTCTCGGTCCCGAAGCCGACGCCGACGTTGATACTGCCGGTGTTGCGCTCTTTCACCTTGTAGACCACGTCCACCTGATCCGGCGAACCGGGCACACGCTGGGTCTCGGTGTCTACGGTTTCAAAGTAGCCCAGGCGATTAAGGCGCTCTTTACCCTGATCGACCAGATTGCTGCCGAGCCAGGCGCCTTCCATCTGGCGCATTTCACTGCGCAGCACGGAATCCTTGGTGATATCGTTGCCTTCAAAACGTACGTGGCGGACGTAGAACCGGTTGCCCGCGTCGACGCTAATGTGCAGCTTGACCGTTTTATCCGCGTCGTTGATTTCCAGCTGCGTCGCCACGCGGGGATAGGCATAGCCGTAACGACCCAGCAATTGCTTGATGTCGTTCTCCATCTTGGTGACCTTGACGCCGTTGTACAGTTCGCCCGGCTGTACCTTGGCCAACTGCTCGATTTCGGCGGAGTGGCCGGCCATGTTGCCGTTGACCACCGTACCGGACAGCTTGTATTGCGCGCCTTCGGTGATATTCAGGGTGATATAGATACCCTTTATATCCGGCGTCAGGCTGACCTGCGTGGAGTCGATATTGAAGCGGGCATAGCCGCGGTCAAGATAAAAGCTGCGCAGGGTTTCCAGGTCGCCGGCCAGCTTTTGCTTTTGGTATTTGCAATCGCCCACCACGTTCCACCACGGCACTTCATCGCGCAGCTGGAAGCGTGAAATCAGCTCATCGGTCGTGAAGGCGTGGTTGCCGACAATGTTGATTTGCTGAATTTTGGCCGATACACCTTCGGTGAAGACCAGCTTGAGATCAACGCGGTAGCGCGGCAGCGGCGTGACCACCGCCTTGACCGTGGCGCTGTATTTTCCGGCGCTGTAGTAGAAGTCCTCAAGACCTTTTTCGATATTGGAAATGGTGGTGCGGTCAAGGGCCTCGCCGACCCGAACGCCCTGGGCATCCAGGTATTGCTTGAGCATTCCTTCCTTCACCGCCTTGTTGCCGGAGAAGGTAATGCTGGCAATGGTCGGACGCTCCTTGACCTGTACGACCAGTGAATCTCCGTCACGCAGTACCCGGACATCCTCAAAGTTTCCGGTAGCGAAGAGCGCGCGGATAGTATTGCCGATATCTTCATCGGTCGCCGTGTCGCCAACACGGATCGGCATACTGAGTAACGCCGCACCGACGGCGACCCGTTGCAGTCCTTCGAAATGAATGTCCTTCACTACGAACCCGGCTGCACCGTATACGGTAGCGCTGCTAAGAAGCAGCGCCGCTGTGAGCAACTTTTTCATCGCCATCGCGGTTATGCGTTTTTCCTAACATAATTTTAGGCTACCATAGCCTGGAGAAATCATTGAAAAGGGCCAGACCCATTAGCAGCACCAGCAAAATGGAGCCGATACGGTAACTAAAGTCCTGCACTCGTTCGGACAGCGGCCCTCCCTTGAGCTTTTCTATCGCCAGGAAGAGCAAATGGCCACCATCTAACACCGGTAACGGGAACAGATTGATAATCCCCAAATTGACGCTTATCAGCGCCAGAAACATCAGGTAGTAAATCAAACCATATTCCGCTGACATCCCTGCGCCCTGGGCGATGGAAATCGGCCCGCTTAGATTGTTCAGCCTAACATCCCCGGTTACCAATTTACCTAACATACTGACCGTAAGCCGCATCAGCTGCCAGGTTTTTTCGCCGGCCTGGGCCAGGGCCGGTAGCGGACCGTACTGCCGAACGGTTTTGTACTCCGCCGATAGCGGGATAATCTTTGGCACAACGCCCGCAAACCCCTCTACTTCCCCCTTGCCCACCGGGTTACTGTCGGGTTGCAGGGTGATATCCCTGGCCTCGCCGTGTCGATCAATACCCACGTGAAGTGGCCGACCGGGATTGTCGCGTACGCGGGTCACAAACAACTGCCATGCGGTGACCGGCTGACCATCGACTTTAACGATCCTATCGCCGGCTTGCAAACCTGCTTTCATCGCCGCCGAGTTCGACTGGACTTCGGCAAGCACCGGTTCGATGCGCGGACCCAGTGGAATAATACCCAGCGCCACGATCGCATCCTGCTTGTTCGGCTCAAACTGCCAGTCGCGCAAATCCAGCCTTTTCCGCTCGGCGCTTTGGGAGCCGAACAGGGCGACGCCGAGGGTGGTTTCATCGTCGCCAATCTTGTCGATAAGCTGCAGACGAACCGAATCCCAGTCAGGTGTTTCGATACCTTCAACCGACTTAAGTTCCATGCCGGGAGAAATTTCGGCCTGAGCCGCGATAGAATGCGGGGCCACTTCGCCGATCACCGGCCGATAGCTCGGCACGCCGATAAGAAATACCAGCCAGTAGGAAAAAATAGCGAAAAGGAAGTTAAATACCGGGCCGGCGGCGATAATCGCGGCACGTTGCCAGACGGTTTTGTGGTTGAACGCTTCATGACGACGTTTGGGCGCGACGGTGTCTACCCGCTCATCCAGCATTTTGACATAGCCCCCCAGGGGAATAGCGGCGATAACATATTCCGTGCCGCGTTTATCGCGCCGACGCCACAGCGCGCGCCCGAAACCGATGGAAAAACGTTCCACCGTCACGCCGCAGCGGCGGGCCACCCAGAAATGGCCGAACTCGTGCACTGTTATCAACACGCCCAGTGCCACGATAAACGCGGCAAGACTCCAGAAAAAGTGCAGCATAAGCGCTCCCAGTCCCGACTCAAATAGCGTTAAAGACCAGCAGCATCAGACAGGCGAACACCGGCACTGCGGCGGTCAGGCTGTCTATACGATCTAAAATGCCGCCATGGCCGGGGATTAAACGGCCGCTGTCCTTGATGCCGGCCTCCCGTTTGAACATACTTTCAGTTAAATCACCCAACACCGACGCCAGCGGCGCCACGATTGAGCAGACCAGTAACGTAAGCGGCGCGGCGTCAAGCGGCGCATACTTGCCAAACAGCCAGGCGATGACCGCGGAGGTGACCAACCCGCCCACCAACCCTTCCCAGGTCTTACCGGGAGAGACTTTTGGCGCCAGCTTATGGCGACCCAGCGCGCACCCGAACATGTAAGCGCCGGAATCCGCGCCCCACACCAGCACCATGACATACAATAGCCACCAGGCGCCGGTGAAGTGGTTAATATCATAATGGTGCTGACGCAGCGCCAGCATGCCCCAGAAGAAGGGCAAAATGGTCAGGATGCCGAACGCCAGCCGCAGCGGTCGGGATTCACGCCATAGCGTGGCGGAGCGAGGGTAGCACAACACTAGCAGCAGCGCCACCAGCCACCAGGCCAGGGCGGCCCACAGGGCATATTGCGCCTGCCAGACGGTCACGAACGGCCGGTAGACCGGCACGGTGAGCATCATCAGCGCCAGCAGCAGGCCGCAGAGAATGGCCAGCCAGATGCGCTGGCTGCGCGAGGCCAGTCCCGCAAGCTGGCCCCATTCCCAGGCGCTGAGCATGCACACCGCGAGGGTGACCAGGGCAAAGCCGCCCGGCGGCAACAAAAACAGTGCGGCGATAATGATGGGTATCAGGACCAAGGCAGTAATCAGGCGATACTTCAGCAAAAATCCCCCCCCCTAGGATGCGTTGGCATCATTAGGTGTTGTTCCACCGAAGCGCCGCTCGCGTTGAGCAAAAGCGTTCAGCGCACCCTCAAAAACAGCGTCGTCAAAATCCGGCCATAACACGTCTGTAAAAAACAGCTCTGCATAGGCAATCGGCCACAGCAAAAAATTACTGATGCGATGTTCCCCTCCGGTGCGGATAACGAGATTCAACGGGGCCAGCTCGTTCATGCAGACTACCTGGCACAAGGCGTCCTCATCTATCTGCTCAGGTCGCAGGATACCCTCTTGCACCCGGGCGGCAAGTTGCTGTACCCCGTGAATGATATCCCAACGTCCACCATAATTCGCGGCAATATTCAGGGTCAACCCGTCATTATTGCAGGGCAGCACCACGGAACGACGGATCCGCTCCTGCAAACGCATGCCGAAGCGCGAGGTGTCGCCGATGATCCGCAGCCGGACGTTATGCTTGTGCAGGCTTTTCACTTTGCTATCCAGCGCCCGGACAAACAGCTTCATCAGCGCGGACACTTCCAGGCTGGGTCGGTTCCAGTTTTCACTACTGAACGCATACAGCGTCAACGCGTCGAAATGGTGGCTGACGGCAAAGATTACCGCGCGGCGGACCGACTTGACGCCGGCCTGGTGACCGAAGATACGTAATTTCCCCCGGTTTTTAGCCCAGCGACCGTTGCCATCCATAATAATAGCCACATGGCGTGGTGAGGAGGAAGGCAACGCTTTTGGCTCTTGCTGATTTTCGGACGACATCACGCTTACGCATTTCCTCACTGAGAATACCACTGTCTTACCGGAACAAAGGGCCCCGAACGCGCAAAAAAGCCGTGTGCATACACGCCCTGTAACTGATTTTGCCCGGCTGGCCTTCATCGACGGGATAAGTGGCGCAGACTATATCATTTTGCCGGTCAACGAACAAATCAGCCATCGCGGCGCTCCGGCGCCTCACCGTCCAAAATGAATAACGCTCTGGCGGGCCTTTTCCCGCGCCTGGCTGTCGATGGCCAGCACTTCTTCCACGCTGTCCGGTTCAGGCAGATTGATCTGTTCCAGCACCCGCTGATTCACGGCGGCAATATCGGTAAAACGAATATCGCCGTGCAAAAACGCCGCCACCACGATTTCATTGGCGGCATTGAGCGTGGTCGTCGCCGACTGCCCCTGCTGGCTGGCGTCGACAGGCAGTTGCAGGCAGGGATAGCGTGCGGCGTCCGGCTGCGCAAAGCTCAGCGTGCCGACGCGTAAAAAATCCAGCGGCGCGACGCCGGACGGCACTCGTTTGGGGTACGCCATCGAGTGAGCGATGGGCGTGCGCATATCGGGGGATCTCAATTGCGCCGGCACGCTGCCGTCGGTGTAGCGCACCATGGAGTGAATGATGGACTGGGGATGCAGCAGCACTTCCATCTGCTCTGCCGCGGCATTGAACAACCAGCGCGCTTTGATATATTCCAGATCTTTGTTCATCATGGTGGCGGAGTCCACTGAAATCTTGTGGCCCATCGACCAATTAGGATGCGCGCAGGCCTTCTCCAGCGTCATCGTGGCCAGCGCCGCCAGCAGCGTCTGGCGAAAGAAAGGGGCCGCCGGAGCCCGTCAACAGGATACGCGACACCCCATGTTCCGCCAGGGAAGCGTAACCCAACTCACGCTGAAGTGGTTCAGGTAAACTCTGAAAAATTGCGTTGTGTTCGCTGTCCACCGGCAGTAGCTGGGCATGATGGCGACGCGCTTCGTTCATGAACAGCCGACCGCAGGTGACGAGCGACTCTTTATTGGCCAGCAAAACCCGCTTGCCGCCGCCCCCGACAGTACGGCGGTGGCGACGCCCGCCGCGGCCAGATTAGCCTTGAGCGCCCCCGCCGCGGCGTCATCAGCCATACAAGCGTAGGCGGGACCGAAAGCCAGGCACTGCTCGGTCATCAAGGCAACGTTATTGCCCGCCACCAGCGCGTGCACGGTGTATTGATCGGGATTGTGCTTTACCACCTCCAGCGTACTGGTGCCAATGAAGCCGGTACTGCCTAGAATCGTCAAATGCCGCATGAAGTTACTTTTTATACCGCGTTGAAATATGAAGGAAACGTCTAGTCTGAGACGATGGCGCCGTTTTGTCTATGGCGGCTTACACAAAAAAAGCGCCGCAGCGACAGCACCTCGCCAGGACGCTATCAAGCTTTTTAATCCAGGCGGCGGTCAGCTTCTGGATCTCGTCCTGGGAACGACGGTCTTCATCTTCACCGATGGTTTTGTCTTTCAACAGTGCCTTCACCTTGTCGTTGGCATCGCGGCGGACATTGCGCACCGATACCCTGCCCTGTTCCGCCCCGGCGCGCACGACCTTTATCAGGTCGCGGCGGCGCTCTTCGGGCAGCGGCGGCAGCGGTACGCGAATCACCGTGCCGGCGGAAGACGGATTGAGCACCAGATCGGAGGCCACGATGGCCTTTTCCACCCCGCCGGTGCCAGTGTGCGGTCAAAGACCGTGATGGCTAGGGTACGGGAATCCTCGGCAATAATATTGGCCAGCTGGCGCAGCGGCGTCAGCGAGCCGTAATAGTCGATCTGAATACCGTCAAGCAGGCTCGGGGAAGCGCGGCCCGTACGGACTTTGCTGATGTGGCTTTTGAACGCGTCGACGCATTTTTCCATGCGAATCTCGGCATCTTTACGAATTTCATTAATCACGTTGCGGACCCTTGAGACTTGGTTATCCGGGCGGACCGTGGCCGTTGGTTGCCAGGCCCCGTTATGCATTACTTGGTAATCAAGGTGCCTTCTTTATCACCCATGACCACCCGCCGTAGCGCGCCAGGCTTGTTCATATTGAACACGCGTATCGGCAGATTGTGATCCCGCGCCAGAGTGAAGGCGGCCAGATCCATGATTTTCAATTCTTTCTCCAGCACATCCTGATAGCTCAGCTGATCGTAAAGTGTAGCATCCAGATGTTTTACCGGATCGGCAGAAAAGACGCCATCCACTTTCGTCGCTTTCAGCGCGGCTTCGGCTTTGATTTCAATGCCGCGCAGACAGGCAGCGGAATCGGTGGTGAAGAAGGGATTGCCGGTACCGGCGGCGAAAATCACGACGCGGTTATTGCGCAACAGACTGATGGCTTCGGCCCAGCTGTAATTATCGCAGACGCCGTTCAGCGGAATCGCCGACATCAGGTGGGCGTTAATATAGGCGCGGTGCAATGCGTCGCGCATCGCCAGACCGTTCATCACGGTTGCTAACATTCCCATATGATCGCCCACCACGCGGTTCATACCGGCCTTCGCCAGACCCGCACCGCGGAACAAGTTGCCGCCGCCGATGACCACGCCCACCTGAATACCCAGCTCCACCAGTTCTTTCACTTCCTGGGCTATGCGGTCCAGCACGCTGGCGTCGATACCGAAACCGTCGGCGCCCTGCAGGGCTTCGCCGCTCAATTTGAGCAGGATACGCCGGTAAATGGGTTTTGCGTTGGTTACCATTTGATCTGTTCCTTGAGAGCGATTTGATGGGATGGAATTGACCTGGTGCCGCGCCCGGCTGATGAGTGCGGCACACGTCGTCTGACATTATTCCAGCTCATTAAAGCGGAACCGCCAGCAGGCGGTTCCGAACAACTTAATTAAAACTGCTTACCCATCGCGGCCACTTCGGCGGCGAAATCGACTTCAGCTTTCTCAATGCCTTCGCCCACTTCAAAACGGATGAAGCTGTTGATTTTAGCACCGTGTTCGCCCAGTAGCTGATCAACGGTCTTGCTCGGGTCCATCACGAAGTGCTGGCCGGTCAGAGAAATTTCACCGGTGAACTTGCGCATACGGCCTTCCACCATCTTCTCAGCGATTTCATGCGGTTTGCCGGACTGCATGGCGATGTCGAGCTGGATTTGATGCTCTCGGGCGACTACGTCGGCCGGGATATCATCCGCATTGACGTATTCCGGTTTGCTGGCGGCAATGTGCATGGCGACCTGCTTCACCAGTTCCTCGTCGGCGCCGGCGGCGGAAACCATGACGCCAATGCGCGCGCTGTGCAGGTAAGAACCGAGCACGTCGCCTTCCAGAACGCCGAGGCGGCGGATATTGATGTTTTCACCAATTTTGGCTATCAGCGCGATGCGCTGTTCTTCAAATTTGGCCTTCAGCGCTTCGACGTCGGTGATGCGTTCGTTCAGCGCGGCGTTGATGACCTCGTCGCCAAAGGCTTTGAAGCCGCCGTCTTTGGCAACAAAATCGGTTTCACAGTTCAGCTCGATGATGACACCGTATTTGCCGTCTTGGGCGATTTTGGTCAGAGTGACGCCTTCTGCCGCGACGCGCCCCGCTTTCTTAGCGGCTTTGGCCTGGCCGGACTTACGCATGTTGTCGATAGCCAGTTCGATATCGCCCTGAGCTTCAACCAGCGCTTTTTTGCATTTCATCATGCCTGCGCCGGTACGTTCGCGCAGTTCTTTAACCAGGGCGGCGGTAATATCAGCCATTATCTTTTCCTCGTTATTCCGTGTTGGAGATAGGTAAAAAAGAGGGCCTGATGACAGGCCCTCTAACCAACATATTTAAAACTTGGTTAATAAGGGCTCCTGAGAGCATGCCTTATTATTCAGCTTCCACAAAGCTTTCTTCAGCCTGTTCCGCCAGATCCTGAGAACGGCCTTCGCGCACGGTGGTGGCAACGGCAGTCAGGTACAGGTTGATTGCGCGGATGGCGTCGTCATTACCCGGGATAATGAAGTCTACGCCGTCCGGATCGGAGTTGGTGTCAACTATAGCGAAAACCGGAATACCCAGATTGTTGGCTTCATTGATAGCGATGTGCTCATGTTCCGCATCGATAACAAACAGCGCGTCCGGCAGACCGCCCATATCTTTGATACCGCCCAGGCTGTTTTCCAGCTTGTCCAGTTCACGAGTGCGCATCAGCGCCTCTTTCTTGGTCAGCTTCTCAAACGTACCGTCCTGAGACTGGGTTTCCAGGTCTTTTAAACGCTTGATGGACTGACGAACCGTTTTCCAGTTGGTCAACATCCCACCCAACCAGCGATGGTTGACGAAGAATTGATCGCAGCTGTTGGCCGCTTCTTTTACCGCTTCGCTTGCGGCGCGTTTGGTGCCGACAAACAGGATTTTACCTTTACGCGAGGCGATTTTGTTCAGCTCGGCCAAGGCGTCGTTGAACAAGGGTACGGTTTGTTCCAGGTTGATGATGTGAACCTTGTTACGGGCGCCGAAGATGAAGGGCTTCATTTTCGGGTTCCAGTAACGGGTCTGGTGACCGAAATGCACGCCGGCCTGGAGCATGTCACGCATGGAAACAGTTGCCATGATAAACCTCTATGTCTGTTTGGGGTTATGCCTCCACGTATCCCATACGGCCGACCCCGACCTTGTGGTCAGAGCACCCCGGCGCATGTGCCGATACGTGTGTGTAATAACACAATTGAGTTTCGTTGTAGCGATCGACGCGCGGCTTGAAAAATCCTGGCGCCTACCGTCGGCGCGCTTTTTACCATAAACCACGCACGGACTCCACCAAATGTTTTCCGAAGCTTGCGGGAAAATAATAATTGGGCAGTGCCCAGCCGTACTGATACCATTAATCCCACTCGCTAATTTAGCTTATATTATTATTGTCGACCTTGGTGCCGACTGTGGATCTCTACATGGCCATTCCTATCAAAACAGCAGACGATATTGCAAAGATGCGCGTTGCCGGCCGGCTGGCCGCCGAGGTGCTGGAAATCATTGAACCTTATATCAAACCCGGCGTTAGTACCGGCGAATTGGACCGGTTGTGCCATCAGCATATCACCGAGAAACAGCACGCCGTTTCCGCGTCGCTCGGCTACCACGGTTTTCCGAAATCGGTGTGTATTTCGGTCAATGAAGTCGTGTGTCACGGTATCCCGAGCGATGAAAAAAAGCTTAAAGAGGGCGATATTCTGAATATTGACGTCACCGTTATCAAAGACGGCTTCCACGGCGATACCTCAAAGATGTTCATTGTCGGCAAACCGATTATCCTCGGCGAACGGCTATGCCGGGTGACGAAAGAAAGTCTGTATCTGGCAATCCGCATGGTCCGGCCGGGCATCCGCCTGCGCACGCTGGGTAAAGCGATTCAACAGTTCGTTGAAGCAGAAAGCTTCTCGGTGGTGCGGGAGTATTGTGGCCACGGTATCGGCGAAGGCTTTCATGAAGAGCCGCAGGTGCTGCATTATGACGCCGACGACGGCGGTGTGGTATTGCAACCGGGAATGGCGTTCACCATTGAGCCCATGGTCAATGCCGGCGACTACCGCATCCGGACCATGAAAGACGGCTGGACGGTAAAAACCAAGGATCGTAGCCTGTCGGCACAGTATGAGCATACGATCGTGGTGACCGAGGGCGGTTGTGAGATCATGACGCTGTGCGCCGATGATACCTTGCCGACAGTAATCCACCACCTGGCCTAAAACCGCTTGCCGCCTGGCCGGACGCAGGCGAGCGTTAATTTCGCGGGCAGCCCCGGTAAGCCAGCTGGCACGCCAGGCTGCCCTACTATGCAGGGCGACCCCATGCCGAACTAAATTCTTCAATTTACCCATCTGCCGGTGCTGCGCCAGCCGTCGGTCAAACCCTCATCTCCCCTCACCTGGCCGGACGACGCCCTCAACCGCCCTTTTCTGAAAGAACGGCTGGACGAATTCCACCGCTGGCTGGCCGACGCTTTCGATCCCGGCGAGACGGCTGAAATGCTGGTAGACGCCCGCACGCTGTATATCGATCAGCTTTTACCGAGCTCTGGCACTACCACGGCCTCGCCCACGCACCTCATACCGCGCTGGTGGCGGTGTGGGTCTACGGCCGCGGCGAACTGCATCCGTTATCCGATATCAATGTGCTGGTGCTAAGCCAGGCGCCGCAGACGCCGCCGCAACAGCAGCATATCAGCGAGCTGCTGACGCTGTTATGGGATCTCAAGCTGGAAGTCGGCCACAGCGTGCGCAGTATTGCCGAGTGTCTGGAAGAGGGGCGCGCCGATCTGACGGTCGCGACCAATCTCATCGAATCGCGCTTGATTTGCGGTGATCTGGCGCGGTTTCTGACCCTGCAAAAACAGGTGTTCAGCGATGATTTTTAGCCCTCGCAGGCGTTTTTTCCCGCCAAGCTCGCCGAGCAGCAGGAATGCCATTCGCGCTATCACGGTACCAGCTATAATCTCGAGCCGGATATCAAAAGCAGCCGCGGCGGCCTGGCCTGCGAGATATCCATACCCTGCTTTGGGTCGCGCATCGCCATTTCGGCGCCACCTTGATGGATGAAATGGTGGGTTTTGGCTTTATAACCCGCGCCGAGCAGGATGAACTCAACGAATGCCAGAGCTTTCTGTGGCGCATCCGCTTCGCCCTGCATTTGGTGCTAAATCGCTACGATAATCGGCTGCTGTTCGACCGCCAGCAGGACGTGGCGCAGCTGCTACGCTACCAGGGGGAAGGCAACCTGCCGGTGGAGCGGATGATGAAGGATTTTTTCCGCGTCACCCGCCGCGTCAGCGAGCTGAACTAAATGCTGTTGCAGTTGTTCGATGAGGCGATCCTCGCCCTGGCGCCCGATGAAAAACCCCAGCCGCTGGACGACAAGTTTCAGCTGCGCGGCAACCTGATTGATTTGCGCGACGAGACGTTGTTTAGCCGACAACAGGAGGCCATTTTACGCCTGTTCTGGCAAATGGTGCGCAACCAACATATCGAGGGCATTTATTCGGCCACCCTGCGCCAGCTACGCTACGCCCGTCGGCACCTGACGGCGCCGCTGTGCACGATCCCCGAGGCGCGGATGCTGTTCATGCGGATTCTGCATCAGCCGGGCGCGGTAAAACATGCCCTGCTGCCGATGCACCGACACAGCGTGCTGTGGGCCTACATGCCGCAGTGGCGCAATATCGTCGGCCAGATGCAATTTGACCTGTTCCATGCGTATACTGTCGATGAGCACACCATTCGGGTATTGCTGAAGCTGAAAAGCTTCGCCGACGAAAGCCAGCGGCCGTACCATCCGCTGTGCGTCGAGCTGTTTCCGCGTTTGGGCCAGCGGCATTTATTGCTGGTGGCGGCGCTGTTTCATGATATCGCCAAAAGCCGCGGCGGCGATCACTCCCAGCTTGGCGCCCGCGACGTGCTGGAATTTGCGGCGCTGCGCGATTTGCCTGCCGAGGATGCCTAACTGGTGGCGTGGCTGGTGGAAAGTCATCTCGTCATGTCGGTCACCGCCCAGCGGCGGGATATTCAGAATCCGGACGTGCTGGTTCAGTTCGCCGGCGAGCTGCAGAGCGAGAGCCGCCTGCACTACCTGCTATGCCTGATGGTGGCGGATATTTGCGCCACCAACGAGACGCTATGGAACAGCTGGAAACAAAGCCTGCTGCGCGAGCTGTTCTTCGCCACCGAGAAGCAGCGGCGCCGCGGTATGCACGTATCGCCGGACGTGCGCGAGCGGGTACGCCACAACCGCCGTCAGGCGTTGGCGCTGTTGCGTATGGAGGGCAACGACGAACAGCGCCTGCAAGAAATATGGAGCCGTTAGTGTTGATAAGCCCGCTGGGACACCCGCGGTGGCACCGAAATTTTCATCCGCAACCAGGATCGCCCTTATCTGTTCGCCGCGGTCACGGGCGAGCTGGATCGCCGCAATCTCAGCGTGCACGACGCGCAGATTTTTACCAAGCGGGACGGTATGGCGCTGGACACCTTCGTGGTACTTGAGCCAGACGGCAGTTTATTGTCGTCGGATCGTCACCCGGTCACCCGTCAGGCGCTGCTGCAAATCCTGCAGGCGGGGGACTACCGCCCACCCGCGGGTGCGCTGCCCGTCCTCCGAGCTGCGTCATTTCAACGTGGACACCTCGGTGGTGTTTCTGCCTTCGCCGACCGAACGTCGCAGCTACCTGGAGCTGACGGCGCTTGCTCAGCCCGGGTTGCTGAGCCGCGTCAGCGAAGTCTTCGTCGATCTGGGCATTTCGCTGCAGGCGCGCGCATTTCCACCATCGGCGAACGGGTGGTGGACTTGTTCATTCTGGCAGACGGCGACGCTTGACAGAGGCGCTCAACCCAAACGATAAAGTGTGATACAAGTAACGTTATGAACTCCTATTGAGCCGACAGACAGGACAGGATGCAGTCATTACAGCAGATTATTGAAACCACCTTTGAGCAACGCGCGGCAATTACGCCGGCTAACGTCGACGCCGCCACCCGCGACGCGGTGAATCAGGTTATCGCCGCCCTCGACAGCGGCGCGTTGCGCGTCGCGGAAAAAATCAACGGTGAATGGGTCACCCATCAGTGGCTGAAAAAAGCGGTACTGCTCTCATTTCGCGTCGCCGACAATCAGCTGATCGAGAACGGCGAAACGCGCTTTTTCGATAAAGTGCCAATGAAGTTTGCCGGCTGGGACAGCGAACGCTTCCAGCGCGAAGGCTTCCGCGTCGTGCCCCCGGCCAGCGTGCGTCAGGGCGCCTACATTGCCCGCAACACGGTGTTAATGCCCTCCTATGTCAATATCGGCGCCTATGTGGATGAAGGCACCATGGTGGATACCTGGGCCACCGTCGGCTCCTGCGCGCAGATTGGCAAAAACGTTCACCTGTCCGGCGGCGTGGGCATCGGCGGCGTGTTGGAGCCGCTACAGGCCAACCCGACCATTATCGAAGATAACTGTTTTATCGGCGCCCGCTCCGAAGTGGTTGAAGGGGTTATTGTGGAGGAAGGTTCAGTCATTTCCATGGGCGTGTTCATCGGCCAGAGTACCAAGATCTACGATCGCGAGACCGGCGAAGTGCATTATGGCCGCGTACCGGCCGGGTCGGTGGTCGTATCTGGCAATTTACTCTCCAAAGACGGGCGTTATAGCCTTTATTGCACGGTAATAGTGAAAAAGGTCGACATTAAAACCCGCGGTAAGGTGGGTATCAATGAGTTATTACGTACTATCGACTAATATTACCCACGGCGGTAGCGTTCGCGCCCGGTCAGTACGGCGGTAAATCCGGCCGTAAGTCACAGCTTATGACGCCTGACGGCGTCATAATTTTACCCATACCGCACATCACCAGGGGACGAGCATGTACGATAATCTGAAAAGCCTTGGCGTTAATCATCCGGACGATATCGACCGCTACAGCCTGCGCCAGGAAGCCAATAACGACATCCTGAAAATTTATTTCCGCCGTGACAAAGGGGAATTTTTCGCCAAAAGCGTCAAATTCAAATATCCCCGGCAACGTAAAACCGTGGTGTCGGACAACGCGGCGGAAGGCTACCGGGAAATCAATGAAATCAGCCCCAATCTGCGCGATGTGATCGACGAGCTGGATCAAATTTGTCTGTGCGATCAGACCGAAGTGGATTTGAAGAACAAGATCTTGGATGACTTGCGCCACCTGGAAAGCGTGGTGTCCAATAAAATTGCCGAGATCGAGGCCGATCTGGAAAAATTGACCCGGCAGAAATAACTAGCCGTACGGGCGGCACTCGCGCGCGTCAGGGACCATAGAGGGCGCCGCCGGCGCCGGTACCCAAGCCTGGGTACCCGGTACCGCATCCCTGCTCGCGGTAATCGACACGGCATCGCCGCCCGTTATTTAACGGGCGGCATCGGGCTACAGGTCTGCATCGGTTTACCGCCCAATGCCCTCCCGCCGTAACACAACGCCTACTGCCGCGTTGCTCTCGCCACAGCACGATGCATGCCGGTATAGCACAGCCGCCCGGCGTGAGCGCCTATAACAATGCGCCCCACTCCGCCGCCCAGCGACAGGCCAGCGTTTCCGGCTCGGGATACTCCACGGTATCGATCTCCAGCAGACTGCCCACCCGCCTGGCCCCCTGCTCCTGTAGCAGCGCATCAAAGGCGTGCCCTGCGCCGCAAAAGGTATCATAACTACTGTTGCCCAGCGCAATAACGCCATAGCGCAGCGCCGGCTGATGCCCCAGCTTATCCTTCACCTGCTGAAATAGCGGTACGATATTGTCCGGCAATCTTCCCTGTCCGGTGGTGGAAGTAATAATGAGGATCACCCGTTCGGCATACGCCTGCCACTGCTCAAGGGCGCTATCCTCAAACAGCGTCACCTGATGGCCCTGCTCTGTCAGAACCGACTCCACTTCTTCAGCGGTCAACAACGCGTTACCGTAAACCGTACCGACAAAAATACCTATCTGCGCCATAGCGCTCGACTCCCCTAACCTATGTCGTGTAATCAAGGGTTTTATCCTGACTCGAAGGCCCGGCAAACTCAACCCTTTCATATGCAGGGAGAAGGCCGCGCCAGCCGAATTGTTCCATTAATTGCTGCCAACTGTCGTCCCAGCGAGCATTAATGACCAGCGGCTTGCCGGTAACCGGATGCGCCAGCCTGTGGGCGATCCAGCCGGTGCACGGTAAACATGTGCCGCCCCAGCATGTCGCGCACCGTCTGCATCACCACCACTTTTTCCTTGTGATCTAGCCAACTGCGGTGGACCAGCCAGCCGGCCGGTTTATTGACCGCCACCAGGTACTGATCCTGGTAACATATCTCAATTATGCGCGTCACCGCCCAGCAAACAATCAAGCTGGCGTAATTGCATCAATAATGCGATTGCCTCGGGCAGTGCCTCTTCAAAATACGGCGTCAGGGGGGAAACGTTCCGGCAATGGCGCGTCGCGATCCAGGAGCGCATGCATGCGCGGCAGCAAAACCCATTGCAGCCACTGCTGTGCTTCCATGGTGTCGATGCAGAACGGCTTCACGCTGTCGAAGGCCGCGCGCTCCGGTGGCTGTGGGCTGCCATATTTCAGCGTCGTGCATGGCCTGCTCAATGTCGAACAGCCGCTGACGAACCTGTTGATGTAACATCATCTGATCCTCCCCCGGCGCCGGACCCGCCGGCGCCGTCAATGCAAAGCCGCAAAGAATATCATCACCGCGGTGCCAGTGCTAATTATGGTCGCAAAACGCGCAAGAGAGGAAAACTCGTTGACAGAACGCAAACAGTTTTATTGTCAAGAGTGATGATTTCTTTGGGAAAAACGGCCGCGTTATTCACCCCAGCGATTCCCTGCTACCGCGCTTTGCTTACGCACGTGTCGGCGCCATGACGGCCCCATTTTACCCTTCTTTCACCGGAAACGGCGTCAAAGAAAAGGGGTGTAGTGGCGCACTGAATTTGCCCACCTGAACAGAGGTGATATGCTCACCTCAGAACAACACGGGTGCACCAATGAAAAGAAGAAATTTTAGTCCTAAATTCAAACGCGAATCCGCTCAACTGGTTGTCGACCAAAATTACACTGCCGCGCCAGCAGCAAAAGCCATGGACGTCGGCCTTTCTACGATGACGAAATGGGTAAAACAACTGCATGATGAGCGACAGGGGAAAACGCCAAAAGCCTCTCCCATAACCCCGGCACAAATCGAAATACGTGAGCTCAAGAAGAAGGTACAACGCATTAAAATGGAAAACGAAATATTAAAAAAGGCTACAGCGCTTTTGATGTCAGACTCCCTGAATAGTTCTCGTTAATCGGGAAACTTAGAGCGCGTTATCCTGTGGCCACACTTTGCCACGTGTTCAGGGTTTATCGCAGCAGTTACAAATACTGGGAAAGTCGGCCTGACAGGCCAGACGGCAGGCGAACGGTATTGCGCAGTCAGGTTCATAAACTGCACAGTATCGCCATGGTGCAGCTGGCGCGAGAAGTATCGCCACCATGGCAACCCAGAGAGGCTTCCAGATGGGGCGCTGGCTCGCAGGCAGGCTCATGAAAGAGCTGGGGCTGGTCAGTTGTCAGCAGCCGACGCACAGGTATAAGCGTGGCGGTCAGGAGGATGTTGCGATCCCGAATTATCTTGAGCGCCAGTTCGCTGTAACGGAGCCAAAC
>NZ_JBPESN010000014.1:0-49689 GCF_051710625.1 Sodalis sp. (in: enterobacteria) | reverse complement strand
ACGGACTAAATCGGGTGAATTTGCAGTCCGCTTATTCAATGACCAGCGAAGTCCCTGCAAGGTGCCAGGCAATCCGGGTAAACCGACTCACTCACCGTAACAAACATAATTACGACACCTTGCGCATATAACGACTCAGTTAAATGCTAGCCGGATCCACATTGAGTGCATTAGCGATAATGCGTTCACCTTTGGGATAGGGACGATACAGCGCGTTTTTTAACGTGCTGGACGCCAGCCCCGAGCCGCGGGAGAGATCTTGCACGGTGATCCCCTTATTGTGCAGGGAGGCCACAATATCAATCCGGTGCCAGTCACGATGATTCACTTCATTTCTATCTAACATTTAATTATCCTAAAAAGTTAACCATGTGTGTAAGTCATGGGGCTTACCCATACAGCAATGACATCTCAAATTTAAGACAAGTAAAGCAAATAATGAATTTTCTTTTCTGATCGCCCCATATAAGAGATATTTTTGTATTTTATTAACTATAATCAATTAGTTATAGAGAAAATAAAATGAAAAAAATGAAAACAAGTAATTTTGCTTTTGATATGGATGGAAAAGAAAATTTTGTCGCACGCCTTAAACAACTTATAGGCAATAGAAGCGCTAGAGCTGCTGCAACTGAATGGGGGTTATCCTTTTCAACATTGCACAACTATTTAACTAGAGGTACAGAACCATCTTATACAGTGGTGCAGAGCATTACATATAAGGAACACGTCAGCCTGGACTGGCTTGCATTTAGTTTATTATGCACTCAAAAAGAAGTGGCCTCAACTAGCGAGATTCTGTCGATTAACGAGGAAAGCCTAATAGAGGATCCTTTAGAAGCTACTTGGCATATGATTTATAAGTCGCTGAATAAAAAAGATTTAGAGGCATTAATAATGCCTGCTTTTGCAAGAAGGGCAAAGGGTGTATTGGCGTTATCAGGACGTAAAGATGACTTAGATAGCCTGTTACTCCAACTTCCAAAAGAAGAAAAAGAACGGCTGATAGCCCTACACGAAGCTAAAAAGGAGGCGGTATCTGAAGAGTGTGCAGTAGCAGATGTGGCAAGTTTAAACTGTAAGAAAAGTGGCGCGGCCTAAATAAAGATTAGGCCATTATCTATCTCATTTCATTATTTTTATGATTTACCAAAATTTTTTAACCTAATTCACATATATATAATGGATGCCCAAAAAGCGTTTAGGCTACCTTTAAATCTGCTCAAACCACAGTCATTCGAATCCAGAATTTAGTGCAAGAGAATCATTTTCTGCCCATTTTTTTGCGACGAGTCCAAAATCTGTAAAATCTCTGTAAGGCGTGCCATTAAAGGGCTTCCGGCTAACCCATCGTTTAACTTAAGAGTCCAGAAATGATTGCCACCCCACACGCCGGGGTCAAATTTCCGCCCGGGTGCCGCATCGCCGTGGCCGATAATCTGAGTAGGGCTAATATCTGGATACCGTTGCAGGATATCCTGCGCTAATTGAATGATGGACGCAGTTTGCACCGGATGATAGGGCGGAAAAGTGAATTTCCCGTTATTGAGCGATGCCAGATTCACATTTTCAATGCCAATAGAGGTATTGTTGAGATTGTTGCGCCCAGCACACACGTGAATTGAATCCTTTCACCGAACGGTAACTTGTCGCATCTATGGGATACATGGTCAACGTTGACTCCTGTCTGAAAATTGCCCTCCTTCCATTCATACACCCCGTGGCCTCCGCCGGCAATCCTGGATTGTTGTGCCGTTGAAGGGACATTGCGCAGGGGGGCGCGGGGAAGGCGCCTTGAGACCGGCTTCGTTTAACGGCCCAGCGCACCCTGGCGGGCCAATTGCATCATCGCTGGATACAAATGCCAGAACGCCTCCTCCAGCGGGCGATAATGCATCTGGATCTCTGGAAAAATTGCCCCGAGGGCCGACAGTCGCGGGCGTCGTTGGGCCATCCCGTTAAGCACCTGAGCCAGAAAGGGCATATCCGCATAGCGCCGCAGCCAGCGTTCACGCCATAGATAGCGGTTGAGGGACTGGAAGCCCGCCGGCGTATCCGGCAGGGCCGGCGCAATTTTCCGCTGCGCCCGCAGGACGAATTGCGCCAGCGGCCATTGCGGTTCGACCTGCGACCAGTGGCGCACCAGAAAGTGATCCCAAACCACATCCAGCGCAATAGGCGCCACCCGCCGCGTCGCCGGTGAGAACAGCGTCCGTACCTGGCGTACCGCGTCATGAACATCGGTAAGGCTATCGATGCGGCGATGCATACGGATGCCGGCGACGACCGCGGGCGGATAAAAACCGTCGGGATCGCCGCGGACAAAATCCGCCATCAGATTACCGAGTAATGAACTTTGCGCCAGGGCGGCGAGATGCAGATGAGCAAGAAAATTCATCCTTTCAGTATACGGCAAAAGCGGCCCGCTGTTGCTTAATTCTTGCAGGGCGGAACGCATAGCCCTGACTAAGCCGCCTGCTTTTAAGCTGAAGTGACTTGTCATGCGCGTTGCCGACTTCTCGTTTGAATTACCCGATAATCTGATTGCCCGCTATCCTCAGGCGCAACGCAGCGCCTGTCGTTTGTTATCCCTCGACGGCTCGACAGAAGCGCTGGCGCATCAGGTCTTTACCGATTTGCTGGAGAAACTGGCGCCCGGGGATTTACTGGTCTTCTACAATACCCGAGTGATCCCCGCGCGGTTATTCGGCCGCAAAGTCAGCGGCGGCAAAATTGAAGTCCTGGTAGAAAGGGTTCTGGATGATAAGCGGGTACTTGCGCACGTCCGCGCTTCCAAAGCGCCGAAACCCGGCAGCGCGCTGCTGTTGGGGGATGATGACAGTATCGCCGCCACGATGGTGGCCCGTCACGATTCACTTTTTGAATTGCGTTTTGACGACGCCCGCGATGTCCTGACGCTCTTGAATGCCGCCGGCCATATGCCTTTGCCGCCCTATATCGATAGGCCTGATGACGCCGCGGACCGCGAGCTGTATCAGACGGTCTATGGCGGAACGGCCCGGCGCGGTGGCGGCGCCTACCGTCGGTCTGCATTTCGATGAGCCGCTGTTGGCAGCGCTACGCGCCAAAGGCGTTGAGATGGCGTTTGTCACGCTTCATGTAGGGGCGGGTACCTTTCAGCCGGTACGGGTGAACCAGATCGAACAGCATCAGATGCATTCGGAGTATGCCGAAGTACCGCAGGAGGTGGTCGATGCGGTACTGGCATGCAAAGCGCGCGGCAACCGCGTCGTTGCCGTTGGCACAACCTTCGTCCGTTCGCTTGAGAGCGCCGCCGCCGCGGCCAGTAAGCAAGCGCTGACACCATTTTTCGGCGATACGCGCATTTTCATTTACCCAAGTTATCAGTTCCGCGTGGTGGATATACTGATAACCAATTTTCATCTCCCCGAGTCCACTCTTATTATGCTCGTTTCGGCGATCGCCGGCGAACGCCATACGCTGGCGGCTTACCGGGAAGCGGTGGCGCAGGCGTATCGTTTTTTCAGCTACGGAGATGCGATGTTTATCACCCGCAATCCCGCTGCTGCCGCAGAGCGCGTAGGCGAGTCGTCACCGTCCAGCCCCGAAACCCACCCCTAACGGACCTGATTCAAGCGCAGACCGCCGGCGAGAGAAAGCATTCATTGACAACGCCGGTGATAAATACAGCGCGCGGACTGGCTTGTATAGCGGCTTGGGAGGTTGGTAGAATACGCTCCTTTTCATCAAGCATCGGACTGTTTCTCTGGTGTTGGAGGATGTGTGGAATATCAATTATTGAAAACCGATGGCCAGGCCCGCCGCGGGCGGCGGGTCTTTGATCGGGGCGTGGTGGAAACGCCGGCGTTTATGCCGGTCGGGACATACGGCATTGTTAAGGGCATGACCCCTGAAGAAGTAAAAGAAACCGGGGCGCAAATCCTGCTGGGTAATACCTTTCATCTGTGGCTGCGGCCGGGGCAGGCTGTGATGAAGCTGCACGGTGATTTGCACGATTTTATGCAATGGCATGGCCCGATACTGACTGATTCCGGCGGTTTCCAGGTATTTAGCCTGGGGGACATTCGCAAAATCACCGAAGGAGGCGTGCATTTCCGTAATCCGATCAACGGTGACGCGATTTTCCTCAGCCCGGAAAAATCGATGGAAATCCAGTACGATCTGGGTTCCGATATCGTGATGATTTTTGACGAATGTACGCCTTATCCGTCCGATTGGGATTACGCCAAACAATCGATGGAAATGTCGCTGCGCTGGGCGGCGCGCAGCCGTCAGCGCTTTGACGAACTGGGTAATCCCAATGCGCTATTTGGCATTATTCAGGGTGGTGTTTATGAAGATTTACGAGATGTATCGGTAAAAAGACTGGTAGAGATTGGATTTGATGGTTACGCTCTGGGCGGCCTGGCGGTAGGGGAACCGAAGGCTGATATGCACCGAATCCTGGCGCATCTCTGCCCGCAGATTCCGGCTGGTAAACCGCGCTATTTAATGGGGGTCGGTAAGCCAGAGGATGTAGTGGAGGGCGTACGCCGCGGTATTGATATGTTCGACTGTGTTATGCCGACCCGTAATGCCCGCAACGGCCATCTGTTTGTCACCGATGGCGTGGTGAAAATCCGCAATGCCCGGTACAAAGACGATGTCGCGCCGCTGGATGCGGAATGTGATTGTTACACCTGTCGCAATTATAGCCGTGCATACTTGCATCATCTTGACCGTTGCAACGAAATATTGGGTGCCCGTCTGAATACTATCCATAACCTACGTTATTACCAGCGTTTGATGGCGGGTTTACGCCAGGCTATCGATGAGGGTAAATTAGAGCACTTTGTAGGTGAGTTTTATCGCCGGACAGGTAAGCCGGTTCCACCTTTAGTCGTCGAGTTACGTAACAATGAGGGAATTTAAATGAGTTTTTTCGTTTCTGACGCCGTTGCCGCCACCGGTACTCCGTCCCAGTCTAGTCCTTACTCTCTGGTGGTGATGCTGGTCGTTTTCGGTCTGATCTTTTATTTCATGATCCTGCGCCCGCAGCAAAAACGCTCCAAAGTGCATAAAGAACTGATGAGCTCCATTTCCAAAGGTGATGAAGTTCTGACGACCGGCGGGCTGGTTGGCCGCGTGGTGAAAGTCGCGGACACCGGCTATATTTCCATCGCGCTCAACGACACCAATGAAGTGGTCATCAAGCGTGATTTTGTGGCCGCCGTTTTGCCGAAAGGTACGATGAAAGCGCTGTAATAGCTGATTTTCCCGAAGGGAACCGCCGTGTTAAACCGTTATCCTTTATGGAAGTACATCATGCTGGTGCTGGCGCTGGTCGTCGGCCTGCTGTATGCGCTTCCCAACATCTATGGTGAGGACCCGGCCGTACAGATTACTGGCGCGCGGGGTGGCGCCGCCAGTGAATCGACGCTGGTCCAGATTCGCAACGTATTAGAACAACAACATATCGCCAGCAAAGCCATTGCGCTGGAAAATGGCGCCATTATAGCCCGTTTCGCCAGCTCCGATGTGCAGTTGCGCGCCCGCGAAGCGTTAATGATGACCGCGCTCGGCGACAATTATGTCGTGGCGCTCAACCTGGCGCCGGCAACACCCGGCTGGTTAGCCATGCTCGGAGCCGCGCCGATGAAGCTGGGCCTGGATTTGCGCGGCGGCGTTCACTTCCTGATGGAAGTGGATATGGATACCGCGCTCAATAAGCTGCAGGAACAGACGATGGATACCCTGCGCGGCGATTTACGCGATAAGGGCATTCCTTATGCGGCGGTGCGCAAAATAGAGAATTACGGCAGCGAAATCCGCTTCCACGACGCCGAAATCCGCGATCAGGCGATCTCATGGCTAACGCTCCGCCCCCGCGATCTGGTGATTAACAGCCAGGGTGATAACGCCCTGCGCGCCACGCTGGCGGACGATCGACTGCGCCAGGCCCGCGAATACGCGGTGCAGCAGAACATCACCATCCTGCGCAATCGCGTCAACCAACTGGGGGTCGCCGAGCCTTTGGTGCAACGACAGGGCGCCGATCACATCGTGGTTGAACTGCCGGGTATTCAGGATACGGCCCGCGCCAAGGAAATCCTCGGGGCGACCGCGACGCTGGAGTTCCGTCTGGTCAATAGCGCGGTGGATCAAACCGCCGCCGCCAACGGCCGCGTGCCGGGGGATTCGGAGGTGAAAGCCACCCGCGCCGGCCAGCCGGTTGTCTTGTACAAACGGGTCATCCTGACCGGGGATCACATTACCGATTCCACCTCCAGCGCCGATGAATATAACCGTCCGCAGGTGAACATTTCCCTCGACGGCGCCGGCGGTACGACCATGTCCAACTTCACCAAGGACAACATCGGCAAGCTGATGGCCACCTTGTTTGTGGAGTATAAGGATAGCGGCAAGAAAGACGCCAACGGCCGTTTCATTCTAGTGAAGCAGGAAGAGGTTATTAATGTCGCCACCATTCAGTCGCGACTCGGTAACAGCTTCCGTATCACCGGGATCAACAATCCTAACGAAGCGCGTCAGCTGTCGCTGTTGCTACGGGCGGGGGCGTTGATTGCGCCAATCCAGATTGTGGAAGAGCGCACCATCGGTCCAACCCTGGGGTTGCAGAATATCACCCAGGGGCTGGAGGCCTGCTTATGGGGGCTGGTGGCGTCAATTCTGTTTATGGTGGTGTGGTATCGCAAATTTGGTCTTATCGTCACCACGGCGCTCATCGTCAACCTGGTGCTGATCATCGGCATTATGTCCTTGCTGCCCGGCGCGACGCTGACCATGCCGGGGATTGCCGGTATTGTGCTGACGCTGGCGGTGGCGGTGGATGCCAATGTACTCATCAATGAGCGCATCAAAGAGGAGCTGCGCAACGGTCGCACGGTGCAGCAAGCCATTCATGAGGGCTATCGGGGCGCGTTCTCCAGTATTGTTGACGCCAACGTCACCACGCTGATTACCGCCATTATCCTGTATGCCGTGGGGACTGGGTCCATCAAGGGCTTTGCCATCACCACCGCCATCGGGGTCGCTACCTCCATGTTTACGGCGATCATCGGCACGCGTGCCATCGTTAACCTGCTTTACGGCGGTAAACGCATCGATAAGCTGTCTATCTAGGAGTGGCTTGTGGCTCAGCAACAACGAAATGTTGAAGAATTGAATTACGGCCGTAAAGTCTATGACTTCATGCGCTGGGATTATGTCGCGTTCAGCCTGTCGGCTATTCTGCTTATCGCCTCCATCGCCATCATGGCGGTAAAGGGCTTTAACTGGGGGCTGGATTTCACGGGCGGGACGGTGATTGAACTTAACCTGGAAAAGCCCGCCGATGCCGATCTTGACCAGATGCGTGAGGCGCTTGAGCACGAGGGCTTTACCGATCCGCTGGTACAGAATTTCGGCAGCAGCCGCGACGTAATGATCCGTATGCCACCGGTGCAAGACGGGCTTGGCCAGGAATTGGGGAATAAAGTTCTTGGCGTGATTAATCACGCCACGGGTCAGAACGCCGCCGTGAAACGGGTCGAGTTCGTCGGCCCGAGTGTCGGCAGCGATCTGGCGCAGGATGGCGGTATGGCGCTGCTGGTTGCATTGATCTGTATCCTGATTTATGTCAGTTTCCGTTTTGAATGGCGGCTGGCGACCGGGGCGGTATTGGCGCTGACGCATGACGTAGTGATTACGCTCGGCGTCTTGTCGCTGTTCCACATCGAGATCGATCTGACGATTATTGCCTCGCTGATGTCGGTGATCGGCTATTCGCTGAATGACAGTATCGTGGTGTCGGACCGTATTCGTGAGAACTTCCGCAAGATCCGCCGCGGTAGCGCTTACGATATTTTCAACGTCTCGCTAACGCAGACCCTGAGCCGGACCATAATGACCTCGGCCACCACGTTGATGGTGGTGCTGATGTTGTTGATTTTCGGCGGGGCGATGCTGCGCGGTTTCTCGACCACGCTGTTCATCGGCGTGTTTATCGGCACCGTCAGTTCCATTTATGTGGCGTCGGCGTTGGCGCTTAAGCTCGGTATGAAGCGTGAGCATCTGCTGCAGCAGAAGGTGGAGAAAGAAGGCGCCGATCAGCCGTCACTGCTGCCCTGATAGAGGCGCCGCGCGCCGCAGCCGTGCAAGCGGTCTGCGACTGTAGTCAGCTTGGCCAGCTACATCCGGCCTGGCGCATGAGGAGCAGCAGTTATCACCTACTGTTCGCGCTACCGGCTAACTCATCGGGCCAGGCGCGCGAGGTCTGGCGCCTGGCGGATCGTAAGCGCTGGGCCTACTGGCTGCCGACAGGTTTGCTGGCATCCGCGGCCGGCGGGGTCTGCGGCGTGTCCGGGTGAATATCATGCAGCCGGATAAACCCCACCTGCTCCGGCGTCAGGCCGGACATCCGCAGTTCGGTGGTGGCTTCGGTTCTTGGCAGCAGCGAGACCGGTACGGAAATCGGCTAGCTGAGCGCGTTGGCGGTCAGTAATTTACCCGTCGCCGCGCGTCCACCTGTCCCCAATCTATAATCTCATGCAGGGGCCTCAACGCCGCGCTGTCCGCGCTGCGGATATGCAGCTGCGCACGCGAGCCGCTGGCCTCCGCTTCCACCTGATCGACAGAAACCCGCAGTGTGCCCGCCTCGCTTTGCACTTCGGCCGCGGTTTTCGCCGCCGGATAAAGGTAGATGGCGCGAGTGGACTGCCGATTTTGCTCGTTTTGCGCCACCAGCGCAGCGGCTTCACCGTCAATATTCCCAACTCTGCGGCGGCGGTTCCGCTTTAAGTACTGTTGCTTTGTAGTCTGCGGAGTTCGCGTTAAACTATCCTATCCCTAATCAGCCGGCCAGGAAGCGCTATGCATTGCCCGTTTTGTTCTGCAGTCGATACCAAAGTGATTAATTCCCGTCTGCTGGGGGAAGGAACTCAGGTTCGCCGCCGCCAGCAGTGCGTCGTCTGTAACGAACGCTTCGCCACCTTCGAGGTGGCGGAACTCGTGTTGCCTCGCGTTATCAAAAGCAATGACGTGCGCGGACCGTTCAATTGAAGAAAAGCTGCGTGGCGGGTTTTCAAAGGCGCTGGAAAAGCGGCCGGTCAAATCCGACGATGTCGAAATGGCCATCAACCACATCAAATCCCAGCTGCGCGTCACCGCCGAGCGAGAGGTGCGGAGCAAAGTGATCGGTAATCTCGTCATGGACGCGCTGAAAAAGCTCGACAAGGTCGCCTATATCCGTTTCGCCTCGGTTTACCGTAGTTTTGAGGATATCCGTGAGTTCAGCGAAGAGAGCGCCCGGCTGCAGGATTAGGCGCAACCCTTAAGGACCATCCTATGAATCATGATGAGGTTTATCTCGCGCGCGCGTTTGAGCTGGCGCGGCGGGGGCGTTTCACGACGGCGCCCAACCCCAATGTCGGCTGCGTCATTGTTCGTGACGGGCGCATTGTTGGCGAAGGGTACCATCAGCGCGCCGGCTATGCGCACGCCGAGGTGCATGCGCTGCGTCAGGCGGGGAACGCGGCGCGCGGCGCCACCGCCTATGTCACGCTTGAGCCCTGCAGCCACCACGGGCGCACGCCTCCCTGCGCCGCCGCGCTGATAGACGCCGGCGTGGCGCGGGTAGTGGCCGCGATGCCCGACCCGAACCCTCAGGTGGCGGGCCGCGGGTTTTATCGGTTACAGCAGGTGGGGATAGAGGTGCGCCATGGCCTGATGCTGACGGAGGCGGAGGCGGTGAATCCAGGCTTCCTTAAACGCATGCGCACCGGTTTTCCCTGGGCCAGGCTCAAACTTGCGGCATCGCTTGATGGCCGCACCGCCATGGCATCCGGGGAAAGCCAGTGGATTACCTCTGCCGAAGCGCGGCAGGATGTCCAGCGCTGGCGTGCCGAAAGCGACGCCATTCTTTCCACCGCCGCCACGGTGCTGGCGGACGATCCCGCCCTGACGGTACGCTGGCCGTCGCTGCCGGAGGATGTCCAGGCCCATTATCCCGAGGAGCGGTTGCGCCAGCCGGTGCGGGTTATCATCGACAGCGCCAATCGCGTGACGCCATTCCATCGGGTGGCGCAGGGGGAGGGGCTGACCTGGCTGGCGCGCTTTGCGCCGGATAATTTGACGTGGCCTTCGTCGGTAGAGCAACTCCTGCTGCCAGCCGGCGAGGGAGCAAACGCCGCGCATCTCGATCTGGTGGCGTTGATGATGCAATTGGGCCGCCGTCAGATTAACAGCCTGTGGGTCGAGGCGGGCGCGGGGCTTGCCGGCGCGCTGCTGGGCGCCGGGCTGGTGGATGAACTGATACTGTATCAGGCGCCAAAACTGCTTGGTGCCAACGCCCGCCCGCTGTGTCTGCTGCCGGGGCTGGAACGGCTTGGCGCGGCGCCGGGTTTTACCCTGCTTGATGTCCGGCAGGTGGGGCCCGACCTTCGCCTGTGTCTAAAACCCGGCGAACGCGCTTAATTGGCCCGCGCAGCGGACAAAGTATTATGTTAGAATTCGCTCCCTCGCGAGACGATTCAGCTTTCTGCCATTTTGTAAGGATAACCATGAACGTTATTGAAGGTGTTGTTGCAGCCCCCGATGCGCGCGTTGCTATCGCTATTGCGCGCTTTAACCACTTCATTAATGACAGCCTGCTTGATGGCGCCGTCGACGCCCTGAAACGCATCGGCCAGGTCAAAGACGAAAATATTACCGTGGTCTGGGTGCCTGGGGCTTATGAATTGCCGTTAGCGGTCAGCGCGCTGGCCGACAGCAAAAACTATGACGCCATCGTGGCGCTTGGTACCGTTATCCGTGGCGGCACCGCGCATTTTGAATTCGTCGCCGGCGAGTGCAGCTCCGGCCTGTCCGCGGTTGCCGCGCGCGCCGCGCAGCCGGTGGCGTTCGGGGTACTGACCACCGAGAGTATTGAACAGGCTATCGAACGCGCCGGCACTAAAGCCGGCAACAAGGGCGCGGAAGCCGCACTGACTGCGCTCGAAATGATCAACGTATTGCAAGCCATTAAAGCGTAAGTAAAGGGAAATTTTGTGAAACCAGCCGCTCGTCGCCGTGCTCGTGAATGTGCCGTCCAGGCGCTTTACTCATGGCAATTATCACATAACGACATCGCCGATATCGAAGTCCAGTTTCTGGCGGAGCAGGACACGTCGGATGTGGATGTCGCTTATTTCCGCGAGCTGTATGCCGGCGCGGCGACGAACGCCCGGGAGCTGGACAAGCTGATGGCGCCCTACCTTTCACGTCAGTTGGAAGAGCTCGGCCACGTTGAGCGTGCCGTGCTGCGCATTGCGCTGTTTGAATTGAGCAAACGCCAGGATGTCCCTTACAAGGTCGCCATCAACGAAGCTATTGAGCTGGCCAAAATCTTTGGCGCAGAAGAGAGTTACAAATTTATCAATGGTGTGCTGGACAAGGTAGCCCCCCAGATTCGTCTCAACAGAAAATAGCGGGGCGGGGTCGGAATAACCGCTCCCGCAGTGACGCCGCGTCAGCACCAATACAACTTTGGACAGAGTATGGCATGTGGTGAGTTTGACCTCATTAACCGCTATTTCAACCAGATGCGCAGTACGCGCCGGGATGTGGTGGTGGGCATCGGCGATGACTGTGCGCTGCTGTCGGTAGCTGAGAAAAAGTGGATTGCGGTCAGTACGGATACGCTGGTGGCGGGCACGCATTTTTTGCCGGACATCAGTCCGTCTGACTTAGGGTTTAAATCGCTGGCGGCGAACTTGAGCGATCTGGCCGCCATGGGGGCCGATCCGGCCTGGCTTTCGCTGGCGCTGACCTTGCCCTCGGTGGAAGAGAACTGGCTGGCCGCCTTTAGCGACAGCTTATTCCAGCAATTAGATTATTACGATATGCAGCTTATCGGCGGCGACACTACCCGAGGCCCACTGAGCCTGACGCTGACTATTCAAGGTATTGTACCCGCGGGCCGCGCGCTGACCCGCCACGGTGCCCGCATTGGCGACTGGATCTATGTTACCGGCACGCTGGGGGACAGCGCGGCCGGCCTGGCGATACTGCAAGAGCGTCTGCAGGTTCTGGATCCACAGGACAGGCAGTATTTGCTGGCGCGTCATTTGCGTCCGCAGCCGCGGATCTTGCAGGGGCAGGCAGTGCGCGATCTCGTCAGCACCGCCATCGACATTTCCGACGGTATTATCACGGATCTACGCCATATCCTTACCCGTAGTGATTGCGGCGCCCGCATCAATCTGGACGATATCCCCTATTCACCTGCGCTGCTGCGCCACACCACACCCGATCAGGCGCTGCGCTGGGCGCTTGTCGGCGGCGAAGATTACGAACTGTGCTTTACGGTGCCTGAAATCAACCGCGGCGCATTAGATGTGGCCTTGAGCCATACCGGCGCGCCTTTTACCTGCATCGGCCAAATCGGGCCGCGAAGCGAAGGGATTCAATTTATGCGTCATCACCAATCGGTAGAGTATGACTGGCACGGCTATGACCATTTCAAACGGGACAATATTGCGTGACGATGGATATGCTGGCCGCCAAGCGGCGGGTTAAACTCTCCAATCCCTGGCATTTGCTGGCGACGGGTTTTGGCAGCGGGATGTTTCCCTGGATGCCTGGTACCATTGGTTCGCTGGCGGCGATTCCGATTTGGTGCCTGTTGGTGCTGCTGCCGCGGCAGCTTTATTCGCTGGCGGTTATGTTCAGCCTGTGCATGGGGGTCTATTTTTGCCATCAGACGGCGCGGGATATGGGCGTACACGACCACGGCTGCATTGTCTGGGACGAGTTTGTCGGCATGTGGATCACCCTGATGGCATTGCCGGTAAACGATTGCCGCTGGGTGCTAACGGGCTTTATGCTGTTCCGGCTGCTGGATATCTGGAAACCCTGGCCGATTCGCTGGTTCGACCGTAAGGTACACGGCGGTATGGGTATCATTATCGACGATGTGGTGGCGGGGATTATCGCCGCCGGCGTGCTTTACTGGATAGGATACCACTGGCCGCTGTTTTGATACCGGACAGTCACGGTCGCTTTGAGAGTGGGAGCAGGTGTTGCCGGCCGCTATTTTAATGCAGGCCGCCGCATCGGTTGCTGTCTCAAGCCGGATAGACGTTACCGGCCGTTCTATCATGGTGTTTTCCCAACGCTGGCGGTGAAAGGAAAACGCCGGTCCTGCTAGCGAAAGCCCACCACGTGATGCGGTAGATAGGCCGTTTCCAGCCCGGCTATCTCTTTGCTGTCCAGCTTGACCTCCGTAGCCTGCAATAGCTCGGCCAACTGCGCCGGGCGCGAGGCGCCAACGATGGGCGCCGTCACCGCCGGCTTGCTGAGCATCCACACCAGCGCGCGGGAAACGCCGCGGACTTTGGCTATCACGCCGACCCGTTCGGCAATACGGGCGTCGTTATCTTCGCTTTGTTCATACAGCGTCTTGCCGAATTCATCCGATACGACCCGCGCGGTCGTTTCTCCCCAGGGCCGCGTTAACCGGCCACGCGCCAGCGGGCTCTTCCCGTTCCTCTTCGCGCTGAATCAAATTGTACTGATCCTGCATGCTGACAAAATGTAGTGGTCAACTAAAACTGGCCACCGCGTTAGCGTTTTTCCAGTATCTATTTTCTGATTCGTTTGGTGGCAAACCACCGTTATATTCATGCTGCCTGAGTGCGCTGTAACATCCCACGATATAGTCGGTAATTTCATGAGCTGCTTCGCTGAAGCTTATGTAGCCCGTTACCGGTATCCACTCGTTTTTCAGACTTCTGAAGAAGCGCTCCATCGGACTGTTATCCCAGCAGTTACCCCGCCGACTCATGCTTTGTTTGATCTGCTAACGCCACAGCAACTGTCGGAACTGCCTGCTTGTATAGTGGCTACCCTGATCGCTGTGGAACATCACTCCGGCTGGTTTACCACGCGTTTCCCATGCCATTTCCAGTGCTTTAATGGTCAGTCTGCTGTCCGGGAAGAACGACATAGCCCAGCCCACCGGTTTCCTCGCGAACAGATCAAGAACAACCGCAAGGTATGCCCAGCGTTTCCCGGTCCAGATATACGTCACATCGCCGCACCATACCTGGTTTGGCTCCGTTACAGCGAACTGGCGCTCAAGATAATTCGGGATCGCAACATGCTCCTGACCGCCACGCTTATACCTGTGCGTCGGCTGCTGACAACTGACCAGCCCCAGCTCTTTCATGAGCCTGCCTGCGAGCCAGCGCCCCATCCGGAAGCCTCTCTGGGTTGCCATGGTGGCGATACTTCTCGCGCCAGCGGCACCATGGCTGATATTGTGCAGTTCATGAACCTGACTGCGCAATACCGTTCGCCTGCCCGTCTGGCCTGTCGGGACGACTTTTCCAGTATTTGTAACTGCTGCGATGAACCCTGAACACGTGGCAGAGTGTGGGCACAGGATAATGCGCTTTGAGTTTCCCGATTAACGAGAACTGTTCAGGGAGTCTGACATCAAGAGCGCTGTAGCCTTTTTTAATATTTTGTTTTCCATTTCAATGCGTTGTACCTTCTTCTTGAGCTCACGTATTTCGATTTGTTCCGGGGTTATGGGAGAAGCTTTTGGCGTTTTCCCCTGCCGCTCATCACGCAGTTGTTTTACCCATTTCATCATCGTAGAAAAGCCGACGTCCATGGCTTTTGCTGCTGGCGCGGCGGTGTAATTTTGCTCGACAAGCAGTTGAGCGGATTCGCGTTTGAATTCAGGACTAAAATTTTTTCTTTTCATTGGTGCACCCGTGTTGTTTTGAGGTGAGCATATCACCTCTGTTCAGGTGGCCAAATTCAGTGTGCCACTACACAGCACAGGGGGGGCAAGCACGATGCCCACGGCACGGCCCGGGAAGGCGGGGGCGGGCGCCGGCAAAAAAAGGAGCGCGGTTGTGCTCCTGCGCCGCGGGCTTAAGCCAGCCAATCCTCGATTTGCCGCTGGATCCCTGCGCCGTCGAGGCCCACATCCGCGCGGACTTCCTCCTGGCTGCCTTGAGGAATGAAGTGATCCGGCAGGCCGATATTCAATACCGGCACCTGCAGCCGCTGCTGCATCACATACTCGTTTACGCCGCTGCCGGCGCCGCCCATGATGGCATTCTCCTCAACCGTCACCAACGCCTGATGGCTGGCGGCCAGCTCGCTTATCAGCGCGCCGTCGAGGGGCTTAACGAAGCGCATATCCACCAGGGTTGCATTTAGCGCTTGCGCTGCGTGTTCAGCTTGGGGCAGCAAGGTACCGAAATTGAGAATCGCCACGCCGACGTCCTGGCGGCGTACCACCCCTTTACCCAGCGGTAGTTCATGCAAATCGGTGAGCGGGGCGCCGGTACCGTTACCGCGCGGGTAACGCACCGCACTTGGGCCCGCTTGGTAGTGATAACCCGTGTGCAGCATCAGCCGGCATTCGTTTTCATCGCTCGGCGTCATGATGACCATATTGGGGATGCAGCGCAGGTAGGAGAGATCAAACGCGCCTTGATGAGTCTGCCCGTCGGCGCCGACCACGCCGCCGCGATCGATGGCAAACAGTACCGGCAAATTCTGTATCGCGACGTCATGGATCACCTGATCGTAGGCGCGCTGCAAAAAGGTAGAATAGATGGCCACCACGGGGTGATAACCGCCGATGGCCAGCCCGGCGGCAAAGGTGACCGCATGCTGCTCGGCGATGGCCACGTCAAAATACTGGCGCGGATATTGGCGCGAAAACGCCACCATGCCGGAGCCTTCGCGCATGGCGGGCGTAATCGCCATCAGTTTGTCATCGTGCGCGGCGGTGGCGCACAGCCAGTCGCCGAAAATGGTCGAGTAGGTGGGGCATCCGCCGCCGCTTTTTGGCAGGGTTCCCATGTGGGGATCGAATTTCGGCACCGCATGCCAACTGATAGGGTCTTTCTCGGCTGGCGCATAGCCACGGCCTTTTTTCGTCATGATATGCAGCAGCTGCGGTCCTTTTTTGGCCCGCATATTCTTCAGCGTCTGCACCAGTCCCTGGACATCATGGCCGTCCACCGGGCCGATATAGTTAAACCCCAGCTCCTCGAACAGCGTGCCCGGCACCACCATGCCTTTAATATGCTCTTCGGTGCGCTTCACCAGCTCTTTAATCGGCGGGATACCGGACAGCACCTTTTTGCCGCCTTCGCGCAGGGTGGAGTAGAGCTTGCCGGACAGGATCTGCGCCAAATGGCTATTCAGCGCCCCGACATTTTCCGAAATGGACATTTCATTGTCGTTCAGCACCACTAGCAAATCAGATTTGATATCGCCGGCATGGTTCATGGCCTCGAAGGCCATGCCGGCGGTAATGGCGCCATCGCCGATAACGCAAACCGTGCGGCGGCCCAATCCCTCATGTTCCGCCGCCACCGCCATACCGAGACCGGCGCTGATGGAGGTGGAAGAATGGCCTACCGAGAGCTGGTCGTATTCGCTTTCGCCACGCCAGGGAAACGAATGCAGGCCGTTACGCTGGCGAATAGTGGCAATACGGTCCCGTCGCCCGGTCAGGATTTTATGGGGATAAGCCTGATGGCCGACATCCCAAATCAGCTGGTCGAATGGCGTGTTGTACACATAATGCAGCGCCACCGTCAGTTCCACCGTGCCCAGCCCTGAGGCGAAATGGCCGCTTGAGCGGCTTACGCTGTCGAGCAGAAATTGCCGCAGCTCGTCGCACAGCGCCACCAAACTCTCTTTGGGCAACTGGCGCAGTTCCATAGGATTGTCGGCCAGGACCAGCGTCGGATACTTTTTGATATCAAGGCTCATCGGGTACTCATATCTGAGGTGTAAAAAACAGCATCACTTATTTGTCACGTTCAATAATATAGCGCGCCAGCGCCACAAGCGTGGCGGTATCATAACCGAGCGCGGCGACACATTCTAAGGACGCCAGGGATTCATGATACAGATCCTGAGCCTTGGCCCGCGCCATGTCCAGCCCCAACAGGGCGGGATAGGTGCTTTTACCCAATGCCTGGTCCGCTCCCTGTCGTTTGCCGGTGCTCTGGCTGTCGCCCACGACATCAAGAATGTCATCCTGTACCTGGAAAGCCAGGCCGATGGCGGTGGCGAAACGATCGAGATAGCGCCGCGCCGGTCCGCCGCGTTCCCCGGCCGCCAGCACGCCCATCCGAACCGCCGCGCGGATAAGCGCGCCGGTCTTGTGGCGGTGAATCGTCTCAAGTCGCGCGGCGGAGACCTGCTGCCACTCGGCCTCTAAATCCAGCGCCTGTCCAAGACACATACCGTCGGCGCCGCTGGCGGCGGCCAGCGTCGAGATCATTTGTAGCCGATGCTGTGGCGACACCTCCGGCATCTCCGCGTCGGCCAGAATGCTGAAGGCCAGCGTCTGCAGCGCATCGCCGGCCAGAATGGCGGTCGTTTCGCCGAATTTGACGTGGCAGGTCGGTAACCCGCGGCGCAGCGCATCATTATCCATTGCCGGCAGATCGTCATGAATCAGCGAATAGGCATGCATACACTCAATTGCGGCGGCCGGCGGGTCAAGGCTTGCGGCGGTAAGCCCGAATAACCGGCCGGTCTGGTACACCAGGAACGGGCGCAGCCGTTTGCCCCCCAGCAAAGCGCCGTGGCGCATGGCCTGGATAAGGGGCGCCTGCGGATTGGCGAGGGCGCTGAGATAACGTTCCAGCGCCGCGTCCACTTGCTGGCGGCTATTTTCAAGCGCGCGCGCGAAATCAGTCATAGCGCATCATTTTCCGGCGCAAAAGGAGCGAGCGGGGCGTCTGGCGTATCGTTTAGCAGAATCTGCACCCGCTGTTCCGCCTGTTGCAGGGTTTTCTGACCTTGTCGCGCCAGCTGCACGCCCTGCTCGAATTCATTAAGTGCCTGCTCCAGCGGCAGTTCGCCAGATTCGAGGCGGGTGACTATCTGCTCCAATTCTTTAAGCGCAGTCTCAAAACTGGCGGGTTGTTCTGCTTTTTTTGGCATCTCTGTATCCTACCGGTAGAAAGCGAAGGCGCGAGTGGCGCGGTCCACGTTAGTCCAGAGTGCGGTAGTAAGCAAATTGTACCTTAATCCCGCGGCATAAAGTGGTATACTCCGCGCCGCAAGGGCGTCAGGCCGATGCCAGGGCTAACGTGGGCCAGTGTCCCATTATATAACGTGTTGCGGCGCGTTACTCTTTAATGATCAAATAACGACTATTACCATGAAGTTTATCATCAAACTGTTTCCGGAAATCACGATAAAAAGTCAATCCGTGCGGTTGCGCTTTATAAAAATACTCACCAGCAATATTCTTAAACATTGTGATGAGTCGGTGGCGGTGGTGCGTCATTGGGATCATATCGAGGTCCGCGCCGGCGATGAACAACACCGGCCTCTGGTAGCTGACGCATTGACCCGCATCCCCGGGATCCGTCACATCCTGGCGGTGGAAAAGCGCCCCTGGCAGGATATGCATGATATTTACCTGCAAACGCTGGTCATGTACCGCGATCGGCTGCTGTTGATAACCGAGCGCCTCGAAGGGCTTGGCGGTTTCTCTATCGGCACCCAGGAAGATGTGCTGTCGCTTATCTCGGGCGGCTTCGATTTCGGCGTCTCCAGTTATATGCTGATGCGCCGCTGTTGCCGGGTTAATTATTGCTTTTTCAATCTTGGCGGCGCGGCGAATGAAATCGGCGTCCGCCAGGTGGCGCATCATTTATGGCGTCGCTTTGGCCAGTCTCACAAAGTCCGCTTTGTGTCCCTCGATTTTGCGCCGGTGGTAAACAAAATTCTGGCCAAGGTAGACGATGGCCAGATGGGGTGGTGTTGAAACGCATGATGGTGCGTGCGGCGTCGGCTATTGCAGAACGCTACGGCATTCAGGCGCTGGTCACCAGTGAGGCGCTGGGGCAGGTGTCGAGGCAGACGCTGACTAATCTGCGTTTAATTCACAACGCGTCAGATACGCTTATTCTGCGTCCGCTTATCTCTCATGACAAAGAGCATATCATTACGCCGGCGCGCCAGATTGGCACGGAGGGAGTACGCCAAAACCATGCCGGGATACTGCGGCGTGATTTCCAAGAGCCCAACCGTGCGGGCGGTGAAAAGCCGTATCGAGCAGGAAGAGGGACAATTCGATTTTGCCGTACTGGAAACGGCAGTGGCGCAGGCGGAGGTGGTGGATATCCGCGAGCTGGCCGCCGAAGAGGCGAACGCACCTGTCGCCGAAGTGGAAACCACCGTGGAGTTGGGCAGCGGCGATGTCGTGCTGGATATCCGTTCGCAGGATGAGCAGGAAGGCTGCCCGCTGACGCTGCCGTTTTACAAGTTGGGCAGTCACTTCGGCGAGCTGGATCAGAGTAAATCATATTTGCTGTACTGCGACCGCGGGGTGATGAGTCGTCTTCAGGCGCTCTATTTGTGCGAGCAGGGTTTTCAAAACGTGAAGGTTTACCGCTTTTAGTTTGCCGGCGGGCGCTCGCAGCGAGAATGCGGCCCGCACCAGCCGCGGGTCTTTTGCTGCCCCACTACATATTCTGCCCGCGCTCGCCGATCCTCTGGTTTGATACATTGCTAATCTTAAAAATTTGCAATGCCCTGGGGCAGTACTAACTGTGCCGCTACCTCGGCCAAGGCCGGACGGCCGCAGAGAAACGCGATAATGTTCAGGGTGAAATCCATGAACCGTCCCCGGCCCCTGGCTGGTGAGGAGCCAGGTAAAGCGCATCATAGTCGACCCGCTGATCCACCCAGCGATCGGCGCGAATACGGTCATTTAGCGCAGGAAAACCGGTCATATTGGCTTGGCTGAACAGCTGCTGGTGCTGCAATACCAAGGCCGGGGCGGCACATATCGCCGCCACCAGTTTGCCGTCGAGGTGCATTCGGCGTACGCACTCCAAGAGCAGCAGACTGCGCTGGAAACATTCGGTGCCCTGCATACCGCCGGGGAGGACAATGGCGTCAAAGGGCTGCTCCGCTAAAGCCGCCAGCGGCGCATCGGCCAGCAGGCGTACGCCACGCGAACCGACGATGGTCAATCTGCCATCGTCGTTGACGCTGGCCGCGCGTACCTGAATGCCGGCGCGTACCAACAAATCGAACGTAGTGACGGCTTCAGTTTCCTCGCTACCATCGGCTAGACAGAGAAGAATCGATTTGTCCATAGTTTTCCTCCTTGCGTTTCACCCAATCAAATAGCCGCTGATTCTCAGGCACATTCAGGCCGTGCGCGCGTGCGCGCCGCAGGACATGGCCGGTAATATAATTTATCTCCGATTGCCGCTGGGCTTGGACATCCTGCAGCATAGAGGAAACATTATCCGCGGTGCTGCGGATCACCTGGCCGACATAGAACAGCAGGCTTTCATAATGGGTATGGTAACCCTCACGGTCCATCACCATTGCCACTTCGCGGCAGATGGCTTCGATTTCGGCCGGATAGCATTCCAGCTCACCGTTGCGACAATCGTAAATGGCGGTGAGGGGGTTTATCACGCAGTTAGCGGCAAGCTTGACCCAACTTGAGGCGGCGATATTGTTATGCCAGGCAACCTCCGGCAGGGCATGATGTAACACTTCAGTCATCGCGTTGCTTCGCTGTGCTTGACTATTGCCAGGACCGATGCGCGTCGTACCGGCATAGACATGGTGGATTTTGTCCTCTTCACGGTGGGCGGCATGGGTGGTGGTGCCCATAATCAGCGGCTGGATCAGGACAGGTAACTCCTCACGTGTGCCGAGGCCGTTATGCAGCAGCAGGATGGCGCAATCGGCGCGCAATTGCGGCAACAGCGTCCGTACCGCCCCGGATACCTGCCCGGCTTTCAATGTCACCAGCAACAAATCGCTTGCGGCCAGATGTTCAGCGTTATTGGCGGGCAATTGTAAACGGTTTTCCTGCTTTTTGGGGCTGATAACATCCACGGTGCAGACCGATTGCGGCACCCTCAGCCATCCCTGAACGTTGTGTCCCTGACGGCTTAGCGCCGTCAGCCACAGCTGTCCCAATGCGCCACAACCCAGAACGGTAATTTTCATTTCCTTACCCTGTAGCCAAATAAAAGGGCTCCGGCCCGCGCATCACCTTGGAGCCATAAGTATAGACTTTTCTGCTGTACGGCAGGAGGTAATGCACGCCAGCATGAAATCTGCTGCGGGTATCCCGTCTTTTAACTCTTTGCCCTTGCGGGTATGGTATGGGCAAATTTTGCCTTACCGGAGCCACAGTATGTCCTCATTTGATATCGTGTCAGAAATTAATATGCAAGAAGTTCGTAATGCGGTGGAAAACGCCAATCGTGAATTGACCACCCGCTGGGACTTTCGCAATGTCCCGGCAAGCTTTGAGTTGAATGAAAAAAATCAGTCTATCAAGGCCGCCAGGGAATCCGATTTTCAGGTCAAACAGCTGATCAAAATCCTGAGCGATAAGTTAGCCAAGCGCGGCATTGAGGGCGGTGCTATCGAATTGCCGGATGAATTGGAGCACAGCGGTAAAACCTACAGCGTTGACGCCAAGCTCAAGCAGGGGATCGAGACCGGGCTGGCGAAAAAAATTGTCAAAGTGACTGATTAAAGACAGCAAACTGAAGGTGTAGGCGCGGATACAAGGTGAGCAGGTTCGCATTATTGGTAAGGCGCGGGACGATTTGCAACAGGTCATCGCGCTGGTAAAAGGTGCGGAGCTGGGGCAACCCTTCCAGTTTACCAACTTCCGTGATTAACCTGCGTTGCGGCGCCGAACTTGGTTCCTGCCGGCGCCGCAAGCTAGTCTTAGCCCGTTTATCCTTCCCGCGTCGCCTCAGGCCGCGACCGTTTTTTCCAGCGCCGCGCGACTGGTCTGTTTGGTATCGACCTTGACATAGGCGCTGCGCTCTTCGGGCACCACCACCACCTCGGTGACGCCCGGCTGCGCCTGGAGACGCTGAGCCAACTGACCATCGGCCGCCATGCAGTCGGGCAGAGCAATGCGCAGACTGCTTACGTAGGGCGGCTCGCGCAGCGTAATGCTGACAAGCCACCACGCCAGCGCTATCGCCGCGCCTGCCAGAAACACCAGCCAGTCACCTTCGAGTTGAAACAAAAAGCCGCCGAGCGTGCCGCCGAACGCCACGCCGAGAAACTGGCTGGTGGAGTAAACGCCCATCGCGGTGCCTTTATAGCCGGCCGGCGACTCTTTGCTGATAAGCGAAGGCAGCAGAGCTTCCATGATGTTGAACGCCAAGAAGAACATTTGAATGCCGGCGAACATGACACAGAGATGTCCGCCCGCCGCGAGCAATACCAGCTCGGCAACCAGCAGCAGCGTCACGCAGCCCAGAAACACGCCTTTCATGCGCCGTTTGACTTCGGCATAAATGATAGCCGGCACCACCGCGGCGAATGAAACCAGCATGGTGACTAGGTACACTTTCCACTGGTCGCCGGGCAAAAAGCCGGCACGGGCCATCATGGGCGGCAGGGCGACGAAACTCGACATCAACATGGCATGCAGGCAAAAAATTCCCACGTTAAGTTTCAGCAGCTGCAGATTGGCCAGGACTTTGCCGAAACTGCCGCGCACGATGCCCGATTCTCGATTAAGCGTATGGGCGCCGGCGGTGGGCACCACTAACAGGGTGAGCGCGACCCCTGCCAACGCCAGCGCGGTGATGTCCCAAAACAGGCCGTTAAGACCGATGGCATGGGTCATAATGGGGCCGACTACCATGGCGATGGCAAAGGTCACGCCAAAACTGACGCCGATAAACGCCATCGCTTTGGTGCGGTTCTGCTCGCGGGTCAAATCCGACAGCAGCGCCATGACCGCAGCGGCAATGGTGCCCGATCCCTGCAGCGCGCGGCCGAGGATAACGCCCCATATGCTGTCGGTCAGCGCGGCGATGGCGCTGCCGAGGGCAAAGATCAGCAAACCGCCGACGATAAGCGGCTTGTGGCCGACGCGGTCGGATACCAGTCCGAAGGGGATCTGAAACACCGCCTGCGCCAGCCCGTAGATACCGATGGCCAGGCCGATGAGCGCTTCGCTGGCGCCCTGTAGCGCCATCCCATAGGTGGTTAACACCGGCAATACCATGAACATGCCCAGCATGCGCAAAGAAAATACCGTGCCCAGGCCCCAGGTGGCCCGCAGCTCCATGCCGGTCATTTTTGTGTCGTTCATCACTACCTCGAAAAATCTTACCGGGCCATTGTAATGCCATAACGCAGGACGGGAAATCGAATGATATTTAACAGATGTTAACGTCATCGCCCATACGCGATATGCGAGCCGGCACGGCACCGGAAAACGCTTAACGCCCTGGCTGTTAATGAAGTGAAACGAGAGAAAGAGGGCAGGGCCTGCGCCCTGCCGAAACGGACAACCGCCGAGGGTTACCCGAGGTAAGTGAGCAGGCTGGTGGCGGACGGCACCATGAAGTCTACCGACATCATCACGCTCAACGAGGTGATGGCCACGATCGAGAAAATGAATAGCTTGCGCGCCCACACTTTATCGTCATTGGCCAATTTATAGCCTTGCAACGCCATGCCCAGCCACCAAACGCTCACCGAGGCGGCGACGATCAGGTATTTGTAGCCGGCATAACCGCTCAACGTCAGCATCAGCGTGGCCACCATGAACCCGATGATATACAGGGTAATGTGGTGTTTCGTGACCGAAATGCCGCGTTTGACCGGCAAGACCGGAATCGACGCTGCCTGATAGTCCTTGAAGCGGAAAATGGCAATGGCATAGGAATGTGGCATTTGCCACAGACTGAAGATCAGCAGCAGAATCAGCGCGCCGGTGTCGAACCGGTCGCTGACGGCGCAGTAACCGATGACCGGCGGCGCCGCGCCGGACAAACTGCCGATAAGCGTACCGTAGACGGATTTGCGCTTCATATACAGGCTGTACACGCCGACATAGACGATAAAGCCCATCACCGCCAGCCACATGGCCGGCGGATTCGCCGCCAGATACAACAACGCAAAACCGGCAATACCTAGCACCGTAGCGTAAACCAGACTGACTTTCGGAGAAATTAATCCTTTCACCAGGACCCTGTTTTTAGTCCTTTCCATTTTCCGGTCGATATCGCGATCGATATAGTTGTTAAACACACAACCCGAGGCTACCACCAGCGACACACCGACCAGCGTGACGAGAAACAGGGCATAATCAATCTGGCCCTTTGCGGCCAGCAAGAAGCCCCCGATGACAGAAATTAGATTACCGAAAATAATTCCTGGTTTTGTTACTTGCAGGTATTGCTTAATCATTACCGTTGCGCTCTGTTAGTGGCCCATTAAGTTGTGATTGAGGTACCACATAATCCACAAGGAGCCGACCACCAGGATGGCGATGATCATCGCCGCAAACACAAAGGCTATCAGATTCCACTGCTGCTCGGACGACGTACTGAGGTGCAGGAAGTACACCAGATGAACCACAATCTGCACAACTGCGCAAATTACCAGCACCGCGATCAGCGTGCTTTCGCTGGCGGAGACCTGCATCACCATGGCAAACGGAATCACCGTCAGGATGATGGAGAGAATAAAACCAATCAAATAAGACTTATGGCTGTCGTGGCTGGTGCCAGTATACCCTGCGGATGCATGACTCATTAAAGTGCCCCCATTAAATACACCACGGTAAAGACGCAAATCCACACCACGTCCAGGAAGTGCCAGAACAGGCTCAGGCACTGCAAACGAGTTTGGTTAACCGGGGTCAGACCGCGACGGGAGACCTGAACCATCATCATTAGAATCCAGATAAGGCCGGAGGTGACGTGCAAACCATGGGTACCCACCAGCGTGAAGAAGCCGGACAGGAAGGCGCTGCGATCCGGCCCGTAGCCTTCGGCAATCAAATGATGGAACTCGTAAAGTTCCATGCAGATAAAGCCGAGGCCGAACAGGAAAGTCAGGCCTAGCCAGACCTTGACCCGGCTCTTGTCACCGCGGTACATGGCCAGGATTGCCATGCCGTAGGTGATACTACTGAACAGCAGGAAGAAGGTTTCGACCAGCACAAACGGCAGCTCGAAAATGTCCTTGCCCGTCGGTCCGCCCGCCACGCTATTGCTCAGCACGGCATAGGTGGCGAACAGGGTGGCGAACAGAATACAGTCGCTCATCAGGTAGATCCAGAAGCCGAATACTTTGGTGGCTCCCGTATCGTGGTGCCCATGCTCGGCATGGGCGGCTTCGTGATTGGATAGGATCTTAGTTGACATTCTTCTCGCCCGCTTCACTGATTTGGGCAAAATGCCGGTTCTCGATACGTTCGACTTCCGCTACCGGCACATAATAATCCACGTCTTCATTGAAGCTGTGAACTATCCAGGTCACGATCATGCCGGCAAACCCGACGATCGCCAGCCACCAGATATGCCAGATCAGAGCAAAGCCGAACACCAGGCTAAAGGCGGCAATAATTACGCCGGCGCCGGTATTTTTCGGCATATGAATCGGTTCATACGCCAGCGGTTTCTGATAGGCGGACCCTTCTTTCTTCATTTCCCAGAACACATCGCGTTGATTGTTCACTTCCGGCACGATGGCAAAGTTATAGAACGGCGGGGGAGAGGAGGTCGCCCATTCCAGGGTGCGGCCGCCCCACGGATCGCCGGTCTGGTCGCGGTTTTGTTCCCGATCGCGCACGCTGACCACAATCTGGATGACCTGGCACAGGATACCCAGCGCGATAAGCGCAGCGCCGTCAGCGGCCACCATCAACAGCGGATGGAAAACGGGGTCGATCTGCTGGCTCAGACGCCGGGTCATCCCCATGAAGCCCAGCGCATACAGCGGCATAAAGGCGACGTAGAAACCAATAATCCAGAACCAGAAAGCGCGCTTTCCCCAGGTTTCGTTCAGGGTATAGCCGAACGCTTTCGGGAACCAGTAGGTCATACCGGCGAAGCAGCCGAACACCACGCCGCCGATAATGACGTTATGGAAGTGGGCGATCAGAAACAGACTGTTATGTAACACGAAGTCAGCGCCGGGTACCGCCAGCAGCACGCCGGTCATCCCACCGATGGAGAAGGTAATGATGAAGCCCACGGTCCACAGCATCGCGGAGTTAAGCACCACCCGGCCCTGATAAATGGTGAACAGCCAATTAAAAATCTTCACCCCGGTCGGGATGGCGATGATCATCGTCATGATGCCGAAGAAGGCGTTGACGTTGGCGCCGGATCCCATGGTAAAGAAGTGATGCAGCCAGACGCAGAACGACAGCACGGTAATGGCGATGGTTGCCCACACCAGCGAGGTATAGCCAAACAGGCGCTTTTTCGAGAAGGTGGCGACCACCTCCGAGAATACGCCGAATACCGGCAGCACCAGGATGTACACTTCCGGATGGCCCCATGCCCAGAACAAATTGACGTACATCATCATATTGCCACCCATGTCATTGGTGAAGAAATGGGTGCCCAGATAGCGATCCAGGGTTAGCAGTACGATGGTCACGGTCAAAATTGGGAACGCGGCGATGATAAGCACGTTGGTGCACAGCGCGGCCCAGGTAAAGACCGGCATTTTCATCATCGGCATGCCGGGCGCGCGCATCCGCAAAATGGTGGCGAAGAAGTTCACGCCGGTCAGGGTGGTCCCGATACCGGCTATCTGGATACTCCAGATCCAGTAATCGACCCCGACGCCGGGACTGTACTCCTTACCCGCCAGCGGCGGATAGGCAACCCAACCGGTTTGGGCGAATTCACCCACGCCGAGGGCGATGTTTATCAGGATAACGCCGACGACGAAGAACCAGAAACTCACGGAGTTCAGGAAAGGGAAAGCAACGTCGCGGGCGCCGATTTGCAGCGGCACCGCCAGGTTCATTAGGCCGACCACGAATGGCGTCGCCATGAAGATGATCATGATAACGCCGTGGGCGGTTACCACCTGGTCATAGTGATGCGGCGGCAGAAAGCCCGCTTCGTTCGCCGAAACCAGCGCCTGCTGCGAGCGCATCATGATGGCGTCGGCAAAGCCGCGTAGCAGCATCACGAACGCCACGATCATGTACATGATGCCGATTTTCTTATGGTCTACCGAGGTGAACCACTCATCCCAAAGGTATTGCCACTTACCAAAATAGGTAATGGCGGCCACCAGCCCCAGACCAATCACAATGATGGTGGCGACGGTTATCATAATGATCGGCTCATGGTACGGAACCGAATCAAGCGTTAATTTTCCGAACATCGTTATTATTCCTCGGTACTCGCGTGAAAGTATTCACCCATGTTCATGTCCATCTCTTTGTCCTGGGTAGTGGCAATACTCGTCCCCTTGCCCATGAATTTGCCGATCACATCCTGGTACAGACTGGGTTTAACGCTGGAGAAGTACTCGACCGGATGATACTCGCTCGGCGCCGCCAGCTGCTCGTAAGCCTCCATGGTACCAAGCGTTTCCGGTGATGCCTTGACCTTCTGAACCCACTGGTCGAAACCGGCTTTACCCGGCGTGGCGACGGCGGTGAATTTCATACCGGAAAAGCCCCGGCCGCTGAAGTTCGCTGAAATGCCTTTATAGTTGCCCGGCTCGTTGGCAATGAGATGCAGGGTGGCATTCATACCGGCCATGGCATAAATCTGGCCGCCCAACTGGGGAATAAAGAAGGAGTTCATGACCGAATTGGAGGTAATCTCGAACTTCACCGGTACGTTGGCCGGGAAAGCGATTTCGTTTACCGTTGCGATGCCTTGCTCCGGGTAAATGAACAGCCATTTCCAGTCCATGGCGATAACTTGGATGGTGACAGCTTTGGCGTCTGAGACAATGGGTTTGCTCGGATCCAGCGCATGGGTCGATTTCCAGGTCAGGGTGGCCAGGAAAATGATGATAAGGATGGGTACCGCCCACACCACCAGTTCCACCTTACTGGAGTGGGACCAGTTGGGGCTGTACGTTGCCTTGGTATTAGATGCGCGATATTTAATGGCAAAGACGAATGCCATGACGACAGCGGGTATCACGACGATCGACATCAGCCCGAGGGCGGTCAGTATTAATGAACGTTGCTCCAGTCCAATCTGTCCCTTGGGATTCATTAACACCATGTCGCTGCAGCCGCTAACTAACGCGGCGACGCTAAACAGCGACGACATCCCTAAATATTTATTGTATTTCCTGAGTCTCATCTAACGACCTCAATAAAAGGTGCTCTAATGTCGTTTCTTATGTGGGGGCATTTTACGGGAAGGTTGCAGTACTGTAAACACGCTTAAGCTTATGTCAGAAACATGTTTCTGCATTCTGCCAGGCGTGTCACACCTGTTGGGAATGATGACAAAATATTAATCGCGACAAAGGCTTAGAGAATTAACCTTCAGAATACCCAGATTCCGTTAACGGAAAGAATAACAGCGTGTAATCTGTGTCATCGAGTTAACAAATCAATGTCATTCTTTGACAAAGAAACTACAAATACGTAAATAGGCACCCTGTAAAATAGTAGAGGCGATAAACTGTCACTCCTGTGACATAAATAAAAAATGACCTTAAGCCGAAACAGTAATAAGTCGGAATGCGCCCGCCGCCGCGAAATTTTATTCGGCGCCGCACTGACCTGGGTCATCAATGACACGTCACCGTGCTTCGGCTAGCGGGATCATTTCATGGCGCGATAATCGAGTACGCACCCTATGAGTATACTCACCGTGAGCAGAAGAGCACCTATTTCCCAACATAAATTCATGATTGTGCCGTTTGCCTGCCACCATGCCCGCGGCCTTGGGCAGCACCAGCCTCAGCGCGCCGGCCGCCAGCAGCCGCTGCGCCAGGCGATAACCGGCGTTGAAATGGCCACGGCGCAGGAATTCGCCGGTTTGCTGGGTGAGGGTTAGCGTAGTGCGGCACAGCATGAGCAGGCCCAGACCCGGGAAAGATATCGCCACGGAGAAGAAATAAAACCAGGCCCAGCCGTGCAATTAGACAAACCAGCCGGCGAGGGGCCGACATAAACCCGGCCAACGGCGGCCAGCGCCGACAGCAGCGCGAATTGGGTAGCGGAATAGGATTTATTACACAGCATCATCAGCCAGCGCGACGAAAGCCGCGGTACCCATGCCGCCGCACAGGTTCTCGACGAAGACCGCCGCGGCCATAGACCACAGATGCTTATCGGTCACCGCCAGCGCCCAATAGCCGGCGTTGGATACTGCCTGCAAGAGCCCGAACAGCAACAGGGCGCGAAACAGCGACAACCACTGCATCAGCAATCCGCCCGCCAGCGTGCCGACCAGGGTCGCCAGCAGCCCCAGGCTTTTGTTGATCATCCCGACCTGACCGGCATCGAAGCCGACGCCGCGAACGCGAATAAGGAAAGTGGTGTACTCAGACTGAGTGCGAAGGCATCGCCGAGCTTGTAAAGCACAATCAGCATCAAGACGAGCCAGGCGTTATCGCGGCCGAAGAAATCGCGCAGCGGCGCCATCATCGCCAGCTCCAGACTGGCCGGCTTGGGTATCGCCTGGTCCGGCTCCGGCGCCAGCAGGGTGCTGACAAGGCCCAGCAGCATGAGGGCGGCCATCAGCCAATAGGTGGCCTGCCAGCCGCGCCGGCGGTCCATCAGCGGCGGACTGTAGCGATCCATTACCGGCGACCACAGAAACTTGAAGACGTACGCCTGCCCGACCAGCGAGAAGAAGCCGATGGTTTTAAGATCCAGCCGGGCCACACCGTCCATCCAGGCCTGCAATGTTCCGGAGGTGAGCGCCAGCGGTAAGCCCCGGAGGCAAAGCCGAGGCACAGCAGAATGACGGAACGGCGCTGGGTCAGGGTAGCAAGACGAAGGGAGGTCATGGTCATAAACGGCTTTCGGGTTAACCTATCCGGCACCGCGGGCAGGCGGGTGAACGGGGAAGCTTAGCGCGCGTTTTGTTTGATGAAACTGTTGACGCTGCTGTCGTTCGCCATGTCGTTGATCACGCCTGCTAGCACGCTGTCCACGGCGCAGGTGATCTTGTCATTGGTCGCGCGGAAGGCGCCCTGCACATTGTACAGCGACTGGTAGTTCTTCACTTGCTTGCTGCCGTTTTTCGCCTGGGCGATGATAGAGATATCCGCTCGCGTGGTGATGTTATAGCGCACATTGCCTCCGGTAACATCGGCGTAAAGTTTATTGACCACGATCTGCAAATCCACGGCGCCGTTCGGACCAATCATGTAACCGCGGGCGGTCATCTGTTTTTCCAGCACTTCCTGTAGCAGGTAACGCAGATCGCGCGACGGCGTCAGGGTCACCAGCTTGCCGTCGCGGTTAACCTTGGTTAACGCCTGATCCGGCCGCTGGTCGGCGCCGTTAACGCTGACAGTAACGCCCACCAGCGACGGATCCTGCTGCGGCAACTGGATCTTGGGTGAAATATCCAGCGTATTGGTGCTGGCGGCGCAGCCAGAGAGCAACAGTATTGCCACAAACGGCATCAGGTATTTTTTCAGCATATAAGCTTTCTCATTCATCAGGATAGGGAAGGTGAAAATGGCCTCATCATAGCATCGCCAACGGAAGGAAAAAGCCCCAAATCGCACTAATTTATGTTACCGAACATTTTGCCGCGTCACGCGTGCCAAACGCCGTCCGGCCCTGAGCCATACCGTGCCATGGCCCCGTGCAGGACGACTTGAGGCGTCGAGCGCGAAATTTGTCGCTTAAAAGCTAGGCGTTAAATAATATTCAGCTAAAATTTTAACTGACGGAGCAAAGCGCTCTGCCTGGCGTTGAGGAGAAAAGATGATGATGCGCGAGCAAATAGAAACAAAAATCAGGGCAGAGTTTACTCCGCTGTATTTGGAGGTCGTGGACGAAAGCTATCGGCATAACGTCCCGGCGGGCTCTGAGAGTCATTTTAAAGTGATATTGGTCAGCGATCAGTTTAACGGCGAGCGTATCCTTAGCCGCCACCGCGCAATATACGGCGTTCTGGCGGATGAACTGGCGGGGCCTGTCCATGCGCTGGCGCTGCACACCTACACCGTAAAAGAGTGGGAGGGGCTGCAAGATACGGTACCGGCGTCACCCCCTTGCCGGGGCGCCGGCCTGACTGCTTAAGCCGTAAACGGCCAAAGGTCAACGCACCGGAAGGGCGGGGAGATGGCCCGCCTGCCGTTTCTCTTGACCACGTTTCCGCCCCGCAGCGCGCAATTTGCGGGTCGTCCTCGACTCATAAACCCTATCCCGCTATAATGCCGCGTCTTATATTTCCGGAAGGTATTCGGGATGCTCCTGACGACAACTGGCAACAGGTTTTGATTCCTCAGACCACCCGGATAAAGAAGCCATTTTCACGTCAGTGGACCTGGATGACCACTTCTTTGAAAACGGCTTCTGGCGTTGATCGAGCACTGTGATTTTTTGAGGTAACGAGATGCAAGTTTCTGTTAAGACCACTGAAGGCCTGGGGCGCCGCGTAAACATTACCGTTGCCGCCGATACGATTGAGGAAGCGGTGAAAAGCGAATTGGTGAACGTCGCCAAAAGAGTCCGCATTGACGGTTTTCGCAAAGGGAAAGTTCCCATGAATATCGTTGCGCAGCGCTATGGCGTCTCCGTCCGTCAGGACGTGCTGGGCGACCTGATGCAGCGTAACTTTGTCGACGCCATTATCCAGGAAAAAATCAATCCGGTAGGCGCGCCGAATTATGTCCCGGGCGAATACAAGACCGGTGAAAATTTCAGCTATGCGGTGGAATTTGAAGTGTACCCGGAAATTAAACTGACGGGTCTGGACACCATCGAAGTCGAGAAACCGCATGTCGAAGTGAAAGACACCGACGTCGATACCATGCTGGATACGCTGCAAAAACAGCAGGCCGACTGGAAGGAAACCACGGATGCCGCCGGTGCGGAAGACCGCGTCACCGTCGACTTCACGGGTACCATTGACGGCGAAGCGGTTGACGGCGGCAAAGCCACCGACTTCGTACTGGCCCTGGGCCAGGGCCGTATGATCCCCGAGTTTGAAGAGGGCGTCATCGGTCATAAAGCCGGCGAAAGCTTCGACATCAGCGTCACCTTCCCGGAAGACTACCACGCGGAAAATCTGAAAGGAAAGGCCGCCAAGTTCGCCGTTAAGCTGAAAAAAGTCGAGCACCGCGAATTGCCTGAGTTGGATAAAGCTTTCATCAAACGTTTCGGCGTTGCTGACGGTTCCCTTGAGGGGCTGCGCGCTGAAGTGCGTAAAAACATGGAGCGCGAGCTGAAAAACGCCGTGCGCAACCGCGTGAAAACGCAGGTTATCGACGGTCTGCTTAACGCGAACGACATCTATGTTCCCGCGGCGCTGGTCGACGGTGAAATTGACGTGCTGAAACGTCAGGCGGCACAGCGTTTTGGCGGCAACGAGAAACAGGCGCTGGAATTACCGCGCGAGCTGTTTGAAGAGCAGGCGAAGCGCCGCGTCAAGGTCGGTCTGCTGCTGGGCGAAGTCATCCGCAAACATGAACTGAAAGCGGATGAAGCCCGCGTCACCTCGCTGATTGAAGAAATGGCGTCCGCCTATGAAGATCCGAAAGAAGTCATCGAGTTCTACGGCAAAAATAAAGAGCTGATGGACAACATGCGTAACGTAGCGCTGGAAGAACAAGCGGTTGAAGCGCTGCTCGCCAGCGCCCGCGTGACAGAAAAAGAAACCGGCTTCAATGAGTTGATGAAGCAGCCGAGCGCGGCGTAAGCGCCATCGTCATCGGACCGCGCGCGGTCTTAGGCTAAGCCGTCATCCTTAAAGTCTGTCACCCTGCGGTGGCAGGCTTTTTGTTTAAATAAGCTTTTCATACTATTGACAGTGATAAATAGCGCTATATTTAACAGGTAAGCAGTGTTAAAAAGAAGGTGCGCCGCAAAAATACCCGGCAATGTCCGGCGCTGAAATAGTACAGCTGCGGCCTTGAAAAAAGCGCCACAATCCCCCAATTAGAGGGAAAAGGAAGAGAAAGCCACGCAGAGCGGATGCGGGCCGAAAACCGTTCAGCGTACCGGCGACTTCTTAGGACATGGAGATGACGCCGCACCTCACGTAAAATCGGAAACTCAGGCGCTGAAAGCTTTATTTCTAGGAGACAATAATGTCATACAGTGGCGAACAAGATAACTTTGCACCTCATATGGCTCTGGTGCCGATGGTGGTGGAACAGACTTCACGCGGAGAGCGTTCATACGATATCTTTTCGCGCCTGCTGAAAGAACGGATTATCTTCATGACCGGTCAGGTCGAAGATCACATGGCGAATCTGATTGTGGCGCAGATGATGTTTTTGGAAGCGGAAAATCCGGAAAAAGACATCTACCTGTACATCAACTCGCCGGGCGGGGTGATCACCGCCGGGATGTCGATTTATGACACTATGCAATTCATCAAGCCTGATGTCAGCACCTTCTGTATGGGGCAAGCCGCCTCCATGGGCGCATTTTTGCTGGCCGCCGGCGCCAAAGGCAAGCGTTTTTGCCTGCCCAATTCGCGGGTGATGATCCATCAGCCGCTAGGCGGTTTTCAGGGTCAGGCTACCGATATCGAAATTCACGCCCGTGAAATCCTGAAGGTCAAGGCGCGGATGAATGAATTGATGGCAAAACATACGGGGCAGCCTCTTGAAGTAATAGAGCGGGATACCGAACGCGATCGTTTCCTCTCCGCCTCTGAGGCGGTAGACTATGGATTAGTGGATTCCGTATTAATCCAGCGCACGTAATTGCTTAATGGCGGAATCCGATAGGCTATAGTTAATGTAGTGCATCGTGCGGAAGCATCAGCGCTTCCGGCGACCAGTTTTGAGTTCAGCCGTCGCGTTGTCGCCCTGATTGGCCCGCGGGACAAAGACGAAAGAAAGAGGTTTACTGATGACAGATAAGCGCAAAGACGGTTCAGGAAAGCTGCTGTATTGCTCTTTCTGCGGTAAAAGCCAGCATGAGGTACGGAAACTGATCGCCGGGCCGTCGGTGTATATCTGCGATGAATGTGTCGATTTATGCAACGATATTATCCGCGAAGAAATAAAGGAAGTCGCCCCGCATCGTGAACGCAGCGCGCTACCGACGCCCCATGAAATCCGGCACCACCTGGACGATTATGTCATCGGTCAGGAAAAGGCCAAGAAAGTGCTCGCGGTGGCGGTTTACAACCACTATAAGCGCCTGCGCAATGGCGACACCAATAACGGCATCGAACTCGGTAAAAGCAACATTTTGCTGATTGGACCTACCGGCAGCGGTAAGACCCTGCTGGCGGAAACGCTGGCCCGCTTCCTGGATGTGCCTTTCACCATGGCCGACGCCACCACCCTGACAGAAGCCGGGTATGTGGGTGAGGACGTGGAGAACATCATCCAGAAGCTGCTGCAGAAGTGCGATTACGATGTGCAAAAGGTCCAGCTCGGCATTGTGTACATCGACGAGATTGACAAAATCTCCCGCAAGTCGGACAACCCCTCCATCACTCGCGACGTATCCGGCGAAGGGGTACAGCAGGCGCTGTTGAAACTGATAGAAGGGACCGTGGCTGCGGTTCCGCCCCAGGGCGGGCGCAAACATCCCCAGCAGGAATTCCTCCAGGTGGACACCTCGAAGATCCTGTTTATCTGCGGCGGCGCCTTTGCGGGTCTGGATAAAGTGATTGAACAGCGCACCGAAACTAACCGCGGTATTGGCTTTAGCGCCACTGTCAAAGGCAGCTCGGAGAAAGTGACCGAGAGCGAACTGCTGGCGCAGGTGGAGCCGGAAGACCTGATTAAATTCGGCCTTATCCCCGAATTTATCGGCCGGTTGCCCGTCGTCGCGACCCTGAATGAATTAAGCGAAGAAGCGCTTATTCAAATCCTGCGCGCGCCGAAAAACGCGCTGACCAAGCAGTATCAGGCGTTGTTCAACCTCGAAGGCGTAGAGCTGGAATTCCGTGACGAAGCCCTTACCGCCATCGCCAAAAAAGCCATGGCGCGCAAAACCGGCGCCCGCGGCCTGCGCTCCATCGTGGAGGGCGCGCTGCTGGAAACCATGTACGAACTGCCTTCCCAGGACAGCGTGGAAAAAGTGGTGATCGACGAAGCGGTCATCGCCGGCCAGTCGGAGCCGTTGCTCATCTACGGCAAGCACGAAGCGCAGCAGGCCTCCGGCGAGTAACGGGGGTGTGGGGCGGTGTGCGCGCCGAGTGACAGCGCCCAGGCGGGGGATTTTATCCCCCGTTTTGTCATCACCGGCTGCCGTTGAATGTAAGCGATTCGGCCCCATATACTCAGATACTTAATTGTTGAAACGGGCAAAAGCCGAGTTTTGCGCATCCCACAAACCTGGCGGAAGCTAAACTAAGAGAGAGCTCTATGAATGCTGAGCGTTCCGAACGCATAGAAATTCCCGTATTGCCTCTGCGCGATGTAGTGGTCTATCCGCACATGGTCATCCCGCTGTTTGTCGGCCGGGAAAAATCGGTTCGGTGTCTTGAAGCAGCCATGGACAGTGGTAAAAAAATCATGTTGGTGGCTCAAAAAGAAGCGTCAACCGACGAGCCGGGCATCAATGATCTTTTTTCCGTCGGGACGGTATCGTCCATTCTGCAGATGCTGAAACTGCCGGACGGCACGGTAAAAGTGCTGGTAGAGGGGTTGACCCGCGCCCGTATCAAAGAACTGTCGGACAGCGGCGATCATTTCAGCGCCGAAGCGGACTATTTCGACGCACCCGAGCTGGATGAGCGCGAGCAGGAAGTGCTGGTGCGGACCGCCATCAATCAGTTTGAAGGCTATATCAAACTGAACAAAAAAATCCCTCCTGAAGTACTTACCTCGTTAAACAGTATCAATGATGCCGCCCGTCTGGCCGATACCATCGCCGCCCATATGCCCCTGAAGCTGGCCGACAAGCAGTCGGTGCTAGAAATGGCCGATGTGACCGAGCGGCTCGAATACCTGATGGCGATGATGGAATCGGAAATCGATCTGTTGCAGGTGGAGAAACGTATCCGCAATCGCGTTAAAAAACAGATGGAAAAGAGCCAGCGCGAGTACTATCTGAATGAACAGATGAAGGCGATTCAGAAAGAGCTGGGCGAGATGGATGACGCGCCGGATGAAAACGAAGCGCTGAAGCGCAAGATAGAGGCGGCCAAAATGCCGCAGGAAGCCCGGGAAAAGACCGAGGAGGAGCTGCAGAAATTGAAGATGATGTCGCCGATGTCGGCCGAGGCGACCGTGGTGCGAGGCTATATCGACTGGATGCTGTCGGTACCCTGGTACGCGCGCAGTAAAGTGAAAAAAGACCTGGTCAAAGCGCAGGAGACTCTAGATAAAGATCATTACGGGCTTGAACGCGTCAAAGACCGCATTTTGGAATACCTGGCGGTACAAAGCCGGGTCAGTAAAATCAAAGGGCCGATCCTGTGTCTGGTGGGACCGCCGGGGGTAGGTAAAACCTCGCTCGGTCAGTCCATCGCCAAGGCGACCGGGCGTCAGTACGTGCGTATGGCGCTGGGCGGGGTACGCGATGAAGCGGAAATCCGCGGGCATCGTCGGACCTATATCGGCTCGATGCCGGGTAAGTTGATACAGAAAATGTCCAAGGTCGGGGTGAAAAACCCGCTGTTCCTGCTCGACGAAATCGACAAGATGTTTTCGGATATGCGCGGCGATCCGGCTTCAGCCTTGCTGGAGGTGCTGGATCCGGAACAGAACGTGGCGTTCAACGACCATTACCTGGAAGTGGATTATGATCTCTCCGATGTGATGTTTGTCGCTACCTCGAACTCAATGAATATCCCGGCGCCGCTACTTGATCGTATGGAAGTGATTCGTCTGTCGGGCTACACCGAAGACGAAAAGCTCAACATCGCCCGTCAGCATCTGCTGCCCAAGCAGCTTGAGCGCAACGCGCTGAAAAAAGGCGAACTGACGGTGGAAGACAGTGCGCTGGTGGGGATTATCCGCTATTACACCCGCGAAGCCGGGGTGCGTAGCTTGGAGCGCGAGATCTCCAAACTGTGCCGCAAGGCGGTGAAGACCCTGCTGATGGACAAGAGCACAAAACATATCACCATCAGCGCCGATAACCTGAAGAATTTCCTTGGCGTTCAGCGCTTCGATTACGGCCGCGCGGAAGGCGAGAACCGTATCGGTCAGGTCACCGGTCTGGCGTGGACCGAAGTCGGCGGCGACTTGCTGACCATCGAAACCGCGTGCGTGCCCGGCAAGGGCAAATTGACCTATACCGGTTCGCTGGGTGAGGTGATGCAGGAATCCATTCAGGCGGCGTTGACCGTGGTGCGTGCGCGGGCGGACAAGCTGGGTATCAATCCCGATTTCTATGAAAAGCGGGACATTCATGTCCACGTGCCCGAAGGCGCCACGCCCAAGGACGGTCCCAGCGCCGGTATCGCGATGTGTACCGCGTTGGTGTCCTGCCTGACCGGCAATCCGGTCAAAGCCAACGTGGCGATGACCGGTGAAATAACACTGCGCGGTCAGGTACTGCCCATCGGCGGGCTGAAGGAGAAACTGCTGGCGGCGCACCGCGGCGGTATAAAAACCGTTCTGATTCCGTTTGAGAACAAGCGCGACCTGGAAGATATGCCGCCCAACGTGATAAACGATCTGGACATTCATCCGGCACAGCGTATCGACGAAGTCCTGAATCTGGCGCTACAGAATGCGTTTTTCGGCATCGAAGTGGCGCCCGAAACTGTAAAATAAGGGGTTTATGCAAAATAAACCAGTAAAAAGGAGCTGGCAGGCCATTTCGGACTTGCCAGCCTTTTTTTGTACCGTTAAGTTAGTGAGCTGTTGGGTCGGGGCAGCGAGCAGGTTCAGTCTGTTCCGACATACTGGGTTTGATATAACAGCTGCGCTGTCGCGTTTAAGGAAAAATCCGCCGCGACATGAGAATTCAAGAGGGGATGAAAAAGTGAATAAGTCACAACTAATCGACAAAATTGCCGCAGGTGCTGATATTTCCAAAGCGGCTGCCGGACGTGCGCTCGATGCTATCATCGGTTCGGTTACCGAGTCGCTGCAGCAGGGAGATGACGTTGCGCTGGTCGGGTTTGGCACTTTCACCGTGCGCGCGCGTCCCGCCCGCACCGGACGTAATCCGCAAACCGGTAAAGAAATTACCATCGCCGCCGCCAAGGTACCGGGCTTCCGTGCCGGTAAGGGGCTGAAAGACGCGGTGAACTGATGGCTTTCCCGTTCTCGCCTGTGTCGACTAATACCTGACGCAGTCAAACGGGTAGGGTAGAATAGAAGGCGCATCATCAAAATGCGCTTTTTTTCTGAATTGCCTGACAAGGCAGGGTTGGCGTTGTTAGATAACTAGCGTTAACGCGCAGCGGCTCCCAAGAGCTGCGGCAGGCGGGTAGACCGTTTACCAGCGCAGAGGTTTCATTCATTTACAGCGGGGTGTTGTCACACCATGATGGACAATTTACGCGCGGCCGCTAATCACGTCGTGCTCAAAATTATTCTGGGGCTTATTGCCGTTTCATTCGTGCTGACTGGGGTAGGCAACTATCTGATCGGCGGCGATGGCGACTACGCCGCCAAGGTGAACGGTCAGCAGATAAGCCGTGCGCAACTGGAGCAAGCGGTGCAGAACGAACGTAACCGCCAGCAGGAATCCATGGGTGAACAGTTCTCCCAGTTGGCGGCCAATGAAGGCTATATGCACCAGATGCGCCAGCAGGTGCTCTCGCAGTTGATAGATGAAACGCTTCTGGATCAGTACGCTGATAAGCTGGGACTGGCTATCAGCGACGATCAAATCAAACAGGCTATTTTTGCCATCCCGGCCTTCCGCACCGAGGATAAATTCGATAATGCCAAATTCCGCTCCCTTATCGGCAACATGGGGCTGTCACCGGATCAATATGCCGCGCTGATGCGCAAACAGTTACTTACCCAGCAGCTGATTGAAGGTATAGGCGGCACCGGTTTCCTGCTGCCGGCAGAAACCTACCGGCTGCTGGCGGTGGCGGTACAAACCCGCGAAGCGCGTCTGGCAACGTTTGCTATCGCGCCGCTGACAGAGAAGCAAACCGCGAGTGACGATGAAATTCAGGCGAGCTATAACGCGCACAAGAACCAGTACCTGTCTCCGGAAGCCTTTAAGGTAAGCTATATCCCGATGGACGCTGAAGCGATGCAGGCGAAAACCACCGTTGACGAGCAGGAGATTCAGGCCTGGTACGATCAGCATCACGACCAGTTCACCGTTCCCGGGCGTAAACGTTACAGTATCATTCAAAGCAAAAACGAAAACGATGCCAACGACTGGCTGAAACAACTGCAGCAGGGCGCCGATTTCGCCGCCTTGGCCAAAGCTCATTCCACTGATGTCGTCTCGGCGAAAAACGGCGGCGATATTGGTTGGATGAGCGACAGCGATACCCTCGACGAGCTCAATCAGGCCGACCTGAGCCAAAAAAAGCAGCTATCGGGAGTGATCAAATCGTCGGTAGGCTTCCTTATCATTCGTCTGGACGATATGCAGCAGGCGCAGGTCAGTCCGCTGAGCGCGGTCCACGACGAAGTGGCGGCGAAAGTGAAGCAGGAAAAAGCCATTGATGCCTATTATGCGCTGCAGCAAAAAGTGAGCGATGCGGCCAGCAACGATAACGAGACGCTGGCGTCGGCGGAAACCGCCACCGGCATCAAGGCCCGGCAAACCGACTGGTTTAGTCACGATGACGTGCCCGCGGCGCTCGACTACGACGCGGTGAAACAGGTGCTGTTCCGGAGGTCGCTTTTGGGTAGCAACGGGGCGCCGGGCAGCAACTCGGACGTTATCACGGTGGACGGCAACCGCGCTTTTGTCATCCGTATTGCGGATCACCGTCCCGAACGCGTGCAGCCGCTTGAGGATGTGCGTGCGCGGGTGGAACAGGAAGTCAAACGCCCGAAAGCGCTGGAACAGGCGCGCGTCAATGCTGAAAAGGCGCTGGTCGCCCTGAAGCAGGACAAAGGCACGGAGACGCTGCAGGCGGCCGGCCTAAGCTTTAGCGCGCCGCAGCAATTCGACTCCGCCAATCAGGGCGATCCCCTGGCGCAGACCGTCTTCACGCTGGTGCCGCCGCCCCATGGCAAGAGCAGTTACGGCATGGCCAGCAATGCTCAGGGCGATATCGTACTCATAGCGCTGGACAGTGTGACGCCGCGGACGCTGGACGAGCAGCAGCGCAAACAGTTTGTGGATCAGTTGAATCAGGGGATGACCGGCGTCGCCTTTGATGCGCTGCTGGCGAACCTGCGCGCGGAGGCGAAAATTAAAATGGGCGCGGCGGCGCAGATGCAATAATGGGGCGTTGAGCGCACTTCCACCGTTAATTCTGTAACACCAACAGGCCGCAAAAGCGGCCTGTTGCGGTTTTCGCCGCGGGCGATAGCGGTGAACCAGACACCAAGGCATGCTCTGCCGGGAAAAGACTATGGAGAAAAGAGCATGCGACAACCCATTTCGACAAGAATGTTACTCACCCTCATCGCCGTCCTGTCCCTGCAATGCGCCGGGCCGGTGCGAGCCACCCTGGCTGGGGCTGACGAAGCGGCGTCGACCACCGCCACTGGCGAAGCGGCGATGGCACCCGCTACCGCTGATAAAGCTACCCAGACCGATCCCCCCCCCGTTACGTTTGAGGCGGCGGTGCAGCAGGAGGGGGCACACGCGCCGATGGACTACCAGACCACGGACACGACCACCCCGGACATCAAGCAGGAAAAACCCGTGCGTTCCACCGCCAGCGTTACGGCGCGCCCTATCCTGTCAGGGAGTAAAAGGCCTCCAGGCGGTAAGCGAGAGAGAAAAGCGCCAGGAGGTGCAGCCAGACAACGCGCCGGCGACACGGGGTCGCAGGACACACCGGAGAGTGCGGGGCCGTCAGAAACGCCGCGGGTGCCGGAACCTGTAGAGGAAGTTGCGTCGGCGGCGGGCGGCACGGAGGAGGAGGAAGAAGAGGATAAAATCAGCATCAACACCGCGTCGCTGGACGATCTGGTGGACGGGTTGAAAGGGATCGGGCCTAAAAAGGGCCAGGCGATTATTGACTACCGTGACCAGAGCATGGGCCGTTTGAGCATATTGAAGATCTGGAGAAGGTCAAAGGCATCGGCCCGGCGGCGATGGCACGGCTCGAAGATTGTCTAAAGTTGTAGACGCTGCGGGCGTGGACCGTAAGCGCAACGTGCTTTGGGTCCACGAAAGGCATTTTCGCCGCTATCTGCGGCGTGGGGTGGGGTGGCGGTATCATCCTAATGCGGCTGGGGTGCCTATAATGCTTTCAGCCCACTTGGCTGCGGTTTGTAGCGCTGGAATTGTCGCCCTTGGCGCCGCCTCATTACGATTTAGAGCTGCGATATTGCCGTTGGGGCCATCAGACTGCCGCTGCCGTTTATGGCGAGGCTGCTGCGCTTAACGCAGTCCGGTTTTGGCTTTCAGCAAGGCCACGACCGCCTCGGGCTGCGCACGCTACAACGCCAGCCCACGCGCGCACTGGCCGCCGCCGTCGCCTTTGGTGCCGTTGTAGCAGGTAAGCGTATCGTGGCGGACCCAATCGATACTGGTGGTAATAATCCGCCAGCGCCCAGGTTTCAGCTTTGTCCAGCCACATCAGCGGCGTAACGAAGCTCAGTTCGCGCGCTATCTGGAGATTGACTGCGGCATTCAACGCTTTGATAAAGTCATCGCGGCAATTGGGATAACCGGAAAAATCTGTCTCGCAAGCGCCGGTAATGACTGCGCTTGCCTTGACCTGATAGGCGTAAATAACGGCCAGGGTCAAGAACAGGATATTTCGGCCGGGGACAAAGGTGCTGGGCAGACCGCCAGCGCATTAAGCAGTCCCGCATTGATCACTTTATGCGCGCGGGCGCCTAATTGCATCGCCAGTTTACGGGCGACGTCGATCTCCGCCTGATGGCGTTGGCCATAGTCAAAGGTGACGCAATGGACTTCGTCATACTGACTTAACGCCTGAATAAAGCAGGTTGTTGAGTTCTGTCCGCCGCTAAACACCACCACCGCTCGTTTCATCTGTTTCATTCACTCTGTAGGGCAAAGGATATGGGGTACTGTCTCTGCCAGCGGATGAACAGTAGCGGGCGGCGAAGAATCCGACGACGGCGTGACGTTACAGATTTTCCAGCGCTGTCTGCCAGGGACGAATGTCGCCGATATGTTCCTTTACCCATGCCGGCTAGTAGTAGGTGTCGCTATAGCATTCGCCGCCGGCGCACAAAAGCCTGACAATGGCTCCCGCTTCGCCAGCGGCACGCATCTATTTGGCCAATTGCAGCGCACCCCACATATTGATACCGGTAGAACCGCTGAGGCGGTGGCCGAGCAGCGACTCCAGCCATCCGAGCGTGGCAATGCTGGCGCCATCAGGGACGGTCATCATCTCATCTATCACGCCGGGAATAAACGACGGCTCCCCCCGCGGCCGGCCGATGCCCTCGATACGGCTGGGCCGATTATGGGTCAGGTCAGGATCCGCCCTGGCGGAATAACGCATGAAATACCGAATTCTTCGGGTCGACGACCATCAGGCGAGTAGGGTGGCCTTGATAGCGAAGATAGCGTCCAAGCGTCGCGAAGGTGCCGCCGGTGCCGGCGCTCATCACTACCCAGGAGGCCTGTGGAAAGGGTTCGCGTGCCATCTGGCGCCAAATGCTTTCGGCGATATTGTTATTCCCTCGCCAGTCGGTTGCCCGCTCGGCATAGGTGAATTGATCCATATAGTGGCCGTTTTGCTCGCGCGCCAGCCGTTTCGCCTCGTCATAAATCAATCCGCCGTGGCTGACGAAATGGCAGCGGCCACCGTGGTGCTCGATTTGTTCAATTTTTCGCCGTGCGGTGCATTCCGGCACCACGGCGATAAAAGGCAACCCCAGCAGGCGGGCGAAGTATGCCTCGGAAACGGCGGTACTACCGGATGACGCTTCGATAACGGGTCTGTCCTGTCGGATCCAGCTGTTGCACAGTCCGTAGAGAAACAAAGAACGGGCGAGTTGGTGTTTCAAACTGCCGGAAGGATAAGTACTTTCATCCTTCAGATAGAAAATAATATAGGGAAAGGCCGGCAACGTAAGCCGGATTAAATGGGTATCCGCCGAGCGCTGAAAGTCACACGCTATCTCGTTTACCGCCTGTGTTGCCCATGACGACATGCTTGTAGTCATTAATAATGAGTCTAAACATAGCTTAACCGGAACGGCGGGAAAAGAGTTTGCTTTTTCTCACGTTATTACCGCTTTTAGTAAAAAATATTCCTCTTAAATATTTATTTAATGGTTTTGTTTTTCTTTTAAATGGTCATTCCATGGGTATTTTACCTTTTTATCGATCGGTGATATCTGCTGCGACTTTATTAACCGGTGACGCTGTCGCACCCGGCGCCGGTGATGTCTTTGGCGGGGCCTGAAGCCAACATTAGTTTCTTAATCACGGTATAATACGGCAATAATGTTGCCCGGCGCGTCGCTACTGCCTTTTATATTTTTGGAATAACGCCTCGTGAGATTATTTGCACAATTAGGATGGTTCTTTCGCTGCGAGTGGCGGCACTACCTGGGTGCTGTGACGCTGCTGATAATTATCGCGCTGTTACAATTAGTGCCGCCGCGGCTGATGGGTATTATCATCGATAGGGTCGTGGCGGGCCAGGCCACGGGGCGTCATCTGGCGCTGTGGCTGGGGATAATGGCCGCGACGGCCGTGCTGGTTTATGGACTGCGTTATGTCTGGCGTATTTTGTTATTTGGCGCCGCTTATAGGCTGGCGGCGGAGCTGCGCGATCGGCTATATCATCTGCTCAGCCGGCAATTGCCGGGCTTTTATCTACGCCACCGCCCCGGCGATCTGATGGCGCGCGCCACAAATGATGTCGACCGCGTGGTGTTCGCCGCCGGCGAAGGCGTGCTGACGCTGGTCGATTCACTGGTGATGGGGTGTTCGGTTTTGCTGGTGATGAGTCTGCAAATCAGCTGGCAATTGACCGTACTGGCCCTCCTCCCGATGCCGGTAATGGCCGTGCTTATCAAGCGGGACGGACAGCGCCTGCATTAGCGTTTTCGCGTGGCGCAGGCGGCGTTCTCCTCGCTGAATAATCAGGCACAGGAAAATCTGGCCAGCATCCGCATGATTAAGGCTTTCGGCCTGGAATAGCATCAGTCAGCGCGTTTCGCCGCCGTCGCCTTGGAGGACGGCGACAAAAATATGCATGTGGCCCGGGTGTACGCCCGCTTCGACCCGACTATCTATCTGGCGGTGGCGCTATCCAATTTACTGGCGGGCGGCGGCAGCAGCTGGCTGGTGATGCGCGGCGCTATGACGCTCGGTCAATTGACCAGCTTTATCATGTATCTCGGCTTGATGATCTGGCCGATGCTCGCCCTGGCCTGGATGTTTAACATTGTCGAGCGCGGTAGCGCAGCCTATAGCCGTATTCGCCAGCCGCTGGAGGAAAGACCCAAGGTGGTGGATGGCACCTTATCCCTTCCTTGTTGGACTGGGAGCACTGAGCGTGGCGATGGACGCGTTTCGTTATCCGCACGCCCGGGATCCTGCGCTACAGGGTATCCATCTGACGCTGGCTCCCGGGCAGATGCTGGGCGTGTGCGGACCTACCGGCGCCGGCAAAAGCACGCTCCTGGCGCTAATCCTGCGGCAGTTTGACGTAGCCGAAGGGGAGGGATACGCTTTCACGATCTGCCCTTGACCGCGCTGGCGCTCACCGTACGGTTATCATCACCGCCCACTGGCTGTCGGTGTTGCAGGGTGCGAGTGAGATCCTGGTATTAAGACAAGGCCGCATCGGCCACCGCGGCGATCATCAAGCGCTACTGCAACAGCCTGGCTAGTACCGGGATATGTACCGCCATCAGCAGCTGGAAGCCGCGCTCGAACAGGAACCCCACCCCAAGGAGACGAACGATGCGCAACTGAACTAGCCTCTGGCCCACCTTTAAGCGGCTGCTTGCCTATGGCCGCCCGTACCGCCGGCCCTTAACGCTGGCGGTCATGATGCTATGGCTGGCGGCGGCGGAGGTTGCCGGGCCGATAGTGATAAGCTATTTCATCGATCATATTCTGCCGGAGAAAAGGTTGCCGTTTGAAATGGTGGCCGGCCTGGTGACGATTTTTCTTACGCTACAGGTACTGTCGGCCGCGTTGCGCCAACCGTTAAGCGTGTCCGACAGACAGCCTGTAGGGCAGCTTATTTCCAGGGTCACAAACGATACTGAAGTGGTGAAAGATCTGTACGTCACGGTGGTCGCTTCGGTGCTGCGCAGCGTGACGTTAATCGGCGCCACGCTGGTAGCGCTGTTTTTGTTGGACTGGCGGCTGGCGTGTATCTCGCTGATTTTGTACCCGGTGGTCATTGTGGTGATGTGGCTGTATCAGCATTACAGCACGCCGATTGTCTGGCGTTTGCGGTCCTATGTCGCCGATATCAATGAGGGTTTCAACGAGGCCATCAACGGTATGGGCGTCATTCAGGAGTTCCGTAAACAGCAGCGTTTCGGCGCCAAGCTTCAGCGGGCGAGTTATGCCTACTTTCAAACCCGTATGGCGACGCTGCGGCTGGAGGGCTACCTGTTGCGCCCGATGTTCAGCCTGCTATTCGCATTTATTTTGTGCGGCATGCTGCTGTTCGGGCTTAGCCCGCGTGGAGCAATCAGCGTGGGGGTACTTTACGCCTTTATCAACTATCTTAGACGGTTGAATGAGCCGCTTATTGAGTTGACAGCCCATCAGTCCATCATGCAGCAAGCGGTGGTGGCAGGTGAGCGAATCTTTGAATTAATGGATGGTTCCGCACAGCACTATGGCCCGGATGATCGTCTCCTCGACGATGGTGCCATTGCGTTGCGCGACCTCGAGTTTGCCTATGATCGCGGAGCGCCGATGCTGCGTCGCATTTCGTTGACGGCGCCGGCGAGAAGCTTTATTGCCCTGGTAGGGCATACCAGCTACCCTGGGTAGCCTGATAATGGGGTACTACCCGGTAAGCGAAGAAACGCTGTTGTTGGACGGCGGACCGATTGAAACGCTCAGCCACCGGGTATTGCGCCAGGGAGTGGCAATGCTACAGCAGGATGATCCGGTCGTGATGGCCGACACGGTGTATGCCAACGTGACTCTTGGAGGGGGCTCGATGAGCATCAGGTCTGGCGCGCGCTCGAACAGGTGCAACTGGCAACATTAGTGCGTGCCTTACCAGGGGGGCTCTGTATGCTGAACTGGGTGAGCAGGGCGATACGATGTCGGTCGGGCAAAAAGCGACTGCTGGCCTTGGCGCGGGAGCTGGTGTCTACGCCGGCGTACGACGCTTTTGGTCATCGCCCACCGGCTGGCTGTCCACGGTTGTCAAGGCGGACCAAATCCTGGTCCTGCATCGGGGGAAAGCGCTGGAACGCGGTACCCATGCCGCGTTGCTACAGTCGCGGGGCCGCTATTATCAAATGTATCAGCTGCAGCAGGCGCGGGGGGCAGGCGCTGCACGCCGACGAGCCTCAGGTGTTCCGGCTGAATATGCTTTGGCGCGCCGCGTCGCCGTCTACGCCCTTTCTTACGCCGCTACCGCCTGCTTTCTTGGCAGGCGGGCGATAGATGGCCTCCACCCTTAACCTTCCTGTCGTCTGGAGCCCATACCCGATACGCACTCTGAATAAGCATGAATGTGCCATTTTTGTGATACACGCACCCTTTTTTAGCATTGAACACCCGTTTGGTGCATTCCCGCTGCGTTGAACGTTGCCTTTCACTCCGGCGCACTGTCCTGCAACGGGCAGGTGCCAAAGGCATAGCCTGCTAACGGTAAATTTCTATGTCAAAACATTTGTGGCACATGCTTTGCTCTACTTGGGCGTAGTGGTCGCGAGTTGGGACTTAATTTTCGTGGGATTACATATGAAGCTGGTAACCGTGGTAATTAAGCCATTTAAATTGGAAGATGTGCGTGAAGCGCTCTCCTCTCTGGGTATTCAGGGGCTGGCGGTCACTGAAATGAAAGGATTTGGACGTCAGAAAGGCCATGCTGAGCTTTATCGCGGTGCTGAGTACAGCGTGAATTTCCTGCCGAAAGTGAAAATTGACATCGCTATTGCCGAGGATCAGCTTGATGAAGTGACTGATGTCATCAGCAAAGCTGCTTACACCGGCAAGATAGGCGCCGGCAAAATTTTTGTTGCTGAGCTTCAGCGGGTTATTCGCATTCGTACCGGCGAAACCGACGAAGCGGCACTTTAACGTTATGCGCTATTTGTAGAAAGGGATGAATAAAAAATGAAGAAACTTGTCTCACTCACCACGCTTGGCGCTGCGGCCCTTTTGCCGTCCTGGGCCATGGCTGCGGCACCCGCGGCCGATAAGGCCGATAACGCCTTTATGATGATAAACACCGCGCTGGTGCTGTTTATGAACCTGCCGGGGATTGCGCTTTTTTACGGCGGCCTGCTGCGCGGGAAAAACGTGTTGTCGATGCTGGACGCAGGTGGCGGTCAGCTTCGCCCTGGTCTGCGTGCTGTGGATGATTTATGGTTACTCGTTAACGTTCGGCACCGGTAACGCCTTCTTCGGCGATTTCAGCATGATTATGCTGAAAAGTATCGGCGTGACCGCGCTAACCGGCAGTTTCTATCAGCTGATCCATGTGGCGTTTCAGTGCTCCTTTGCCTGTATTACCTTTGGCCTGATCGACGGCGCGCTGGCGGAACATATCCGCTTCTCGGCGGTGTTGATTTTCGTGGTGGTATGGTTGACGTTCTCCTATCTACCGATGGCGCATGCATATAGTGTGGGCGGGCGGCTTTTTGGCATCGCTTGGGGCGTTGGACTTCGCCGGCGGGACGGTGGTGCACATCAATGCCGCCAGTGCCGGTCTCTGGTGGGCGCTTACCTGCTTGGCAAACGCGCCGGCTTTGGTAAAGAAGTTTTCAAACCGCATAATTTGCCGATGGTCTTTACCGGCACCGCAATCCTTTATATCGGCTGGTTCGGTTTCAACGCCGGCTCCGCCAGCGCCGCCAATGAAATTGCCGGGCTGGCGTTTATCAACACCGTCATGGCGACCGCCAGCGCTATCCTCTCCTGGGTGTTCGTCGAGTGGATGCTGCGCGGCAAACCTTCTTTACTGGGCGGCGTGCTCCGGTTGCATTGCCGGGCTGGTCGCCATTACCCCAGCTGCCGGTACCGTCGGCGGCGCACTGGTCATTGGTCTGGTCGGTGGTGTAGCGGGACTGCGGGGTGTCGTCACATTGAAGAAATGGCTGAAGGTGGACGACGTTTGCGATGTGTTTGGCGTACACGGTGTCTGCGGCATCGTCGGCGGTCTCCTGACCCGGGGTATTCTCCTCCGCCTCTCTGGGCGGCACTGGTTATGCTGAAGGCGTCACAATGGGACATTAGGTCTGGGTACAGCTTATAAGCGTAGTGGTGTGTCTGATCTGGTCTGGCGTGGTCGCGTTTATCGGCTTTAAAATCGCCGATATGATGGTAGGCCTGCGTGTTTCTGAAGAGCAAGAGCGCGAAGGTCTGGACGTGAACAGCCACGGCGGAAACGCCTACAACCCTTAATCGGGCGGTGACCAGTTCGCGAGCCGGTCGTTCTGGTCACCCCTGGCGGGAGCCTTTGTGCTCCCACTTTTTTATGGCCGCCGTTTACTTCGCTAAGTGGGGCTGGCGCGAGAAAATCCTCCTTAACCCGGCGAGGGGAAAATTCCGGGATCTTGTGCCATGATTAAAGGATTGGGTGGTGCGAACCACCATCGCATTCGTTACCACATTACTCACGGTGGTGAAGGTCCGGCAAATAATAATAAGAAGAAGCGAAAGATGAAACTCTGGCAAATTGTTGCGGGTATCGCCTTGGGCGCTACGCTTGCAGGATGCGCGGATAAAAGCGCCAATATTCCCATCCCCGCGTTTAAAGCGCCGGGAACCGCCCAACAGGGCGCGATTAGCCATCCGGCGGTTTAGCGGTACAGTTTATATCCACGAACGTATTGCGCTGCCGCCTGGCGCGGCGCTGACGGTAACGCTATCCAATGCCACTATCCCCGATACCCCCTGTCCAAGGTTATCGCACAACGCGCCGTGCGTACCGAGGGTAAGCGGGCACCGTTCAGCTTTGTGTTGCCGTTTAACCCCTCGGATATCCAGACCAACGCCCGTATTCTGCTGAGTGCCGCCATTACCGTCGATGGGCGTGTGGTGATGATTACCGAACAGGCCAAAATGGCGGTCACGCAAGGCGGCACGCGTCACGACCTGACAATGATACCGGTACAGTTGGTTGCCTTACCAACGTAAACCAAGCCGGTGACCACGGTTTCATTAACGTGCCGACGCAGGTTAACCCCCTCTAATTAGTGTTCCGGCGCCAACGTCCTTCTGATAGCCAGCGGCGCTTGTAGACATCATGGCCGTCGCCAGCGGCGACCGTCCAATAACTAAGCCCGTTTCACTCATGGCCACGTGTCCACGGTGGCCACACTTTCACCGTGTCAATAGGTCAGTAGCGGCCGCGCGCGGGGCCAGCAGGAAACGGCGTCGATTGCCCACTAAAACCGTTTGGTCCGCACGCCGACAGGCGCGATTAATCGCCGTCTTCCGGTCGTCAACGGTAGCGGTCGAGATCAAATCGGCCGCTATCCTGTAGCAATAGTCCTTCCCCTTGCGGCACGCGAAGCTGCCGGTAAAAATCCCCCCCCCCCCCCGCTTAACAAGATGGCGCCATGACGATTAAC
>NZ_JBPESN010000013.1:0-50554 GCF_051710625.1 Sodalis sp. (in: enterobacteria) | reverse complement strand
TTAAATTTGCTCAAACCACAGTCATTCGAGTCCAGAATTTGTAAAATCTCTGTAAGCCGCGCCATTAAAGGGCTTCCGGCTAACCCATCGTTTAACTTAAGAGTCTAGAAATGATTGCCACCCCACATACCGAGACCGGCGGCATTGTCGTCCACCCCCTGCAGCGTCAACCCCCCGAGGTTGTGGTTCAGATCGCGATCGTCGCGCGGCAGGTAGATGTCGAGGTGGGCGATTACTAAAATCTCCCCTTGCCCGGCCAGGCCGGCTTTGGCGGCGATAGTAGAACTGGCGGTAATGCGCCGCCAGTCCACTCGTTCGCCCGGCGCGCCATAGCGATAGCGGGTATTGAAAGCGTGCAGATCGCTCTGATAGCCCAGCGCGCGAAATTGTTGCTGCAGGTGCTCGGCGGCCTGCAGCTCCGTAGGACTGCCCGCCATGCGCCCGGGAAAATAGGTGGCGATAGCGCGGGTTTGCTCTTGGGCAAAGAGTTCGGGAGATGAGAGGAGAGGCGGCCTGAGCGGCCGGCGTCAGGCCAACGCTGACGAACAGCCATAACGCAATACGCAGGCAAGCGGGGTAACGCATAACGGAAAGTCCTTGTTTACCGGAACGGCCTTAATATTCGGCCGCGCAACTGTCGGCTACTATAGTATGGGGCAGCGACGGCGGCAAAACAATCCCGCTTCGCTGGAAAGTCAATAATATCGTTATTCTATAAAGGTAAATCAAATTCCAATTAAGAATTTCATATACCAGAAATGGTCGACGTATAGTCAATTATATTGCTGAACACGAACAGAAAGGTTGCTGTGGAATATTTACCGCTATTTGCCGATCTCAGGCGTCGTCCAGTACTGGTGGTTGGCGGTGGCGAGGTGGCCGCGCGCAAAATTCAGCTGTTAATGCGCGCCGGCGCGCAAATCAGAGTGGCGGCGCGGGGCGTTATGCCCGGCGCTTGAGGAAATCCGCCAGGCCGACGGTCTGTCCTGGCTAGGCGAATCGTTTGAACCGGCCATGCTGGACGACGTTTTCCTGGTGATCGCCGCCACCGATAATGCGGCGCTGAATGCCCGGGTCTCCCAGTGCGCCGAACAGCGGCATCTGCTGGCCAATGTGGTGGACGACCAGCCGTACTGCTCATTTATCTTTCCTTCGATTATCGATCGCGCGCCCATCATGGTAGCCATTTTTTCCGGCGGTACGGCGCCGGTGCTGGCGCGTATTCTGCGCGAGAAACTGGAATCGATGCTGCCACCTTTCTCGGTCCCATGGCGGCCCTGGCGGGCGCCTGGCGTGGCCGGGTAAAGCAGCAGATCCGCAGCATGGCCGCCCCTCGCCGGTTTTGGGAAAAACCCCTCAATGGGCGCTTCGCCAGTCTGGTGGCGCAGGGGCGGCTGGAGCAGGCAGGCCCTGAACGCCGGCCCAGAACACGGGGGCGAGGTAACGCTGGTCAACGCCGGCCTCGGCGACAGCGGGCTATTGACGCTGCGCGGGCTGCAGCTTATGCAGCAGGCGGATGTGGTGCTGTATGACTATCTGGCAAGCCAGGAAATCCTGGAACTGCTCCGTCGCGATGCCGACGGAGTCTGCGTGGGCAAGCGCGCCGGCGAACAATCGATGCCGCAGCCGGAGAACAAGCGCCTGCTGGTAATGCTGGCGCAGCAAAGCAAAAAGATGGTGCGGCTTAAAGGCGGCGATCCCTTTATTTTCGGCCGCGGCGGCGAAGAACTGCAAACCGTAGCGGCGGCGGGCATCCCGTTTCAGGTGGTGCCCGGTATTACCGCCGCCGGGGGCACCACCTATGCCGGCATTCCGCTGACCCACCGCGAACATGCGCAGAGCATTACCTTTATCACCGGGCATCTGCGTGACGGCGCCGATGCTCTGGATTGGCAGGCGCTGGCGCGCGGGCGTCAGACGCTGGCTATCTACATGGGGGGCGTCAAGGCGGCGGAAATCGGAAATCAGCAGCCAGCTGATTCGCCATGGCCGGGCGGCGCAAACGCCGGTGACGGTGATAAGCCGCGGTATTCGCAGCGACCAGAGCGTTCAGGCGGGGAACCTAGCGGCGCTGGATCAACTGGCGCAGGGGCCGCCGACCCCCGCATTATTGGTAATAGGCGAAGTGGTCGCCCTTCATCATGAAATCAATTGGTTTGGTCAGCAAAACCTGGCGGCGCAAAAGCGCGCGTCGGTGGTCAATCTAGCGTAAGGATGTCATTTATGGATCAACAACGTTTTACCCATCTACGGCAGCTGGAGGCTGAGAGTATCCATATCATCCGTGAGGTGACTGCCGAATTCAGCAATCCGGTGATGATGTACTCCATCGGCAAAGATTCATCCGTGATGCTGCATCTGGCGCGCAAGGCCTTTCATCCCGGCAAACTGCCGTTTCCGCTGCTGCATGTGGATACCGGCTGGAAATTCAGCGAAATGTATGCGTTCCGCGATCACACCGCCAAGGCCTACGGTTTCGAGCTGCTGGTGCATAAAAACCCGGAAGGGGTGGCGATGGGCATCAATCCCTTTGTCCACGGCAGCGCCAAGCACACCGATATCATGAAGACCGAGGGCCTGAAACAGGCGCTGAATCAATACGGCTTTGATGCCTCCTTTGGTCGGCGCCCCCGACGCGATGAGGAGAAATTCCGCGCCAAGGAGCGGATTTACTCTTTTCGCGACCGCTTTCACCGCTGGGATCCGAAAAACCAGCGCCCGGAGCTGTGGCACAACTACAACGGTCAGATCAACAAAAAGGAAAGCATTCGCGTTTTCCCGCTCTCCAACTGGACCGAGCTCGATGTCTGGCAATATATTTTTTTGGAAAACATACGAAATCGTACCGCTGTATCTGGCCAAGAAGCGCCCCGTGCTGGAACGCGATGGGATGCTGATGATGGTGGACGACGACCGTATCGACCTGCAGGCGGGTGAAGTTATCGAACAACATATGGTGCGCTTTCGCACGCTCGGTTGTTGGCTGCTGACCGGCGCGGTGGCCTCCGACGCGCAGACCTTGCCCGAGATCATCGAGGAGATGCTGGTATCCACCACCAACGAGTGTCAGGGCCGTGTTATCGATCGCGATCAGTCCGGGTCGATGGAAATAAAAAAGCGTCAGGGTTATTTTTAAGGAGCCATCGACATGAACAATGCCATAGCCCAACAGATCGCCGAGCAGGGGGGGGGTAGAAGCGTACCTGCACGCCCAGCAGCATAAAAGCCTGCTGCGTTTTTTGACCTGCGGCAGCGTCGATGACGGCAAAAGCACGCTGATTGGCCGCCTGCTGCACGACACCCGGCAAATCTACGAGGATCAACTGTCGCCGCTGCATACCGATAGCAAGCGCCTGGGTACTCAGGGCGACAAACTCGATTTGGCGCTGCTTGGTGGATGGCTTGCAGGCCGAGCGCGAGCAGGGCATCACGATTGATGTCACCTATCGCTATTTCTCCACCAAAAAGCGTAAATTTATTATTGCCGATACGCCGGGGCATGAACAGTACACCCGCAATATGGCGACCAGTGCCTCGACCTGCGATGTGGCCATACTGCTTATCGACGCGCGCAAAGACGTGCTGGATCAGACCCGGCGCCACAGCTTTATCAATACGCTGTTGGGCATCCGTCATCTGGTGGTGGCGGTGAACAAAATGGATCTGGTGGCGTTTGACGAGCAAGTCTTTCAGGGCATTCGCCAGAATTATCTGCGTTTCGCCGAGCAATTGCCGGTTAATCTGGACATTACCTTCGTCCCGCTGTCGGCGCTGGAGGGCGATAATGTGGCCGCGTCGGGGAGGGCCATGCCCTGGTATAACGGCCCGCCGCTGCTGGACGTATTGGAGTCGGTAGAGGTTATCAATCTTAACGAGCAGCAGCCGACGCGCTTTCCGGTGCAATACGTTAACCGCCCCAATCTGGATTTTCGCGCTTACGCCGGCACCGTGGCTGCGGGCGTACTGCGCGTCGGTCAGGCGGTGAAAGTGCTGCCGTCGGGCGTCACTTCCACCCTCAGCCGCATCGTGACTTTTGATGGCGATTTGACAGGGTCCTGGACCGGCGAAGCGGTGACCCTAATTTTAGTGGATGAGGTGGACATCAGCCGCGGCGATTTGCTGCTGGACGCCGGCGAGACGTTGACGGCGGTGCAAAATGCCCAGGTCGATGTGGTGTGGATGACCGAACAACCGCTGGTGGCGGGCCAGAGTTTTGATATCAAGATCGCCAGCAAGAAAACCCGCGCGTGGGTGGATAACATTCAGTATCAGGCAGTATCAGGTTGATATCAACACCCTGACTCAGCGTGTGGCCGACAGTCTGCCGCTTAACGGTATCGGTCTGGTAGAGCTGGCGTTCGACGAGCCGATGATTCTGGATAAGTATGCCGATAATCCGACCACCGGCGGCATGATTTTCATCGACAGGTTGAGTAATGTCACCGTCGGCGCCGGCATGGTGCGCCAGCCGCTACAGAACGTTTATCGCGAGCCGGGTGCCTACGGCGAATTTGAGCTGGCGCTCAACGCGCTGGTGCGCCGTCATTTTCCGCACTGGGGCGGGGCGCACGCGACCTGCTGGGAGGCAAATAATGACCGCCGACGCAGGGCGTCCTGTTGACGACAATGTGGTTTGGCATACGCATACGGTGACCCGTCGGGATCGCGAGGGGCTGCATAAGCACCAGGGGGCGGTATTGTGGTTTACCGGCCTGTCCGGCTCGGGCAAATCGACCCTCGCCGGCGCGCTGGAGCAGGCGCTGCATCAGCGGGGCGCGTCAGCACCTATTTACTGGACGGCGACAATGTCCGCCACGGTTTGTGCCGCGATCTGGGCTCTAGCGATGAGGATCGGCACGAGAATATTCGCCGCGTAGGCGAGGTGGCGCAGCTGATGGTTGACGCCGGTCTCGTCGTGTTAACCGCCTTCATTTCGCCCCACCGCGCCGAGCGGCAGCTGGTGCGCGATATGCTGCCCGCCGGCCGCTTTTATCGAAGTGTTTGTCGATACGCCGCTGGCCGTCTGTGAGGCGCGAGATCCCAAAGGGCTCTATCAAAAAGCCCCCGCCGGCGAGCTGCGTAATTTTACCGGTATTGACGCGGTTTACGAGGCGCCACAGCGGCCGGATCTGCATCTGGATGGCGAACAATTGGTAACAAATTTGACCGGTCGTTTATTAGATCTGCTGGATGAGCGCGTTATTATCAACTCCTGAATGCGCTGCCGGCGAGCGACTGAACGTCGCCGGCGATTACCAGCCGGAGACAGGGCTTAATGCCGAACGTTACCAAGATAAAACGCGCTATTCCTTTCAAATTCAGCCTCGCCCCTGACCGTACGCTTTGGCGGGATGGGCCGCGTTATGCCCTGTGGGGCGGTATCGCCGGGTTTGTCTTTTACTGGCTGGCTTTCGCCGTGCCGATTCTGCAATTGGGCACCAACGCCCTGTTTTTCCTGCTCTACACCTTGGCCGTTCTTTCTGGCGTTGTTGCCGGTGTGCGTGCTGATGGGCGTCATCTACAGCGTGCTGCTTGGCGGCAGAGTTTGCCTGTCGCTGCTGGCCACCGGCCTGTCGCTCTTCAGCCTGTTCTGGCTGGTGTTCATTTTTCTCTCTGGCTGGTAACGCCCAGTTCGCCTCCTCATGCGGTAACAAAGCGTAAAAAATTGGTAAAAAAGCCCTTGAGCCGCCGACTTTTTGGCGCAAACGCCGCGGTATTTGCCGGCTGGTGTAGAGTCTGCCCGCAAGTTATGCGATGATTATGCCGTCATTCAGGGGGCGGTATGGGAAAACTGACGCTGCTGTTATTAGTATTGCTTGGCTGGTTACAATATTCGCTATGGCTGGGTAAAAACGGTGTGCATGATTTGGTGCGCGTCGAGGGCGACGTTGCGGCGCAACAAAGCAACAATGCGCAGCTCAAAGCGCGCAACGATCAGCTGTTTGCGGAAATAGATGATTTGAACGGCGGCCAGGAAGCCATCAAGGAACGCTCACGCAACGAGCTTGGCATGATAAAGCCGGGCGAGACCTTCTATCGTCTGGTGCCGGAGCAGGCAAAACAGCAGCCGGCAGCGCCCGCGACACAAGACAATCCATAATGATCGCATTAGCAGGGCAGCCCCCTGACGTTATCGCCGTACTACCGGCGGCCGGTACCGGCAGTCGCATGCAGACCGCCCTGCCTAAACAATATCTCACCATCGGCAACAAAACGTTGCTCGAACACGGTATTGACGCGCTGCTGCGTCATCCTGGCGTCCGCGAGGCTGTGGTGGCGACAAGCGCGGAAGACCTCTGGTTCCACCAGTTGCCGGTCGCGGACGACCCACGGGTGCGTGTTGTCACCGGCGGGGCGGTGCGCGCCGACTCGGTTATGGCCGCCCTGCGCCGCACCCGCGCGGCATCCTGGGTGCTGGTGCACGATGCCGCGCGCCCTTGCCTGCATCAAGACGATCTTCGCCGCCTGCTGGAGATAACCGCGCATACCGAGGTGGGCGGGCTCCTGGCGACGCCGGTGCGCGACACCATGAAACGCGCCCACACTGGCTCGGACATTATTGCTGCCACCGTCGAGCGCGAGAATTTATGGCATGCATTGACGCCGCAGCTGTTTGCGCGCGATCTACTGATAACCTGCCTTGAGAGGGCGCTGGTGGAAGGTGCGACCGTCACCGATGAGGCCTCGGCTTTGGAGTATTGCGGTTATGCGCCGCTGTTGGTACTGGGGCGCGCGGACAACATCAAAGTGACCCGCCCGGAAGATTTGGCGCTGGCCCGCTTCTTTTTTTCTCAATTGGCTACTACGGAAAGCGTGTAAATGCGTATCGGACACGGTTTCGACGTGCACAAGTTTAGCGGTGAAGGCCCGCTTATCATTGGCGGCGTGCGTATCCCTTACCCGCAGGGCCTGCTGGCGCATTCCGATGGCGACGTTGCGCTGCACGCCGCCACCGACGCCCTGCTGGGCGCCGCCGCGCTGGGCGATATCGGCAAATTGTTTCCGGATACCGATCCGGCCTTCAAAGGGGCCAACAGCCGCGCGTTATTGCGCGAAGCCTGGCGACGGATTACGTCTAAAGGCTACCGTCTGGGCAATTTGGATATTACCCTTATTGCCCAGGCACCGAAGATGGCGCCGCATATTCCGCGGATGCGCGTGAATATCGCGGAAGATCTCGGCTGCCACATGGATGATGTCAACGTCAAGGCGACCACCACCGAACAGTTAGGCTTTACCGGTCGCGGCGAGGGCATTGCCTGCGAGGCGTTAGCGTTGCTGGTCAGGACCTCATGACCGACGACCTGGATTATCATCAGCTGCACTGGTTGCAGGGCAAACCAACCGCGACCGGTTTGATGAAAGCCGAGGCGGCAGATTTTCAAGTGCGTGAAGCGCTCGGGTTCGAGCCGGACGGCGAAGGTAAACATGTGCTGGTAAGGCTGCGTAAAACCGGCTGCGATACGCCCTATGTTGCCGAGGCGCTGGCGGCCTTCGCCGGTATTTCCGCCCGCTCGGTGAGCTACGCCGGGCTGAAAGATTGCCACGCCGTTACCGAACAGTGGTTTTGCCTGCGCCTGCACGGTAAAAGCGATCCCAACTTCGCGGCATTCCAGCTTGCAGGCTGTGAGACTCTCGCCACCGCCCGGCATCGGCGCAAACTGCGCATTGGTACCCTTAAGGGCAACGCCTTCACCCTGACGCTGCGTGAGATAAGCGTCTAGGCGGAGGTCGACGCGCGGTTGAACCGCCTTGCCCGGGAAGGCGTACCTAATTATTTCGGTCATCAGCGATTTGGTCATCAGGGTAATAATCTGACGCAGGCGCAGCGCGGGGCCGAGGATAATCGGCGCATTAAAGATTGCAGCAAGCGCAGCTTTCCGCCGCCCGCAGCGCTTTGTTTAATAGCGTGGTCAGCCAGCGCCTGGCGCAATTTGGGCCAACGCGCATGCTGAAGGCGACGCCCTGCAATTAACCGGCCGTGGCAGCTAGTTTGTCGCCACGACGGCGGTGCTGACCGACCGGCTGGCGGCGGGGGAGCTTTCTCTAACGGCGCCATTGCCAGGGGAGGGGGCGTTGGGTTCCCTTGCTGCTGCGGCCGGAGGCGTTAAGCTGGCATTGGCAAGACCACGCGACGCTGACGCTTTCCTTCAGCCTGCCTGTAGGCAGTTATGCTACGGCGGTAGTGCGTGAATTGCTGAATGCCCCCGCCGATATCGACCACTGACCCGCCAGCGTCCACACGAAACCTTTCAGCTGCGGCGTGACTGCCGCGGTCAGCCCGCCGCCGCTCGACGGCGAAAATTGCCTCATCCGCTCAATTGCCGGCTTCACGACGGTAACGTTTCATGCCATTATTGCTTTATATTTCCGCCCTGATCGCGCGCCGGTTTGCCTGACCGGCGGCGGGGCGGACTGGTTTTTTGCCTTTCACCGCAGGGCGGTGTGGTGCGGGAGAATCTCTAATAAACCCAAAAAAGACTATGCGCATACTTTTAAGCAACGATGATGGCATTCATGCGCCCGGCATTCAGCAGCTGGCGGAAGCGTTACGCACGCGTGCTTCCGTACAGATCGTGGCGCCAGTCCGCGACCGCAGCGGCGCGTCCAATTCGCTGACACTGGACGCGCCGCTGCGCACGCAAACCCAGCCCAACGGTGATATTGCCATCCTCTCCGGTACCCCCACCGACTGCGTCTATCTCGGCGTCAATGCCCTGATGCGCCCCGGACCGGATATTATGGTATCCGGCATCAACGCCGGTCCGAATTTGGGCGACGACGGTATCTACTCCGGCACCGTCGCCGCCGCGATGGAAAAACGCCATCTGGGCTATCCGGCGCTGGCGGTGTCGCTGAACGGCACCCACCATTTCGCCACCGCCACCGCCACCGCCACCGCCACCGCCACCGCCACCGCCACCGCCGTCACTTGCGGCCTGTTGCGCACGGGCAAAATCCTTAACGTTAATGTCCCCGACCTGCCGCTGTCCCCCCTCAAGGGGTACAAAGTCACCCGCTGCGGCAGCCGGCACCCCGCCAGCGAGGTTATCCGGCAAACCGATCCGCGCGGCCGGGAAATGCTGTGGATCGGGCCGCCGGCCGGCTCCTTCGATGAGGGACCTGACACCGATTTTGACGCCGTCAACCGCGGTTATGTCTCCCTGACGCCGCTGCAGGTGGATCTGACCGCCAGCGCCGCACTGCCCGTACTGAGCGACTGGCTCGGTAATACGGAGGGGCTTGGCCCATGGTAGACGGACGCACGCAGACGTTGCTGGCACGGCTGCGCCAGCAGGGCATCCGCGATGAACGCCTGCTGCAGGCAATAAAGGCGGTGCCGCGCGAACAATTTATCGACGAGGCTTTCGAGCACAAGGCCTATGATAATACCGCGTTGCCCATCGGACTCGGGCAGACCATTTCCCAACCGTACATCGTGGCGCGAATGACCGAACTGCTGGCATTGCGGCCGGAATCGCGGGTGTTGGAGATCGGCACCGGCTCCGGCTATCAGACCGCCATTCTGGCGCATCTGGTGAAGCACGTCTGCTCGGTAGAGCGGATCAAAAAGCTGCAATGGCAGGCCAAGCGCCGGCTAAAACTTCTCGATCTGCATAATATTTCCACCCGCCACGGCGACGGTTGGCAGGGCTGGCCGTCCCGCGGGCCGTTTGACGCCATTATCGTCACGGCGGCGCCGCCGGAAATCCCCCAGGCGTTGATGGCGCAGCTTGATAAGGGCGGCGTGATGGTGTTGCCAGTCGGTGAGGAACAGCAGCATTTGACGCGGGTACGGCGTAAGGGCGGCGAGTTTGTCGTCGATACCGTTGAAGCGGTCCGATTCGTTCCGCTGGTAAAAGGCGAACTGGCCTAATCTCCCGGCGCTTAAATTTCTATACAAGTGTTTAATGGCGCAGGCGACCGGTTGTTGCTAGCATTAACGGCAGTATAATTATTAACTCAGAAATAGCTGAAAATGCTCCTGTTAGTGGGACAATAAGCCAAAAAAGGATGTATAACACATAATGTCTGGCCTATTTGGAATGATGACTGGCGTTGCTGCCATAAGGGAGAATTGAGCATGGGAAGCCCGAAGAGCGCGTGGCGCCGCGTTGCGGTTTGTGCCATGGCCAGTATCTGGCTGGCGGGGTGCGCCAACAATGAATCCAGCGCACCGATAAGCAGCGTGGGCGGCGGCAATGCCACCACCGTTGAGCACGCCCCCCAGCCCGGTCAGCCGCGCGCTGTGGTGAGCGGTGGCGAGCAGGGCCAGCTGAATGTCTCTCCGCAAGGAAATATTGTTTACAACAGGAGTTATGACAATATTCAAAAAGGTTCCTATTCCGGCGCGACATATCAGGTGAAACGCGGCGATACGCTATTCTATATCGCCTGGATTACGGGAAATGACTACCGGGGTCTGGCGCAAAAAAACAACATTTCGGAACCTTACAGCCTGAACGTAGGTCAGACTTTGCAGGTAGGTAGCAGAACGGTACCTATTACCGGCAATGCGCCAGCGGGAACCGTTCTGGCGTCCAACGCCAACCAGAGCAATACCGGCGTTGTGGTCACCCCGGTTCCTACCTCGAATACACAATTGACAGAATCAGGAGTTGTTTCTAATAAAAACAATGGTTATCCTGAAAGTTCAAGTAAACAGAGTGTAGGGAGAATGTTGCCGTCGTCGAATGACAAAATGTTACCTGCCACCGGCACCGTTGTTACTACAACTGCGCCGGTCGCAGCACCCAGCACGGCACCAGCCGCCACGGCGTCTGGCAGCACGGCAGTCACCGGTTGGCGTTGGCCGACGGATGGGAAGATTATTGACAACTTTTCCGCCGCGGAAGGCGGTAACAAAGGGGTTGATATCTCCGGTTCCCGAGGACAGCCAATTTTGGCGACCGCCAGCGGCAGAGTGGTTTATGCCGGGAATGCCTTGCGGGGTTACGGTAATCTTATCATCATCAAACACAATGATGATTACTTGAGCGCCTACGCCCACAACGATACGATGCTGGTTCGAGAACAACAAGAAGTCAGGGCGGGGCAGAAAATCGCTACCATGGGTAGCACCGGAACCAGCACAACCAGATTGCATTTTGAAATTCGTTATAAGGGGAAATCCGTAAACCCGCTGCGTTATCTTCCGCAGCGATAAATTGGCGGAATGTCTCGACGTTCTGTCCTGGAATTACGGGTAGGAGGCACTATGAGCCAAAATACGCTGAAAGTTAACGAATTACACGAAGAGGCCGAATTCGACGAAAATGGGGCTGAAATATTTGACGAGAAGGCGCTAGTCGATGAGCCTGCTGATAATGATTTAGCTGAAGAAGAGGTCTACTTTGCACGGCGCGCTCTTCGGGGTGACATTGCCTCACGACGCCGGATGATTGAGAGCAACTTGCGGCTGGTGGTGGAAATTGCCCGCCGTTACAGTAACCGTGGACTCGCGTTACTGGATTTAATCGAGGAAGGTAACCTCGGTCTAATTCGCGCGGTAGAAAAATTTGACCCGGAAAGAGGGTTCCGTTTCTCTACTTATGCCACCTGGTGGATTCGCCAGACGATTGAACGGGCCATCATGAACCAAACCCGTACTATTCGCCTGCCGATCCATGTCGTTAAAGAACTGAACGTCTATCTTCCTTCGCACCGCGCGTGAACTGTCGCATAAACTGGACCATGAGCCGAGTGTGGAAGAAATCGCCGAGCAGCTGGACAAGCCCGCAGAAGACGTCAGCCGTATGCTGCGCTTGAACGAGCGTATCACGTCGGTGGATACGCCGCTGGGCGGTGATTCCGAGAAGGCATTCTGTCCGGTGAAAAAGGCAGCGGTCCGGAAGACACCACCCAGGACGATGGCATGAAGCAGAGCATCGTCAAATGGCTGTTCGAGCTGAACGCCAAACAGCGTGAAGCGCTGGCCAGACGTTTCGGGTTGCTGGCTTATGAAGCAGCGACGTTTGAAGATGTGGGCCGTGAAATCGGCCTGACCCGCGAACGCGGGGGTCAGATTCAGGTGGAAGGTTTGCGTCGTCTGCGGGAGATCCTGCAGGGCCTGAGCATTGAGGCGCTGTTCCGTGAATCACCTTACTCTTGGCGCCGGTCAAGAGTCATGTCAGGCCCGTCGGCGTTAATCGCGCCGGCGACGCCACCCAAAACGCGGTGAGGGCAACCTCACCGTTTTTTTTTGTGCCTGCCGCTTTACCGGGACTTATAGCATTTTCTTCAGCCGGTACAGCCACTCCAGCGCCTGGCGCGGCGACAGGCTGTCAGGATCCAGGTTTCCCAGCGCCTCGACCGCCGGCACCACGGGCTGCTCCTCCGGTTGTAGCAGCGACAGCTGGGAGCCGTCCACGCTGCCTGCCGCCGCGCTGGTAGACAGCGTTTCCATCTCTCTGAGCTTCTGGCGCGCGCGTTTAATAACCTCACGCGGCACCCCTGCCAGCGCCGCCACCGACAGGCCGTAACTCTTGCTGGCGGCGCCCTCCTGTATGCTGTGCATAAAAGCGATGGTGTCGCCGTGCTCCACCGTGTCCAGGTGCACGTTAACCACGCCCTCCATTTTTTCCGGCAGGGTAGTCAGCTCAAAGTAATGCGTAGCGAACAAGGTCATGGCCTTGATGTGGCCTGCCAGGCTCTCCGCGCATGCCCAGGCCAGCGATAGCCCATCATAGGTCGACGTGCCGCGGCCGATTTCATCCATTAGCACCAGGCTCTGGCGCGTGGCATTGTGCAAGATATTGGCGGTTTCGGTCATCTCCACCATGAACGTGGAGCGGCCGGAGGCCAGATCATCGGCGGCGCCGACGCGGGTAAAAATGCGATCTATCGGACCGATAGTGGCTTCATCAGCCGGTACGAAACTGCCGATATACGCCAGCAGCACAATTAAGGCGGTTTGGCGCATATAAGTGCTTTTACCGCCCATGTTTGGACCGGTGATGATTAACATGCGCCGCGCGACGGACAATGTTAGCGGATTGGCGATAAAAGGTTCGCTTAACACGTGTTCTACGATGGGATGGCGGCCGCCGCTAATGTGGATCCCCGGACGGGCGTCGATCGTCGGGCACACATAGCGCAGCGCTTCCGCGCGCTCGGCCAGATTGCTTAATACATCCAGCTCCGCCAGCGCGGCGGCGCTCTGCTGTAGCGCCGCCAAATGGGGCAATAGCAGGTCGAAAAGCTCATCGTACAGCGCTTTTTCCAGCGCCAGCGCCTTGCTTTTCGAGGTCAGCACTTTATCTTCGTATTCTTTCAGTTCGGGAATAATGTAGCGTTCAGCGTTTTTCAGCGTTTGACGCCGCACATAGTGGATTGGCGCCAGATGGCTTTGGCCGCGGCTAAGCTGAATAAAATAGCCGTGTACGGCGTTAAACCCCACTTTGAGCGTCTCCAGCCCGGTTTTCTCCCGTTCGCGCCGTTCCAGACGATCGAGATAATCGGTCGCCCCCGCCGCCAGATCGCGCCACTCATCCAGCTCGGCATGGTAACCTGGGGCGATGACGCCGCCGTCGCGCACCAGCACCGGCGGCGCCTCGATAATGGCCCGCGCTAGCAAATCGCGCAGCGTCTCGAATTCTCCGACCCTATCCAGCAACTGCGGCAAATACGGCTCCGATTGGCGGCAGAGCAGCGCCTGAATGGCCGGCAACTGCGTAAAGGCATGACGCATGCGCGCCAGATCGCGCGGGCGCGCTGAACGCAGCGCCAGCCGCGCCAGCACCCGCTCCAAGTCGCCTACTTGACGTAGCAGCGGTTGCAATTCCGCCACGTGGTCCTGTAGCGCTCGGATACTCTGCTGACGGTGGGTGAGGGTGGTGATGTCCCGGGTGGGCATGTGCAGCCAACGTTTCAGCATGCGGCTGCCCATGGGCGTCACCGTGCGATCTAAAACGCCCGCCAGCGTATTTTCGCCGCAGCCGCTGAGATTTTGCGTCAACTCCAGATTCCGCCGCGTCGCGGCATCCATCACGATACTGTCTTGTTGCTGCTCCAGCGTGACGGCGCGAATGTGCGGCAGCGATGTGCGCTGAGTGTCTTTGGCGTATTGCAGCAGACAGCCGGCAGCGCGCAGGGCCAGCTGCGCCCGCGCAATGCCAAAACCGGTTAAATCGCGGGTGCCGAATTGCAAGGTGAGCTGCTGACGGGCGGTGTCGAGCTCGAACTCCCACAGCGGCCGGCGCCGCAGGCCGCGACGGTGCTCGATAAGCGTCATATCCTGCAGCGTTTCCGGGTAAAGCAGCTCGGCCGGATTAGTACGCTGTAATTCTGCGGCCATCGCTTCGCGGTCTGCGGGCTCGGAAACCAGGAAGCGCCCTGAAGTGATATCCAGCGTGGCGTAACCAAAACCCTGCGGCGACTGCCAGAGGGCGGCCAACAGGTTATCCTGGCGTTCATTGAGTAACGTTTCATCGCTTAGAGTGCCCGGGGTAACGATGCGGACCACGCGGCGCTCCACCGGCCCTTTCGTCGTGGCGGGATCGCCAATCTGTTCACAGATGGCGACCGACTTCCCCAGCGCCACCAGCTTGGCCAGATAATTCTCCACCGCGTGATAGGGCACCCCGGCCATGGGGATCGGCTCGCCGGCGGAAGCGCCCCGTTTGGTGAGGGAGATGTCCATCAGCTGCGACGCACGTTTGGCGTCATCGTAGAAAAGCTCGTAAAAATCTCCCATCCGGTAGAACAACAGGATATCCGGATGCTGCGCCTTCAGCTTCAGGTACTGCTGCATCATGGGGGTGTGTGAATCCAGATTTTTGGTGTCAATCATCGACATGTTTAAAATAATCCATTGAATTTTAAATTTAATGTGATTTTGTTGTTGTCATTGAGTATCACGATGTCTGTTAACACAGCCCTGCTCCCTTCTGCTCGACGCCTTCACGTAGGGTGGGGGAGGACCGTCCCTTTTGCTACCGCTATACTAGCCCAGCGACTGTTCCGCTGTCACAGGGTAAAATGCGCGCCTTCAGGCAAATTTCGTACGTTGGCTGAGAGGTAAGGGCAGCAGTGAGGGCAAAATAATCAGGAAGCGCGGCCGCCAAGGGAAGGTGAGGAAAACAAAGCCCCCTGAACACCGCAGGCGGGGAACGGAGAGTAAAACGCCCCGATACAGACGTGCTTTTTCCGGCCAGAAGAGAAGTCCCGGACGCGGTCTTGTGCAGGGGAACGCCGGCGGGCTGATGATGGCGCAACGCATGCATTCGCCCGACAGGCGGAGCGCTTAAGGGCGCATCAGCGGTTCAATACCGACCCATTTTTTTGTCAGTTGATAGCAAAGCTTAAGGGGCGGTAGGGCGATTTTCTGCCCCGCTACCGCCAATTCTCCTAAGTAAATCGTCCATTTTTCATTTGCACCTTTATTCCATGTTTTGAATACCACATAGACCGAACAATAATCGTCATTGTTGGAAATTTGCGGAACCAGGCGGTGCACTTCATCGCTGTTAATATCATAGGGTGAGGGTCGCGCATACTTCATCGTGTTACCGGGGAAGTCATAGGGGAATGCGTCCGTGCCGAGGAAGATTTCAGGTCTGGCATACTGACGCGAACCGTCGCCCATGTCGATATAGGTCTGACGGCTATCATAGAGAATGGGAACAGCAGGCTCACCCTTTTGTCGGGCACGAGAAGGGCGCAGGCGACCTTTATTATAGGCAATCACTTGCACGTAAAACTCAGGACGTACTTCCGGACCCTGTACTTTTGGCAGGGTAAAGCTCCCCCGCTTCTCGGTCATGACTAAGCCCGGAATACTATAATCATAAAGATAGGTTTCAAGAATGAGCGTTTTTTTTCGTTGGGCGTCGTTACGTCAAATTGATATTCGCTTTGGCACAGATCATTATTGCCGGGGCGCTCATGCGGCCAAGGCGCGCAGCCGCTTAACATTACCATCATGAGCGTAGCGATCTTTCTCCATTTACTGTATTGCGAAAACCACATAGAAGACTTCCTGGTTCGTTTTTTTCCCTGTGATTTAAGTGTAATAATTCGAAATCATGTTTTTAAGTCAAGGGGCTATTCGACGTTATTGTTTCTATCGGGATGCGTCATCACGCATCGGGTAAAGTACGCTTTTATGCGGGCAAATGCGCGCATGCGCAAAAAAAATTCTGCGAAGTGATAGGAAATAAGTATGGCAAATCAAGGTAACATAATGCCTAAAAGGCGCTGCAAATGAAAACGGTGAGGGGCTGCCGGGCGCGCGGGTGCATCATGGGAAATCGTGCAGGATCGTTGCGTGGGGACAGGTAAAATCACCCTGGAGGACTGCCTGGCATGAACTGCTGGCGTTAGCGGTAGGGTGATGGAGTAAGCCTATCCCTTGCGGCATAAGCAGGGCGCCGCTGCGGCGTGCTCCAGCCCGTTCCACGCCGCTACAGAGTGGCGTTACGTTGCTCGCGAGAAAACCGTCGTGGTTTACTGGCGGCCCAGGCGTGTAAAGGTTTGCTGTAACTTTGGCAGCTTGTGCGCCCCTTGATGCATGTCGAGCACGCAACCCTGGCTGTCTATTAGCACTGAGGTGGGCGTGCCGATCACCTGATAGCGCTCTTGGGTAATATTGAGGCTATCGCGCAGCACCCGGTAGGTGATGGCGTGTTTGGCCAGAAGCTCCTCAAGCGGCAACGACTCGGGATCGGTATTCACCGCCACCACCGTCACTTTATCGCCTCATTGTTTGCTCAGGGCTTCCAGCGTGTCCATCTCGGCAAGGCAGCCCGCCACAGCCGGCCGACCAAAAGTTGAGATAGACGCCTTTGCCCCGCCAGCGTTCGAGGCTGGCCTCTTTACCCTGCAAATCAAACACCGCCTGCGCCGGCACGATTTTACCTTGCACCAGTTTTTCCTTTTTGCAGCCGCCAAGCAGCACCAACACCAGCACCACCATTACATTACGCCATTGCATGTTGGTTTTTCTCCTCGCCGAGATATTTTCCGTATTGCAACCGTAGGATGCGGTCGGCAACGTGCCCCAACGCCGGGTTATGCGTGACGAGTACGATGCTCTGCCCTTGCCGGTGCAGGTCTTGCAGCACATCCAGCACGCGCTGCACGTTTTCTTCATCCAGGTTGCCGGTCGGCTCATCGGCGAAAATTATCCGCGGCTTTTGCATCAGCGCGGGCAATGGCGACGCGTTGGGATTGGCCGCCGGACAGTTCGTTCACGCGGTGTCCACTAAGCGGTGCGAGCTTCACCTGCTCCAGGCAGTGCATGGCATAATCCCGATGTTCGCGGGTGGCGATACTGTGGAACCACATGCGCGGCGTGCGCGACCAGGTCATTCCGCCGTGCAGTACATTGGTCAGTACCGACGAGCGATTGACCAGATTGTGTTTTTGAAACATAAACCCCACCCGCGCCCGTGCTCTGGCCAGGTCGCGATAGGCCAGACCGATAATGTTTTTACCGGCCAAATGCACGTCGCCGGTGTCGGGCTCTATCAGGCGCACACAGTAGCGCAATAGTGTGTTTTTCCCGGCACCGTTGCCGTCAATAATGGCAACGCGTTGTCCATAAGGGATGTCAAAAAAGACGTCCGACCAAACGGGGGGCATTCCCGTTCCGAATCTTTTACTCAGTCCCTGCACGCGCAATGCCACGGGACTTACTGACCGATCGACGGCTGACATGTCATTCACTTATAAAATCGACATATTCGGGGTAACCCGCGGTGCGATGCATGGCTTGCACGACGTTGTAATCTTTATCCGCCATCGCCGTCAGGAAACGCATGTCCTGATAACGCTTGACGTGCTTAGCCCCCCGACCAATGCTGGCGATAAGCGACGCCGAATTGTCGATGATTGCCTGACGCAGTGTGAGGATAGTCTCCGGCGGTACATGGGGACCTGCCATCAGCAGATCGTTAGGGAGATCGCCGCTGCGGGCGAGAACGCGGTAGGCGTTCTGCTGTCCCTTCGGCGCTTGACTCAGGAAATTTTCCAAATCGGAACGCCCCATGCCGACGGCGTCCGGCGTGTTATTGTTCAGCGCCTCTTAGGCCAACCGCAGGTTAGTATTGGTGATGGCGGTATCTTTAAGCGGGTCCAGACCGGCATCGGCCAGTAATTGCAGTGGTCCTAGATGGCGCGATGTGGAACCCACCGATCCCATAGCGATTCGCTTACCTTTGAGATCCTGCGCGGTGAAATACGGGCTATCGGCCTTGACTACAATGAGCGAATAGTAATCAGGGCGGTAAAAACCCACCACCACGCTGTCGTTGGCGCGTTTTTGCGTCACCACATATTCGGCGGGCCCCGCCAGAACGAAGTCCACTTTCTGAAACCGTAGCGCTTCCAGCGCCGCCGTGCGGTTGGTGACCGGTAGAAACTGGATATCCAGACCGCTGGTACGTTCAAGCTCCTGTTTAAAAGGCCCAAATTCCCCCTGCAGCTCCTCCAAACTGACCAGATCCGTCACCGCCAATCTGACGGTCTGTGCGTGAGCGCCCAGCGCCGTCCCGACCAGGGTCAGCGTCAACAGGGTGTAAGCCAAACATTTGCGTAGCATGGTTCATCTCCAGTAACAGCATTAAGGTGTCGTGGGACATGCTAAGAAAGGATTATTGCATATTATTGACAATTTACAATTAAGCGCTACTGTTCTACTATTTGCCTACGCTGTTTCAATGTGATGTGAGAGTGCTATGAACACGCCTGATACGATTACCCTGTTGCGCACCCAATCGCTGAGCAATCTGGTACAGGTTGAGCTGGAGCGACGTATTGTCGCGGGAGAATTATCGCCCTGTTCGCCCCTGCGTGAGGCGACGATTACGGCCGAAATGGGCATTTCCCGTGGCCCGGTCAGGGAGGCATTTCGCATGCTGGAAGAGCGTGGTCTGGTGTTATTCGAGAAAAACTGTGGCGTGCGGATACGGCGGCTAGATATGGCACAGGCGCTGCAAATTTATCAGGTGCGCATTCCGCTGGAAGAATTGGCCGGCTCTCTGGTGGCATAACATGTGACGCCGGCGGGGCCAAAGCATCTGCGCGAGGTGTTGCGGCAGATGGCCGGTTGCCTTGAACGGTAGGATATTGCCGTGTACACGCCGCTCAACTTCTAGTTTCACGACCTGCTGGCTAAACATACCGGTAACCCGGCGTTGTATGACGCTTACCGCAGGCTGGTGGTGCAGCTGGAGTTATTCCGCCGCTATAGCTTTCGCCACGATCCGCAAACGATTAACCTTTCCTTTTAGGAGCATAGCGCCATTTTTGACGCGGTACTGGCGCCGGATGCCGCGCTGGCCCCGGGAGGCTGTTGCGCCAGCATGCGCAGGACAGCCAGCGGCGCCTTGAGCAGGCCGCTTCGTCGTCTTAATCTTATTGCCGGTCTACGCTTATCAACGAACCGTGGGCGCATTGCTCACACTGGGAGCATGCAGTGTTGGTGCTCAGGGAGGCATCGTGAATCCTTTATGCGGTGGCCCGGAACCCCCTCCGCTCGGGCGGAGAGGGGTGTCTGGCGTCACGGCTGCGCGTTGGCCGCTATTCCAGATTGGCGTGACGGCTGAATATTTGCGCGTCGCTCTGTCCTGTCAATTGCTTAAGGCGAATCACGACGCTGTCATAAATCAACCAGCTCAGCTGTTCAAACGACGACCCCGTCGGCTGCACCGTCGCCGCTTTAGGGGAAACATCTTCACTTTTGGCGGTGATACCGGGAATGGGGATTGTCACCGCGGCGAGTTGCCCGATGCTGTGCTGTGGATAAATGGTCAGCGTGGCGAGTGTCGCCCCTTGTTTATGCGCCTTTTGCGCCATGGTCACTAAACTGCCCGTTTCGCCCGAACCGGAACCGATAATCAGCAAATCACCCTACTGAATGGAGGGTGTCGTGGGCTCGCCGACAAACCATACTTGGAAACCCAGGTGCATAAGGTGATTAGAAAATGCTCTGGCCGCAAACCCCGAGCGGCCAACGCCGGCGACAAACACGTGTTTGGCGGCCAGGATCGCATCGCCCAGCGCCTGTACGCTGTCGTTATCGATCTGCTGCGCGTCTTCCGTTAATTCTGCCAGGATCTCCAATAGGTTATCGCATTTATTCATGAGCGCCTCCTAGCATTGCCGTTTTAATCGGACGCGCTTCCAGCACCGGATCGTCTGCTTTGGTAATAGCCGAACCCACGATAATCACATCCGGCTGCTGATCGACATACTGCTGGATGGTCCGGCTATTGATCCTCCTTGCCACGGAAATGGCGGAGTGGCGTGCGTGCTGTTTCATCACTTTAAGATCTTCGATAGGCTGACGCCCGGCTGCTTACTGATCGGCTCCGGTATGCACCGCCAGATTTTTGACCCCGGCGGCCTCCAGCTCGGCGATGCGCTCCGGCAAATCCTCCACGCAGATCATATCAATCACCAATGCCTTGCCGCTGTCATGCGCCGCACGCAGGCAGGCTTTAACCGTTAAAATGTCGGTGGCGCCCAAAGCCGTAACATAATCCGCACCCGCGTCGAAGGCGAGCTGGCTTTCAAAATAGCCTCCGTCCATGATCTTTTCATCGGACAGAATTTTCTTTCTCGGGAAGCGCTCACGGAAACGGCGTACGGTCTCCATGCCGCGGGCAATCACGAACGGGGTGCCTATCTCAATAATATCAACGTACTCGCGTATGTTTTCCGCCAGGGCAAGCGCGTCATCCAGCGGTAATTCGTCTAATGCCAATTGGAGTTTGATCTTTCATTCCTTATGTCGTTACAATGAAGCCAGCCCCAGCGGCGCGACCGGCAAAGTCAGGAAACGTCGCAGTTCATCGTCGAGCAGCAATGGCGTCAGGCAGAAACCGTTCATATCCAGCGATGTTACGTAATCGCCGACGTAACGCCGCCAAACCTGCCCGCCGTGACCGGTTAATTCATCAACGATATGTCCTGCCATTAGGTACTGCTCCATCAGCGGCGTGGCGCCGAGACCGGAAACCATCATGGTGAAAGCGCCGTTTTCCGCTTGCGGGCCAAAGTCTTCCCGCAGCGCGTCGACCATTTGCCGCGCGATATTTTGCGTATTCCACGCGCTGGCCGGCTTCGCCGTGATGACCGATGCCAAACTCATAAGTCCTCGGCGCAATGGTAAAATTCAGTTTACCCACGGCTGGGATCATGCATGGCGACAGCCCGATGCAGATGCTGCGGGTGCGTTGCGCGGTTTTGTCGGCGAGCTGTATCAGCTGCTTCAGCGCCCCGGCGGTCTTCCACATGAAAATGCCGCACGCGATACCGTGACGTTTTTCGGCGTCCTGGCGCGGCGCCAAAGCGATATCATCCCGGGCTTTTACTATCCTGATTTGCCTGTGCTCATCCTCCGCTATGGTGATCGCCATCTGGACGTTCATGCTGTCTCCGGCGTAATTACCGAACAAGCAGGCCACGCCTTCGCCCTGGTCGGCAGCGCGGATCGCCGTGAGAAACACGTTGGCGGTAGGGGACGAAAACACTTCGCCTACGGCGACCGCGTCGAGCATGCCCTCGCCGAGATAGCCGAGAAAAGCGGGTTCATGCCCGCTGCTGCCGCCGGTGACAAGCCCCACTTTGCCGGGGCGCTGCGCTACGCGCGTACAGGCAATAACGCGCGGGTTTTCATCGGCGCGCTGTGCGTTTTCGGCATGGACGCGTAAGCCGTCGAGCATGTCATCCACCACACAGTCGGGATCATTCAGGAGTCGTTGCATGCGCTTTCCCTTGTTCGATGAGTAAGATTGCCGTGTCCACGAAGGCGGACAGCAGCAGCAAACATGAGCCCGCGCCCGCGCCTGCGTCTGGATGACCAATGCTGCGTTTACCCAGGCGGCTGGCCCGGCCGATCCGCGCCTGCAGGCGCGTGTGGCGTCAAAGCCGTCCTGCGCCGCGCTTTTCAATGCGCTTAATGCTGCTTCCTCGCCAGCCCCTGTCGCGATTGCCGCGTTAAGTGCCTCAAGCGCCGGGACAAGCACATCCAGCAGCGTTTTGTCGCCGTGCTGCGCCGGGGTTAATGCATGCAGGTCGCTCAACTCTTTGTCGAACATTGTTTGCAGCGCGGCGGCGTCAATAACCGAACGGTCGCCGCTGGCGCGGCTTAAACCGCGGAACCAGCAGCCATAAAGCAGCCCCATTGAGCCGCCAATTTCGCCCATTAATAAGGAGAAAGGCTTCGCTTATGGTCATTGCGGGGGTGAATTTCTCGGCCGCCAGCGTGAAGCCTTTGTTCATATTGATGCCGTGGTCGCCATCCCCCGCCGCGCCGTCTATTTCGCTTAGCCAGGCTTTATTTTTCTGAATAATGGCGACCATATTTTTGGCAATAAGCAGCCCGTCTTTGTTTGCAAAAGACATAATGACTCCTAAATAAGTCGTGCGTTAAAAATCTAATTCGGCATAACTTCTCATAATTTTGTCATGCAGGGCGCTACTTTCCTGTATACCGGTAAAATGGCTAATGGCCCGGCTAATATTATGATCCGCAATAAAACGATGCAGTATAACGCTTTGCTCATCGTCAGGATCGTTATAGCGGAGTGCGGCGGCAATGCCTTTGATCAATAAGTTATTGGGCAGCCCTTTTTCTTTGCATTGTAAACAAGGGCTGGTCAGGCGATCGCCAGGGGATAATTTACGAATTGCCGAGCGGCAGACACGCTGTACCGTATTCACCACGCCGGGCGTGCGAAATCAATTGATAACAAATCGAATATAATCATCCAGATCTGCGACGCTAAAACCATAAATGACGCTTAGCAATCGCGCGGTTTCCCTCATCGACTGGCGAATAGAGCTAACCAGCGCGTCGTCGGCGAATATTTGCTGCATGGTGACATATCCCTGCAAATGTCTCATATAACCCGCCCACGCATGACCGTCGTTAATAATATAAAGTTTGCGGTCCATGTATTGCTGTAAATTATCGGTATATACCGCGCCGGGAAGGGGTTGCGCCTCCGGTGCAAGCAGCTTGGTTTTATCAATGACCAGTTCGTATTCCACGCCGGCATCGATACTTTGCTGCTGATTGCGCGTGGCGGTCAGCACCATCTGGTCGACGGCGGTGCTGGGAAAAGCGGCCAGGGCATCGACGTCGGGCTCTCCCAGCGCTGCGATTTCTTTTTTCAGCAGTTCGCCGTTAAAACGCGCATTTTCACAGACGATGATATTGATGTGGCTTTTTCCCGCGGCCCGCCGCGCCTGTAGTCCCTCTAGGAGGAGCGGCGCAATATGGCGCAGATTATCCGCTCATACCGCCGTCGTAATGAGATCCGCATCCGTTATTTTCTGCACAACCCGCGCTCGATCCTTCACCGGTGACAGCGCGTTAGCGACCGGGATGAACTTGCGCTGATACCCTTTTTCGATAAGCCAGATGTCGTAGCCTTTCTGCTGTCTGATTTGTGCATTCAGGGCGTCATTATTCTCCACGAACGTAATGTCATAACCCCCGTCGTGGAGTAAATCTCCAATGAATCCATGGCCGATACTGCCTGCGCCAAAGTGGACGGCCTGCATAGCGCCTCCTGTTAAAATATTCTTAGTAATGCTACGATAATAAAAATGGCCACAATCAATAGCATAATGATAGTGAAATTCTGGTTGCGGTTTACCAACCACCAGTAGATGCCAAATACCGCCAGTAGCGGCAAGATACCAAGGACGATATGGTCGATGACCTGCTGCAAGACGAAAGGTTTATTCTGTTCGCCGAAACTGAACTGTAACGGTGTACTGAGCTTCACATAAATTGATGACAGAGCGCCCATCATAAAAAGCCCGAGAGTACTGGCGCCCGTAATAAGCATGCGGATATGGCTAGATTGTAAAATTTCCCGAATGGACGCCTGGCCGGCGCGATAAGCATAGGCCGCCAGTTTTCGGCCAACCACGATCTGGATAATCGGCAACAGCAGCAGGAAGAAGGCGCCGAGGATGCTTCCGTTAGTTGAAAGCGTCACCGCAAGGCCAAAGATAATCGGCTTCAGCGTCGCCCAGTCAATGGAGTCGCCAATACCCGCCGTTGGTCCCATCGGACCGGTTTTGATACCGGTGATGGTGTCGTCATCGATATCCGCCCCTTTGGCTTTTTGCTCTTCCATGGCGATAACGATACCGTTAATCGGCGCACCGAAGACGGCCTCAATATTGTAAAACACTGAATGGCGCTTAATGGCGAGTTTCAAATCTTCCGGATCAGGATACAGCTTTTGCAAAATAGGCAGAATGCCGGTGGTAAAGCCCAACGCCTGTAACCGCCTGTAGGAAATCTCCATTTCTGCAACGATGTAATAATAAAGCCAGCTATTTTTTACATCCTTTTCTATTATCTCTTTAGGGTACACAGGTAAGATCCTCACGCTTCTTTTTTATTTTGATAATAAGAAATGAGCAATACTGCACTGAGGCCGAAAATTGCCGCGCCGAAAACGGGAATATCGCTGAATTGCACCAGGAAATAGCAGATGAAAAACCAGGGTAGCAACGCCTTTTTACCAATAACAAAAATGGTCAAGGCAAAACCGAGCGCAGGGAGCAGGCCGCCCGCGACGCTGAAACCATGGATCAGCCATTCCGGTACGCTGTTCAGAAATGCATTAATACTGTCTTTCCCGTAAAGATTGGCCAAGAAAGGCACCGGGAAACGGATGAAAAAGCCAAGCAGGGTCGGCCAGACGATGGCGCACAACTTGATCTGGCGTACATTGCCTTCTTCGGCGTATTTATCCGTCATATGCACGAAGACGGCGTTGACGGTTTTCCTGAATTGGTCAAGAAAGACGCCCATTACACCGACCGGCACCGCGATAGCGATAGCCAGCGTCGGCGAAAGACCGGTATTCAACGCGAGCGGTATGGCGATAAGGCCGGCCAGGCAGTTATCGGCCGGCAGGTTGGAGCTTGCCGCTACCAGACCGATGTACAAAATCTGAATCGCCGCACCGATAATGACCGCCTGCGTGACGTCACCCATTATCAAGCCAATCAGCACCGACGCAAATAATGGCTGGCGGATGGCGTGGGTAATGGCATAACCGACATCGGTTTTACATATCCAATACCAAAGCCCTGTAAAAATCACGACTTCCCACATAGTCAACCCTCCAGACGCGTAATGGCCTTATCCAACGTTAATTTGACTTCCTCCGGGGTGACATGGAAGTAAGCGGCGGTTCTCTGCGACTGGATAAGTTTGAGATCCTGTAAATCCTGATCATCAATAGATATGCCGTTCACTACGCTGCGCCGGTTTACACCACCACTCAGTTCCCCAACCTGAACTTCTTTAAATACGATATTCTTTGCCATCAGATGCCTGACGTTACCGATGGATTTGAATAAAACCAGTACGTTGCTTTTATTCGTATCGAAGTACCCATCCTGAGAGGCTTTAATAAAATCCTCTTCAGCCATGACATAGACATCGACGCCTGGTGGCGACGCCATCACATAAATGTCGGCCAAAAAAGAGTCTTTGAATAATTTGTCATCCACAATAACGATTTTGGTTGCGGAAATAATATTTCGCCATTTTGTAATGACTTGCCCATGAATGAGGCAAAAATCAACCCGTATCGGTTTTATATTATTTATAGGTATTCCTGTTAGCTATTAATGTCACGTTTTTGATACTTTCACCGCCCGCTTCAATAATTCTATTTACCAGTTCCTCAATACTTAACTTATTACGGCGCATCTCGGCTTCAATCAGCATGGGTAGATTCATGCCGCAAATCACCGGAAACCCTTTGCCTTTGGCGAATACCGTTGCCACGTTTGATGGCGTGCCGGCATAGATATCGGTAAAGATAATGCTATGGGTGGGTGCCCGTTTTAACACTTCGCCCATTTTTTTATTAATTGCTTAGGCGCCATGCCCGGCATTAATGAAAAACAATAAATATTCTCAATTTTACCCAAGATCATTTCGCAACTATTAACCAATTCGTTGCTAAAGCGACCATGTGAAATGACGAATAACCAGGGAACCACGTATGATTTATCCATAAAATTTCCTGCCAGAAATGAAAAGGATTAGCCGCGAGATTTGCCCCCCCCCGTGATGTTTATGGTGGTGCCTGTGATATAGCTGGACTTATTGAACAGCAGCCAGGTAACCAGATTGGTAATTTCATCCAGTTTTCCCTGACGGCCAAGAGGTATTTTTTGGCTGTAATCTTCATCAATGTTCGTCGCTTTCATACCGCGCGTGTAGGCCAGCGCTTCACGGTGCTTGGCATCCCACATCGGCGTCGGCTCATTGATGCCGGGTGCTACACCAACCACCCGAATACCAAACGCACCTAGCTCCTTCGCCCAGGATAGGGTGAAACTATGCACGGCGGCTTTGGTCGCAGAATAACAGCTTCGTCTTTTTGAGCCTTCGATGCCGGCCTCGGAAAAGATATTCACTACCGCGCCTTGTTTTTGGCGGATCATAACGCGGGCGACTTCCTGCGTAAAAATAAAAGGCCTTTTTTGGTTAACTCGCATTATAAAGTCAAAATCATCGTCGCTTAATTGATACTGAGGCGTTTCGCTATAATAGTCGACCAACGAGCGGGCGCGGTTGACCCTTGCATTGTTGACCAAACCATTAATACGCTGATGCTGACGATAAATGTCGTCGACAAACTTCTTAAATGATGTGCGATCAATGATATTGCATAAGCGGTAATCTACGCCGGTCGCGTGGCTGGCCGCGTCCGGTAATTGGATATCCGCGACAATGACCTGGGCATTATTTTCCAGCAGGTCGCTGACAATATGCGCACCAATCCCAGAGCTTCCACCGGTAACGATAACGACCCGCTGATTCAGATTTATCCACTTATTCAACGCCATTGCATTCTCTCCAGATGAAGTTAAAGCCAGGTAGTGCTAGAAATAACACAAAAGGCGTGCCAGCCTTTATTTTACTTTAATTTCATTAGGTTAAAGTTAGTGTTTAGACCTCTCTGGAGGCCTGCACACTATTTTTGTCGGCTTTCAACACTAGCAGCGACTGGTCAACAGTGATCCATGCCTCTATCAGCTCATAAATTATCAGGCATTCCGTGGTGGTCATGGCAAAACGGTACTTGGTAATGAGCGGTCGGAAGGCTTCCGGCGTAAGGACGATAAAATTGCGCTGCTGCTCGGTCAGCTCGCTATCTTCGCGATGATTTAAGCCATCATGGGTCATTAGTCGTTCGATCATCACCACCAGATGCATAAACAAATTAATACGCAAATAGTTTTTAAAGTGAATGCTGTAGGTCATCTCAAAGAATTTTACCACATTCTCCACTTCTTCAATGATAACGTTGTGGTTAAGAAATGAGAGGTGCCTGGCTACGCCCTCAATGGTGAAAAAAATGACGATTTCATCGACCATTTTTTTCAGTTGATCCGCGGACATGATCGTCGAGAAATAATTTTTCCACAGTAGATCAGGTTTATCGCCGATGGGCTTTCTGACGTTGATAATAGGAATATAGTTGGCGTTTTACTCGGTGGTAGTAATAATCAACCTCGTGCCGTACAGGGCGCTATCTGCTTTTGCCAGCTTCCACTTCAAATCGTCATATTTCATTGTCACGACATCCAGCCTTTCATCATCCACGTAACGGCGGGCTATCTCCTGCAACTGTTTTGACACCCCTTCGCCGGAAATACAGGGAATGATCATTTTATTATCCTGGACAATACCGGAGTAATAGCGCGCCTCTACCTCCCAGGCGCCCTTGATGCTGTCGACAATTTCTTTCATCGACAGCCGTTGCTAAATTTTTTCTGCGATATCGAGGGCCATCGCGGTGCTGACATTATTCATCACCAGCAAATCGCCCTGGATATGGAGTTTGATTTTGGCGTAAATACCCTCAAGCGAGCCCATGTCCACCAAAATCACCATGCCGGCTTGCTCTTTCAACCCGTCAATCCAGGCGCTAAGATGGCTGATAATCCCCCGGGTATCGACGGACAGGGGCATATCGAAGGCCTTAAGATAATATCCCCCCAACAAATTATTCGCCGTTCCCGCGATGCTAAAGGCGGTCGTTAGCCCATGAACCACAATGATGCCCTGGATAAGCGGCTCCTGTTCGACCTGATGACAAAATACGGCGCTCAGTAAAGGGTGTAACATGGGCGCCGGCGTTTCTGGCAAGCGCTGTTGTAGTAGCGCAATGGTTTCACTGGCCAGCAAACAAACGCGCTGGGGAATATGCTCTGTTACCGCGTTAAGATGGTCGATAGCCGGCGGAGAGACAGTGTCGTGCATGCACCATTGCAGACAATGAAACACGGCCTTTTCTACCATCTCACCCAAACGTAACCCACTTTACTCTGTAAAATCGCGCAGGGTATCAACCGTCGTTTTCCACAGCACCCCCTGATAGAGCCGCCCGGTGGACGCGTTGCCCAGCATCGCGTGGTAATGTTCTTCCAGCTTGCGTACAAACAGCAAGACATTGGCAGAACGGCAAAAGTTTTCCAGCAATGTCTCTGCCGCTAGTGATCTTGCCGGCGTCAACGGTATCGTCGGAAAGGCTTTTTCTTGCCAGTGAAAATTTACGCTTTCGCCATCTTCATGCGGTGGCAGATTGCCAACAAAGCGAATGCCATTTTTCTCGCCCTGGGTAAAAGCGGAAGCGCACAATACGTTAATGCGGTTTTTAAGCTCACCGATATTTCCCCGGCCGGGTGAGGCGATCAAATGGCGGATCATTTCCGTAGATACGGTTATATCCTGTTTGAAACGCTGTGCTTCAGTTTGGAAAAAGGGGGATCCCCGCGCGAGCTTTTACTAAATGGACGGGATTCGGACGAAAGCAATTTAACCATAACGGGAATACGACGCCGGAAAGTTGTTAACAGTACATTTTCACTATTTTCGGTGGTGACGAAAAGAAAGTGAACGCGGGCGTGACAGGGCTGACAATTATCGCCCAAGCGGTAAAAATAGCCTTTATCCATAAACAGGAATAATTTTTCCTGATTTTCGGCGGAGAGGCGGTGAACCTCATCGAGGAAGAAAAAGCCGCCGTCCGCCTCATCCAGCAAACCGGTTTTCTCTTTGTCCGCGCCGGTAAAGGCCCCCTTCACATAACCGAATAGCGTACTGGACAATAATTCCGGGTTATTGGCGTAATCGGCGCAATTGAGCTCAACCAGCCGCGCGCCGCGCCGTATCACGCCGGTTTTGCCTGCATAGCGCTGCAACAAGGCGGCAAGGTAGCTTTTTCCCGCGCCGCTGGCGCCTGTGACCAGGATTGGCAAGCCGCCATCGGGGTAATTGACCGCCGCAAGACATAATTCCACCGCGTTTTTCAAGCTGCCCGTAGCCCCGATCAATGCCTGAAAAACCTCTTCCGCAGGCTGCTGCGGGGCCATTGCCTGCGTATGATCGCTTAGCCAAAAACGTACCGGGCGGGTATTTTCTTTGCGCAGAAAGGCGTCGTCGCACAGCTGATTAAGATAGAGGCTGATTGCGCTGCGGCTGGCGGAGGTAAAACGTTCGCAGTCCAGCGTCGTGAAACCTTCGCTGTTGTGGTGATAGAACGCGCTTAATTGTCGGTAAAGATCGTCTTTCGCGGACATGGGTTACCTTTTCACATAGAACCGATTAAAGGTTACCTTGTTGCTTTCACGCGGGTTTCGCAAGCGCCGGAGCGGGCGGAAGCCAACCACCTCACAGATTTGGCGCTGGCAGATCCCCACGTCCCGCATTGTCGCCGGGTAGCGTTAGCTATTCCCCGGTTTTCGCGTGCCGTCGGCGACAGAAAGCGTTTTTATGTTTTAGCGGATTTACCCGTAATCGCCTGCCGCAGACCATCATGCGGTCACCCGCAGAATGGATTCAATCAGCGAAGGAGGGAATTGGCCCGCTGGGGATAAAGCGGAATAGGGAGGATGTCGATAGACCCGGACTCACTTGCCGATACAAAAACTGGAAAAAATCCTGCCGAGCAAATTATCTGAGCTGAATTTGCCGGTGATCTCACTCAGAGACTGCTGCGCCAGACGCAGCTCCTCCGCCAACAGCTCGCCAGCGTAAGCGCCCACTAACTGGTCTTTTCCTTGTTGTAAATGGGTCGCGGCAGTCTCCAGCGCGTCGAGATGACGCCGGCGGGCCAAAAAGCCCCCCTCGGTGCCGCCGGTAAAGCCCATGCTCTGCTTCAGATGGTCGCGCAGCAGGTCCACGCCTGCGCCGGACTGCGCCGACAGGGTAATCAGTGAGTAACCACCCACTTCCCCACAATCAACGCTTTCGCCGGTCAGATCAGCTTTATTGCGTACCACGGTAACCGGCATTGCGGGCGGCAAACGGCTAATAAACGCCGGCCACAGCATATCAGGGTCGTTAAGGGGGGTGGTGGCGGTGCCGTCCACCATGAGCAGTACATGGTCGGCCTGTTCGATTTCACGCCAGGCGCGCTCAATGCCGATACGTTCCACTTCGTCGCCGGCGTCGCGCAGGCCGGCGGTGTCGATAATATGCAGCGGCATACCGTCGAGGTGGATATGTTCACGTAGTACGTCGCGCGTCGTGCCCGCAATGGCGGTGACGATAGCCGCCTCGCGCCCTGCCAGCGCATTAAGTAGGCTGGATTTACCGGCGTTCGGCTTACCGGTAATCACCACTTTTATCCCTTCGCGCAGAAGGCTGCCCTGACGCGCTTCGGTGCGTACCCGTTCCAGGCTGGCGATAACGTCGTTCAGGCTGGCTTCAATTTTCCCGTCGGAGAGGAAATCAATCTCTTCATCGGGAAAGTCGATGGCCGCTTCGACATAGATACGTAGGTTAGTAAGCGCTTCCAATAATTCATGAATACGGCCGGAAAACGCGCCCTGTAGCGAATTGACCGCCGAGCGAGCGGCCTGAGCCGAGCTGACGTCAATGAGATCGGCGATAGCCTCTGCCTGGGCCAAATCCAGTTTGTCGTTAAGAAAGGCGCGTTCCGAAAACTCGCCGGGGCGCGCAATGCGCACGCCGGGCATCGCGACGATACGCTGTAGCAACACATCTAAAATGACCGGGCCGCCATGGCCCTGCAATTCCAGGACATCTTCGCCTGTAAAGGAGTGGGGGCCGGGAAAAAACAGCGCGATGCCCTGATCAAGCGTCGCGCCGTCGTCGTCGCGAAAGGGCAGATATTCAGCCTGACGCGGTCGCGGCAGCTTGCCCAGCAGCGCGCGGGCCACCGGGGCGGCTAAGGAACCGGAGACGCGTAATATGCCGACGCCGCCGCGTCCGGGCGGAGTAGCAAGGGCAGTAATGGTATCCGTCTGGCTCATAGAAACGCTCGCTTTGCCCCACAGGGCGCGGTTGTAAAAAAATAAAGGCGGTCATATTGATGACCGCCTTATCAGAGTGGCTATCTGGGCGGGCGCGCGCTGTTACTTGGCTTTTTTATCCCTGCTATGCAGGCCGCGCTTTTCCAGGCCGCGATAAATAAGCTGCTGCTGGATGATGGTCACCAGGTTGTTGACGATATAGTACAACACCAGACCCGACGGAAACCACAGGAAGAACACGGTGAAAATCACCGGCATGAAGGTCATGATCTTCTGCTGCATCGGATTAGTGACGGTAGTGGGCGACATCTTCTGGATGAAGAACATGGTGATGCCCATCAAGACCGGGAGGATATAGTACGGGTCTTGTGCCGACAGGTCATGGATCCACAGCGCGAACGGCGCATGTCGCAATTCAATGGAGCCTGACAGCATGTAATATAGCGCCAAGAAGATGGGCATCTGGATCACCAGCGGCAGACAGCCGCCCAGCGGATTGACCTTTTCCGCCTTGTACAACGCCATCATTTCCTGGCTTTGCCGTTGCTTATCGTCACCCAGACGCTCGCGCATCGCCGCCAGTTTCGGTTGCAGCATCCGCATCTTGGCCATTGAGGTGTACTGCGCTTTGGTCAGCGGGTACATGATACCGCGCACGATGAAGGTGATGATAATGATGGAGAAGCCCCAGTTGCCGATATAGCTGTGGATGAATTTCAGCAGCTTAAACAGCGGTTGGGAAATAAACCATAGCCAGCCGTAATCGACCGCCAGATCAAGATGCGGGGCGATGGCCGCCATCTTGTCCTGAATCTCAGGACCGAGCCACAATGTGGCTTTCAACTCACTTTGGCCGCCGGCCGCGACGGTGACGGGGGCGGATTTGAAGCCGACCGCCGCCAGACCGTTGCCTAAGTCCGTGGTGTAGAAGGTGTTTTTACCCGGCGTGAAAGGCACCCAAACCGTGGCGAAATACTGCTGGAGCATGGCGACCCAGCCGCCTTCGGTGCTGACGCTCAGATTCTCGCCTTTGATATCCTTGAAGCTGTACTTCTGATATTTGTCGTCGCTGGTGGAATAGGCCGCGCCACGGTAGGTGTGCAGCGCGAAGTTGCTGCTGCCGGTATCGCGCGCCTTGGGCAAATTAATGGATTGCTTCAACTGACCGAACAATGTCAACTTGAGCGGCTGCGCGCTGGCGTTATTAATATCGTAATTGACATTTAACGCGAAATCGCCGCGTTTCAAGATAAAGGTCTTGGTGTACACCACGCCGTCAGGGGCGGTGTAGGTCAACGGCACGCGCAATTCGCGCTGGTTATCCGCCAGGACATAGGTGTCCTGGTTCGTGGTAAACAGCGGGCGCTCACCGTTGGCGGGATTGTCCGGGCCGTTTTTGCCGGTCAGGCCGCTTTGCGCCTGATAGACAAATTTCGGCGACGTTTCCAGCAAATGAAAAGGCTGCGGTGAACCCAGTTTATCGGGATAGGACAGCAGGAAAGCCTGTTCGATGTCACCGCCGCGAGTGTTGATTTTCAGCGACAGCACGTCGGTTTTAACCGTAATGAGCTGGCCTTGTCCGCTGGCGGGCACACCCTGGCTGTCCGGGTCTGCCGCAGTGGTGTTCGCGGTCTGTTGCGTGGTCTGGGCGGTAGGCGTAGGAGCATGGTCCGTCTGCCAGGCCTGCCAGATCATGAACGACACGAACAGCAGAGCGATGACAAGAAGGTTGCGTTGAGAATCCATTGTTAGTGTTCTCTGTTGTCAAAGTTTTTTAACGGCACGGGATCTTCGCCACCTGGGTTCAAAGGGTGGCATTTTAATACGCGTTTTAATGTCAACCAACTGCCTTTTAACATACCAAACCTGCGTATTGCCTCAATTCCATACTGCGAACAAGTGGGCCGGAACCGGCAATGAGGCCCCAGCAACGGGCTGATGACGAATTGATAACCGCGTATCAACCCGATCAGTAGCTTTGAGACTGGCGACAATGGCGGCGCCATAATTTTTCTAACGCTTTCGTCAGGGCATGGTTATCCAGATCGGCCACGCCTTTTTTGGCGATGACCACAAAATCCATGGCGGGCAGGGCGTGCTGATGCAGGCGGAAACTTTCGCGCGTCAAGCGCTTGATCCGGTTACGTTCATGGGCCCGTTTTACATGTTTTTTGGCGACCGTGAGACCGACGCGGGGATGCCCCAGCGTGTTCAGGCGGCCGAGGATGGTAACATGCGGCGTTCCGGCCCGTTGAGGCTGCTGGAAGACGAAAGTAAAATGATTAGGAGTTAACAACCGTAACTCCCGGGAAAATGCGAGCTTAACCACCCGGTGGGCAAGCTTTCTTACTTGGAAGATACGGTCAGGCGTGTACGGCCTTTTGCACGACGACGTGCCAAAACCTGACGACCGTTCTTCGTTGCCATACGAGCACGGAAACCGTGGGAACGGTTGCGTTTCAATACGGACGGTTGGAAAGTGCGTTTCATAGCGATTTTTACCTAAACTTTGATAATTAGTGATTCACTAAACGCGTTTGGCCGCCCGGCGTGAAAACGACCGACGCCTCAATCGCATAGTGGGCGTAACGATAAAGAGGCGGGATTGTAATAATTGTACAGTCCCGAGTCAATTCACCTCGCGCTTGCCTGCCTGAATACCCGTGTTCATACCAGAATCTCTGTCCGGCAAGTCGGGCAGCACAACAGTCGTTACGCGTAGGGCGGGGGATTATACGGGGTTCCCGCCAAAACGCAAGGATCCTGCGGGATCTAGTTTATTCCTGTCAGGATCGCATGTCCGCGATCCCGGCCGAAAAATTCAGACTATGCTTAATTTCGTCGATCATAAGGCTTACTTTTTATCCAGCGGGGAGATTATCAGGTACGCTCCTAAGCGCCCGGTTACCCTGTGGATAAAAAGGATGAAAACTGTGTAGAAGAGGAGGATCTGCGGCGCGGTTTGCGTTATGATCCGCACTCCCTGGCGGGGGGGAATCCCCGCTGAGATCCGTCGCGGGAAAAACCGTTTAAGGCGGTTCGCAGGTTCCATCATAATAATCTGTGTCAAAAAGATGATCCTGGATCATACAGTTTTATTTCTTTTCTTTTGTTGATCTTGTTCGATTGGAGTCCGCCGTGTCACTTTCGCTTTGGCAGCAATGTCTTGCCCGGTTACAGGATGAGTTACCTGCCACAGAATTTAGTATGTGGATACGCCCCCTACAGGCGGAACTAAGTGACAACACTTTGGCGCTTTATGCCCCTAACCGGTTCGTGCTGGATTGGGTGCGGGATAAGTATTTGAACAACATCAACGGTCTGCTAAATGATTTCTGTGGCACCGATGCGCCGCTGCTGCGCTTTGAAGTAGGCAGCAAGCCGCCGCAGATGGCGGTGCTGCAGCCCGCGAGCCAGCACGCCAGCGAAGCGCCTTCCCAGGCGGCGGTTGCCCGTCCGCGGCCAAGCCGTCCCAGCTGGGATAACGCCCCGGTTCAGCCGGAGCTCTCTTATCGCTCCAATGTAAATCCCAAACATAACTTTGACAATTTCGTTGAAGGTAAGTCCAACCAGCTGGCGCGCGCGGCGGCGCGGCAGGTCGCCGACAATCCAAACGGCGCTTATAACCCGCTATTTCTTTATGGCGGCACCGGGCTGGGCAAGACCCATTTGCTGCATGCGGTGGGCAACGGCATCATGGCGCGCAAGGCCAATGCCAAAGTGGTGTACATGCATTCCGAGCGTTTTGTCCAGGACATGGTTAAGGCTTTGCAGAACAACGCCATAGAGGAATTTAAACGTTACTACCGTTCGGTCGACGCGTTGCTTATCGATGACATTCAGTTTTTTGCTAATAAGGAACGCTCGCAGGAGGAGTTTTTCCATACCTTTAATGCGTTGCTGGAAGGTAATCAGCAGATTATCCTGACCTCTGACCGCTATCCGAAGGAGATAAACGGGGTGGAGGACCGGCTGAAGTCGCGCTTCGGCTGGGGGCTGACGGTGGCGATTGAACCGCCGGAGCTTGAGACGCGTGTGGCGATATTGATGAAGAAAGCCGACGAGAACGCGATCCGCCTGCCGGGGGAAGTAGCGTTTTTCATCGCCAAGCGTTTGCGTTCCAACGTGCGCGAGCTGGAAGGCGCGTTAAATCGCGTCATCGCTAACGCCAACTTTACCGGCCGGGCAATTACCATTGATTTTGTGCGCGAAGCGCTGCGGGATTTGCTGGCGCTACAGGAAAAGCTGGTCACTATCGATAATATCCAAAAAACCGTGGCGGAATACTATAAAATCAAGGTGGCCGATTTACTCTCCAAGCGGCGTTCACGCTCGGTCGCCCGCCCCCGACAAATGGCGATGGCGTTATCGAAGGAATTAACCAATCATAGTCTGCCCGAAATTGGCGATGCTTTCGGCGGGCGAGATCATACGACGGTGCTGCACGCCTGCCGGAAAATCGAGCAGTTGCGTGAAGAGAGCCACGATATTAAAGAAGATTTCTCCAACTTAATCAGAACATTATCTTCCTAACTATGAAATTTATCGTTGAACGTGAGCAGCTGCTTAAGCCTCTGCAACAGGTCAGTAGCCCGTTGGGGGGCCGCCCAACCTTACCGATTTTGGGTAACCTGCTATTGCAGGTGTCCGAAGACCGCTTGCTGCTGACCGGTACAAATTTGAAAATGGAAATGGTCGCGCAGGTCGCGCTGGGCGCTGCCCATGAGCCGGGCGCGACCACGGTGCCGGCGCGCAAGTTTTTTGATGTTTGCCGTGGCTTGCCGGAAGGGGCGGAGATCGCCGTGACCCTGGAAGGGGAACGGATGCTGATTCGCTCGGGGCGCAGCCGCTATTCGCTTTCCACGCTGCCCGCCTCCGACTTTCCCAATTTGGACGATTGGCAAAGCGAGGTGGAGTTCACCCTGTCGCAGTCTATCCTGAAGCGATTGATTGAATCGACCCAGTTTTCCATGGCCCATCAGGATGTGCGTTACTACCTCAACGGTATGCTGTTTGAAACCGAAGGCGAGGAGCTGCGTACCGTGGCCACCGACGGGCATCGTCTGGCGGTCTGCGCCATGTCTGTCGGCGAGGCGCTGCCGTCCCATTCCGTCATTGTGCCGCGCAAAGGCGTGATGGAGCTGGTGCGGATGCTGGACGGCGGCGAAAACCCGGTGAAGCTGCAAATCGGCAACAATAACATTCGCGTTAGCGTCGGTGATTACATTTTCACTTCCAAACTGATTGAAGGCCGTTTCCCCGATTGTCGCCGCGTATTGCCGAAGAATCCCGATAAAACGCTCGAAGCGGGCTGCGATGTGCTTAAACAGGCCTTCGCCCGGGCCGCGATCCTTTCCAATGAAAAGTTTCGCGGCGTGCGGCTGTATCTTAGCGCTAACCAGCTAAAAATTACCGCCAACAATCCGGAGCAGGAAGAGGCGGAAGAGATTCTGGATGTCACCTATCAGGGCAGTGAGATGGAAATCGGTTTCAATGTCAGCTACATGCTTGACGTGCTAAATGCTTTAAAATGCGAGGAAGTGCGGCTGCTGCTGACTGATGGGGTGTCCAGCGTGCAGATTGAAGATAGCGCCAGCCAGGCGGCCGCCTATGTCGTTATGCCGATGCGTCTGTAACCAATGTGGTAAGGTAGTGTGAGTGAGTGGCTCTGTCGCGTCTGCTAATTCGTGATTTTCGTAATATCGCTGCCGCCGATTTGTCTTTGGCCGCTAATTTTAACTTTCTGGTTGGGCGCCAACGGCAGCGGTAAAACCAGCGTTCTGGAAGCCATTTATACGCTTGGCCACGGCCGCGCGTTTCGCAGTTTGCAATCCGGGCGGGTTATCCGCCATGAGTAGCCGGAATTCAATTCGTGCTGCATGGGCGTATCGAGGCAGGCAATGTCGATGCGCGCGCGACCTCTGTGGGACTTTCGCGCAATCGCCTGGGCGACAGCACGGTACGTATCGACGGCAGCGATGGCCATAAGGTGGCGGAACTAGCCCAGCTGTTGCCGATGCAGCTGATTACGCCGGAAGGGTTTACGCTGCTTAATGGCGGGCCCAAGTACCGGCGCGCCTTTATGGACTGGGGCTGTTTTCATAACGAGCCGGTTTTTTTACCGCCTGGAGCAATCTGCGTCGATTGCTGAAACAGCGCAATGCCGCCCTGCGTCAGGTCAGTCGTTATCAACAGCTGCACGCCTGGGATCAAGAGCTGATTCCGTTGGCGAACCGAATTAGTGAATGGCGTGCAGACTAAAGTGCGGCTATTGCGGTGGACATTACCGCCACGTGCGCGCAATTTTTGCCGGAGTTTCGCCTCGATTTCAGTTTTCAGCGCAGCTGGGACTAAAGAAAGCGATTTTGGCAAGCTGCTGGAACGCCAGTTCGGGCGCGATCGCGCGCTAACCTACACCGCGTCGGGCCCCCATAAAGCGGATTTCCGAATCCGTGCCGAAGGCGTACCGCTGGAGGACATTCTCTCGCGCGGTCAGCTCAAATTATTAATGTGTGCCCTGCGTTTGGCGCAGGGTGAATTCCTTACCCACCGGAACGGCCGGCGATGTCTTAATCTGATTAATGACTTCGCATCCGAACTGGATACCGGACGCCGTCGCCTGTTGGCGGAGCGTCTGAAAGCCACCCATGCCCAGGTTTTCGTCAGCGCAGTCAGCGCGGATCAAATCCGTGATATTACCGATGAAAAGGGCAAGATGTTTAAGGTGGAACAGGGTAAAATAAGCCTCCAATCCAAAGTTTAAAATGAGCGGGAAACGTTGATGTCGAATTCTTATGACTCCTCAAGTATCAAAGTACTCAAGGGACTGGACGCGGTGCGTAAGCGCCCGGGTATGTATATCGGCGATACCGATGATGGTACCGGTCTGCATCATATGGTATTCGAGGTTGTGGACAACGCTATCGACGAAGCCCTTGCCGGTCACTGTAAAGAAATCGTGGTCAAGATCCACGAAGACAATTCGGTTTCCGTCCAGGATGATGGTCGCGGCATTCCGATCGGCATCCACGAAGAAGAGGGCGTCTCCGCCGCCGAAGTCATCATGACCGTACTGCACGCGGGCGGGAAGTTTGACGACAACTCCTATAAAGTGTCGGGCGGCCTGCACGGCGTCGGCGTGTCGGTGGTGAACGCCCTGTCGGAAAAACTTGAGCTGATGATAAAGCGCGAAGGTAAAGTGCATCAGCAAACCTACCATGTCGGCGTGCCCCAATCGCCGCTGGAAGTGGTGGGCGAAACCGATCAGACCGGCACCACCGTGCGGTTCTGGCCGAGCTTTGCCACCTTCACCAATAACACTGAATTTCAATATGAAATCCTGGCTAAGCGGCTGCGGGAACTCTCCTTTCTGAACTCCGGCGTGTCTATCCGTCTGCGCGATAAGCGCAACGATAAGGAAGATTATTTTCATTATGAAGGCAGCATTAAGGCCTTCGTAGAATATTTGAATAAAAACAAAACGCCTATCCACCCGAATATGTTCTATTTTTCTACCGAAAAAGACGGTATCGGTGTGGAAATCGCGTTGCAATGGAACGACGGTTTCCAGGAAAATATTTACTGTTTCACCAATAATATTCCCCAGCGCGACGGTGGTACCCATCTGGCCGGCTTCCGCGCCGCGATGACCCGCACGCTGAATTCCTATATGGATAAAGAAGGCTACAGCAAGAAAGCCCAGGTCAGCGCGACCGGCGATGACGCCCGCGAAGGGCTTATCGCCGTGGTTTCTGTCAAGGTGCCGGATCCGAAGTTCTCATCCCAAACCAAGGACAAACTGGTTTCGTCCGAGGTGAAATCGGCGGTGGAATTGCTAATGAACGAGCGGCTGGTGGAATACCTGCTGGAGAACCCTAACGACGCCAAAATCGTGGTGGGCAAAATCATCGACGCCGCCCGCGCCCGTGAAGCCGCCCGTAAGGCGCGCGAGATGACCCGCCGTAAGGGGGCGTTAGATCTGGCCGGCCTGCCGGGCAAGCTGGCGGATTGTCAGGAGCGCGATCCGGCGCTGTCGGAACTCTACCTGGTGGAGGGTGACTCCGCCGGCGGTTCGGCCAAGCAGGGCCGTAACCGTAAAAATCAGGCGATATTGCCCTTGAAAGGGAAAATCCTCAACGTCGAAAAAGCCCGTTTCGATAAAATGCTCTCTTCGCAGGAAGTCGCTACGCTTATCACCGCCCTTGGTTGCGGCATCGGCCGCGACGAATACAACCCGGACAAGCTGCGCTATCACAATATCATTATCATGACCGATGCTGATGTCGATGGTTCGCATATTCGCACCCTGCTGTTGACCTTTTTTTATCGTCAAATGCCGGAAATTATCGAGCGCGGCCATGTATTTATCGCCCAGCCGCCGCTTTATAAAGTCAAAAATGGCAAGCAGGAGCAATATATCAAAGACGATGAGGCTATGGATCAGTATCAGATAGCGCTGGCGATGGATGGCGCCACGCTGCACGCCAACGCGCATGCCCCGGCGCTGGCCGGCGCGCCGCTGGAAAATCTGGTGGCCGAACATTACGCTGTGCAGAAGATGATAGGCCGCATGGAGCGGCGCTTCCCGCGTGCGCTGCTTAACCACTTGATTTATCAGCCGGCCCTAACTGAAGCGCAGCTGAGCCAGCAGGATCAGATCACAAGCTGGATCGCCGCACTGGTGCAGGCGCTGAACGATAATGAGAAGCACGGCAGCAGCTACAGTTACAAAGTGCAGGAAAATCGCGAACGCCAGCTGTTTGAGCCGCTGCTGCGGGTACGCACGCATGGTGTCGATACGGATTACCTGCTGGATTACGATTTTATTCACGGCGATGAATATCGCAAACTGGCGACGCTTGGCGAAACGCTGGGCGATCTTATCGAAGCGGATGCCTATATCGAGCGTGGAGAACGCCGGCAGCCGGTCACCAGCTTTGAGCAGGCACTGGAGTGGCTGGTGAAAGAGTCGCGCCGTGGCCTGGCGGTGCAGCGCTATAAAGGTCTGGGCGAGATGAACCCTGAACAGCTCTGGGAAACGACCATGGACCCGGACAGCCGCCGTATGTTGCGCGTCACGGTAAAGGACGCCATCGCGGCCGATCAGCTGTTTACCACGCTGATGGGGGATGCGGTAGAGCCGCGGCGTGCGTTTATCGAAGAAAATGCGTTGAAAGCCGCCAATATTGATATTTGACGGCAAACGCCGACCTTAAACATCCGGGATTAACCTCCCGGATTTTTTTTGCCCCGCTTCCACCGATCAATGCGCGGCAACAGTCGGCGGCAGCACTGTATATTCCGCCGGACACATCCGCACGACGCTTAATAGAAATCTCACCCAGTTGTCATTATCCGGCATTATCTCCGGCGCAGGCTCAGATAGTGGGCTGGTCGCCGAAAACAGCGTCGCGACAACGGTTGACAGCGTTGTCGGGTGATATAGGCTAAAGTGACCACTGCCCTGAAGCAGTTATAAACAAGCGGCAGGCATCAGATTTATGCTTGTGGCGCAATCCAAGAGGATGCGATGGTGATAAAATTGATTGCAATTGATATAGACGGGATGCTGTTAAATCATAAATACGAAATTACTCCCGCGGTGAAAGACGCTATCGGCGCGGCGCGCGGCAAAGGGGTGTACGTCGCGTTGGCGACCGGCAGGCCCAATATTGGTATCAAACGGTATTTGATGGAGCTGGATTTACAGCTGGAAGGGAATTTCTATATTACCAATAACGGCGCGCTGGTGCAGCGGACGGTGGATGGTTCCTGTATTTCTCAGACGGTACTGGACATCAACGATTACCGCTACCTTGAAGCTTTGTCCCGCCAGCTGGAGGTACATTTCCATGCGCTGGACTTTAATACGCTTTATACCGCGAATCGTGATATCAGTCGCTATACCGTCTATGAGGCCTCGTTAACCGGCATGCCTTTCAAGTTTCGCACCGTTGCCGAGATGGACGCTTCTCTGCGCTTCCCGAAAGTCATGATAATAGACGACCCCGCTATTCTGGATGCGGTTATCAAACGTATTCCGCAGGAAGCATTCGACAGTTATACCATCATGGAAAGCGCGCCGTATTATCTGGAATTATTAAGTAAACAGGCCAATAAAAGCACGGCGGTAAAAGCGCTGGCGGAGCATTTGGGATTGCACCGCGATGAGGTCATGACGCTTGGCGATCAAACCAACGACCTGGCGATGATTGAGTATGCAGGCACCGGCGTGGAGATGGGTAACGTCATCAATGAAATCAAGGCCGCCAGTCAGTTCGTCACCCAGACCAATCTGGAGGATGGGGTCGCGCTGGGGCTATCCATAAGTTCGTGCTCGACGCGCCGTCAGATAGGGCGGCAATGCCTGCCTGAACCGTGGTGCGCCTGTGATGGCCAACGTAGTAAAGTGTAATAAATAATAATGGTACTACAATTTGGGTTCGATTTTGCCGACACCACCCGTTCTTGTGCTACTATAGAGTAATTCGATCTTTTTAAGGATATCTTGAACGCGCGAACCGAGTTCCCCAGCTATCAGCTGCTTGCAGGTATTTATTCCCGCTTTCAATCGATACAGGTCACCCTGGTTACCTGATAATTGACCGAGTTGATCAATGAGATCGAGACAATTATCATTAACATTCTCTTGAAATAGCTCTTTTTTTACCGCCTCGCTTTGCAGGCAGTCGGCATGGGAAAAGGTCATGTGTATAATATGGGAGTGTGTCCTGCAAATTGTATCTACCATGGTTTTTCCTGGGGCAACAACGGTTTTCCCGGTTGCCAAAAATTCATGTTAAGAATTATCTTCTTTTTTCGCGATGGAAAATATAAAAAACATTCTTTTTTTAAGAAAAAAACTAAGAAATTTTCTTTATAACTTTATGTTTTTATTTATTTTTTTATATGGATTTACCAATCACTTGTTCACAACAAGTTACTGACTGTTGATGAGAAATTTTGGACGCCCTTATTCTTCCACTCCGGGTCGGAAAAAGCCTCTATAATTAATTTAAGCCGTGCGATGTCACCAACATAATCACCTTCAGCGACATTTCTTAACTCTAAAACATAGAAGGCGTGCTTTTAATGTCACGGTGTCGGTTCCCGTTCACATCAAAACTACGCCGCCAAGCGCAAAGTAATTTTTTTAGCAAAGCCGGGATGTTATTAGAACGAAGCCGCCCGGTGGATGAATGACGAAAAGCGTCATTAGGCTGCATCGCCACGCTTTAAAAATTAGCATTGAGGTGAGCGCCGTTTTCTCCGTCGCAAGAATGCCGTCTAACGGACAGGGGCGCTTTTAGACACTAAAAACGGTCTTTAAGCAAAATGCCCTGTTAATGGCGCATGGCTTAAGCGTTCATGGCCGTGCAAACGCGCTCCGGTCACCGGCAAAAAGGGAAAGCCGCCAGGTGGGTGTTGTCTGAAGTGTAATCTATATTGTAGTACAATAATAATTGATAGTGCTACAATCTGGCGCGTACAGAGGGGTTTACCCCGCGCGTTTTGCCGGGATGACATGAGTCGCCCCCGCCAGCAGCAGCGGCAACCGATTGTTTTACCTTAATAAGAAAGCACATACCATGAAAGTAACCAAACTGACTACCTGCCGGTTATCACCGCGCTGGATGTTTCTGAAAATAGAAACGGACGAGGGGGTTGTCGGCTGAAGCGGGCCTGTTATTGAAGGCCGCACGAAGAGCGTCGAAGCCGTGGTACACGAGCTGGGCAAATATGTTATCGGCAAGGATCCTGCTCGCATTAACGATATTTGGCAGGCCCTTATACCAAGTACCAAGCGGGTTTTTACCGCGGTGGCCCTATTTTGATGAGCGCCATCGCCGGCATTGATCAGGCGATGTGGGATATCAAGGGCAAAGCATTGGGTGTGCCGGTTTATCAGCTGTTAGGTAAACTGGTGCACGATCGTATTAAAGCCTACAGCTAGGTCGGCAGCGATCGTCCGTCGGATGTTATCGCAGGTATGAAGAAATTGGCCGAAATTGGCTTTGATACTTTCAAGCTGAACGGCTGCGAGGAAATGGGGCTACTGGATAATTCACGTAAAGTGGATGCAGCGGTTGCGGTAGGCGCTCAGGTACGCGAGGCCCTCGGCAATTATATTGAATTCGGCCTCGATTTCCACGGCCGGGTAAATGCGCCGATGGGCAAAGTGCTGATAAAAAAGTTGAAACCTTATCGGCCGCTATTTATCGAGGAGCCGGTGCTGGCAGAGCAAGAGAAATATTATCCCCTGCTGGCGGCGCAAACATCCATACCTATCGCCGCCGGCGAACGGATGTTTTCGCGTTTTGAGTTTAAGCGGGTGTTGGCCAATGACGGTCTGGCGATCTCACAGCCCGATCTGTTCCATGCCAGCGGGATTAGCGAGTGTATGAAAATTGCCTCCATGGCGGAGGCCTATGATGTGACCCTGGCGCCACATTGTCCGCTGGGGCCTATTGCCCTCGCCTCTTGCCTACATGTTGACTTTGCATTCCTACAATGCGGTTCTGCAGGAGCAGAGTATAAAAATTCATTATAATCAGGGGGCCGAATTATTGGACTATATTGTCAATATGGGGAGACTTTGCCATAAATGGCAATTATTTCTACCCGTTAAATAAATCCCGACTCGGCGTGGAAATAAATAAGGAATTGATCATTGAGCGCAGTAAAAATACACGAGACTGGCATAACCCGGTCTGGCGCTATCCCGACGGGTCGGTGGCGGAATGGTAATTAGCCTTCATTGAGTCATTAGCCCGCCGTTAACAATATAACGGCGGGGATCCCGATTAATATTTTTTATCCTGACCGGTGTTTCTCCGTACCCTGTGGTAATTTAATCGGAATAAATAATATGGACACTGTCATCACCGCGCGCCCCACCCGGGGGCGCTATCTTACGCTATTAATGATTTTTATTACCGTAATTATTTGTTATGTCGACCGCGCTAATTTAGCGGTTGCCTCGGCGCATATTCAACAAGAATTCAGTATCGACAAAGCGCAAATGGGGTATATCTTTTTCGCATTTGCCTGGACCTATACCCTTTGCCAAATTCCCGGCGGCTGGTTCCTTGATCGGGTAGGTTTAAAGTTAACCTATTTTATTGCCATCTTCGGTTGGTCGGTTGCGACCCTCGCGCAGGGTTTCGCCTCCGGGCTAGGCAGTTTACTTGGCCTGCGTGGGGCTGCGTGCGCTCACCGGCCTGATTGAAGCGCCGGCGTTCCCGACTAACAACCGGATGGTGACAAGCTGGTTCCCCGAACGGGAGCGCGCCTCGGCGGTAGGTCTGTTCACTTCCGGTCAGTTTCTCGGTCTGGCGTTCCTGACGCCGCTTCTGATCTGGATACAGGAAGTATTGAGCTAACACTGGGTCTTTATCCTGACCGGCGGTATCGGCATTATTGGGGCGCTGATCTGGTTCGTGGTTTATCAATTGCCGCGCAAAAGCCGGGGTATCAATGCTGCCGAGCTGGAATATATCAAGGCCGGCGGCGGTCTGGTGGATGGTGAGATGCACCGGTAGAGAAAAAGAATCGTGTGCGGATGAGAGGCAGCGATTGGAAGCTGGTGTTCAACCGCAAACTGGTGGGTGTGTATTTAGGCCAGTTTGCCGTGACTTCAACCTTGTGGTTTTTTCTCATCTGGTTCCCTAACTATCTGACGCAGGAAAAGCATATCGTCGCCCTGACGACAGGGTTCATGACCACAGTGCCGTTCCTGGCCGCCTTTTTTGGCGTGATTTTATCCGGCTACTTTGCCGATCGCATGGTACGCACCGGCAAATCGCTTGGCTTTGCCCGCAAAACGCCGATCATCTGCGGACTACTGCTTTCCACCTGCATCATGGGGGCGAACTACACCAACGATTCCATCTGGATTATGGTACTCATGGCGCTGGCGTTCTTTGGCAATGGCTTTGCGTCGATCACCTGGTTGTTGGTTTCGTCTCTGGCGCCGTTACGTTTGATTGGCCTGACCGGTGGCGTATTCAATTTCGTTGGCGGTCTGGGCGGCATCACCGTACCGTTGGTGGTGGGGTATCTGGCGCAGGATTATGGCTTTGCGCCGGCGTTGATTTACATCGCCGTGGTGGCGTTTTTGGGCGCGCTTTCCTATCTGCGGCTGGTCGGAGAAGTGAAACGCGTAGGGGAAGCCTAAGCAAAAGAGGCGCGCGGGCGATTTGCCTTCGGCGGTGAGTCTTGGGGTCTATAGCTGATGGCCCAGAGCTGTGCGACACCGCCCAGCCCGCCGCGTTGGCGTATCAGGCCGGCGATGGTGTAATGACCGCTGCGCACGGCATAATCGATTGCGCCCAAGCCCGCCCAATCGATCAGGTCGGAGGCGGTTTCCCGGCGGAGCAATAACTGTCGGACAATAGCGCGATGGCCGTCCACCGCCACCGCCATCAGCGGGGTTCTGCCCCGGCAATCGGCGGCGTTAATGTCCAGCCCTGGGTGGTCTAGCAGTAGGGGCACCATTTTGCGCTGCCCCTGTTCGCAGGCGGTCAGCAACGGGGTGGTGCACCACAAGCTGGCCGCGTTGGGCAAGATGTCAGGATGCGCCAATAGCAGCCGCACCAGCGCTGTACAGCCGCTGCGCGCGGCCCAAAGCAATGCGCTGGCGCCATGGCTATCGCGGGCGTTGACGGGGGTAGCTGAATGCGCCAGCAGCAGGCGGCCACATCGGCATGGCCCGCGCCACGGCTGGCAGCCAGTATCAAGGCGGTGGAGCCAAAGATATCCGCGGCGGTGACATCGACGCCCGCAACGGTTAGCAGCTGGCCTAAGGTTTGCTGGGCGACGCCCGCCGCCGCCAGCAGCAGCGCAGTTCTTCCCAAATTATCCCGGGCGTTGAGCGCGGTCTGCGGGCAAGGCAAAAGCGCAGTCAGCGTGCCGCAGTGATTTCCTGCCGCCGCCAGGGCCAGCGCTGTCCGGCCGTGGCTATCCCGGCTGCTCCTATCCAGCCGAGTGCGCGTCAGCAGTATCTTGATGATCTCAGCATGGTCATGCATTGCCGCCAAATGCAGCAGCGTCCCACCCCTGACGTCCCGCTGCGCCACCGGCATGCGGGGATGCGCGAGCAGTACATGCACCATCCAGTATTGGCCATTAATGACCGCCTGCTGTAACAGGGTATACCCGCGCATGTTCGGCACCGCAATGATGATAGCGGGATGCTGTAGCAGTACCTCAACCGTAAGGTCATGATTGGCCGCCAGCGCCAGCCAGAGCGCGGACAGGCCTTGCCGGTTAACCTGATTGACACACTGGCGGTCGTCTTGCACCAGGGTTATGACCACGCTGACGTGACCCTGCGCCGCCGCCATAAGCGCATTGTTGCCCTGGCGGCACGCGGCGTTTATCGCGCAATCGGAACGGCAAAGAAGCGCGGTGACCCATGCACTGTCCCCTTTTGATGCCATCTGTATCAGCAGCGTACGGCCTTCGTTATCCGTGGCGTCCGCCAGCCTGCTCCAGCTGCCGCGCCAGCAGCGCCTGCACCAGCGGCAAATGACCGTGCCGGATCACTTTCATCAGTGGTGTTTCATTGTTGCGATCGAGGGTATTTACTTCCAAATGCGGATGGGTCAATAGCGCAAGGACGCTGTTGCTAAGCGACGGCAGACAGTTTAGAAGTTCCAGCAGCAACCCATCGCCGGTCATCCCGGGTAAGCGTGCGCAGATGTCGGCGCCCGGCATCCTCAAGAGCGTGGCTAGCAGGTCATCCTCACCGTTATACATCAGCACGGTGACCAGAACGCCTGATGCCGGCATCAGGCGCCGCGCCCGGGTTGATATTCAGCCCCCTGCGCTGACAAAAACGCAGCAGCGGCAGACCATGACTGTAGGTAAGCGTGTCGAGGAGGTCAGGCAAGCGCGGCGGGCAGGCTCCTGCAGGCGGGGATGCGCCTGGGACACCGCATGCAGACTGCCTAGATCAAGTTTGGCAAACGTGAGACTGAGCAGCTCGGGCGGCAATGCCATCAACGGGAAGGATGATGCAGGACTATTGGCGCAGCCCCGCAGCTCGGCCGCGGCGTCAAACTTTGCGCTCCCCCCTGCGCCAAACCCGTCCGCTGACAACTTAAGCCGTGTCCATAACCTATCCCGGCGCCGCGGGCGTGCAGGATGTCGGTCAGCCGGCGGGACCACCGCTATTCCCGTACGGGCTGCTGCCGCGCCAAACGAAATATTAAAGGAAGATAAAATGATATTAGCAGACAAATAAAAGAAATGGCGGCGCAATGCCCGTTCTAAGCCGGCTTAGTCGCGCGCCGGTGCGGACGTGTGATCGTGGCTGTGCAGCATACGCGACCGGGGAGATTCCTCATCGGTATTGCTATCGCGGCGAAAATAGTCATAAGGTAATAGCACCGTGTCCATGACCGTGGAGAAGGGTAAGTCTATGGCCGCAAGAGGACGGATGCACCAGTTACTGTCTTTGTCGCGTAAAACCCGCATACTGGCGCGGGTGCCGGGATAGTAGCCCTGATAGGGGCCTGTATGCGTCATGACGCTGGAGCAGCCGGTGGTGCCTAGCACGGTGCATCCTGTTGTTACGACAAACAAGACCTTTCTTAACATAACCTGTTCCGCATCCGGTGGGTTTAACTTCTTGCGCAGCAACGCCTGCTCTTAGGACCAATTGAAATCGTGCTTGAAGCATCTGGCTGACGCAAGCTGTAATAGTTAGTGTAATAGAGATTGAATGAACCCCAGCTAAATTTTACCGCTATCCCGATATTTTTTTCTTATCGCCTCTTGAAAAATCCGACGGCGGTACCATTTTAATTACGTGACCAGAAATAGATACGCCGTAAGGGTATTCCGGTCACTGACCTGTCCAACGGGAAGGTTATTGCACCCTCGCTAAATTTTGGAGGCTTTAAGCTATGCGTAATTTCGATTTCTCACCGCTGTACCGTTCCGCTATCGGTTTCGATCGTCTGGTTAATCTGTTGGAATCAGGGCAGAGCCAGGGCAATGGCGGTTATCCCCCCTACAACGTTGAATTGGTAAACGAAAATCAGTACCGCATCGCCATTGCGGTTGCCGGCTTTGCCGAAAGCGAGCTGGAAATCACCGCCCATGACAACCTTTTGACGGTAAAAGGGGCCCACGCCAGCGATCAAAGCGAACGTAACTATTTATACCAGGGTATTGCCGAGCGTAATTTCGAGCGTAAATTTCAGTTAGCTGAACATATAGAAATAAAAGGCGCCCAATTGGCCAACGGTTTGCTGTTTATTGATTTGGAACGCGTGGTACCGGAAACGCTAAAACCGCGCCGCATTGAAATAAAATAACGTTTTACAGCCAGTATCTCAATACGCCCGCCCGTGTAGGGGGCCTGTTTCAGCCCGATTGGCGGGTTGAGCAAATTATCTCGCTTCACAGAAGGAGTTAATAACATGCGTAATTATGATCTCTCTCCCTTATTTAGGCAGTGGATCGGTTTTGATAAATTAGCCAGCAATATTCAAGACGATCATCAGGGGATGAATTATCCCCCCTACAATATTGAGAAAAGCGATGATAACCATTATCGCATTACCCTGGCGCTGGCCGGTTTTACCCAGCAAGAACTGTCGATTGAGTTGGAAGGCCCGCGCCTGACCATCAAGGGTAAACCCGCGCTGGTAGAAAAGGAGGGGCACTATCTGCACCAGGGGTTGGTCTGCAAAGAATTCACCCTCAGCTTTACCTTGGCGGAACATATGACGGTGGAACAGGCTGATTTTACCCACGGCCTGCTGAACATCGACCTGGAACGACACATTTTTGAATCGCTGCAGCCGCGGCATATTGCTATTGGCACCACGGCCCAGCGTCCGGCGCTCCAGGATCGTACCCTGGATGCCGAGTAAACCTGTTCGGGGGGCGCCATGCAGCCCCGGCGCCCTGCTTGTGCCACCGTCGCGCAATAATCCGCGGCCTGTTCCAGCGGCGAACGGCGTTCTGCCGGCTCCCGCGCCGGCCTCGTAACGACGAGGCCGTCAGAAAACTGACGGGCTTTTTTGTGGCCGCTTGCCAGCAGGCCGGCGTCCCGCTTGCCGTCAGACCACCGTTTCGCAGTGGGCGCGCGCCACTTCTTCCGCCAGAATGGCAATGCCGCGCTCGATTTTTTCAGCCTTCGGCACATAATTCATGCGCAGGCATTGACGACTGTGATGCCACTTTTGCTCCAGCCCGGGGGAAAAGTAGTGGCCGGGGACCATCAGTACGCCGCGCAGCTTTAGGCGCTGATAGAGGGCGTCGGTCGAGATAGGCAAATCGGGAAACTACAGCCAGAGAAAAATCGCGCCTTCCGGCTTATGGATCAGGCAGCGCTCCGGCGGCAGCCAACAGCGTATACAGGCGATGGCTTCATCGAAGCGGCGACGATAAAACGGGCGGATAACTTTGTAGTGGTCAACTAAAACTGGCCACCGCGTTAGCGTTTTTCCAGTATCTATTTTCTGATTCGTTTGGTGGCAACCCACCGTTATATTTATGCGGCCTGAGTGCGCTGTAATATCCCACGATATAGTCGGTAATTTCATGAGCTGTTTCGCTGAAACTTATGTAGCCCGTTACCGGTATCCACTCGTTTTTCAGACTTCTGAAGAAGCGCTCCATCGGACTGTTATCCCAACAGTTACCCCGGCGACTCATGCTTTGTTTGATCCGGTAACGCCACAGCAACTGTCGGAACTGCCTGCTCGTATAGTGGCTACCCTGATCGCTGTGGAACATCACTCCGGCTAGTTTACCACGCGTTTCCCATGCCATTTCCAGTGCTTTGATGGTCAGTCTGCTGTCCGGGGAGAACGACATAGCCCAGCCCAGCGGTTTCCTCGCGAACAGATCAAGAACAACCGCAAGGTATGCCCAGCGTTTCCTGGTCCAGATATACGTCACATCGCCGCACCATACCTGGTTTGGCGCCGTTACAGCGAACTGGCGCCCAAGATAATTCGGGATCGCAACATGCTCCTGACCGCCACGCTTATACCTGTGCGTCGGCTGCTGACAACTGACCAGCCCCAGCTCTTTCATGAGCCTGCCTGCGAGCCAGCGCCCCATTTGGAAGCCTCTCTGGGTTGCCATGGTGGCGATACTTCTCGCGCCAGCTGCACTATGGCTGATACTGTGCAGTTCATAAACCTGACTGCGCAATACTGTTCGCCTGCCGTCTGGCCTGTCAGGACGACTTTTCCAGTATTTGTAACTGCTGCGATGAACCCTGAACACGTGGCAGAGTGTGGCCACAGGATAA
>NZ_JBPESN010000012.1:0-53051 GCF_051710625.1 Sodalis sp. (in: enterobacteria) | reverse complement strand
TGAAATGGAAAACGAAATATTAAAAAAGGCTACAGCGCTCTTGATGTCAGACTCCCTGAACAGTTCTCGTTAATCGGGAAACTCAGAGCGCGTTATCCTGTGGCCACACTCTGCCACGTGTTCAGGGCTCATCGCAGCAGTTACAAATACTGGAAAAGTCGTCCTGACAGGCCAGACGGCAGGCGAACGGTATTGCGCAGTCAGGTTCATGAACTGCACAGTATCAAGCATGGTGCCGCTGGCGCGAGGAGTATCGCCACCATGGCAACCCAGAGAGGCTTCCGGATGGGGCGCTGGCTCGCAGGCAGGCTCATGAATGAGCTGGGTCTGGTCAGTTGTCAGCAGCCGACGCACAGGTATAAGCGTGGCGGTCAGGAGCATGTTGCGATCTCGAATTATCTTGAGCGTCAGTTCGCTGTAACGGAGCCAAACCAGGTATGGTGCGGCGATGTGACGTATATCTGGGCCGGGAAACGCTGGGCATACCTTGCGGTTGTTCTTGATCTGTTCGCGAGGAAACCGGTGGGCTGGGCTATGTCGTTCTCCCCTGACAGCAGACTGACCATCAAAGCACTGGAAATGGCATGGGAAACGCGTGGTAAACCAGCCGGAGTGATGTTCCACAGCGATCAGGGTAGCCACTATACGAGCAGGCAGTTCCGACAGTTGCTGTGACGTTACCGGATCAAACAAAGCATGAGTCGGCGGGGGAACTGTTGGGATAACAGTCCGATGGAGCGCTTCTTCAGAAGTCTGAAGAACGAGTGGATACCGGTAACGGGCTACATAAGCTTCAGCGAAGCAGCTCATGGAATTACCGACTATATCGTGGGATATTACAGCGCACTCAGGCCGCATGAATATAACGGTGGGTCGCCACCAAACAAAACAAATCAGAAAATAGATACTGGAAAAACGTTAATGCGGTGGCCAGTTTTGGTTGACCACTACACAATTCTGGACTGTCCAAAATAGCTATTTTTTAGGGTTTAAGGGAGTCCAGAATTGTCTGCAAATTAGTCCAGAATATTTTGCATCGCTACACTGTGCCTTAAAACGCGCATGTTCAATATGCGGCAGGTGCCTAAACGCCCTTACTTAATAAGGGCCATCAGGAACATCTGGCGATGGCGCCCACACGGCCGTCGCCAGCCATATCGATAATGTGCACGACAGCATCGTCAGCCGCTTAAGCCAGATTTAATCACGGCAACCGTGCACGAGCTCGGCGCCATGGTAGGGGGCGGACAATCTTCGCCCGCCTCTTAGCCGCTTAACGCGCATCGTGGGCCCTCTCGCTGCGGCTGGCGAGCATCGCCGCCAGCACCCTGGTGGCGATGGCGAAATCCTCAAGCGCCATGCTTTCCAAAGGATTGTGGCTGCCGTTGGCGTTGCGCACAAACAGCATCGCGGTGGGACGCCCTGGGCTGCGAACAACGCCGCATCATGACCGGCGCCGCTGGGCATGATCATATTTCGCACCCGCTGTGCTTCGGCTGCGTGGCGCAGCGCGGTCAACAGCGCAGGATCTATCTGCGCCGGGGCGCTGCCGGTCTGCTCGCCGAGGTCAAAACCTACGCCGTGCCGGCCGCCTATTTCTTCTATCAGCCGCCGCAACTCGGTATCCATCAGCGCCAGCGTTGACGTACTGCGCGAACGGAAATCCAGGCAAAAGGCCACCTCGCTGCTGACTTTACTAAAATCCGCCTGCTGAGGATGGGTCGCGAACTGGCCGACGGTCACCGTCAGTTCATGCCCCTCCTGCTCCAGCGCGCCCCATAGTCGATGCGGCTCGCTCACCAGTTCCGCTATCGCCACGACCGCATCCTGGCGGTGGCCCCGCGGTGGCGCCCGAATGGGAATAGCGGCCGAGACAGCGTGCCGCACAATAGCGCAGATTGCCGCAAATACCGCTGACACGGCCGAGTGGGAGGCCGTAATCCAACAACACCGGCCCCTGTTCAATGTGCAGTTCAATAAAACAGGCGACGGCCGCAGCGCTGAGCCAGAGTGGCTCTGCCAGCAACCGCGCCGCGTCCGCCCCCCGATTCGCGAAATGCTGCGCCAGAGTGCGGCCGTTATCGGCCCGTGGGGTCTCCATTGCCGCAGGGGGCAGCAGACCGAAGGCCGCCTTGCTGCTGAGATAGGAAATCGGAAACCAGGCGCTTTCCTCCGCGCGGATGGCCATGACCGTGACATCCCGCTGCGGCTGAAAACCTGCCGCCACCCAGCCCGCCCGGCCATGCCGGCCAGTACGTCGGCGGCGTCGTCGAAATTGCCGCCGCAGGGTACGGAATCCAGATGCGAACCGGTGATAACCGCCGTCACCGCGGGCAAACGGCCGGGCAGCGTCATGTACAGGTTGAGCGCCGAATCGGTGGCGACGCGCAGCCCAAGCGCCTCAGCGGTGTGGCGCAGACGGCCGCACCATTCGAACAGCAGGGTTTGTGGTCCATTGAGTGCGGCCAGCGCACCTGCCTGACCGATAGCGCTGGGGCAGGAGGTACTTTGCGATTGCAGCAGTGCCAGACCCTCAATCAGCCACGCCGGGCCGCCGGCGCAACCAAGACGCCAGCCCGTCATGGCATAAGCTTTCGATACGCCGTTGACGGTCAGGGTGCGTGCTGCCAGTGACGGCACGGCTGTGGCGAAAGAGACAAACTTCCCTTCGTAGACGATGTGTTCATAGATATCGTCAGACATCACCAGCACCCGCGGGTAGGCCGCCAGGACCTCGCCCTGCGCGCGCAGCCCTTCTGCGCCATAAAGCGCCCCGGACGGATTGCCCGGAGAATTTAACAGCAGCCAACGGCTGTTGGCGTTCAGCGCGGCCTCAAGACGGGCGGGCGTCAATTTAAAATCGTCCTGGTCGCCCGGCTCGACATAACGCGGCACGACGCCGGTCAGCCGCACCATTTCGGGATAAGACACTTAATAAGGGGCAGGGATAATCACTTCATCTTCCGGCTCAAGCGTGGCTAACAGCGCATTAAAAATGATTTGCTTGGCGCCGGTACTGGCGATAATTTGCTGTGGGGTGAATTCGAGCTGATTCTCACGCCGGAATTTGGCGATAATGGCCGCCTTGAGCGCGGGGGTGCCGCTGACATCCGTATAACGGGTCTGTCCGTCGTGCAGGGAGGTAATGGCCTCGCGTACGATAGGCTCAGGCGTGTCAAAATCAAGCTCGCCGGAACTCATGTTGATGATATCGAGACCTTCTGCGGTCAGTTTGCGGGCAAACTAGGAGATTACCAGCGTTACCGAGGGCTGTAGCGCGGGCAGCCGCGTTGACAGTTGGTCATGAATGGCGTGGGCGGCGCATCCTGCTGTCATCCTGTGCGGGTGAATAGCAAATATTTCGATTGCCCACCACAAAAGATTTTGATGAATAGGGCGTTACGGCGCTGCCGGCGGCGGCCGGCGCGGTCGTTTGACGCAGCACCTCGCTGACCACGACGATAACAATCGTCGATATGGCTATTTCCCAGCAGCTTCATCGCGCTGAAGCTCAGGCCTGCCGCCAGCGCCTGACCCAACAGCGGGACATAGCCTCGTGCCACCGGCTTGGTGGCCACCCTGACCCCCACGCGTTTAAGCGCATGGCTGACGGCTTCGCAGGTGAGGGTTTTGCCGATAAGACGACTGCCGACGGCGCTAATGGCGATAAAAGATATACTTCTTGCGGTTGGGATGAAGCTGCGCCAACTGCTGCTCGCTCAAGCCGAATCGCTCATTGATAGCCGACAGCAGCGCCAGCAGAATCGATACATCAGTACCGATATCCAGGCCGGGGAGCGGAATAACCGAGGCCCTCGCCGACAGCGCAGCGCGTTTGGTTACCATTTTGCGGCACGCTTCCCGGGCTTCATCAAGTTGTTGACGGGTTTCAATCATAAACTGAAGCAATCCTGTGGCTTAGCCATAGCGCTAAGTTTAGCAGGCGCAACACGGGGGAGACGGGTGGTAGGGCGAGGTATCCTATTGCAGCAATAGGTCGCACCAACGTCGCAGGGGCATTATCATCTTTGCACCCTCATTTGTATTCATACTTGTTTAACTTACTCTTCTCAGCCTGCGGGCTGATTTTTTTGCCCCGAGCCTGTTCGCGATGTCAGCGATATACGCCGTCGCCCCGCCCGATCATCATCGCCCCTGGATAAGGGTGGCATCGTCAACGGCAAAACTGCCGATTTGCACTGTCGTCTTGGCCATAAATAGGCCCTTTTTACTGTGAGGTGAGAATGGCGTACTCCTGTGGCAAAGAGTTATTGCAGTATAGCGCAAACAGCACGAAAAGCTAAATTCTCCGCTGGCGGCGTATTCCCCCCCCCGCTGCCAAGGGAGAAGGCCGCGGTTGCCGGGCCGCCGTACCCATCAATTTGGCGGCACGGCGGTGCCCCGGGTTTTTCACTCTTGTTGTTCCTCACTGTTAAGCAGGAAATGCTTGCCCTCGGTAGCTTTTGGCGCCAGCGGGGTCGTCGGCGGGGTGGCAAACGCGATGCCGCCGCGGACGAACTGCTGGAAGGTGCCGCTCTTCACGCTGCCGCCGGTTAGGCCGAATTTGATATCGTAGCCCGATGCCAGCCAGAACACGGGATTAGTACGCACCAGGTGCTGGTATTGACGGCTGATGCGCAGCGCTACATAAACCCGGTCAGCCAGCGTGCCAAGGGCAAGCTCGGTGACCGTGCCCACCTCAATGCCGCGATACAGTAACCGGCGTGCCGACCTGCAGGCTGCCGGCTTCCGGCGTGTCTACCACAATATTCAGCCCATTCAGATAACGGGAATCGGTGATGGTGGTCTGCTGCAGTTCAAATTCGCGCGCGCCGCCGCCTTTGCCCGGCTCAACGTTGATATACGGCTGTCGCAGCGTTTCCAGATGGTTGCCCCCGCCGGCGGGAATTTTCGGCGTCACGACCGAAAAGCGTGTGCCGTTACGGGCGAAAGCCTGTACGTATTCGGGATATAATACCGCCCGCGCTAGCACCAGATTACTGCCGGGGGAGAACTTCATCGTCTCCATCTGGCCGACCTCGATCCCCAGATAGCGGATGGGCTTTCCTGGCGAAAGTTTGCTGGCGTCATAGGCACGCAGCACGATCTGGCTGCCCACCGCCCGCGCGGCGTTTTCCGAGCCGTAGAGCTTACGCGGCGCGCCTTTTGTCACCGCGGCACCCGCCAGGTTGTCGAAACTGACTGCGCCTTTCAACGCGCGGTTTAGCGGTGAAGCCTGTACCGTGAGGCCGCTGCCGTTAATTTGTACCCGAGGCGCGGCGCTTTCGGCCCAAAACACCCTCTTGTCTCTCAATAAATTACGGTATTTCGGCTGGATGTAAACATCGACTTCAAAGTCCTGCGGCGTAGGCCGCACATCGACAATCTCACCCACCTGGAATTTGCGGTAAAGCACGATCAAACCGGTCTGGATATCGGGTAAATCGGTCGCGCTCAGCGTCAGGGTGGCGGAGGGCCTGTCTCCTTGGATGCCTTGTTCAGCCATTTCGCGATTGCCGTACAATGGATAGTGGCTCTGCGCCGGCCCTTGCGCGCCCGGTATGACTTCCACACCGCCGTCGAGCCATTCCTGCGCGCTGGTCCCCCAATACCCGTACCCCGTCCAGACCGAATTTGACATCGACCCGGCTGTTAACAACAAATTTAGTGTCATTGATAAATGAGGCTGGCGTATTCCGGCTTAACGGCGGCGCTGACCACGACCCGATCGCCCGTGAGTTGACGTGCGGTAATCTTGCCCACCTGTATCCCTTTCATAGTCAGCGGCTGACCGGCGTCGATACCGTAGGTTTGCGGCGCGCTCAGGGTAAAGATTTTCACCCCCGGCAACTGCAGCAGACTACGGTTACCGTCGGGCACCGTGAAACGCTGCTGCGGTTCTCCGTCTCCGGGAATCAGCTCCAGCGTGGTGCCGGCCAATAAACCGCTGATATCGGGCTGGGTGAGCGAGAGCTGCGGCGTGGTCATTTCGATACGGGTACCGCTGCGCATCAAATCGGCAACCGACGGATTAAGCGTCAATTCGCCGGTGACATGTTTGTCTTTTCCCAGGGTGGTTTTCGTTAACATGCCGACTTCCAGGCCCTGATACAGCAATGGCGTATGGCCGGCGCTAAGATGGCTGCCGTCGGGCAGGTCGAGGGTAATGATAACGCCGCGCTAGCTGTGGGCCAGATCGGGGTAAAGCCGATAATTATCGTCAGTGCTCGCCTGGGCGCTATCGGCCTGCGAGTCGAACGCGATAACGCCGTTGACCAGCGCCGCCACGCTTTCCATTTCTACCCGCGCGCCGTGAAGATTTACATTGGTTTTCAGCCCGGAGACATTCCAAAAGCGGCTGTCTTTTTTCACCAGATGGGTAAAGCGGCGATCGATCAGCGCGTCGATGGTCGCCCCTTTACGGTTGCGGGCGATGTCGAAATCGTAGACTTTGCCGACCGGCAGCTTGCGGAAATACACCAGCGAACCGGTGCTGAGCGAGCCCAGATTGTCCGCCTGCAAATGCACCATCATCTCGCCGGTATTGACGCGATATTTTGGCTGGGTATCCAGGGCGGTAAAGTGGGTTTGTTCGTTGCCCTTACCCGGCATGATACCGACGTAGTTCCCGCCGACCAGGGCGTCCAGGCCGGAAATGCCGGCCAGGGATGCCTTAGGCGTCACCAGCCAGAATTGCGTCCCTTCGCGCGTATCGCTTTTGATGCTGGCCTCGACCTTAATAGTGCGCAGGTCATCGCTGAGCTTGATATTCTGTACGGTGCCGGCCTCCACGCCCTGATAACGCACCGGCGGGCGCCCGGCGACGATGCCATCGGCGGAGACAAAATCAATCGTTACGGTGGTACCGCGCTCTTGCAGGGTGCTATTATAGACCAGCCAGCCAGCCAGCCAGCCAGCCAGCCAGCAATCAGCAGGGCGATAAACGGCAGCAGCCAGAAAGACAATATCCGGCGTTTGGTGCGGATCGTCGCATTAATCGGTGTAGTCGGCGTGTGTGGCATGTGCGTCCCATAGCAAACGGCTGTTTAACCACTCGATAGCGAGAATTGTCAAAATCACGGCGGAGCCAAAATAGAAACCAGCCGGTCCCAGCATAAAGGCAAGCAGTTGATCTCTATCGACCAGCGACAGAGTAATGGCAATCACAAACAGATCAAGCATGGACCACCGTCCAATCCAGATAATGAAGCGCCGCCGCCGGACGCGGGTCTTCATGCCCTGGCGAACATTGAAATGGATGCTCAGCAGAAGCGTAAACAGCACAATGATTTTGATAAACGGGACCAAAATGCTGGCGATAAAGACGATGGCCGCCACCGCCACATTCCCCTGTGCCAGTGGCAGAATGCCGGACATAATCGTAGCCTGGTTACGGCTCCCGTTGCTCGTTGAGGTAGATAATGGATATCGGCAGCACATTGACGGGGATCAGCATGATAATCGCGCCAATGCGCGCCGTCCAGGCCTTTTGCAGACTGTGATGGCGGAGTTAGTCGGTGTTGAGACTGATTAAGCTCAGGATGCTGAACAGGGTCAAAATAACGTGGGCGGTTAATCCCAGGCCGGTGGCCACGTTGGCGTAATCCTTCACCTTGATTGACGCTACGGCCATACCGACCAAATAAGTATCAAGCATCACCCATTCTTTCAGCCAATGCAACATCAGCAGCACGGGGCGTAAATTCAGGCCCAGCCGCTGGCCAAAATATAAATATGAAAGAGAAAAAACCAGCGCGGCTGGCGCCCCTACGGTACAAAACGCCAGCATACTGGCAGTAATGATATTGCCCTGTAGCGCCATTTGCCAAATGGCCTGCAGCGAATTGGCGTGCCGAGCAGGCGGATGCTGATTAACGGCTCGATAAAAGCAAAAGGCATCAACAGCAACATAGCGACCGGCAGCGCGGGCAGCAGCCATCCTGATTATCGCTCAGGGCCGGCAGGATAAACAAAACATCGCATTCCGGACAGCGTTGATATTGGTCGGACGGAAAAACATCATAAATCGCGGTTATTTTCATCGCGCGGCGTTTACGCCTCCCTCACACCTCATTTTTTCATTCTCCATGCCGCCGTTGTCGGGTTATAATTACCGCTTGGCGAACGGCCTGCCTGGCCGGGCCAACATACCCGCGCGAGAACACTTTGTGAAGTCATAACGGATTAATCTTGTGGCTTTGGGCATTTATTGCTTATTTTATAGAGTCTAGCGTGCCGTCTGCTAACACAAAGATTAGCTCATTTAATGGTTTATTATGAATAAATAACAATTTTACGCCGAATTATTGCAGGATATGTCGGCACTCCTGGATGGCGAAACGCATTTTATCGCCGCGATGGCCAATGCCAGCGCTTTGCTTTATGAATGAGCGCCTGAAAGGGGTGACCTGGGCCGGTTCTTATTTACTTGACGGTGATATACTCGTTCTCGGGCCTTTTCAGGGCAAGGTCGCCGGCGTGCGCATCCCGCTGAGCAAAGGAGTTTGCGGCAGAGCCGCGGCGGAAAACGGAATTCAGCGTATTAACGATGTACATGTCTTTCCGGGACATATAGCCTGCGACACCGCCAGTAATGCAGAAATCATATTGCCTATTACGCTAGACGGTCGTGTGGCGGGAGTATTGATATCGATAGCACGATTTATCAACGCTTCGATCAGGACGATGAAGGGGGACTGAAGGCGGTGGCAGATTACCTCTGCCGGCAGTTGGGAACCACCGATATGCGCAAATTTATCACTAATACTTGATAATGATATACGAATAACGTGGCATTTGCCGATGGCGTCATTATAATGACGCCTGTTCATGCCTGCACTGGTTGGCAAGCCCGTTGTAATCAGGAAAATTCATGGAAAATCAACCTAAGTTGAACAGCAACAAAGAAGTGATTGCCTTTCTGGCGGAGCGATTCCCGCTCTGTTTCACGGCAGAAGGCGAAGCCAGGCCGCTTAAGATCGGCATTTTTCAGGACCTTGTTGAATGGGTTCAGGGCGAAGAAAATATCAGCAAGACGCAATTGCGCTCCGCGTTGCGTCTTTATACCTCAAGCTGGCGTTACCTCTACGGGATAAAGCTTGGCGAGCAGCGCGTCGATCTCGACGGTCATCCCTGCGGCGAACTGGAAGCGCAGCATGTTGAGCATGCACGCAAACAATTAGAGGAAGCCAAAGCGCGCGTGCAGCTTCAGCGGGCCGCCGCCCAGCAGGCCAAAAAATGCGAAAACAGCGAGGCCGCGGCAGGCAAGCGGCCCGCCAAGAGTGACAACGTCACGCCCAGCAAACCGCGTCCTAAACAAGAACGTCCTGCGCCCGCCCCCAAGCAGGAGGTGCCGGTCGTCAAAATTGTGCCTGTTACCGATATTTCCAGGTTACAAATCGGCCAGACTATTGAAGTCAAAGTAGGTAAAAATCCCATGGACGCAACTGTCATGGAAATCGCCAAAGAAGGGGTACGTGTGCAGCTCTCTTCCGGGATGGCTTTGATAGTACGCGCAGAACACCTTCAGTTCTGATACGGAGGCCAACCAGGGCATGAACACATTTATCAGAGTCGCCATCATGGCGGGAGCGCTATTGGCGGGCGTCGCGATGGCGAAAGGCGACATCGCCCGCGCTGATCAGATCCCGGCGTTGAAAGAAGAAGCACAGCAGCGGACGGTGAGCCAGCGGGTCAGCGCGCGGTTTACGCGTTCGCATTATCGCCAGTTCGATCTGGACGCGGCTTTCGCCGGTAAAATTTTCGACCGTTACCTCAACATGCTCGACTATAGCCACAATGTGTTGCTGGCTTCGGATATTGCGCAGTTCGCCACCCAAAAAGCCGAGCTTGCCGATGAGCTGAAGAGTGGGAAACTGGACCTGCCCTATGCGATGTACAACCTGACGGAAAAACGGCGGTTCGAGCGCTATCAGTATGCCCTGGCGCAGTTGAGCAAACCGATGGACTTCAACGGTAACGGCGCCATCGAAATCGACCGCAGCAAAGCTCCCTGGCCCAAAACCACGGCTGAGCTGGCCGTGCTTTGGGATGCCAAGGTGAAGTATGACGCGCTGAATCTTAAGCTTACCGGTAAAGATGAGAAAGAGATCCGCGATATATTGACCAAGCGTTATCAGTTCGCCATCCGGCGGCTAGCGCAAAGCAACAGCGAAGACGTGTTCCAGCTTATCATGAACGCTTTCGCCCATGAGATCGATCCGCACACCAATTACCTTTCTCCGCGCAATACCGAACAGTTCAACAGCGAAATGAGCCTGTCGCTTGAAGGTATCGGCGCGGTATTGCAGATGGATGATGATTACACGGTAATAAACTCGCTGGTACCGGGCGGCCCGGCAGCGAAAAACAAAGCCATTACCGTAGGCGATCGCGTGGTGGGCGTCGGGCAGACCAACAAACCGATGGTGGATGTCATCGGCTGGCGGCTTGATGATGTCGTATCGCTGATAAAAGGGCCGAAGGGCAGCAAGGTGTGGTTGGAAATATTGCCCGCCGGCAAAGGCACCAAAACCCGTATCGTCACCGTCATCCGCGAGCGTATCCGGCTTGAGGATCGGGCGGTGAAAATGTCGGTAAAGACGATCGGCAAAGAAAAAGTAGGCGTTCTGGATATCCCCGGGTTCTACGTGGGCCTGACCGATGATGTCAAGGTACAGATGCAGAAGCTGGAAAAACAGAACGTGCAGAGCATCATTATCGATTTGCGCGCCAACGGCGGCGGCGCGTTGACCGAAGCCGTTTCGTTATCGGGGTTGTTTATTCCCAGCGGGCCGGTCGTACAGGTGCGGAATAACAACGGTAAAATCCGCGAGGACAGCGATACCGACGGCATTGTCTACTATAAAGGCCCGCTGGTGGTGCTGGTCGATCGGTTCAGTGCCTCCGCGTCGGAGATTTTCGCCGCGGCGATGCAGGATTATGGTCGGGCGCTGGTGGTCGGTGAGCCGACCTTCGGTAAAGGTACCGTGCAGCAATATCGCTCGCTGAACCGCATTTACGATCAGATGTTGCGCCCGGAATGGCCTGCGCTGGGGTCTATTCAATACACGATTCAGAAATTTTACCGCGTCAACGGCGGAAGCACGCAGCGTAAAGGCGTCGTGCCGGATATCATCATGCTCACCGGCACCGAGACCGTCGAAACCGGCGAAAAATTTGAAGATAATGCGCTCCCTTGGGACAGCATTAACGCGGCCACCTATACCAAGGCCGGCGATCTGAAGCACTTTGCTCCAGAATTGCTTAAAGCGCATCAGGCGCGTATCGCCAAGGATCCTGAATTCCAGTATATACAGCAGGATATCGCGCGATTCCACGCCCTGAAAGATAAGCGTAACTGGGTATCCCTCAATCTCGCCCAGCGGGAAAAGGAGAACCATGAGGATGACGCTATCCGTCTGCAGCGCACCAGCGGGCGGCTGATACGTCAGGGCAAGAAACCGGTGAAAAATCTGGAGGCGATTCCCAAGGATTTCAAAGAGCCGGATCCCTACCTGGATGAAACGGTGCAGATTGCGCTGGATCTCGCTCATGCCGAAGCCAGCCAGCCCGTCGTCCCTCCTGCGAGGTAACAGGCTCACCAGGGCGCCGACACCGGCGCCCTTTTTTTTGGTGCGGGTCGGGGAAGAAGACAAAAGTTTAACAAAATGTAAAGTTATGTCTTTTTAGCGACTTATCGGCCCGTAATGCTTGAAAATCGCCGGCGAGGCCCTAGATCAACGTTACGCACTAAGCGTGATAATTTTCGAGGAACCAGACATTTTATGATGCGTATCGCTCTCTTCCTGCTCACTAACCTGGCGGTGATGGCGGTGTTCGGTATTGTACTGAGCCTCACCAGGATCCAGTCCTCAAGTGTAGCCGGATTAATGATTATGGCCGGCCTGTTCGGTTTCGGCGGAGCTTTCCTTTTGCTGTTAATGTCAAAATCCATGGCGCTGCGCTCGCTCTGCGGCGAAGCGATTGAACAGCCGCGCAACGAAACCGAACGCTGGCTGCTCAATATACCGTGCGCCAGCAGGCGCAGCAGGCGAACATCGCCATGCCGCAGGTGGCGTTGTACCACGCGCCCGATATCAACGCTTTTGCTACCGGCGCCCGGCGCGATGTTTCGCTGGTGGCCGTCAGTAGCGGCTTGTTGCAGACATATGAACCGCGACGAGGCCGAAGCGGTGATCGCGCACGAAATCAGCCATATCGCCAATTGTAGTGGTCAACTAATACTGGCCACCGCATTAGACTGTATGTAAAACAGTCGCTCAGGTTGGTTTGGAGTTAAGCCGCCGTTACACCAGTGAGGTTGGATAGCGCTGTAATATCCCGTGATGTAGCGGATAATCGTGTCCTGGGTTTCGCTGAAGCTGTTGTAACCCCTTTGTCGGCACCCATTCTGTCTTCAGGCTGCGGAAGTACCGCTCTATCGGGCTGTTATCCCAGCAGTTACCCCGCCAACTCATACTCTGCTTTATCCAGCAGCCCATAGGGCTTGCCGGTATTGACGGCTGGTATAGGGGCTGCCCTGGTCGCTGTGGAACATGACTCCTGTTGGCTGCCCCCGGAGTTCCCAGGTCATCTGTAGCGTTTTGACTGTCAGCGCCGAGTCTGGCGACGTCGACATGAGCCCAGCCCACCGGTTTGCGGGCGAACAGGTCCAGCACCACCGCAAGGTAAACCTAGCCTTTGGCCGTCCAGATGTAGGTCACATTGCCGCACCAGACTTGATCCGGCGCGGTAACCGCGAACTGGCGGTTGAGATGGTTCGGTATTTCAACGTGTTCATTGCCGCCGCGTTTGTATTTGTGAGCCGGTAGGTGGCAGCTGGCGATACCCAGCTCCTCCATCAGCTTACCGGCCAGCCAGCGCCTCACTTTAACGCCAGAGCTGCTGGTGACGATGGTCGCGATGCTTCGAACGCCGGCAGAGCCGCCGCTGGCGTTCCAGGCTTCCATGACGCGGCTACGATTAACCACACGCTCACAGTCGGCTTCATTAGCGGAAGCCTGGCAGTGCCTGTAGCTGCTGCGATGTACCTCAAAAGTTTGGCACAACGCCGTGACCGGGTATCGCGCTCTCAGCCTGTCGACTATCGTGAACTGTTGAGTGAGTCCGACATTAAGGACGCCGTAGCCTTTTTTAGAATTTTATTTTCCATTTCGAGGCGCTGTATCCGTTTTCTCATTTCCCTAAGTTCAGTCTGTTCCGGAGTTAGAGGCAGCCCCGGAGGCGTTTTCCCCTGTCGCTCCAGACGTAACGATTTTGCCCAACGGTTGATAGCAGAAAGACTGACGTTCACCGCCTTAGCCGCTTCGCCGCGTGTGTAGTTCTGGTCGAGGACCAGCTTTGCCGCTTCGAGTTTAAATTCAGCAGTAAATGTTTTACTCATTGGTTCACCTGTAAGATTTTGAGGTGAGCATATCACCTCAACTCAGGTGGTCAAATTCAGTGTGCCACTACAATGCGGATTAATGCGGATTGGCGCGCCATTGATGCTCATCACTGCCGCGGCGCCGAAACCCTGGAGCGCGCGGGCGCCAATCAACATCCATAGACTGTCCGACAATGCACAGAGTAACGATATGACGCTGAATACCGCCAGACCACACTGATAGACGCGCCGGTAGCCGTAGATATCGCCGAGGCTGGCGAAAGAGAGCAGGGAAACGATTATCGCCAGCTGATAGGCATTGACTACCCAGATCGGGGCCGCCGGGCTGGCGTGGAGTTCCCGGGCGATAGCGGGCAGGGCGACGTTGGTGATGGCGCCATCCAGGACCGCAATGGAGACGCTCAACACAATCGTTAAAATGGCTCCGTAGCGTTGCGGCAGGGGAAGGCAGTCATGATCGATATGGGTCATTAAGGTTCGTTCATCCGTAAAAGCATTTGCTGTAACACTTTTGTTGCAATCGGCGAGGTGCGATTCGAGCGTGAAATGTAATAAATACTAACTAACGGTCAATGTTGGGCACTTCTGTATTGCACATTGCGCAGGCGATGGCCTTGCCATGATACTAAAAATCATGTTCTATTTTTTTTAAAACACAAACTCCATTTATAGGACACCCATTAACATGGCGATAGCAGAAGTCGACCGGCAACCCGATTTGGTGTCGTCGGTATTAAAAGTGTTTGGTATTCTCCAGGCATTAGGGGATGAGCGTGAAATTGGCATTACCGAGCTATCGTAGCGGGTAATGATGTCCAAAAGCACGGTGTACCGCTTCCTGCAAACGATGAAATCTCTGGGGTATGTCGCCCAGGAAGGGGAGTCGGAAAAGTATTCATTAACGCTTAAATTATTTGAACTGGGCGCCAAAGCACTGCAGAATGTCGATTTGATACGCCTCGCCGATATTCAGATGCGGGTATTGTCTAATCTGACGCGTGAGACTATCCATCTCGGCGCGCTGGATGACGGCAGCATTGTCTATATCCACAAGACAGATTCGTTGTACAATTTACGGATGTATTCCCGCGTCGGCCGCCGCATCCCCGCTTTACAGTACCGCTATTGGCAAGGTGCTGCTGGCCTGGCGCGAGACCTCTGAGGCGCGCGACATTCTGGCTGAAGTGGTCTTTACCTGCAGTACATCGCGCACGGCAGGTAGCAGCGAGGCGCTATTGCCGGAGCTTAAGCAAGTACGGGCGCAGGGCTTTGGCGAGGATGGCGAGGAGGAGGAAGGGTTGCGTTGTATCGCCGTGCCGATTTTTGGCCGTTTTGGCGTCGTCATAGCCGGCCTGAGCATTTCGTTTCCCACGATTCGTTTCTCCGAAGACGCCAAAAACGATTATGTCAAAATGCTGTACGATGCGGCGCGCATGATCTCCCGCCAGATGGGCTACCATGACTATCCGTTTTAACGCCCCGTTGATTAAACCGGGTTGATCATGCCTGGTTCAGATGCCCAGGCTTAAAGGAAAAGAGATGGTAAAGCCTTTCACCGAAAACCAGGAACTGGTGGCCGATCTGGTCACCTGCCCGCTGGTGATGAAACAAATTCTGGATGTTATCGATATTATAGCGTCTGCGGAGGTGCGGGACAAAATGTCCGCGCAACTGAAAAACATCGATTTTGGCATTCATCTGGCCGCGCGTGATCTCATCACGCAGCGCGCCATTGAGAAAGCTATCGCTCTTATCGACATGAAGTTTGACCGCGTTACCCCGCATTAACTGCCCTCTGTTAGGCCGCATTTAGCCGATGAGTGCGATCAATTTAGTATGCACGTGTATTTTTTTACTTAAAAAGTATTATATTAGAAACTAATTAAAGTGTTGTTATCTGTTGTTTAAGTTTTAGCGAACAACATTGCTGCATTAGGCATTTCAGGAATAGGGTTTTGAAAAGAGGCACAACGGTTAAACTCATCATGGTTCTGCTGCTCTGTTTGGCGCTTTGGGTGTCGGCGCTAAATAGCTTTTGCGATCAGGGAGGGGATTTCTTCAGCGGCATGTGTCTAGTGACTAAATAGATAAATGCCTTGGTAACATCTGTTAACAGGCAAATTTTATCAGTAAGGGACTAAGTCCGCCGTGGAGTGATAAGATAGCCACTGGTTTAATGAGTGGCAGGTCAGTTCATGAATGAGTTGGGAGATAGCAGCTTGAATATCGCCGTCGCCGTGGCATCTGCCGCGGTATTCGTCATTGTGTTGGCGGTGTGGTTTTTTCTCAACCGCGCTAGCGTCAAAGCCAACGAGCAGATAGCCTTGCTCACCGAGCTGCTAGAGCAGCAGAAACAGTAAACCGCGCTGCTATTGAAGTTAACTCGGGGAGAATAGCTGAACCCGGCAGCGCCGCCGGGGATCAGCGGGCTCGTCATGTTTAAAGGTTTTATCGCTGAACGGTAGTACCCTAACGGGCGTTAATTACCCCGCCGATATAGGGACGGTGGGCTATCCTTTGCGTTGTCCGTCCCTGACAGGGGCAGTGCAAAACCATGAGCAAGCCCAATCGCTGGTATGATTTCGCCAAACTCCACCACACGCCAACAGGCTTCACCAATTTAGATGTTTCTCTGCGCGACCCGGGGGCGTTAAAACGCTGGCGCGAAGAGCGCAAGGTGCAGGGAATGCCTCGACCGCCTGACGAGGGTTGTGATATCTTCATTCGCCAGTGGTAGCAAAAAGCCGACTTCAGCGGTCAGGAAGACGCCGTGTGGTGACTGGGTCACGCCTGTCTGCTGTTGCGGGTAGTGGGCCGACATATTTTTATCGATACCGGTGCTTGGCAAACGCGCCTCATCGCTGCCGTTTGCCGGGTCGCAGCGCAAGACCTCGCTTGCGGCGACCTTCGCTGAATTGCACGCCATCGATTGGGTTTTATACTCCCATGATCATCTTGATCGCGGCATCCTGCGGCGGGTGTTATTGCGTTTTCTTTCATTACGGAGCCTATGTACCAGAATAATTCATGGCGGAAAGCTATATGAGTCCGACCGAGGCAGTGCGTTTTTATCAGGAACTACAGCAGCCGCGGGTCATCCCGATTCATTGGGGGGGGCTGGCGGATGAATCGCTGGACGAGCCGCCGCGGGAATTGCAGCGTGCTCGGGCGCGCGGTTAGTTTAGACAATGCCTATTTTACCACGTTAGAAATGGGCGGCAAAATGCGCTTTTGACCTGTTTTTGTCCTCTTGGCTCGGGGTCTGTGGCTGGGGGGCAAAGGGCTGGCGGAAGACAAATCGGATGGCTTGAGGCGCGTTGGTGTCTGACCCGCAAGGTCTGCGGTATCTAAACCGGTAAACGCCGAGTTTGTGGCACCGTTGTGCGGCGGCCCTTGTGAGCCCGGTGGACCTGGGCAGGGAAAATCGGTGCCTTCCTGGGCCTGCGGGAGGTGGTGGTCTGAGCGGTATACGCGATGCTGATGGGATTGGCATCAGAGAGGCGAGGGAATCTGTCGCGGTGAAGGGATGGCGGCGTTATGGACGGAGACGACTAAGTCGGCCGCCCATGGGCTATTGTTAAACGGTCGCGTCAACTTCGATGATACATGCTTTCGCAGGCACACGGGATATTGACGATGGAACCGTGTATCAGGGAAAGGGCGATTAAACGCAGTGGTGCGATGAATACCTGCAACCGGCTGTGCAGTTAATTTCCTTTTCCAATTGCCATACTGCTTTAATATTTATCGTATATAGCGCGTTATTGTTAAACCAGCGTGAATTCAGCTGGTAGTAAATAAACATTATGTGTCTTTTTTGTTCGCTTGTGCGCATTAACGGTCTTTAGGTTATTTTTAAATTTATTAATTAGCATATTATGTACACACAAAGATTGCACAAGATTGGTGATCTTTTATAGCGCAAGTTCAGCTCCCGGACTGGGGAGACAGGCGGTGTTCATAAGCGGGTGTTATCCTGTCTGAAAGGCGAGGGGACCGGCAAGTGTAAATGCCACGATTATAAAGGTCATACACAATCTTTTACTATGTAAGAAAAAGAGGTTATAAGCGCAGGAGCAAAAATTGTGAACTGGGCCTCTTGATTTCTTACATTGATGAATGAATAGTTATTTTTGAATAATGCATTGGACGTCGGCAGGGGTTTGCGCTAATGTTATCCTTATCCGCTAACGGCAAACCGCAGCGCTATAACCCAGAGTATAAAATGAGGACCTCCCGCACCTCATTGATGCCAGATGGGCAGTCTAGTGTCTTGATTGTGTGCGACATATCCGGCCCTGATAAAAATGGCTTGCCATTATTTACAGAGTATGTGATAACGCAATTGGGTAAAACGAGGTACAGTTCTGTATATGAGTGGCATTTTCAGTAAAGAAGTTTTGCGTGTAGACGATTTCGTTGTATACCGCTTCTCTGCCGATCCTTATCTTAGTGCCTCAAGCAGTAACGACTCCAGTTTGTCTCTGTATCGCCAAAAGGCGATTTAAACACTCCAAAGGAAATATGCAAGATGGCAAAGATTAAAGGTCAAGTGAAGTGGTTCAATGAGTCTAAAGGTTTTGGTTTCATCACTCCAGCTGATGGCAGCAAAGACGTGTTTGTTCACTTCTCCGCTATTCAGGGTAACGGGTTCAAAACCCTGGCTGAAGGCCAGAATGTTGAATTCGAAATCCAGGATGGCCAGAAAGGCCCTTCAGCAGTTAACGTAACTGCCCTGTAATCCAGGTTGCTGCGGCAACAGTCGGTCATTTGACTGACGGATAACATCTAAATCCCCCTGCTGGCTTTGTGTCAGCAGGGGGATTTAACTTTGGGCCAGCACCCGTATCGGGTTTGTCCCGGTATTGTCGCTGCTGGCTGGCACGTGTTTTATTATTCCGCAATCGGGTATCCCGTCACACCCGCACCGGCTTAAGCCACAGCGTCGTCCGGCAGGATGATAAGCCCGCTGTGCTGATTGCGGCCCCTGATGGGGGGATGGGCAGGGTCCTGCTCCCGCTGCTTGCTATTGCGGCGAAAACTGGCATAGCGCATGCCACCTCCCGGCGCCAGCGCCGGGCAACAAAGACTGCAATGACCGATCGTGTCGACCGCATTGAAACCAATGCGTTAATAACTGCGGCCGGGCAATGGCCGCCAAATCCAGATGGCGCGGACGCGGCGCGATAACCGCGGCGGGTAGCGGCAAACGTTGCTTGAACTCATCTAACAACGCCTAGCTGACTTCATAACAGCGCGGTCCGCCCGCGGGGTTAGTCACCGCAACCCACTGTGATGGTGTATCACCCGCCGCATCAAGCGTAGCGGCAAACCGAGGATCCCCGCCAGCCCGCGGGCACTGCGCCAATACGTCGGCCGTCGCGGCAACAAAACAGCACAGGCAGTCATTCAGCGGTAATGACGCCGTCAAGCTTGCCAAGCGCCTCGCCCCGGCCGGGGCACCCAGCCGATGGCGGTACCATGAACCTGCTTCTTGTCCGGCAGAGTTGTTTGGCAGGCTGATGCCTTTCAGGCATGAGCGACGCCTTGGCGCCAAAACCGTGCGCCACCCTGGGGATGGAAGTCAGCAGGGAAGAATAAGCGGTCATCGTCGAAATGCGTGCCTAGTGAATGATGCGCCCAGTGTAGCGCGTTTTTCTGCTGCCAGAGGGGTTATTTTACGTTACACTGCGCCCTACGAAGTTTTCCGATCGGAATGGCCATGTCTTGTTTCCAATGTCCGCTTTGCCACCAGCCGCTCTCGCTGCACGACGCGTGCTATCGTTGCATCGGGCAGCATAGCTTTGACCTCGCCAAAGAGAGGTATATCAATCTGCTGCCGGTGCAGTTCAAACACAGTAAGGATTCGGGGGATGCGCCTTTAATGATGGCGGCGCGGCGCGCGTTTCTGGATGCAGACCATTATCAGCCGCTACGGGACAGGGTCATTGCAGCCGTCGCGGCGCTTACGCCCGAACCCCGCCGTCGCTGGCTGGATATCGGCTGTGGCGAGGGATATTACACACACCGCCGCGCTGGCGGACCAGCTCAAACACCACTAGCCGCAAGCGGAGGTTTATGGGATGGATATCGCCAAGAATGCTGTTCGCAGCGCCGCTAAGCGCTATAAACAGGTCCGCTTCTGCGTCGCCTCAAGCCAGCAGCTGCCGTTCGTCGACACATCGCTGGACGGTATCATGCGCATCTATGCGCCGAGCAATCCCGCCAAGCTGAGGCGCACGCTACGTCCGGGGGACGTGCTGCCTGACGGTGACCCCCGGCCCGCGTCATCTTTGTCAGCTTAAAGCGCTTATTTACCGCGAGGTGCAACTGCACGAACCCAATGAAGAAAACGTTGCGGGCTTTACCCTGTTGCAGGAATTGTCGATCTGCTACCCGCTGCGGTTGACCGGCGAGGAGAGGGCGTGGCGCCCTTCGCCTGGCGCGCCACCCCATTGGTGCTGGAACGGCTGGCGGCCTTGCCCCGGTTCGACTGTGAAACGGATTTTATCGTGCGCCTGTGGCGGCCTGCCTGACGTTTGGGCGATACGGGGAGCAGGGCGGATTTAACCGGGCAGATGGGCGAGCATAGCCTCGCCGATATGGCTGTAAAGTATGTTGCAGACGATGCCAATGAGAATCAGGCCGCCGATGATTTCCGCTTTACTGCCCAGACAAGGGCCGACAAAACGTCCCAGCAGCATGCCGATGGTCGACATAATCAAGGTGGCGAGAGCGATAAGCAGCGCGGTGTGGAGGATATTGACCTGCAGCATTGCCAGACCCACACCGATGGCCAGTGCATCAAGGCTGGTGGCGATGGCAGTAGCGATCAGCACGCCCAGACTATGCTTGCCGACCAGCGACGTCTCTGCCCGGCTGCTGTTTCCAGCCCGCCAGCACCATCCGGCCGCCCAGAAACGCCAGCAGGGTAAACGCCACCCAGTGATCCCAACGCATAATATATTGGCTGGACAACAGACCAAGCCCCCAGCCGATAATCGGGGTGATTGCTTCTATTACGCCGAAAATTAGTCCGGTGCGCAGCGTTTCACGTAGCGCGGGCTTGTGCAGCACGGCGTAATTAATGAATAAAGTATTTTTCATGGTGGTGACTAATTTATTTAGTCAAGTCTATAAATAATTATAACATACTATATTTTAATGAGTAAGTGATAAATTCTTTGTAAGTCATCTAATTTATTGACCTGGATCAGAAAACGTCTTTTTTCCAAACCAATGACCAGATAACCATCTTCAGATAAATTTATGTTTTTGATGCGGGAATAACGAATAAAGACATTGCCGTAAAAAAAACCTTCGGTTTTGAACAGCATTCGAGGGCGGCGAATATAGGCCAGATAGACCATTATCAAACCCAGAAATAAAATCAGGGTGGAGGTAAGTACCGTGCCGCCGGTGGTGATATTCTTGTACAGCAGGATAAGCAGCAAGACGATAAAAATCAGCCCGTCCAGGCGTCCCTGGCGGCGCAACGGTACCCGTAGCCGCGTCTTACCGCGCAGCGCGTAATCCACAATGAACTCATCAAAGACGGCAAACAGCAATGCGATAACAATCATTATTATCAGACCGATATCGGTAACGGTCATGCTTCCCCCAAAAAAGCAAAAAAAAACCGGGGCAGCATCCCCCGGTTTGGTAACAATACGCTTACAGGCCCAGTAAACAGGCCCAGTAGCCGACAATACCGATAACGAAGAAGCCCATGATAATCCACAACGCGTTCACCTTGCGGCGCAGCAGCCACATACAGCCGAAGGTTAGCAGCAGCGGTACCAGACCCGGCATCAGTTGATCCAGAATCGTCTGGACGGTGGTGACGGTGGTTTGTCCCTCGGTGTTGGTGATACGGGACACCACAAAGGGAATATTAACGTGTGTCCATTTATTGACCAACGCCCCCATAACAAACAACCCGAGGATGGACGCCCCTTCCGTCAATTTTTGCAGGAAGCCGCCGCCCATATCGTTGACGATATTGACGCCTTTACGGTAGCCATACGCCACGCCGTAATAGCGGGTGGCCAGACGCACCAGGTTGAACAGAACGAAAAACAGCAGTGGACCGAGTAAACTACCGCTCATGGCAATACCGGCGCCGAGGGCGGCGAAGACCGGCCGTACCGTACCCCAGAATATCGGGTCGCCGACCCCGGCCAGCGGCCCCATCAACCCGACTTTGATGCCGTTGATGGCGGCGTCATCAATCGGTGCGCCGTTGGCGCGCTGTTCTTCCATGGCCATTGTGACGCCCAATACCGGCGCGGCCACATAGGGGTGCGTGTTAAAGAACTCCAGATGGCGTTTGATCGCCTGCTTGCGGTCGTCGTTATTTTCCGGGTACAGGCGACGAATCACCGGCACCATAGAGAAGCAAAAACCGAGCGCTTGCATACGTTCAAAGTTCCAGGATCCCTGGAAAAGGTTGGAGCGGATAAATACGCCGCGTACATCGCCGGGCGTGAGTTTCTTTTGACCTGTAACTGTAGTATCGACCATGTCTCTCACCTATTAATCCAGTTCATTATCAAGATCGTTAGCACCCCGCGCCGGTGCGGCCTGTCCTGCGACCCGGTTATAACGCGGGCTATGCTGGATGTAGAGTATGGCCATGACCACGCCGATGACCCCCAGCGCCACCAGGTTGAAGCTGGTGAAAGCCGCGGTGACGAAACCGAGGTAAAAGAACGGCATCAAATAGCCTGCGCGCATCATGTTGATGACCATCGCATAACCGACGACCACAATCATGCCGCCGGCGATATTCAGACCGTTGGTGACGACTTCCGGAATCGAGCTGAGCATGTTGTGCACCGCGTCGGTACCGACCGACACGCCCACGATGACCGCCGGAATGGCGATACGCATGGCTTGCAGCACCAGCGCCGAGACATGGATCCAGCTCAGCGCCGTCAGGTTGCCGCGTTCGGCGGCGCTGTCGGTGGCATGCTGGAAGGCGACGGTGATGGTCCGTACGATGATGGTCAACACCTGTCCGGCGGCGGCCAGCGGAATCGCCAGCGCGATACCGGCGCCGACGCTTTGCTTACCAGCTATGACCAGAATGGTGGAGATGATGGACGCCAGCGCGGCATCGGGCGCCACTGCGGCGCCGATATTCATCCAGCCCAGCGCGATCATTTCCAACGTCCCGCCGATGATGATACCGGTTTTCATGTCGCCCAGGACCAGACCAATTAAGGTACAGGCTACCAGCGGGCGGTGGAACTGAAATTCGTCGAGAATCGATCCCATGCCTGCGATACAGGCGACGACAAATATCAGTACAATTTGAAGCGTGGTGATCTCCATTATACTTCTCCTCTTACCTTGCGTAATAGATCGATGAATCCGTTTCCAGGCAAACTTACGCTCTTAAGGGTGATAATGCGGCGTAGGGCTTAACTGCCGAGTTTTTTAATTAAATCCATCATCTTCAACCGGGAATCGCTGGACACTTTACGCACTTCCAGTTCAATCCCGCGATCGTTGAGTTTGTTGAATGCCTCGATATCTTTTTCGTCTACCGATACGGCATTGTTGACCTGGGTTTTGCCCTGGCGGAAGGCCATGCCGCCGATATTGACTGAAGTAATGGCGACACCGCCTTCGACTAGACGCAACACATCGGTGGGGTTGGTAAATAACAACATGACGTGATCGTTGGCATATTTCGGATTGTCGTAAACGCGGATTGCTTTTGCCACGTCAACCACATGGGCCGTGACGCCCGGCGGTGCCACCTGGGTGAGCAGGGTTTTACGCACCGTGTCCGCGGCCACTTCGTCGCTGACCACGATGATGCGTTTAACGTTGGTTTCTTTCGTCCAGCGCGTAGCCACCTGGCCATGGATCAAGCGGTCGTCGATCCTAGCCAAACCGATAGTCATATGGCCGCCCTGACCGTTAGCCACCGCTGCGGCGGCGGCCTGTTCCGGTTCCGGGGTTTTCAGCGCCTTCACGCCGATACGTCCGGTTTCCACCGCGATCCCTACCAGCTCCTGGAAAGCGGGATTATCATCGCGCGCCATGAAGGTTTCGGCCAGCATGGGGATATTGACGCCGGTGACGACTTCATAATTTTCTTCATCGATGATAATCCGGCTGGCGGCATTAAACGGGCTGCCTCCCCAGGTATCGACCAGAAATAACACGCCTGCTGTGGTATCAAGTTCCGCCAGACGGGCGGTATATTTTTCAATCAATGTTTCAGCGTTTTCGCCTGGGACGAAATCGATCCAAGCGACATTATCTTGTGCGCCTAAAATCATTTCAGCCGTCTTCAATAATTGCTCGGCCGCTGACCCGTGAGTGCCAATAACAATAGCAATACTCACTGGATACCTCCTCTATTGACAAAATGGGTTGTGCGCCCCGCACAAAGGGTGTGTCGAGGCCCCTAACTTTTTGGTGGTATAACTGCAATGTCAGGAACGATGCCTGCCCTGACCGATATCCGCCCTACAGATTAATCTGCTTCAGTTATTGGTTCAGACGATCATAAGTAAATCACGATTTATTTTAGTATGTAAAAAAAAAAATTGTGACGGCTCTCAGTTATTTGGCTACCGAAATCGGTAGAAGCGCACAAAAGAGTGTAGCTGGAAATGAACAAACGGCCTCAGGTGAAAAAGTTTTGTGCCGGAAGGGGAATCCTTGATACAGTAAAGCGTTTAAATTATAAAAGGAGCAAACAGCCCTCCGATGGACTGCCACCGAAGCCGTTTCATCAACTTTAGTCCGCCTGCACGGCCATTCGTCTTCTCTCACTGGCGCCTCGCGCTGGATCTTCTTTCGTCATGTTTGATCCCGCTCTCAAGAACGTTTGCCTCTTGGCGGCATGCCCCTGCGCGTTTGCCGGCAAAGATGCGGTTTAACCCTGTCATAACTATAGCCTGAATACCTTACGGAGCCTGTGATGGAATTCTTAATGGACCCCTCAATTTGGGTGGGACTGCTAACCCTGATCGTATTGGAGATCGTTCTCGGCATAGATAACGTGGTCTTTATTGCGATCCTGGCAGACAAACTGCCGCCCAAAAAGCGCGACCGCGCGCGAGTGGTGGGTCTTTCGCTGACGCTTATCATGCGTCTGGGCCTCCTGTCGTTAATATCCTGGATCGTCACGCTGACGCGGCCGTTGTTCGATTTGGGGGGATTCTCCTTCTCCGGCCGTGACCTGATTTTGCTGCTTGGCGGGATTTTCCTGTTGTTCAAAGCCACCACTGAGCTGCATGAACGTCTGGAAGACAAGGAGCACGACAGCAGCGCCGGCCGTGGGTATGCTAGCTTTTGGGCGGTGGTGGTGCAAATTGTTATCCTCGACGCGGTATTTTCCCTGGATGCGGTAATCACCGCGGTGGGGATGGTCAACAATCTGCCCGTCATGATGACCGCGGTAATTATCGCCATGGCGATTATGCTGCTGGCGTCCCGTTCATTAACCCGTTTCGTTAACCGTCATCAAACCGTGGTAGTACTGTGTCTCAGCTTCCTGCTGATGATAGGTCTTAGCCTGATTGCCGAAGGGTTTGGCTTTCACATTCCGAAAGGCTACCTGTATGCCGCCATTGGTTTCTCGATCCTTATCGAAATGTTCAACCAGATAGCGCGCCGCAACTTCATCAAAAATCAATCCGCCAAGCCGATGCGCGAACGTACGGCGGAGGCGATTATGCGGCTGATGGGCGGCAGGGCGCAGCGCGAAACCGACGAGGACGATACAGCCGAAGCGTTCAAACAGGCGCACTTCGCCGAAGAGGAACGGCACATGATTACCGGCGTGCTGTCGCTGGCCTCGCGGATGTTGCGCAGCGTCATGACCCCGCGCAACGAAATTACCTGGCTGGACTGCCAGCGGCCTGTTACGGAGTTGCGCGCAACCTTAATGGACACACCGCACAACATGTTTCCGGTCTGTAACGGCGAGCTGGATCAGCTTATCGGTATCGTGCGTGCCAAGGATTTGATGGCGGCGGTCGATAACGGCGAACAGGTCAAGGCTTACGCGGCCGCTAATCCGGCGATTGTGGTGCCGGAGACCCTGGATGTACTTAAGCTGCTGGAGGAGTTGCGCCGGGCGAAAGGCAGCATGGTAATGGTATCCAACGAATTTGGCGTCGTACAGGGTTTGGTGACGCCGCTGGATGTCCTAGAAGCGATTGCCGGCGAGTTTCCTGATGAGGATGAGACGCCGGAAATCGAGGTCCACGAGGACGGTTGGCTGGCAAAAGGTAGTACCGATCTGCATGCCTTACAGCACGCGCTGGACACCCAGGTGCTAGCGCGCGGACGGGACAACGTCGCTTCTTTAGCCGGGTTGCTCCTGTCGCAGTGCGATCAGATGTCGGTGGAAGGGGACGTGCTGACCCTTGACGAGTGGCGGTTTACTATCCAGCAGATGGTCGAGTACCGTATCGAACTGGTGTGGATTGAGCGGCTGGCGCCGCAGCACGGTATGGATAAGGAAGAATAACCCCGAGAGCGCCATAACCCCGTGAACGTTGCCGAAACGCTTACGGTGTCACAATTGCCTTGCTCGTCAGTCACACTGTACCTTAATAGCCAGGCCGCCGCGTGAGGTTTCACGGTATTTGGCATTCATGTCCTTGCCAGTTTCGTACATGGTTTCGATGACCTTATCGAGGGATACCCGCGGCGCGCTGGTGCGGCGCAGCGCCATGCGTAAGGCGTTGATCGCTTTTACCGAGGCGATAGCGTTACGCTCAATGCAGGGTACCTGCACTTGACCAGCCACCGGATCACAGGTCAAGCCGAGATTGTGCTCCATGCCGATTTCTGCCGCGACGCAGACCTGTTCCGGGCTCTGCCTCCCATCAGTTCCGTCAGCCCGGCTGCGGCCATGGAGCACCCCACGCCCACCTCGTCTTGACAGCCGACTTCAGCGTCTGAAATCGAGGCGTTCATCTTGTACAACATCCCGATAGCGTCGCTGGCGAGGAAATACCGCAGCCAGATATCGGGCGAAACTGGTTCGATAAAATGGTCCTAGTAAGCCAGGACCGCGGGGACGATACCACAGGCGCCGTTAGTAGGCGCGGTGACAACCCGTCCGCCGGCGGCAGTTGTCCCAGCACCCGGACCCGGTGCGGATCGATTGCGACTTCTTCTTGTGCTTCGCGCAACGCGGTCGCGACGGCGGAAGCATCGCTTGCATCGGCGCTGCCGCCGGGAAACGCCACCTGACCGGCGTGTTTGCGCAAAGACGTGGCTCGGCGGGTGAGCAGCAGCGTTGGTGTAGCATGGCAAATGATGGGAATCAGCACCGCCGGCAGACGGCGGTGATAGGTGGCGTGGCGGGTTTCCGGCAACAGGAGTTGGAAACGGGTGATAAACTCCGGCAACGCGAGCGGACGTTCTGTCAGGAATTCAAACATGCAGCCGTTCCAGCAGCGGGAGCAGCGAGACGGCTTTCGCCAGTGTCTCCTGGTATTCCGCTTCTTCATCGCTGTCGGCGACAAGGCCGCCGCCGACAGAGCAGTGAATGTGCCGGGCTGCGACCAGCAGGGTGCGAATGGCGATATTGGTGTCCATCGCGCCGCAGCAGCTGATATAACCGATGCTGCCGCACCAGGCACTGCGACGCTGCGGTTCCAGCCTTTCGATGATTTCCATTGCTCGCACCTTAGGCGCGCCGGTAATGGAGCCGCCTGGGAAGCAGGCGCGCAGCAAATCGCAGGGGCTGCAATCGGTCGGCAAAACGGCGCTGATAGTGCTGACCATGTGGTGCACTGCCGTAAACGTCTCAATGGCAAACAGCGACGGCACGCGCACGCTGCCGGGCTGGGCTACACGGCCGATATCGTTGCGCAACAGATCCACTATCATCAGATTTTCCGTCTGATCTTTGGCGGAGTCGGCCAGCCGCGCCGCCTGCTGGCGATCCGCCTCGGCATCCGTCAGCCGAGGTAACGTGCCTTTGATGGGGCGGGTCTGGATCTCGCCGTCGCGCAGACGCAGGAAACGTTCCGGCGACAAGCTAAGCACCGTCTGGTCCGTCAGGCGGATAAACGCCGAGAAGGGCGCCCGATTATGAGCCAGCAAGAGGCGGAACGCCGGCCATTCATCCCCATCGCAGGGGGCGCTGAAACGCTGTGACAGACAGACTTGATAGCAGTCACCCGCCAGCAAGTGCTGCTGCACTTGGCGGAATTTATCGCCATAGTCGGCGCGGGTCATATTGGCGCGCCAGGACCCGAGCAGATGAAACGGCGCGGGTGGTGCAGGCGTCGCTGCGGTTAACCGGGCAAGTATGGGGGCGGGATCGTCGTGGCTGACCAGCGTCACCGTGTGGCGGAGATGGTCGGCCACTACCGCCCAGCGGTAAATCCCAATTGCCATGTCCGGCAGCGGGAGGTCCTGTTGCGCCAATACCGGCAAAGTTTCGATGCTGCGGGCAAGATCATAGCCAAAATACCCGAGCGCCCCGCCCTGAAACGGTAATTCCGCGTTCGGCGGCGCCATCATGCCTGCCGCCGCCAACTGCTGTTGCACCAGCGCAAAAGGGTCGTCATACCGCAATTCGCACGTTTCCTCCCAGCGGATTTCAGTGACGCCGTCACGCGTGACAAGCGTTACCGCCGGCGCAGCCACCAGGATATCGTAACGGCTATCGGGATGGTCACTATGCCCGGAATGCAGCAGCATCGACCAGGGCTGGCCGGCAAAAGAGGTAAAATAATCCAACACGGCATCGGGCCGATAGGGTATTGCTGTCAATTGTGGCTGCATGGTCAAGCGCCTGTTCCCGATCGACGCGGCTTCGGCATCCTGCCCGCGTACGTGGTGAGTGATAAGTTTATGGCGCGATCCTAGCATAACTCCCCATCATGGCGTAACCGGCCGCGTCACGAGATAATCAACGTAATCGCCGTAACCCAGAGAGAACAATGCTAAACGACATGCCCGTGTTAACCCATGAACAGCAGCAACTGGCCGTAGAGCGAATCCAGGCGTTTATGGTCGAAGGAATGAGCAGCGGCGCGGCGATAGCGCGGGTAGCGCGCGAGTTGCGCGCCGGCCACAGCGGTGAAATGGTCACCCTGCGCTGGGAGGAGGAGGATACCGAGGTGCCTGAGACGCCGGTGGCGCGTGCCGAAACGGATCCTTATGATAGCAACCCCGATGATGATTAAGCGCAGGGTGGTTTGCCGTTATGACAACGCGGCGACGATTTCGATTTCGATTTTATAGTGCGGATTCATCAGGCCCCCCTGAACCGTACAGCGCACCGGCACGCTACCGGCCCCGACCCAGTTATCCCATACCTCATTCATCGCGGCGAAATCCGCCGCGTCAGGCAGGAAGATGGTGGCATCCACCAGGCGGCGTTTATCGGTATTGCAGCGTGCCAGCATGGCATCCATAGCGGCAAGCGCGTTGCGGGTCTGGCCGGTAATGTCTTCATTGAGCGCGGCATCCGCTGTCACGCTGGTGTAATAAAGGGTCTGATGGTGAATCACCGCATCGGACATACAGGCGCCGGCATCAATACGCTGGAGGGTCGTTGCATTTCCTTTCAGTGGTTGAGTGAAAATAACAGCATACCATACCGGCGCGGGAAGCCCAGCGTGCCCGATGGCGGTTGCAAAACTCGTTTGCGCATGAGGCCGGATGAAGGCTATCCGGGCGCGGCATAAAAAAACAGTGTTGGGTGGCAAGCATTTCTAGACTCTTAAGGGGAACGATGGATTAGCCGGAAGCCCTTTACTAGCGCGGCTTACAGTGATTTTACTGATTTTGGGCTCGTCGCAAAAAAATGAGCGGAAAATGATTTTTTGCACTATATTCTGGACTGGATTGATTGTAATTTGGATAAGTTTGAAAGCCGTTTAAAAATTCTCTCATTAACAATTGCGTTGCTAAAAATAAACAAGAAATTTATAGTTTTTTAAACGGCCTTTTTGCGTTCGCTTGCTAGGCTATCTTCTAATGCTACTTCACCAATCTCACTAGCCCCCCTTTTGATTTGGTCATAGACCCGCATTAGACGCTCTTTTTCTTCAGGAGGAAGCTGTAAGATTTTTATGTTCAGATCATCACTTAGGCTAAGAAGTGTAGTGGTCAACTAAAACTGGCCACCGCGTTAGCGTCTTTCCAGTATCTATTTTTTGATTCGTTTGGTGGCAACCCACCGTTATATTCATGCGGCCTGAGTGCGCTGTAATATCCCACGATATAGTCGGTAATTTCATGAGCTGCTTCGCTGAAGCTTATGTAGCCCGTTACCGGTATCCAGTCGTTTTCAGACTTCTGAAGAAGCGCTCCATCGGACTGTTATCCCAACAGTTACACCGCCGACTCATGCTTTGTTTGATCCGGTAACGCCACAGCAACTGTCGGAACTGGCTGCTCGTATAGTGGCTACCCTGATCGCTGTGGAACATCACTCCGGCTGGTTTACCACGCGTTTCCCATGCCATTTCCAGTGCTTTGATGCTCAGTCTGCTGTCCGGGGAGAACGACATAGCCCAGCCCACCGGTTTCCTCGCGAACAGATCAAGAACAACCGCAAGGTATGCCCAGCGTTTCCCAGTCCAGATATACGTCACATCGCCCCACCATACCTGGTTTGGCTCCGTTACAGCGAACTGGCGCTCAAGATGGTTCGGTATTTCAACGTGTTCATTGCCGCCGCGTTTGTATTTGTGAGCCGGTAGCTGGCAGCTGGCGATACCCAGCTCTTTCATCAGCTTACCGGCCAGCCAGCGCCCCATCCGGAAGCCTCTCTGGGTTGCCCATGGTAGCGATACTTCTCGCGCCAGCTGCACCATGGCTGATACTGTGCAGTTCATGAACCTGACTGCGCAATTACCGTTCGCCTGCCGTCTGGCCTGTCAGGACGACTTTTCCAGTATTTGTAACTGCTGCGGTGAACCCTGAACACGTGGCAGAGTGTGGCTACAGGATAACGCGCTCTGAGTTTCCCGATTAACGAGAACTGTTTAGGGAGTCTGACATCAAGAGCGCTGTAGGCTTTTTTAATATTTCGTTTTCCATTTCAATGCGTTGTACCTTCTTCTTGAGCTCACGTATTTCGATTTGTTCCGGGGTTATGGGAGAGACTTTTGGCGTCTTCTCCTGTCGCTCATCACGCAGTTGTTTTACCCATTTCGTTATCGTAGAAAGGCCTACGTCCATGGCTTTTGCTGCTGGCGCGGCGGTGTAATTTTGGTCGACAACCATTTGAGCGGATTCGCGTTTGAATTCAGGACTAAAATTTCTTCTTTTCATTGGTGCACCCGTGTTGTTCTGAGGTGAGCATATCACCTCTGTTCAGGTGGCCAAATTCAGTGTGCCACTACACTCGCTCCAAAGGCAGGCTGCGAAGGTGCCGTGCCAGGGAATGCCTGTCATTATTCTCTCCCTGACGTGCAGCCTGCCGTCGGGATGAAGAGTCTCGCGCAACGCTGTCTCTGCGCCTCGCCGGTCGACGTTATGTCCAACCACGCGCGCACCATGCCCGACAGCGTACGCACCGGAAGTCGCAGGAGCGGCCACTCGTATCAGGGCGCTGGCAGGCGCGGGTATAACGCTGGCCGTTGCGTCGGCAGGTGCGTACCGCGTACGTTGCGGCGTAGCGTAGCGTTCGACCCGCCGTGCGCAGCGGCCTGAGGGTGTTTTGTTACACCTCGGCGAGAGCGGGTTTTGCCCGTCGGCGCGGATAATGGCACCACCGCCCTGCTTCCGTCGTCGATTGGCGTCAGCGATGACGACATCGCTGACGGTACTGTGCGGGGTATTGTCTTCCTGGGTCTGCACCAGGGAATCGGGGCCCGCGCTGACCAACTCGGTGCTCGTTGCCGCCTGCGTCAAGGGCGAAAGAGGGGTAACCGTCGCGCTGCTACCGAAGCGCCTCAGAGGCCGGGAGGTGTTGTTCAGTAGGGCATTTAACGTTAGCGGAAAGTTTCTCGCCACGGCTGACCCCGGGGCGCGTACGCGAAGTCCTACCGGCGGCGCAGATCGCACCGATGCCCGGGCGGTGATGACGGGCGACCGGGGCGAAATCGGTCGTCCCCCAGAAGAATGTGGCGGGGTAGACTGACGGGGAGCGCCGCTTCTCCCTTTCTACCTGACATCCAGTGTATTCGGCATAATGACTCCTGTTCAGTTCCATTGGGTCGAAGTAATCCCTCGCGATGCCGTGCAGGCAACGGTGCTATGGCGCAAAATGGCGGGATAATCCCCCGTTTCAGAGACTGCCGACCCTGCCTTCAGAAGCCCCCTGAAGGAAAGCACAGGCATCATTGAGGACAGGTGCCGCCCATCCCCTGACGGCCGGATCATTTAAGACGAACAAATGTACCATGCAGCAAGGAAGCGGAGCGCTGCAAAGGCCCTTTCTCGCGTCTTAAGTGATCTGGGTAGTATGAGAGCCGCCGCAGCGACATGAAGAAAAGACGGTCTGTGCAGGACCGGTTATTTACAGCGGATTCTTCAGCGATAGCGTCAATTTACCGTTTCAAACGGGCACCAAGCAAGAGGATTGTGGCCCGCCATAGGGGGCGGCGCCAAAGAAATATCTTACGGAGCGGGGAGACATCCGCACGGCAACAGCGCACAGTCCATTCACAGCCTGCGCCGGGAAAGGCGACCATTGCCAGTCAGCGCTTACTGACCGGCAACCGCCGCACGGGCAATCTCCTCACCGCGGAGGAGGAAAAAAGTTAATGTTGCTCAGCGCTGATAGATGGTTTCCACGCCGTCTTCGTCATCTTCGTCCCAATCATCATTATCCACCGTTTCTTCAGCTTCCGCCTGCTGGAGTTGGTCGGGATGATAATCATCCCACATGAATTCAACTTTTTTCGGCGCGCCTTCCGGTGACGCCTGCTCTTTGGGATGGGCATTGATAAACGCCATCACATTCCAGCACAGTGCCTTCACGCCGTCGCGGTTGGCGGCGGAAATCAAATAGTATTTCTCTTCCCAGCCCAGCGCCTTCGCGATGGTGTTGGCGCGCGAAGTCGCTTTCTCCGCATCAAGCAAATCCGCTTTATTAAACACCAGCCAGCGCGGTTTAGCGGCCAGGTTTTCACTGTAGCGTTCCAGTTCGGTAACGATGATGCGGGCATTCTCCACCGGATCGGATTCATCCACCGGGGCCAGGTCGATAAGATGCAGCAACACCCGGCAGCGCTCCAAATGCTTGAGAAAACGGATCCCTAAACCGGCCTCATCGGCCGCGCCCTCGATAAGCCCCGGAATGTCTGCCACCACTAAGCTCTGTTCGTTATCCATACGCACCACGCCCAGGCTCGGCACCAGCGTGGTGAACGGATAATCCGCCACCTTGGGCTTGGCCGCCGACACCGCGCGGATAAACGTAGACTTACCGGCGTTGGGGAGGCCGAGCATACCCACATCCGCCAAAAGCATCAGCTCCAGCTGGATCTCACGGATCTCGCCTTTGGTGCCGTCGGTTTTCTGCCGCGGCGCCCGATTGACCGATGACTTAAAGCGCGTATTGCCTAGCCCGTGAAACCCGCCTTTGGCCACCATCAGCCGCTGTGCGTGGCGGGTCATGTCGCCCATGACTTCATTGGTGCCCGAATCCAGCACCCGAGTGCCCACTGGCACTTTGATGATGATGTCTTTGCCGCGTTTGCCGGTACAATCGCGACTCTGGCCGTTTTGGCCGCGTTCGGCGCGAAAGTTTTTCTCAAAACGGTAGTCGATGAGGGTATTCAGGTTCTCATCCGCCAACAGCCATACATCGCCGCCGTCGCCGCCATCCCCGCCATCGGGGCCGCCGCGGGGGATGTATTTTTCCCGGCGGAAACTGACGCAGCCGTTGCCGCCGTCACCCGCCGTCACCAGAATGGTGGCTTCATCAACAAACTTCATGTTAATTCTCCAAAACTCATTTGCCGGACGGCTTAATAACCGTGTCCGCAGCCCGCCTGTTCAGCCCGGGCCACCAGCGGCGGCCGACAACGGAGCACATCGCGCCCGCCACCACTACGACCGCACCGCTATAGCCGACAAAGTTCAGCGGCGGCGGCGCGAAGGACGCAGGCCAGAATTGCGCCAGCAAATTAGAAAAAATCAGGGTAAACAGCGGCGCCAGGGTAATGATGGCGCTCACCAGCGCCGCCTGCCAGCGGCCCCGTATCTCACCAGAGTATTCAGGCCGCAGAACAACAGACAGGCCAGTTGGCCGCTGGTTAATTGCAGAAGCGTCAGCGGCTTTGCCACTACCGTCAGCGCTATTGTACACAAAATATACAGCAGCAGTAGAATCTGTTGCGACGCCAAACGCCGCAGCAACACTTTTTGCGCCACGCCATAACTCACCCACACCATTGCCGCGCAACAGCCAAAAATCACGCCCAGGGTATTGGCGGTCAAACGGGTGAAAATCTCGCGCAGGCTGCTGTTGAAAAACATCAGCAATCCGTCAATCAGCATAATAGCCCCAATCAGCTGCGTAATACGCATGCCCTCTTTCAAAATGACTACGCTCGCCACCATCATGCCCACCGGCGACAGCTGGCCGATGACCTGCGAGGCGGTGGGATTCAAATATTGCAGCGAGGTGCTGAAAAAACGAGATTGCCCAACAGCCCCGCAGTCGCCACCGCAAGCAATATCAGCCAGCGCCAGCGAAAAAACAGCCGCAGCGCGGATAATTTACCTGCGCTGCGCCAAAAACAGCAGCAGACCGACGCTAGCTAGTAAAAAACAATACTAAACCACGGTATAAGGTTCCATGGTGGTCAGGACCTGCTTCATGGAAATGGGGAGCGCGCCCCAGCACATAGCGGTGGTCAAGGCGAGCGCAATGCCGATGCCCGCTTGCTGTCCGGCCTGCTGTCCGGCCTGCTGTGTATTTTTTATGATAAACGATAAGCGTAAAACAGCGGATAAAGTAAAAAGCCCCGCACCTGGTTGCGGGGCTTTACTCGGCAATCAGAGAACGGGGAATTTATTCAGCAACGATGCTAACAAATTTACGGTTCTTCGGGCCCTTCACTTCAAACTGGATTTTACCCGTCGTCAAAGCGAACAGCGTATAATCTCTGCCGCAGCCTACGCTGGTCCCCGGGTGGAAACGGGTTCCACGCTGACGAACGATGATACTGCCGGCATTTACCAATTCGCCGCCGAAGCGTTTAACGCCAAGGCGTTTACTTTCTGAGTCGCGACCGTTGCGTGTGGAGCCGCCAGCCTTTTTATGTGCCATGAGTCTGCTCTCCTGTTAGGCGCCAATACCGGTGATTTTAACGTCAGTGAACCACTGACGGTGGCCCTGATGCTTACGGAAGTGCTTACGGCGACGAAATTTAACAATCATCATTTTATCGCCGCGACCGTGCGCCAGGACTTCCGCCGTGATCTTGCCGCCGTTCACGAAGGGGCCGCCGATCTGGATGTCGTCGCCATTGGCGATCATCATAACCTGGTCAAATTTAACAGTTTCACCCGTTGCGATGTCCAGTTTTTCGAGGCGAACGGTCTTACCTTCGCTCACCCGATGTTGTTTACCACCACTTTGGAAAACCGCGTACATAAAAAACTCCGCTTTCCGCACGCTCAATCTGTAATCGTCTGGAGCGTGCTATAACGTGCTATAAATATTCATAATAGGGCGCGAATTCTACGCAAGAATCTCACTAAAGACAAGTGCAGAATACGTACACAAAGCGAAAAAGATGCAGTTTCTTCGTCGCCATTTATCTCTTACGTTTTTCAAGTACAATCAGTAACACTCTTTCCGCCATCCGGTCCCGTGTGCGGCATTACACTGCCGGTATACCCTTAAACCGATAGAAAATAATGAATCTTGAACAAATTACTGAACTGACCGCGCAGGATATGGCGGAGGTCAACACGGCAATTCGCGAGCAGCTAAACTCCGAGGTCGCTCTGATAAATCAGCTTGGCCACTACATTATCAGCGGCGGCGGCAAACGCATCCGGCCCATGATTGCGGTGCTGGCGGCGCGGGCGCTGCATTATCAGGGTAAGCAGCACGTCACCGTCGCCGCACTGATTGAATTCATTCATACCGCCACGCTGCTGCATGACGATGTGGTGGACGAATCCGACATGCGCCACGGCAAAGCAACGGCCAACGCGGCGTTCGGCAACGCCGCCAGCGTGCTGGTCGGCGACTTCATCTACACCCGTGCCTTCCAGATGATGACCGCACTGGAATCCTTGCGCGTATTAAAGCTGATGTCCGAGGCGGTTAACATCATCGCTGAGGGAGAAGTCTTGCAGTTGATGAACTGCAACGATCCGGATATTACCATCGACAGCTACATGCGGGTCATCTACAGCAAAACCGCGCGGCTATTCGAGGCGGCATCACAATCTTCCGCCATTTTAGCCGGCGCCAATGCCCGCCAGGAAGCGGCGCTGCGCGACTACGGCCGCTATCTGGGCACCGCTTTTCAACTGATTGACGATCTGCTGGATTACGGGGCGTACGGTAAAATGCTGGGGAAAAACACCGGCGATGACCTTAACGAAGGTAAGCCGACGCTTCCTTTGTTGCACGCCATGCGTAACGGCACGCCGGAACAGGCGGCGCTGATCCGTCAGGCCATTGAACAGGGCAACGGACGTCACCTGCTGGAAACGGTGCTGGAAACGATGCACCAGTGCGATTCTTTGGGCTACACCCGCCGCTGCGCGGAAGAAGAGGCGGACAAAGCTATCGCCTGTCTGGACTGCCTGTCGCCCTCGCCTTATCGCGATGCGCTGGAAAGTCTGGCCCACGTAGCGGTGCAGCGCGACTCGTAAACCCCCAGCTCTCGTCAAAGGGAGATGTTTGGAAAATAATCATCAGTGAACATTGACCCACGGCATCACGAATTGGTCGGCGCCTCCGGCGTACCGGCCGTTACTCTCCCTGCAGTCCCAGACGCAGGATAAACGCGTCGATACCTTCACGGATGACAAAAGCGATGACCCGTTTCCGCTCTTCAACGGTTAGTTGCCGGTAAATGGCAATCCAGGTCGCAAGTGACGCAGGTACCACCGCGGCGGGCGCGTCAAGCGTCCATTCGGCCTCAGCGCCATCGCGCATTTCCCGTCGTAGCAACGCCTGTTGCACTGCCGCAGGCAAACTATCAAAAGCGTACTCCATTCATTCCCCGCCCCTGCGCTCCTTGTCTGCGGCGTCGGTTTCATTTCTCACGCCTGGCAAGATCACACAGCCCCCCTGACGTGTATCGGGCAGCCCGGCTACAGACAGCAGTTCCTGCGTGCTGAACCAGGCTTGTTTCATAAGATTTTCATCCCTTATTCGACCCGCATAACAAAATAGAATTTATTTAGAAAAAATTGAACACTTTTAAAAATTTTTGTGTTATATGTTTTCCAATTAAAGGCTATGACCATAGACAACGTTTTATCTGAATTGGTTAGTTATACCATTAACCAGCGTTTGTCTTACAGCACAAGAAATAAAATATGAGCGAAAGGAATACAGATTGGCACCCTGCGGATATCATCGCAGCATTCCGTAAACGCAGGATCTCACTGGCCGCAGTATCGCGGGCAGCAGGGTTGAGTTCTTTCACGCTGGCGAACGCCCTCACCCGGCCCTGCCCGAAGGGGGTGTGGCTTATCGCTGATGTGCTGGAGATTTATCCCTCGATCATATGGCCCAGTCGCTATATCGATCCGGAAACCAAACAAGTACTGGATAGGAAAAGCCTGATACGCCGGCGCTGACCGGCGCGCCGGCGCCGGGGAGGGCCATCTCTTCCCCGGCGCACTATGTCATTCCGGCTTGACGTCGTTAAGTGGTTCGTCGGGATAGTCAAGACGCTTTAGCAGGTTAAGTACCCCTTCTCGTACGATAAAGGAGACGATAAAATCGCGCTCCGCATCGGAAAGTTGCCGATGAATTTCGTTCCAGGTAGCCGACGTCTCCTGTGGAGAGAGTTGGTACTCCGCTGGGTTGGTTCTTAAAGAAAGCGTCTTTTTCACCATGTCCGGCAAACTGTGCCAGGCGTACTCTACTGCTTTACCGCGCGCGCCCTCGCGCCGTCTTTTCTGCCAGCCCTCCTCTCTAGCCCGCCGATTCAGTCCCTGTCGTGTTTTGGGTAGTCCACCTACCCCAATCAATTCGTGCGTTGCAATCCATTCTTTTTTTATTTCCATCTTTTATCCCCCTCCTTGTCATGGTGACAGCCTGGCGCTATCGCCATCGCACGGTTTGGGCAGGTACTGTGGAATTTACGGCACCTGATTCCCGTTCCGCTATTACGACAACATTTAATGTATAACATACAAGACTTGTCGCAACGCTAATTACAACACAAAAAAAGCGCATTGGATCAAAAATGGCATTAAAAAATGAGATCAATGCCAGATATTAGAATAAAAAACACAAAATTAATAAAAATTATTCATTATTAATTGAATTATTATAATAATATATATGTTATTATCGTAATTCAATAAACTATATCTTTAGAAAAAACTTTTATGTGGAGACGAATAACTGGAGAAAGGAAAAGAAAACGTCGGCACGGCTAACTTTTTTGCCACGGAAATTGGATGCGAAATAGTATTTAGCATTAGGGAAACGTGCACCCTTATACACCTTGGCGACACAGGAACGTCCGGCGCAGGCACAATACCGCTGCCCGCGCGCAACGCCGCTGAGATGATCAGCGGCAAACGTTGCCTGCGATGCGTGCGCAGAGCGCCGCCAGACTTATCGACGGCAAACCTGCCCTGCCACGCCGACGCGCGCTGCGCTAAAGTTACCCTGTAAGGGCGCGGCAAACCGCGCAGAGCTCTGCCGGCACTGCCGGCATAGAAAAAGACACAGTCTGCCGCGCAGAGGATACAGAGCCATGCCAATGGAAAGATCGCATTGCTCTGAGGGGAATACCCATCACCCTCTCCCCGCGCTGCCGACGGCGGGCTAAGGTTGTAAAAACCGTTCGCCGAGTGCGATATCCTGGTTTAGCGCCGGGCGCATGCCTTGCAGCGCCCGCACTAGCGACAGCGTAAAGCGGGCGGCGGCGATGGGGACCAGGGTATTCACCGGATTGGTGACGATGCCGATAAGCGCCTGCGGCGCGCACGCCGCCTGCCGCGCCGAGCAGTGCGACTTTCATTGTAATCTCCTTATAACCCTAATAGCCTTACAAAGAATGGCATCTCATACTCTACTAAAAAGTATAAATGCATCGCCTAATAAAGATAATTAACCAACTTCAGGTTTGCTGCGACGCTTTGGGATAGACTGGCGGGCGGGTTGCAAGTGATAGGCTTTTCACCGACCATGGACAGCGCCGCTGTCACCAGCAGCGCGATCCAATTGCATAAAAATTCAAGTTTATGCATAGCAATCCATTAAATAATCGGCTCACTCTGCGGTAAAACATGCGAAATCAATCGAAACAGGAAGAACTGGTCAAGGCGTTCAAGGCGCTGCTAAAAGAGGGAAAATTCAACTCTCAGGGCGAGATTGTGCTTGCGCTGCAGGAGGCTGGCTTCGAGAACATCAACCAATCTAAGGTCTCGCGCATGCTGACTAAGTTTGGTGCGGTGCGTACCCGCAACGCCAAGATGGAAATGGTGTACTGCCTTCAGGCGGAGCTCGGCGTTCCCACTGCCAGCAGCCCGCTGAAAAATCTGGTGTTGGATGTAAATCATAATGACGCACTGGTCGTCATCCATACCAGTCCCGGCGCGGCGCAGCTCATCGCCCGGATGCTGGATTCGTTGGGGAAATCGGAGGGGATCCTCGGCACCATCGCCGGCGATGATACCATCTTTACCACACCCGCCCCCGGCTTTTCGGTCAAGCGGTTGTATCACTTCATCCTGGTCCACTTTAACCAGGAACTGTGATCCCGCCTTTGCCATCAGAGCCTACCACGCTTAGGGCGCGACATGTCAGCCGCTTCGACGGGGGACATCGCCGTCGTCCGTCTGGGCCCTATGCGCCGTCAAGCGGCCCTTGATGCCAGCAGCGCGGCGTTCCCCGGCGTCGTTGCCAAGGGAGCGCACGCTTTGACAGTGAATTATCGGTGCCTAGGCTTGTCGCGCCCCGGGCAGCCCTCCCTCTCCGAACTAACGTTATAGCGGTAAAGCGCCCATGACGCATCTTGTTAACATTTTTTTACCGGCGGTAAGCTTTTGCACCTTGGTAAATAGCGTGACATCCGGCGTTATCTGTGAGAAATAAAGGACTTCATTTGTGAAGGCAGTGAGAAATGCTGATACGGACCGCACTTTCAGCCACATCCTCTTGTCCACATGATTTTACATGACTTTAACAAAGTTCGGCTATTTTTTTGTGCAAATTTAATAACTTTTGCTTCTAATAACAACCTTAGTACGCTTATAGATTTAATAAAAATTATTATCAAACTATTAGTGCTAATTGTTACTAGTGTATACTTAGCTTCGTGATGTGCATCACAGTACAGAATCTGGGATGCGGCTGATGAGGAAAAACATGATGAACACTAAAACGGCATTACCCTTGATGGCGGACCTTTCCGCTTTGTCCTTCGGTGCTTTCGCCGCGGACTCTATCTCGCTACAGCAGGCCCAGGATTTACAGCCCATGGGCAGCGTCAGTGGTATCGACGGCGCACCGAGCGACATTCACCAGGCATTGAATCAGGCGGCCGACGCCAAAGGCGCCCGCGCCTACCATGTGACTGAAGCTTATGAACACGGTAGTTGGCACGCCACCGCTCAGCTTTATAAATAAGTCAGATCAGCCGAATCAGGCACGTTGTCACGGGTCACGGTCGGCAGGTAACCCTCAGGCTGCCCCTATTTTTTGGCAGCACTATGCAATGTGTCACGTTGTGAAACACTCTCTGTAACCCACATCAAACTCGCGGCGACCCTCAGTTAATCCTGAGTCCGGAATTAACCCATCGCGATTTGATGATTCCCTCATCGTCTAACAGACGATTTCCCCCCGCTCGCGGGGTTTTTTTTTGGCCTGAAAACGGTATGGCTTAACCTCGCGCCGAAACGCTACCGCGACGCCTCACCCCCCCCCATCAGCCCTGCCGCGCCGCTTTTTGCCCCAGCTGGGGCAAAAGCTTGGCATAAATGCCGCCGAAGCCGCCATTGCTCATCACCAGGATGTAATCCCCCGGCTGCGCGGTCTTCACTATCATTTCCACCAGCGTATCGACATCGGCGCTGCAGTGCGGCGGCTGCACACAGGCTTCCGCCACTTCGCTCACCTGCCAGGGAATAAATATGCTGCGGCTGATAGAAAAACACCTAATCCGCGCGGCCGAGTGACGGCGCCAGCTCATTTTTGGATAAATTCATCTTCATCGTATTGGAACGAAGCTCCAGCACGGCGATGATGCGCGCCGTGCTGCCCACTTTGCTGCGCAGCACCGCGAGTGTCGCCAGGATAGCAGTAGGATGATGAGCAAAATCATCATACACCGTCACGCCGTTGACGGTCCCTTTCAGCTCCAGGCGCCGGCGGGCGTTGATAAAGCCGTCCAGCGCCCGGCAGGCGTCCGCCGGCTGCAGGCCGACATGGCGAACGGCGACGACAGCCATCAGCGCGTTGTGCATATTATGCTCGCCTACCAACTGCCAGTTGACCGTGCCGACGGGCACATCGTGCAAAAACACCTCAAAACCGCTGGTGTCCGGCGCGGGTTTCTTCGCCCGCCACACGCCTTCTTCACCGGTGTATTCCGTCTCGCTCCAGCATCCCATCGCCAAAGTGTGTTTAAGATCGACATCGTTATCCGGCAGAATAATTTTTCCCTTGCCGGGCACCAGGCGAATCAGGTGATGGAACTGCTTTTGAATCGCTTTGAGATCATCGAAAATATCGGCGTGGTCAAATTCCAGATTATTCAGAATGAGGGGGCGCGGACAGTAATGGACGAATTTGGACCGCTTGTCGAAAAAGGCGCAATCATATTCATCCGCCTCCACGACGAAAAGCGGCCCGTCGCCAAGCCGGGCGGAAACGGCGAAATTATCCGGTACGCCGCCAATCACGAAACCAGGTTGGTAACCGCACTCCTCCAGCATCCAGGCAACCATGCCGGCGGTGGTGGTTTTGCCGTGGGTGCCGGCGACGGCGATAACCCAACGCTGCGCCTGCACGTGATCGTGCAGCCACTGCGGACCGGATACATAAGGAATACCGCGTTCTAATACCGCTTCCACGCAGGGATTACCCCGCGTCATAGCGTTACCGATGATGACCCAATCCGGGGCCGGATCGAGCTGCGCCGGGTCGTAACCCTGAATCAGGCCGATTCCCTGCTCTTGCAGCAGCGTACTCATCGGCGGATAGACATTATCATCCGAACCGGTGACGTCATGTCCCAGAGAACGCGCCAGCACCGCCAGACCGCCCATGAAGGTGCCGCAGATACCAAGAATATGAATGCGCATAATTTTTCTATTTTTAGCCGCGTATTGCCGCCTATTCTAGCGCCCCGGCCGATTGATAGAAACGGTATTTGATGATGTACTGGTAATCTGTTTAGGCTAAACTGGATGGACAAAGGCGTAGTGGTAAAAAAATTATACCGCTTTTCATCCATAGCTTCAGGGTCCTTTTTAGAGATTCAGGGAATGTGTCATGAAAACTTTAGGCGAGTTTATTGTTGAGAAGCAGCATGATTTTCCGCATGCCACCGGCGAGCTTACCGCGTTACTTTCAGTGATAAAGCTCTGGGCTAAAATCATTCACCGTGATATCAACAAAGCGGGACTGGTGGATATCCTCGGCACCAGCGGGGCTGAAAACGTGCAGGGCGAAGTCCAGATGAAGCTGGATCTGTTCGCCAATGAAAAGCTGAAAGCCCGTGGACAAGTGGCGGGCATTGCTTCCGAAGCAGAAGATGAAATCGTCGTCTTTGAAGGGATGGGAAACGGCAAATATGTGGTGTTGATGGATCCGCTGGACGGTTCGTCCAATATCGATGTCAACGTCTCGGTCAGCACCATTTTCTCCATTTACCGGCGCATTACCCCGCTGGGTACACCGGTGACCAAGGAAGATTTCTTTCAGCCCGGCAATAAACAGGTGGCCGTAGGCCATGTGGTCTACGGTTCCTCCACGATGCTGGTGTACACCACCGGCTGCGGCGTACACACCTTTACCTACGATTCGTCGCTGGGCGTGTTTTGCCTGTCCCATGAAAACGTGCGTTTCCCCGCCACCGGGCAGATGTACTCCATCGACGAGGGCAACTATATCAAGTTCCCCAACGGGGTGAAGAAATACATCAAATACTGCCAGGAGATGGACGAAGCGACCCACCGTCCTTACACCTCGCGCTATATCGGTTCGCTGGTGTTCGATTTCCATCGCAATCTACTCAAAGGCGGGATTTATCTTTACCCCAGCACTGCAACCCATCCCAACGGCAAGCTGCGCCTGGCCTATGAATGCAATCCGATAGCCTTTCTGGCTGAGCAGGCCGGTGGCAATGCCCGAAACGGCAAAAACCGTATACTGGACATCCAGCCGCACGAGCTGCACCAGCGTTCCGTGTTCTTCACCGGCACGGAGTCAATGGTTAACGATGTAGAGCGCCTTATCCGCGATTATCCGGATAACGTTTAAGCCGGGGGAAGTTTGTCGGCGCGGCAGCGCAGACTGCCGTGCCGTTACCCTATGCGCCCGCGCCACAGACCGGGTTGACGCCGGTGTAACCGGCGCAACAGCGTGAGTTCCCCCGCAGGCGCCGGGCGCACCGCGGGGGGAAATCGGTTAGCCTAGCCGCCTAGCCACTATTGAAAAGTTTGAGGAAAACGACATGAGCTTGAATCAGGTACCAGCAGGCAAAGATTTGCCGGAAGATATTTATGTGATCATCGAAATTCCGGCTAATGCTTCCCCCATTAAATACGAAGTTGACAAGGAAAACGGCGCCCTGTTTGTCGATCGCTTCATGTCCACCGCGATGTTTTATCCCTGCAACTATGGCTATATCAACCACACGCTTTCCCTGGATGGCGATCCGGTAGACGTGCTGGTGCCCACACCCTATCCGTTGCAGCCAGGCTCCGTAGTACGCTGCCGTCCGGTGGGCGTGCTGAAAATGAGCGATGAGTCCGGCGAAGACGCCAAGCTGGTGGCGGTACCGCACACCAAATCGTCGAAAGAGTATGACTACATCAAAGACGTCGACGATCTGCCGCCGCTGCTGCGCGCGCGAATCACGCACTTCTTCGAGCATTATAAAGATCTGGAAGCCGGCAAATGGGTCAAGGTGGACGGATGGGACAACGCCGCAGCGGCCAAAGCCGAAATTATCGCCTCCTTTGAACGCGCCAAAAAGTAATCTCGGCACCAAAAGTCATCGCGATGCCAAAAAAAACCGCTCACCGAGCGATTTTTTTCACGCCTTAACCTGCTTCGTCGGAGTGATTCTCATGCCGGCGGACCCAATCTCCTCCCGGCAACAGCCTCAGACCGTCCACCGGACGCTGGTACAGATACATCCAGGCGCTGCCGTAGGGCGTGCCGATAAGGACCCCCGCTTGTATTCGCCGCTTTTGGTGCGCAGCGCATCCAACTCCGCCAGGGTGGTGGAATCTATACGGTACACTTCGCCATAGACCGCGCCATTGCCCGACACTACCGCCGGGTAATGGCCGAGATCGTAAAGTTCGTAGCCTGGGATAGTGTAATTTCCCAGCCATTTGGCGTTTGTCATCCAATGACTGTTTCCCTGTTTGCGTCGCAGACTACCGTAAACAACAATTCGCATGGTTAAAACTCAAACCGATAGAGCAAGTCTAGCGTCTGGTTAAGACCAGACACGGCTTCCAAATAAAGTTTAGGCATTAAACGATAACGCAGCGTTAACGTCGCCAAAGAATCAAAAATACCCACACCGTATTTAACCTGCAAACCGGGCGCGATATATCCGCTGACCACCACCTGGGAGCTGTCGCCAACCCCCTGAGTATGCAGCGCCAGATCGCTTACCCCGAATGCTTGTCCGATTTTACCCACAACTTGCCCGCTTTGCGCAACCCCCATGCCAATTAACATCGATGTCATCATATTGCTGTCGGCGCCGGAGGCGTCCAGACCCTGTCCACGCAGCAAATAAGACAGTGCCTCCTGCTGGGATTTGAGCGGGTCGGAAAAGACTTCCACTTTCGGCTGATCGGCCAATCCGGTTATCCGGACCCCTGCCGTAACATCATCTTCGGTGGAATCAGGATTGCGGATGGCTTCGATGTTCAGGTAAGGCTGATCGACCGGGCCGGAGAACAGCAGTTGTCCTTTGTTAACGATCAAATCCTGCCCGTAGGCGTGGAAACGACCGGAGGGAATATCGATTTGTCCGTTAAGTCCCAGTCCTTGTTTATCCTGCGCCACTTTCAGATCGCCTGTCAGCCTGGCTTTCAGGCCAAAAGCATCAAGGCTCACATCCGGGCCGACGTGAACCAGCAGGTTTGAACTAATCGGGATCGCGGCGCCGCCGGCGCTGTCGGGCACCGGCTGCAGGTTGTCGTCCAGCAGCACTTCATCGCTGGAGACGCCGACCGCGCTTTGCGGCATATCTTTTACCTCGATACGCGTCCAGGGGATATCGACCTTACCGTTGAGGGCGAACAGCGACGGCGTGGCTTCAAACACGATATCCGGCGACATATCCAGCCGCACCATCGGCGGTACGGTGATACGCACCCGGTTGCCCTGCGCGTTAATGCGCGCACGCCAGGCTTCCATCCTGCTCCAATCGGCGTCGCCGGTCAGGTTGACCTGACCATGGGTGGTACCGATGAGGCCCTGCAGCGCGGAGCGGGTACCGCCGAAGGAAAGCGCCAGCCGGCTGTCGGTCATGGCAAAAGGCATGAAAGTGCCTTTGATGACCAGGCGCTCCAGCCCCAGCTGACCGTAGAGCTGTGGCCGCTGCACATTCCCGCTGAGACCCAGCGCGGCGTTAACCAGTCCATCGACGCTTTCGCCCCGCGACAGCAGCGGTTTCAACAGCGCCAGCGAAAGATTATTGATATTGATGTTGCCGGACAGCCCGCGCCGGCTCTGGGGATTTGCGACCTGCACCTGACCGTTGAACTGGCCGTTACCGGCAATTTTTATTAACCAGTCCAGACGCGCCAGGCCCTTATCCAGCGCAGCATTGAGCGTCAGCGTCTCAAAGTCTACCAGTAGCGTCTTGCCCTGCACGGTCTGGCTGACTTTCACGCCGCTGCCCACCAGCGCCACTTTACCCTGCGGCAAACCGCCGCCCGCGGTCCAGCGCATATCGGCCCGGCCGGTAAAGATGCCGTTGGCCTGCGTCTCTGCCGGCAGCATCGGTTTCAGCATCGCCAGGTCAAAGCAATTAAGCAGCACACTCGCCTGCCCGGACGCGCCGAGGTCAATATTCTGCGGCGCACAGATCTGCGCATTGGGGTTTTGCCAGCAGTGCGGCCCCATGACCAGATTTTGCGTCGCGGCTCGGTAATCCAGCGTCATGGCGCGCGTCAGCCGCCACTCCCCAACCGGCGTATCAAAGCGGCTTTGGCTCAGCGTACCTTGCCAACGTTGCCGCTGCAGGTCGAAGCTTCCGTTCAGCTGTAGTTGGCCGGCCACCGGCTCGCCCTGCATCACCAGCTTCAGTTGATACTGCTTTTCATCGCCGGTCGCGTCCAGGGTCAATTGCGCGATGGACAGCGCCCCCTGCTGCAGGCGATCCAGCCGCAACTGCACGTCGCCCCGGACGATGTCGCTGGAGCGCACATCCCCCTGCAACGCGATACGCGCAATGCTCATTTCCCCCCAGCGCAGCGCATGCGCGTTGAGATCCATCAGCAACTGCGGCGCCTGGAGATTACCGCGCAGCTTGATATTCCCTGCCGCCCGACCTCCCAAGCCCGGCAGCGCACCGTTCAGCGCTGGCGCGTTGAGCACGGCGTCCAGCGCGAAGGCATCGTTCAGCTCGCCTTTCACCGTCAATTGGTTGCGCCCCAGCGCCAGCAGAAGCTGCGGCACCTGCCACTGACCGGCGGCGTTACCGCGCAGCGATCCTTTGGCGGTCAACGCGTTCTGGCGAATTTGACCGTGCAAATCCAATTCAGGCACCTGTAATTGCCAGTTGCCACCGAACAGGCTGCCGCGGCTGGTGATTTTCCCCTCCACCCGCGCCGGCCAGTCCGGCCACTGGCAAACGGTATTGATACCGCTTAACGCCAGCTCACTGCGCCAGCTGATGGCGCGTTGCCAATCCACAACCGCGCTCAGGTCGGTATTGCCCTGCAACGCCGCCAGCCGCAGGCGCGACAGCGTAAAGCCGTCGGTGTTGCCCTTGGCGTCTATAGTCATATCCGCCGGCGGCAGTCCCTCGCCGCTGAGCGCCGCTTTCAGCGCCAGCCGGTAATCCCGCGCTTCGCCATCCAGCCGTAAGGCCACGCTTCGCGCCTGATATTGCGGTGTGCCGGTTAACGGCCATTGCAGAGACTGGCTATCGAACGTTAACGTCAGCGGCAGGCCCGCCTGCGCCAGTCGCGTCTTCAGCGCCAGTTGCGCGGAGAGCGGGCCGGACAGATTGAGCGCGGCGCGCAGCTCGTCGCGTAACTCGCCGTCCACCGCAAGTTTGATTTTTTCGCTTTTCAGCGGCGCGCTATTCAAGGTCGTGTTGACCGTCATCGCTACCGGCCAGCGCCCGCTCAGCTCGGCATGGCCGGAAGCATTTAGCAACCCCTGGGGCGAGTCGATATCCAGCAGCGTCAGCTCAGCGTGTTGATCCTGGATCGCCGCTTGCAGGCGTAAACGGGTAATAAGCAGATTGGCGTCGCCCGTCAGGTGCAAATTCTCCCCGTCAACGCTCGCCAGCGTCAGATTCAACGGCAGGGTAAACGACGGCAGCGGCGGCAATAGCGGCTTGGCGAACAGGGCGCGCAACGTCTCGGCCAACGGCGGCTCGGCACGAATCGCCGCCCGCGCCGCCTCTTCGTCGGCGCGTTTTTGCGCCGGGGTGCGGCGCATGTCAGGTTTGACCGCCTCCGCGGCGGTGGCGGCCGCTTTATCCGCCACTAACTGCGCTGCCGTCGGCAGCGCCACTAAAAGACCGGCGATGCGCGTCGGCGTCACCGTCAGGCTGTTGCCCTCAAACTGGAAGCCGGTGGTAAACTCGTCAAGGGCGATGCGGGTGTTATCCACCTTGACCTGGACATTATCCAGCGCCAGACGGCGCTGGATAAGCGGGTAAGGTGTGGACAAGGGGCCGCCGTCCGATGCCGCCTGCGCTGCCGACGCCGGCGGGCCCAGTTCGGCGGTGTTCACGCCGACCATCACATCGCGCAGGGCGAGATCATTGATGCACAATTGGCGCTGGCGTAAGCAGCTCAAATCCAGCGCCAAATGGAATTCGCCGGCACCGAACGTCACGCCAGGCATCTGGTAACGCAGTTGTTTGATGGTCAGATCGCGCCAGCCGCCGCTGACCGAGGCCATTTCCAACCCCGGCACCCAGCGGGCCGCGCCGGTCAGCAACAGGTGCAGGCCGTTAGTGGTGCCGATGAGATAGGCCAGCGCGCCGAGCAGCAGCACAACGCCCAGGCAAATTTTCTTAACAAGGCTCATAATTCCTGCCCCAATCCAATGTAAAATTGCACGCCGTGCTCATGTTCATCCGCAACCGGAACGGCAATGTCCAATTTGATGGGGCCGACGGGCGACTGCCAGCGCACGCCGGCCCCGGCGCCGGTTTTGATGTTGCTTTCTCTGATGTCGTTCACCGCTTCACCGCTGTCGACAAACACCGCACCCCACCATTTGTTGGTAACGTTATATTGATATTCCAGCGACCCGGTCGCCAGTTTAGAGGCGCCGGTCAGTTTGCCGTCATCGTCCCGCGGCGACAGGGATTTGTATTTATAGCCGCGGATACTGCGATCGCCGCCGGCAAAAAAGCGCAGCAACGGCGGGACGCGTTCAAAATCATTGGTTTTAATCCAGCCCAGATTGCCGCGGGCCACAAAACGGTGTTTTTCCGCCAGCGTTCGGATCCAGACGTTTTGCGCCTGCAAAATGACAAAATCGATATCCGATCCCCACAAAGTATTGGAAACATCGACGGAATAGCGCTGGCTATCGCCCCAGGTCGGCATCAGGCCGCCGCGCTGGCGGGTACGCTTGATACTGACGCCGGGGTAAATAAGCATGGTGGTATCGGTGACGTTGGACTGCGTAAAGTGATCCAGGTTCCAGCGCAGATTGACGGCTCGCTGCCAGCCGCTGGACAGATCCCAATAGCGCGCCACATTCAACGTTGTTGAATCCGCCTGGGTATCGTTGAGATCCTCGCGCTTAAAGCCGCCCTGCAGGAGATAATATTGCTCCAGGGGATCTTTGAGCAGCGGGATTTTATAGCTGACATCGGCCGATTGCTCCGGCGCCGACAGGCTCAGGTTGGTCTGCAGGCTGTGCCCGCGAAAATTGAGCCAGGGTTTGCTCCAGGTGGTCTTTACCCGCGGTCCCACGTCGGTAGCGTAGCCGACGCCGGTCTCGATGCTGTTGCGGGTGCGCGGCGTCACGACCGCGTCCAGCGGCAAGGTTTTACTCTGTTTGCCACTGGCAAAATCCGGCGAAATGACCACCGAATTAAACCAGTTGGTGGCCGCCAACCGGCGGTTGAGCTCCGCCAGCGATTCGGCGCTGTAGGGCTCCCCCTCGCGCACTTTGGCGAGGTTTTGCAGATAATCCTCGCGAATTTGCGCGCCGTGAAAACGCACCTTGCCAAAACGATAACGTTGACCGCTGTCAAAATCGATATCCCAGTAGGCCTGGTAACGAGCCGGAGAGACGCTCAATTGGCTTTTACAGAATTCGGCGTCGAAATACCCCTTGCGCAGCGCCAGGCTGGAAAAGCCATTTTTGAACCTGTCGTACGCGCCGTGGTTCAACACGGTGCCCGGCGCGGGTTTGCCGTTGGCGAGCCACTGCCGGTAATCGCTATCCTGCAGGGCGTCGCCGCGCGAGATGACATTAACGCCGGCGATTTTCACCGGCTTTCCCGGCGTGATGCGGGCGATAAGCACATCACAACCGCCGTTGACCGCCGGCTTGAAGATAAAATCAATCGTAAGTGAATAGTAGCCGAACGCCCGTAGTCCTTCGCGCACCGCATTATCCACCCGGCTTTGGAACCGCCCATCGGCGGTCACTTCGTCCGTGCCGATGGTCGACAGGCGCGCGCGTACGTTGCGCTGCAGATCGCCGCTGAGCCCCTCCACCAGCAGGCGGACGTTGGCGCTGTGGGCCTGCGGCATCAGCAATAGCGCGCAGAAGAATAAGGACTTTCGGCCATGCCATGTTTTCACGCTGATGACCTCTGTGTATTTCTTTTCTGGCAAAGTCTCTCCATCTGCAACGAATCAGTGTTGATGCTATTATTAGCAGACTCAACAGTCTGTTGGCAAAATCGCCGGTCTGGACCTTGCGCGTCCGTGTCCGTCTCGCCGCCGGGCGTTAACTGGCGCTTACTCACCTGATGCTCAGGTGTCACACCCCCCACCTCTCTGGTGTAAGGTGAGCTTTTTCACTGAAAAACCGATTTATCTTCACAGCATCATGTAATAATGCGCTTTATTGTCGGTAAAGGGTGCCGGTTAAACAACCCCTGACCGAGTATTTCGCCGGCATTTGTTTAAAGAGGATTAAAGGGTGGCGCACAATTTCGACAAAACTACGCGCATTACGCAAAGTGAGGCGCTGCCGGGACGCATGACTCCAATTCCCGTCGCTACCACGCATGCGGTGCTGCACCATTCGATGAGCCATGTGCCGGCGGGAATGGCGGTAGCCATTTTTGCCATGGGCTGTTTCTGGGGCGTGGAGCGGCTGTTTTGGCAACAGCCCGGCGTGTACAGTACTGCGGCAGGCTACATCGGCGGTTATACCCCCAACCCGACCTATCGCGAAGTGTGCAGCGGCTAGACTGGTCATGCTGAAGCGATAAGGGTGGTTGTTTGATCCGCGGGTTATCACCTATAACACCTTGCTCGGGTTATTTTGGCAGAACCATGATCCCACACGGGGCATGCTCCAGGGTGGCGATGTCCGTACCCAGTACCGCTCCGCGCTTTTTCCTCAGGACGACGCGCAGCGGCAGCCCGCTGCCGGCGATAGCCGTCCCATCACCACTGCCCTGGAAGCTGTGGTGCCCTTTTATTATGCCGAGGACGAGCATCAGCAATATTTACATAAACATCCCGACGGCTACTGTGGCCTCGGAGGCATTGGCGTATGCCTGCCGCCGGCGTGCTAAACCGTATTGACGGGCCGGCGACAGTCGCTGCTATTACTGTCCGTGCGACACGGCGTTCGTGGCGTTGAGGGCGATATGCGCACGCAAATTCGCCCTTAACGGGCGCCAACTCTTCCTATCAGCCCGAAGTGGTTAACTTATGCTAAACAGTTTTTTGCTTATTCTGCTACTGATTACAGTAAGCCCCTTTTTCTTGATATCAGAGATATCGCTGGGCGTCTTTTTTACCGTCATTCAAATCGGCCTCAACGCCGTGGCTATTTTGGGCGGCATCGTCGGCCACGCTGCCTTTCCCCCTGGTTCGCCGCGGTATTCGCGCACTTTATGTCCCCCGAGCTAGCGGAACAACTGAGTTTTATTTGCCCGTTCTCGCTGGTAACCAGCATGTTTATTTTGTTCGCCGATTTGACCCAGAAATGCATCGCGTTGATCTCACAGGAAATTTATGCCGTCAAGATCATCAACTTAATGCGCTTCTGCCTGCTGGTATTCCGTCCGCTGGTCTGGCTGTTCAACGGCCTGGCCAACGTTATTTTCAAAATGTTGAAACTGCCTATGGTGCGCAAAGACGACATTACTTCCGACGATATTTACGCGGTGGTCGAGGCCGGCGCACTGGCCGCGTATTGCGCAAACAAGAGCATGAACTTATCGAAAACGCCTTTGAGCTGGAATCGCGCACCGTGCCTTCCTCGATGACCTTGCGCGAAAATATCATTTATTTCGATTTGCGCGAAACCGAGGATAGCATCAAAGAAAAAATAGCCACTCATCCTTATTCCAAATTTCTGGTGTGCGACGCCACCATTGATCACATCGTCGGCTATGTCGACTCGAAGGACTTGCTTAACCGCGTCCTGGGCAATCAGAGCCTGCCGCTTAATAGCGGCATGCAGATCCGCTCGGCGCTCATCGTACCTGACACGCTGACCCTGTCCGAAGCGCTGGAGAGTTTTAAAACTGCCGGCGAGGATTTCGCGGTCATCTTGAATGAATATGCTCTGGTCGTCGGCATCATCACCCTGAATGATGTGATGACCACCCTGATGGGGGACCTGGTAGGCCAGGGACTGGAGGAACAGATCGTCGCCCGCGACGAGAATTCCTGGCTGATTGAGGGGAGAACCCCGATTGATGATGTCATGCGGGTGCTGCACATTAATGAGTTCCCACAATTTGGCAATTACGAGACCATCGGCGGCTTCATGATGTTTATGCTGCGCAAAATCCCTAGACGTACCGACTTTGTGCGCTACGCTGGCTACAAATTTAAAGTGGTGGACATCGACAGCTATAAGATAGATCAGCTACTGATGACCCGCGTCGAAGAAAAAGCGTCGCCGCTGCTGTTACAGGCGTCCGACAATAGCGCCCATGTGGCCTGAGATTAGCGGCGCCCATCAAACGGCCTGACGTAGCATCTTGCCCCTTGGCGCCGCGCAATCCCTTGCCGCGCCCGCCGACTCTTCAGCCTGACCACGACGGCGAGGGTTAATATGGCGGCGGCATTTTCCTCACTGCTGCGCGGCGGCAGTCAAAAAAAACCCCCGCGCGGCGGAGGCATAAGTATACGGCGGCAGTTCGCCGTAAAAAGCGTTTTTAGACCATATCCAGCTCGAGCCGCATTACCTGGCGATTGACTTCAGACATAATGCTGAAATGTAGTGGCCCACTGAATTTGGCCACCTGAACAGAGGTGATATGCTCACCTCAGAACAACACGGGTGCACCAATGAAAAGAAAAAATTTTAGTCCTGAATTCAAACGCGAATCCGCTCAACTGGTTGTCGACCAAAATTACACCGCCGCGCCAGCAGCAAAAGCCATGGACGTCGGCCTTTCTACGATGACAAAATAGATAAAACAACTGCGTGATGAGCGAGAGAGGAAAACGCCAAAAGCCTCTCCCATAACCCCGGAACAAATCGAAATGCGTGAGCTCAAGAAGAAGGTACAACGCATTAAAATGGAAAACGAAATATTAAAAAAGGCTACAGCGCTCTTGATGTCAGACTCCCTGAACAGTTCTCGTTAATCGGGAAACTCAGAGCGCGTTATCCTGTAGCCACACTCTGCCACGTGTTCAGGGTTCATCGCAGCAGTTACAAATACTGGAAAAGTCGTCCTGACAAGGCCAGACGGCAGGCGAACGGTATTGCGCAGTCAGGTTCATGAACTGCACAGTATCAGCCATGGTGCCGCTGGCGCGAGAAGTATCGCCACCATGGGCAACCCAGAGAGGCTTCCGGATGGGGCGCTAGCTCGCAGGCAGGCTCATGAAAGAGCTGGGTATCGCCAGCTGCCAGCTAGCGGCTCACAAATACAAACGCGGCGGCAATGAACACGTTGAAATACCGAACCATCTCAACCGCCAGTTC
>NZ_JBPESN010000011.1:0-54212 GCF_051710625.1 Sodalis sp. (in: enterobacteria) | reverse complement strand
GCATACCTTGCGGTTGTTCTTGATCTGTTCGCGAGGAAACCGGTGAGCTGGGCTATGTCGTTCTCCCCGGGCAGTAGACTGACCATCAAAGCACTGGAAATGGCATGGGAAACGCGTGGTAAACCAGGCGGAGTGATGTTCCACAGCGATCAGGGTAGTCACTATACGAGCAGGTAGTTCCGACAGTTGCTATGGCGTTACCGGATTAAACAAAGCATGAGTCGGTGTGGTAACTGTTGGGATAACAGTCCGATGGAGCGGTTCTTCCGCAGCCTGAAGACAGAATGGGTGCCGACAAAGGGTTACAACAGCTTCAGCGAAGTAGCTCATAAAATTACCGACTATATCGTGGGATATTACAGCGCACTCAGGCCGCATAAATATAACGGTGGGTTGCCACTAAACAAATCAGAAAATAGATACTGGAAAAACCCTAACGCGGTGGCCAGTTTTAGTTGACCACTACGGTTATGGCGCTTCTAGGGAGAGGCAGTGATGAATTTACACTTATCCGTGGTACACCGGTTACCGCATCAATACCGCTGCCTGCAAGGCTATACCGGGGTCAAGGTAGAATCGGTTATTGAAGCCCGCCATGACGATAATGTCTTGATCGGGTTGACGCTGCTGAGTCACGGCGATGATACCGCCTGGCAGGTGATGCGTGAGCTCGCCCGCACCTTGGCAGAAATGGACGTCAGCTGCTCGATCGTGGAGTGCGACGGCAAGCCCTGCCTGTTTTTACACCGTGAAGATGAATGCGCCGGTTTGTGCCGCATCAAGAATATAGGCGTGGCGGTCGCTGAACCCGCCGGCGCACCGCACATCGCCTAAGATTATCTCTCTAGCCCGTCAACGGCCGTGCGCGGCCGCCTGTTGCTTCCCGCCACGCTTGTGCGCACGGGGGGCTGCTTTCCTCGCCATACCGCGCCAGTGAATCCTGCTTTCGCTTCCCGCTAACGCTCCGGGGCGAATTGACGTCCCGCCGTCATCAATTCCCGCGTATATGGCGTTTGCGGCGTGCGGAACACGGCCTCGGCGCTGCCTTGTTCTACGACCTGTCCCTGGCGCAGCACCACCACCTGATGGCACATTGCTCGTATCACCTGTAAATCATGACTAATAAAGATATAGGTCAAGCGATGTTTTTGTTGCAGCTCTTGCAGTAACGACAGGATCTGGGCCTGTACCGATCGATCCAGAGAGGATGTTGGCTCATCGAGGATCACCAACTCGGGCTGCAAAATCAACGCGCGAGCGATGGCGATAAGCTGGCGCTGTCCGCCGGAAAATTCCCCTGGATAGCGATAGCGATGGCGACTGGCGGCATCCAGTTTGACCTCCTCCAGCGCGGCAACCACCCGCTGCTCCACCGCGTGCGCACTGAGCTTCTGGTGCGCCTGCAGACTTTCTGCGACAATTTCCGCCATGGATAAGCGTGGATTCAACGCCGAAGTAGGGATCTTGAAACACGACCTGGATGCGCCGGCGCAGCGGCAGCATTTGCCAGCGGTCAAACTGATGCAGGGGCATAGCTCAAACCAGATTTCGCCCTCGCTGGCGATGAGCCGCTGCAGCGCCAGCGCGGTGGTGCTTTTCCCGGAGCCGGATTCCCCCACCAAACCCAGACTTTCGCCGCGGCGCAGCGTAAAGTCAAGACCGCTCAGAGCAGTTTTTGGCGCCTGACGCCGTGTGAATATCCGCCCGGCGCCGCCATAGCTGACGCCCAGATTGGTTAGCCGCAGCAGGGGGCGGCATCCTGCGCTATCGCCGGGGGGGCTGGCCGGACGGTTCGGTGGCCAGTAATCGCTGCGTGTATAGGGATGCGCCGGCGCGCTGAACAGGGTTTGGCAAGTATTGGTTTCCACGCAGCGCCCGTTTTGCATCACCGCCACCCGATCCGCCATTTGGCGAACACTATTCAGTGTCGTGGGTAATAAACAGCAGCGCCATGTCCAATTCCAGGCGCAGATCCGCTAGCAATTGCAGGATCTGCGCCTGGACCGTCACATCGAGGGCGGTCGTCGGTTCATCTGCTATCAACAGTTTTGGCCGCGTTAACAACGCCATCGCGATTATGACCCACTGACGTTCGCCGCCGGACAACTGATGCGGATAGTCCTGCAAGTGGCTGGCGGGGTGATGAATGCCGACCCGCTCAAGGCTCGCTAGCGCCTCGGCGCGGGCGGCTTTCCCCCCATACCGCGATGCAGCAGCAGAACTTCGCTGAGTTGCTTCTCCAGTGTGTGCAGCGGGTTAAGCGACGACACATCGGCTCTTGGAAAATCATCGCGATATCATTGCCGCGAATACGCTTCAAGGCCGCCTCATCGGCGTCAAGCAAACTTTGTCCGTTAAACCGGATTTCCCCACCCGGGTACTCAACCGGCGGCGCGGGCAGCAGGCGCAGGACCGACAACCCAGTGGCGCTGTTGCCGGAGCCCGATTCGCCCACCAGCGCCAGCGTTTCGCCTGCGTGCAGCGTGAGCAACACATCATCGACGACCCGGTGCACCGACGTCCCCTGGCGGAACGCCACTCTCAAGTGATTGATAGCCAATAACGGCGTGCGGTTTATATTAATACGCCTTTCTCGGATCGAAAGCGTCGCGCACCGCTTCGCCGATAAAAATTAATAACGACAGCACCAGCGCCAGTGTGATAAATGCGGTAATACCAAGCCAAGGCGCCTGCAAATTGTTTTTGCCTTCCAAGAGCAGATTTCCCAGCGAGGGAGAGCTGAGCGGCGGGCCGAAGCCGAGGAAGTCCAACGAGGTAAGCGTGGTTATCGAGCCGCACAATATAAACGGCAGAAAGGTTAGCGTTGCGACGATGGCGTTAGGTAGCATATGGCGCAGCATAATGTGCCGATCGCTGACGCCCATTGCCTGCGCGGCGCAGATATAGTCGAAATTGCGGGTGCGCAGAAACTCCGCCCGCACGACGCCGACCAGGCTCATCCAACCAAAGAGGACGATAATGCCCAGCAGCCACCAGAAATTAGGCGGCACTACGCTTGAAAGTAAAATGATCAGAAACAGCGTCGGCATACCGGACCAGACCTCAACAAAGCGCTGGCCCCACAAATCCAGACGCCCGCCGTAATAACCCTGAGTGGCGCCGACCAACGATGCCGATAAGGCTCGACAAAAACGTTAACGCCAGCCCGAACAGCATCGACAGCCGGAAGCCATACAGGAGATTGGCCAGGACATCGCGGCCGTTGCTGTTGGTACCGAGCCAATTCCCCGCCTCGGGCGGGGCCGAGAACGGCGAGGCTGAGGCGTAATTAATGGTGCGATAGTTGAAAAGCACTAGCGCCCACAGCGCCCAACCTTGCTCCTCAAGCCGCTGCATTACAGCGGGCCGCCAAAGGCAGCCTCGCTGTAATCATGCAATAACGCAGATAGAACTGACCCTGATACCGCTCCAGCAGCGCTCTGTCGTTGGCGATAAGCTCTGAACACAAACTGAACGCGAACAGCAACATAAACAACCACAGCGACCAATAGGCGCGGCTATTGTGGCAAAAGCGCGCCCAGCGCGCCTGCTTCACCGGAGACAACGATTTCAATGGCGCTTCCCGAAATCAATTCTGGGATCGACCAGAGTATAGGTAATATCGCTAATGATATTCAACAGCAGACCGATGAGCGTGAAGATGTACAGCATACCGAACATGACGGAGTAATCGCGCGACAGCGTGGCGTCATAGCCCAGCAGCCCCAGGCCGTTAAGGGAAGACATCACTTCAATGAGCAACGAACCGGTAAAAAACATGCTGATAAAGGTGGCGGGAAAACCCGCGATAACTAGCAGCATGGCGTTGCGAAAAACATGGCGATAAAGGATGGCGCCTTCCTTGAGTCCCTTGGCGCGTGCGGTGATAACATACTGTTTGCGGATCTCGTCGAGAAACGCGTTTTTGGTGAGCATGGTTAAGATGGCAAAAGCGCCAATCACCATCACCAGTACCGGCAGGGTAAAGTGCCAGAAATAATCGGCTATCTTGCCATACCAGGGCAGGGCGTCGAAATCACCGGACACCAGACCGCGTAGCGGGAACCAGTCCAGATAGCTGCCGCCGGCGAACAGCACGATAAGCAGGACGGCGAATAAAAACGCCGGAATAGCCTAGCCGATGATGATGAGCAAGCTCCTCCAGGTATCGAAGGTGCTGCCGTTGCGTACCGCCTTTTTGATGCCGAGCGGAATCGACACCAGATAGATAATCAGCGTACTCCATACCCCCAGGGAGACCGAAACCGGCAGGCTGTCTTTGATAAGCTGCCTCACCGAGGCGCCGCGAAACAAACTGTCGCCGAAGTCAAAGCGGACATATTGCCATAACAACGTGAAGTAACGTCCGTGCAGCGGCTTATCGAAACCGTAGCGGCGGGTTATTTCGGCAATCACCTCCAGATTCAGCCCCCGCGCGCCGCGATATTGATTATTCCCCAGTTGGCCACCGTGCAGGGTCTGATTGCGCGACAGGGGATTGCTGCCGTGGCTGCCGCCGAAGCCGGCCGTTTGTCCCAGCTCAATGGCGGCTATCGCCTGATCCACCGGCCCGCCGGGCGCAATTTGCACGATAAAGAAGTTGAGAGTGATAAATGGCCCACAGCGTGGGGATAATTAACAGCAGGCGTTTTAGTAAATAAGACGTCAAGCGACCTCTCCTCGTCAGCGCCGCTGGGCGGGCAGCTGCGCCGCCTTATTGACATCATACCACCAGCCGTCGAAACCCAGATCATGCGCGGGGCGCTGGGCGGGCATGGCGAATTTGTCCCAGTAGGCCAGGCAGATCTGATGCGAATACCACAGCAGGATCATAAAATAATTCCAGGTTAACACGCGGTCCAAAGCCCTTCCTAGTGGCAGTAACGCCGCTTTATCACCCTGATGGCGCACGATTTGGTTAATCAACAAGTCGATCGCGGGGTTTTTTACCCCGGGATGGTTATAGCTGGACTCCACATACACCGAACCCCAAATGATTTGCAGATCGCTACTGGGAAAGGCGTACGCGCCGTAGGTGGAGGAGATCATATCGAAATCCCGTTTACAGGCGGTTAATAAATTGGGCGCTGTCCACTTCGCATACCGTCATGGTGATGGCGAGGCGGGACAGGCTGTGTTGAAAAGGCAATATGTATTAATTATTGCCGCCGCTCATCACCAACAATTCAAAGCTGAACGGTTTGCCCTGGGCGTCGACCAGGCGCTGGTTGGGCAGCGTCCAGCCGGCTTGTTTTAGCAACGCCAGCGCCTTGAGTAGGTTGCGGCGGTCGTAGCCGCTACCGTCGGACACCGGCGGCTGGTAAATCGCGCTAAAGACCTCCGGCGGCACCTGTTTTTTCAGCGGCGCCAGTAGCGTCAGCTCGGCGGCATCCGGATAAGCGCGCGCGGCATAGTCGGTGTTCATAAAGTAACTGTTAACGCGCTGATAGCCATTATAAAACAGCGCCTTGCTCATCCATTCAAAATCGAACGCCCGCGACAGCGCCTCGCGGACGCGACGGTCGGCAAACAGCGGCCGCTGAATGTTAAAGCTCAGCCAAGGTGTCCCCACCGGCGCGTTGTTGGCCACTTCGCGATGAGGGATAAAACCGCGGTCGAAGTTACCGCCGCGGTACTGGGTCGCCCATTTTTTGAGTGAGCCTTTAATTCGCAGATTGAAAGCCTCGGCTTTGAAAGCTTCCATAGCGACATTATCATCGAGATAATAATTATAGCGCAGGGTATCAAAGTTGTAGCGCCCGACATTAACCGGCAGCGGGGCCGCCGCCCAATAATCTTTCACCCGGCTATACGTCACGGATTGGCCCGCGCGCCAGGCGGTGATGCGATAGGGGCCCCTGGTGGGAGGGGGGAAAGTGAGGGGATCGCTCAGTTTATGCTGCGACCAAAAGTTCTCCGGAAGTATCGGCAGCGTGAGAAGCCCTAATAACGCATCTTTGTTTGGCTCGGGGAATTCGTAGCGGACCGTTAGCCGCGAGATAGCCTTCACCTTCACCCCTTTATAGAACACCCGGAACTGGGGGACGCCCTCGGTCATGAACTTATTGAAAGTGAACGCGACGTCGGCGGCGGTAACCGGTTGATGATTATGGTAGCGGGCCCGTGAATTGAGCGTGATTTCCGCCCAGGCATAATTGGCGGGATGACGGGCCGTTTCGGCGACGAGCGGATAATAGCTGCCCACTTCGTCATCGGAGGTGACATACAGGCTGTAATAAAGCTGTTCCGTACGCGCCGCCGGCATCCCGCGCGAGGCGTAACGGTTGAAATTGTCGAAGGTACCGATGGCGGCCATGGTCATGCCGCCACCCTTGGGCGCAGCCGGATTAACATAGTCAAAATGGGTGAAGTCAGGCGGGTAGCGCCGTTCGCCTAACAGCGCGAAAGCATAGCCGTCATGCAAGGGTTCGCCTCGGGCGCACGGGAAAATAACGTTGAAAAATAGCGCCCGCCAAAAACGTGGAAACATCAGCTTATGCTTCTGCATCGTTATGCATCGCCGGCGGGAATGGACAGATTAATTAGCGATGCTATTGAGGACTATAATGGTTTTTTACCATAATTGTTCAAACAATCAATGATGTTCCCCGCCTGAGACGGGATAGCAGGAGAAGGATGATGCGCAAAGCCATCGCCACTGTGGCGTTATCGGGCACGCTGCCGGAAAGACTGGAGGCCATTGCCCGTGCGGGCTTTGCAGCCGTCGAGATTTTTGCCGACGATTTACAGACTTTCCCCGGAAGCGCGAGGGACATCCGCCGCTTGACGGAGGCCTTGGATCTGGACGTGGTGGTGGTGCAACCTCTGCGTGATTACGTCGACGCACCGCGTCAACGTAAACGAAAACGCGCAACGAATGCTGGAGCAGATGAACCAGCTCGGCTGTCGGCTGTTACTGGCCTGTAGCGGGACCGATGCGGCAACGTCGCCCGAACCGCAGGCGCAGATAGAAGATCTTGGGTGTCTGGCTGATCTGGCGCAGCAACATGATTACGCAGTGGCCTTAGAAGCGCTGGCCTGTGGGGCACGTATGTCAATCGTCTAAGTCAGGCGTGGGACCGCGTACGCGCCGTCAATCACCCGCATCTGGGTATCATGCTGGACAGTTTTCACGTCCTGGCGTAGGGGGAGGGGGCACAGGAGATAATGGCCATCCCGGCCGACAAAGCTTTACTTTATACAAATGGCGGATGCGGCCGCCCGTCCTTATCCGGCTATGCCGGTAGATAAATGGAGCCGCCATCATCGCTGTTTTTCCGGCAGAGGTACATTGGCGGTGACGGAGATTGCCGCCGCCGCGCAGCAAGCGGGATACCAAGGCGTCTGGTCGCTGGAGATTTTTAACGATCGCTACCGGCAATCGGCGCCTGCTGCCGTGGCCGCTGAGAGCTTTACGTCCCTGCAGTGGCTGGAGCGGCATCTGCCGCCACGGGGTCAGGCCGGCACCGCCGTCTGTGGGGGTTGACAGGCAAAACTGTTTTTTTTGGGGCTATTCCGATTGAAATCGGTACCATCGCCTGTCCCGAGAGATGAACCTGCCTTGAGCTGCTTACGGTTACGGGTCGCTTGATAGTCCTGCCACGCACTGCGGCGCGCACCGCCGCTATAGACTCCGGAACTCCCCTTAACGTGTCCGTCGGCGCGCCTGTTCGGCATGGTAATTATTCTGGTTCGATGGAATAACGCGGCATTTTTGTCAGCCTGCCGCGGCAAAAATCAGGCGAATTATCCTGTTGCCTGTGGCCGATAATGTTGCCATAGCGGCGAATAACTTGCTGCTTTAATCACGGTATGTGCTGGTCTAATGATAGATGTTTGGCAATAATGATAAAACAATTAAATCACAGGCTGGCGCTCATGCGAATGAGAAAAGTAATAATTAATTAACAGTCAGTAATTAATTTGTAAGTTTTTGTTTAAGTAATTTACGCAGCTATTAATTATTGCAGTGTTAATGAACAATAAAAAAAGCCGCTTGCGGCGGCTTTTTCGATCTCTCATTGGGCAATGCGGACGTTCAATTAATAACCAATTTAACTTTATACTTCGTTGGGCAACACCCGCCGGGCTTCACGGTAGCGGGATTTCCAGTAGCTTTCATTCAGATTGGAAATCATCACGCCACTGCTGGTAGAAGCATGAACAAATTGATTGTTACCCAGATAAATGCCTACATGGCGGCCCGTTGAGCCGGCGCAAAACAGCACCAGGTCGCCCGGACGCAGCTTAGTGCGTTGAATTCTAAAGCCTATTTCCCATTGATCCAGCGTAGAGCGCGGCAGGTCAAGGCCAAATTGCTCACGGAATGTCATTTGTACGAAGCCGGAGCAATCAATTCCGTGCTTGGTACTGCCGCCGAGGCGGTAACGCACGCCTTTCCAGTCGGCGTATTGATCCATAATTTTGGATTTAATATCCGCATTACGAACCATTTCTTCAAATTCGTCCTGAGAGGCTTGCAGTAAAAAATGATTTGAATCGTTTACTGCACGCATGTCAGCGGTTTGTTTCGGGCTATGAGAAGTACTGCAGGCGGAGAGCATGGCAGCAACCGCCACTGCGGGGATGAGCCGCGGAACATATCTCAAGATAGGCTGAGATTTGACCATTATTCGTGTTATCCCTTGAAGTCTTTAGAGGCAATGTTGTTATAAAATGCCAAACCAATTAGGGTTGAGCGGGTATCCTAATTGAACAGATTTCGTTCATCAAGTGTATGGTATTACTCACACAATCGCTTTAAGGATAAGAAAATTAACGGACCGGACGTCGAGCGAATTCGGGGTTACCGTAATAAATAAAGGAAAGCGAGGTTTTTTAAACGTAAACTTATAACATTTAATGATGTAATTATTTGTCAATCGGCACAGATGATTTTTGCGCAAATAATCAGCTGTGGTAACGAAATCGGCGCCGGTACAGGCCAAAAGCGCCTAATTGGGCATCGAGATAAGGGCAGGGATGGAGTACACCGCTTTCCTGGCGTGTCACGCCGGGAAAGCGGAGGATAGTATTTTCTTTATCCGTGCGGCTGCTGACGCCGGTTAAACAACATCGCGCGCGGCAGGTGGCGCTCAAACCAACTCACCAGCGCATCGTGACCGCCGCCGGGCAACCACAGCCCCAAACCCACCAGAACGATGGACAATGAGCCGACGGCGACGTCGGTAAACCAGTGGCGCTTATCAGGATCCGCAGCGTCGAGAAGAACAGGAGAATCAACACGGCCTGCAGGAAAGCCCGGCGGCCAAAATAGTGCAGCATAAAGGCGGCGAAAATCATCAACAGCATGCCGTGATCGCCCGGGAAGCTGTCGCTTGAGAACTCTTTGGTGGGAATATGGGTCAACTCGGCAATGCTGACGACGCCGGGCGTTGCTTTAAAATAGCGCGACGGGCTGACACGCGACACCGGCACCAGATGGCCAAGCTGGTTAAGCACCAGGGTGGTGATGATAAGGGCCAGGCCGATCGCCAGCATGCGGTGACGGCCGGCGGCATCGGTGCGCAGGAAGTAGCGCAGGTACAGGGCCCTCATCGCCAGCAAGGAGCCGAGATCAAAGATGCGGTTGTTGGTAACAGCCAGAAAATCGGTAAACTGCGGATGGCGTACCGACTGATAATTAATCACGTGGTAGATGCGGCTGTCGAGCGTGAACCAGATACCATGATGTGCGGGCAGGTACCATGAAATGAACAACGCCACGCCGAGTAAGCTCAGCATCGCCATGGTGGGGAGGCGAGACATGGAAAACCCTTAAGATGAAAGATTAAAAACGTTTAAATATAAGTGAGATAATTTAAATAAAAATTCAACAATTTGCTCTGAAAGTGATTCCAGTCTGCGGCCTGCGGGTGGATAAGCTCTATTCGGCTATCCGCCGGTGACTGAGGCAGCGTTTCCGTGTGCAGGTAATGCCCCTGGCGGTTTATCCGTAAGGTGCCTTCGCGAATCCACAGCACCCCTTTAATGCGTTCTACCGGCGCCAGACGCACCCGTTCCAGCAGTCCCAGCGTATCAAATCGCGTTGCGTCATCAAATATCCAGCCGCAGGCATGATAGCCTTGCCCCTGATTCAGCGCGCGGCGCCAGCCTTGATTGTCCGGCAGGCGGAGCGCGGCCAGGCCGGAGGGGGGGCCGCGGCATGCTGATGCTGATACCCGGCGCCGGGGGCCTGCGGTCGCAGATTTGCCCGCGGGCGATCCAACAGCGCTAGCGGCAGCTGCCCATGGCTGACAGTGAAGAGCTCGCGGCCGTCTGCGCTGGCGCGCCACCATGCCGCCAATGACTGCCGGTCAGTGTCAGCGTAGGTTTCCTGTTTGTTGGCAATGACGATATCGGCCGCGGCCAACTGATCGCAGAAATTTTCGTTGTCGCGATAACGTGGTTGGCTAAGCTGCCGCGCGTCAAGCAGGCACAGCGTCGCCCGCAGTTGTAGCCAGGTGCGATAGGTATCGGAGGCGAGCAGCGCAAGGATTTGCGCGGGATGACCCAGGTTGGTAGGCTCTATCGATAATTTATCGGGCCGGTTCCGCGTTAGCAAAGTGTTGAGGCCGATTTGCAGCGGCAAACCATTAACGCAGCACATGCAGCCGCCGGGGATCTCTTTTGGCAGCGCGCTGCTATCGGTGAGCAGGGCGCCGTCGACCCCGATTTCGCCGAATTCGTTCAGCAGGATAGCCCACTTCTCATCGGCGGGTTTCTGACTGAGAAAATGGCGTAAGGTGGTCGTTTTTCTACTACAGAGAAAACTGGTTACCAGAGTGGTTTAAGTCGGCATGGCGGTTCCGCTTTAGTCGTTAATTAATTCGGCTACCGTTGCCAAGCGCACCGTGCTGCATCGGCGATCGATAGGCCTCGGTGACCGCGGCGACGGACGCCGGGTTTTCCGGCAGATCCTGACCGAAAACGTTGCAAAGGGCAGGCCATGCCCGCACGCGCGCCGGTTCCTCTTCATACCGGGCGGCAATCTCCGAAAGCGTGCCGTGTAGCGGATAACGATAGGTTGTCCCCGCTCGTCAATGCCGCCGGCGTAACGCATTCAGCCCGCGACCGCCAGCGTCAGCAGCGGCGCAGGGCGGCCCTGTCGTAAATGCCAGCGCAGCGGATCGAGGATACGCTCCGGCAGTTTTTGCGTACTGTCCGTCGCGATTTGCTAGGTGCGATGTATCAGCGCGGGGTTAGCGAAACGCGCCAGCAATTGTCGGGCGTAGTCCCCCCCGGTGTCCACTCCCTCAATGGACTGCAGGGAGGGAGCTTGTTCGTCAAGCATCAGCTTCTCGACCGCGGCGCGCAGTGTGGCGTCGTTCATGCAGTCGCTGATATGAGCGTAACCGGCCAGATGATGGCCCAGCCAGACGAGGAACGAATGGCTGCCATTGAGCATCCGCAGCTTCATTTCTTCAAACGGCGCCAAACCGCGTTGATGGCGCAGATTAAGCGCTTCCGCCAGAATGCTGGGCACCGTGGCCGGCGTGTGCGACGCCGCCAAATCGGCCACTATGCCCGAATGGGTGGGATCGAGTTGGCCGCTGCCCGGTTCGATGCAGTAGCCTTTTTCGGTGATGGTCAGCGATACGATGGCGGCCTGCGGCTCGGCAGGCTTAGCCAGCAGCGCATCAATACCCTGTTCGGCGGCGACGATCAGCGAGTCGCCTACGGCGCCTATCACCCGCGCATACTCTCCAGTCGCCGCCGTGATGATTGAGCACCCGGTCGGTTATGACGCCCTGGTGGGCGCGGTGGAACGCACCAAAACCAATATGCATAATACGGCTGACAAGGCAACGGTGATCGTAACCCGGCTGCTGCACGTGTTCCGGTAGCGGCCGTGAGGCGAGGGTTGGCATGGTTTGTCCTCTATCAAGGGGAGTCTGCGCCCGGTGACGGCGTGACCGAGGCGAAAGTGTTTTTTTTGTTAAAAGAGTAAACATGAAAAGTTAATGCTGTAAGCTAGGCGGCAGAAAACCGCTTTTTTTGCCAGGATAAGCACGTGGGGGGGGGCGGCTAACCGGCCGTCCGCGCGCGGCACCGACATAGAAAACGCGAGGATGTTAGGGGTTTGCCGGATGCGCCCTGTTCCGGCGGGCGCAGGAGAGCGCGCTAAGTTGAGAGGGCCCGCTTCACCGAACCGCGCCCGCTGACCGAGCGGCATCGGTGAAGCGGGCCGGTGGATTAGTCGAGTCGGCGCGTCCCACATAGCGGCGTTCCGCCACGTGAATGCGGATACGCTCGCCGCTGCTGAGGTATTCGAGTACCTGGGTCACCAGACCGGTCGACAGAGTCGCGGGTTTGGTACGCGCGCTGGCGGAAGCCCCTTTGATACCCGGGGTGGTGTCGACAATATTCAGATCCATGGTCTGCGGCAGTTCCAGCGCCAGCACTGCACTGTCCATCCTCAGCACCTGCATGCCGGGAATACCGCCCTCGGGGATAAACAGCAGCTCGTCTTCAATCTGATCTTTTTTGATGATGTACGGCGTGTAATCCTCATTATACATGAAGATGTATTCATCGCCGTCCACGTAAGAAAACGTCACCGAACACCGGGTGAGGGTGATAGTATCGAGGATATCGTCGCCTTTAAAGCGTTCCTCAACCTTTAAACCGGTACGCACATCGGCAAAACACATTTTATGCAGCGTGCTGGCGCCACGCGCGCTCCGGCTTTGGGTGTTGATGTCTTTAACCAGCAATAATTTACCGTTGTAATTTATCGCCATACCGCGCTTTATTTTATTAGCTCTAGCCCTTAACAAGGGCCTGTAGTGTATATCGGGATCAGGGCGACACCTTGCCGTTGTCGTCGGGAAGAGGGGGCACAGTGTGTCGCGGGGCTGCGGCGAATCTACATCACGAATGCGTCACATGCAATATCCGGCGCCGGCAATCATGAGCGGCGACAGGGAAAATACGCCGTGGAATTGCTCGATTATCGACACCAGCCCGGCCAGCGAGCTGGCGATAATCCAGCCCAGCCCGGCCGCTATTGGTGAACAAGGTCGTGGCGGCCCCGGTTTGACCGGGTATCAAATCCTGAAAATAGATCATGCCGATGCCGGCTAAAATCCCGATGAATACGGCGTTCAGCCACTACAGCATCAACAGCGCCGTAGGATCGTGCATCAGCAGCATCCCGAGATAAAACAGCGCCCCGGCGGCCACCGCCGGGCGCATCAACTGCCGTTTCCCCCATCGGTTACTTAACCAGCTGGCCAGCAGCATAGTGGGGATTTCTAGCTCGGCGGCGGTACCCGTCATCACCCCGGCGGTTTTCTCCGGCAGATGCAATTCGTGCAGGATATACAGCGGCATATTAATGAGGTACATGCAACTGCAGGGCCACATCAAGGTACAAGCGGCAAACAACAACAGCGTATCGTGACGGTTGCGGCGCGCGCTTCCAACACCGACCGGGCCTGACGCCGGGATTTGCGCATAGAGGGCAACATCAGCCAGACCAAAGCACCGCAGAGCAAGAGCGTCACGCCGGCCATCAAATACATCATCTTGAAGCCGAATCCCAGCGCCAGCGCGAACGCCAACGGGGGACCGATGACCCACGCCAGCGAAACCTGCGCCCGCAGCACCGAACTGAACATGGCCGCTTCACGGCCGGTATGATCGGCATGCTCGCGCGCCAGGGCGAACAGTTGCGAGTTGGCGGTTGAGCCAAAGCTGGTAAGCAGTACGCCCAGACCGAGCAGACAGCATTTGAAAATCAAAAGTTCGCGATCGCCCTGTTTGTCGGAGCGAGCGGCCAGAAACTGGCTGACGAAAATACCGATAATGGCGCTGCCGGTATAAAACAGACCCACCATAAACGGCCGCGCCTGGGCTTCCTGGGATAAAAACAGACTGGGCGCGGGCAACTGGAGCGCACCGGCAATACCGGTCAGAAAAGCAATCGCCAGAAAAGCCGTAGAGGTCATATCCGGCAGGCCCGCACGAAGGCGGCAGGGGTATAGTATCATGAATATCGTTCGGGGTGAAGGATGGGCACGGGCGCATCATACGCCGATAGGAGAAAAACAAAATAGCGTAACGGAAAAAAAGACCTGCCGCGCAAACTGCCCGCTGGGCCCATCGCTGCAGCGGAAGAGGTTGCGTGAGAAAAATAGCGAACGAGGGCGCCCGGGCTTCAGCGTTGCTTCAGCTCACACTGCTCTAACGGGGCCATCGTCGGGCAAAATGTGCGGGCCATCAAAAATTCATGATGAAATAGAAGTCATCCCCTGCATTCAAGGGGATCTGGTTTCACACCGCCTTGAAACGTTTCAGTGTGGCTTCTCGAACGTCAACTACTAAGTCACGCGTTTTTTAACTTAATTAGATGAAACGATTTAACTTCAGCATTCAGCAGGTGAGGAGAACTATGTTCGAGCTGTCATTACATGACATCCATCCCGGCGCCCAGGCCGAGAATAAAGCGCAAGCCATTCGTTAGGTCGCGGATGCGCTGACGCAGCCCGCCTGCGTCAGCGGCGGTTATCTAGCGGGGATGATGGAGTAGGAAACGCAAACGTCTACCTTTTTGGGCAACGGCATCGCCATCCCGCACGGGACCTACGGCGACCCGCCATCTGGTGCAAAATACCGGGGTGCAGGTTTTTCAATACCCGCAGGGCATCGACTGGGGCGAGGGTTAAACAACTTATCTCGTCATTGGTATCGCCGCACGATCCGACGAGCATCTTGCCCTGCTGCGGCAACTGACTCATGTGCTAAGCGATGAAGCCCTGGCGGCGCGCCTGGCGAAAACCGACTCGGCCGAGCAATTGCGCAGCGTCGCAGCGTATTGGTGGGCGAGCAACAGCCCGCGGCGTTTTTGTTTGATAGCTCGACAATGATATTGGACATTGCGGCCGGCGATCTGATGACGCTGAAAGCGCTTAATGCCGGTTTGCTACAGCGCCTCGGCGCCGTGGACACCGGTTTCGAGGGCGTTATCGCCAGCCCGCCGCTTCATCTGGGGCGGGGCGTGTAGCTTGACGGCAGCACGCAGGGCAACATGATAAGCGCCGTCGCCATCAGTCGCCCGGCTACGCCCTTCGACCAGGAAGGGGTGCCGGTCATGTTGCTGATGACGGTGGCGATGGCCGACGATCAGCCGCTGCCGGTGCTGGACTACCTTGCCGCGCTTCTGCGCCAGGGGCGCGCCGGACGGCTGGCCGACGCTGCTGGCGCTGCTGACCAGCGAAGTGGCGGAACAGGCAAATCAGCTTACCGCCGAATTCGTGGTGCGCAATGAGCACGGGCTGTATGCCCGGCCGGGGCATGGCGCTGGTCAGCGTGATCAAACAATTTGACAGCGCCATCACCGTCACCAACGTGGACGGCAGCGGTAAACTCGCTAACGGGCGCAGCCTGATGAAAGTGGTGGCGCTCGGCGTCAAAAAAGGTCACAAATTACGCTTTACCGCTGAAGGTAATGATGCCGAACAGGCGCTGCAGGCAATCGGCGAGGCCATTGCCTCGGGTCTCGGGGCGGGAGAGGCATGAGCAGACACGTAGCAACAATTACGCTAAATCCGGCTTACAATTTGGTGGGCTTTTGCCCGGAAATCGAGCGCGGCGAAGTTAATTTGGTGCAAACCACCGGGCTGCACGCCGCGGGCAAAGGCATTAACGTTGCCAAAATGCTACTAAAAGATCTGGGCATTGCCAATCGTTTCCAGGTGGTGCAGGGCCGGACGCGTACCAATGTTAAGTTGACCGAAAAAGACGGCGACGTCACTGGCTTTAATTTTTCGGGTTTTACGGTGACGCCACAAGACTGGGACCGTTTCGTCAATGACTCGCTTACCTGGCTTGACCAGTTCGATATGGTGGCGGTCAGCTGCAGCCTGCCGGCTGGCGTGGCGCCGGCGGCTTTCACCGAATGGATGGTGAAGCGGCGCAGTCATTGGCCCCTGCATTATTTTCGACAGCAGCCGCGAAGCGCTGGTGGCCGGGCTGAAAGTCTCCCCCTGTCTGGTGAAACCCAACCGCCGTGAATTGGAGATTTGGGCCGGCCGTCTGTTGCCGGGGCGCTCTCGCCGACGTCATCGAGGCCGCCCACGCCCTGCGCGAGCAGGGGATTGCCCATGTCGTTATCTCGCTCGACGCCGATGGCGCGTTGTGGCTCAACGCCTCCGGCGCCTGGCTCGCCAAACCGCCGGCCTGCGAAGTGGTGAGTACCGTCGGCGCGGGCGATTCGATGGTGGGGGGGCTTTGTATCGTGCTGTCCTTCATTTTCGGCATTCATGCCGCCGAACAGCTGGGCACTTTGGCCGCGGCGTTGATGGAAATCGGCAGCAAATCCGCTCTGGCGCTCATGGTACCTGTCTTGGCGGGGGCTTCATTGCCTTCTCGATAGTCGATCGTCCGGGCCTGACGCCGGGGCTGGTGGGCGGGATGCTGGCGGTCAGCACCGGCGCGGGATTTATCGGCGGTATTATCGCCGGGTTCCTGGCGGGCTATGTGGCGAAGCTCATCAGCAATAAACTGCCCCTGCCGTAAAGCATGGCGGCGCTGAAACCGATACTGATCATTCCGCTTATCGCGACCTTGATGACCGGTCTAGTGATGATTTATGTGGTGGGGACGCCGGTGGCCAAAATCCTGACCGCCCTGACGCATTGGCTGCAGGTGATGGGAACCGCGAATGCCGTGCTGCTGGGGGCTATACTTGGCGCGATGATGTGCAGCGATATGGGCGGCCCCATTAATAATGCCGTCTACGCTTTCGGCGTCGCGCTGCTCAGCACGCAGACCTATGGCCCGATGGTGGCGATTATGGCCGCGGGGATGGTGCCACCGTTAGGCATCGCGGTGGCCACGCTTATCGGACGCCGCAAGTTCGATGACACTCAGCGCGAAGCCGGTAAAGCCGCGTTTGTGCTCGGCCTGTGCTTCATTTCGGAAGAAGCGATTCCTTTCGCCGTGTGGGGTGGCAATCATTTCTGGACTCTTAAGTTAAACGATGGGTTAGCCGGAAGCCCTTTAATGGCGCGGCTTACAGAGATTTTACAGATTCTGGACTTGAATGACTCTGGTTTGAGCAGATTTAAAGGTAGTTTAAACGCCTTTTTGGCATCCATTAGATATATGCAAATTAGGTTAAAAAATTTTAGTAAATCATAAAAATAATGAAGTGAGATAGATAATGGCCTAATCTTTCATTTAGGCCGCTCCACTTTTCTTACAGTTTAAGCTTGCCACATCTTCTACTGCACACTCTTCAGACACCGCCCCCTTTTTAGCTTCGTGTAAAGCTATCAGACGTTCTTTTCCTTCTTTTGGAAGTTGGAGTAACAGGCTATCTAAGTCATCTTTACGTCCTGATAACGCCAATACACCCTTTGCCCCTTCTTGTAAAAACAGGCATTATTAATGCCTCTAAATCTTTTTTATTCAGCGACTTATAAATCATATGCCAAGTAGTTTCTAAAGGATCTTCCATTAGGCTTTCCTCGTTAATTGACTGAGTCTCGCTAGTTGAGGCCACTTCGTTTTGAGTGCATGATGAAGCAAATATAAGCCAGTCCAGGCTGACGTGTTCCTTATATGCAATGCTCTACACCACTGTAAAAGATGGTTGTAGTGGCCAACTAAAACTGGCCACCGCGTTAGCGTTTTTCCAGTGTCTATTTTCTGATTTGTTTGGTGGCAACCCACCGTTATATTCATGCGCCCTGAGTGCGCTGTAATATCCCACGATATAGTCGGTAATTTTATGAGCTGCTTCGCTGAAGCTTATGTAGCCCGTTACCGGTATTCACTCATTTTTTAGACTTCTGAAGAAGCGCTCCATCGGACTATTATCCCAACAGTTACCCCGCCGACTCATGCTTTGTTTGATCCGGTGACGCCACAGCAACTGTCGGAACTGCCTGCTCGTATAGTGGCTACCCTGATCGCTGATGGAACATCACTCCGGCTGGTTTACCACGCGGTTCCCATGCCATTTCCAGTGCTTTGATGGTCAATCTGCTGTCCGGGGAGAACGACATAGCCCAGTCCACCGTTTTCCTCGCGAACAGATTCAAGAACAACCGCAAGGTATGCCCAGCGTTTCCCGGTCCAGATATACGTCACATCGCCGCACCATACCTAGTTTGGCTCCGTTACAGCGGACTGGCGTTCAAGATAATTCGGGATCGCAACATGCTCCTGACCGCCACGCTTATACCTGTGCGTCGGCTGCTGACAACTGACCAGCCCCAGCTCTTTCATGGGCCTGCCTGCGAGCCAGCGCCCCATCCGGAAGCCTCTCTGGGTTGCCATGGTGGCGATACTTCTCACGCCAGCGGCACGATGGCTGATATTGTGCAGTTCATGAACCTGACTGCGCAATGCCGTTCGCCTGCCGTCTGGCCTGTCAGGAGGACTTTTCCAGTATTTGTAACTGCTGCGATGAACCCTGAACACGTGGCAGAGTGTGTCCACAGGATAATGCGCTCTGAGTTTCCCGATTAACAAGAACTGTTCAGGGAGTCTGACATCAAGAGCGTTGTAGCCTTTTTTAATATTTCGTTTTCCATTTCAATGCGTTGTACCTTCTTCTTGAGCTCACGTATTTCGATTTGTTCCGGGGTTATGGGAGAGGCTTTTGGCGTTTTCCCTTGTCGCTCATCACGCAGCTGTTTTACCCATTTCGTTATCGTAGAAAGGCCGACGTCCATGGCTTTTGCTGCTGGCGCGGCGGTGTAATTTTGGTCGATAACCAGTTGAGCGGATTCGCGTTTGAATTCAGGACTAAAATTTTTTCTTTGCATTGGTGCACCCGTGTTGTTCTGAGGTGAGGATATCACCCCTGTTCAGGTGGCCAAATTCAGTGTGCCACTACAATTTGCTCGAATCCTGAACCCGGCCGCCTCCCGGCCGGCCCGGTACCGCGACGATTGACATCAAATATTCCAGCCGCCGTCAAAAGCGACGTAGTATTCGACCACCGCCAGGGCAAAAAAACCGGCCCCCCAAAGGAGGCTGGCCGCTGGCGTGTGGTCGCGGTGGCGCCGGCAGGATCCCTGCGGCCCCGCCTTATCATCACGCGTAAACGGGATGGCGGGCGCAGATATCCAGCACTTTATTCTTAGTGCGCACGATTACGGCGTCGTCATGGATATTTTCCAGCACGTCACACATCCAACCCGCCAAATCGCGCATGTCGGCGTCGGTAAAACCGCGACGCGTCACCGCCGGCGTACCGATACGCACCCCGGAGGTGACGAACGGGCTTTTCGGATCATTGGGCACGCTGTTTTTATTAACGGTAATATTGGCACGGCCCAGGGCGGCATCCGCTTCTTTGCCGGTCAGATTCTTATCCACCAAATCCAGCAGGAACAGGTGATTATCGGTAGCGCCGGAGACAACGTTGAAACCGCGTGACAAGAAAACCTCTACCATGGCTTTAGCGTTTTTGGCCACCTGCTGCTGGTAGGTTTTAAACGCCGGCTCCATCGCCTCTTTCAGCGCAACCGCCTTGGCGGCAATCACATGCATCAACGGGCCACCCTGCGCGCCGGGGAATACGGCAGAATTCAGCTTTTTATACAGCTCTTCGCTACCGCCCTTGGCCAGGATCAAACCACCACGCGGACCGGCCAGCGTTTTGTGGGTGGTTGTGGTCACGACGTGGGCGTGGGGCACCGGGTTCGGATACACGCCGGCGGCAATCAGACCCGCCACGTGCGCCATATCCACAAACAGATAAGCGCCGATGCTATCGGCAATCTGCCGCATTCTGGCCCAGTCAACCACGCCGGAGTAGGCGGAGAAGCCGCCGATGATCATTTTCGGCTGATGGGTTTTCGCCAGCTCGGACAGCTGGTAATAATCGATATGACCGCTCCCATCGATGCCGTAAGGTACGATATTATACAGCTTGCCGGAGAAGTTGACCGGAGAGCCGTGGGTCAAATGGCCGCCGTGCGCCAGGTCCATACCCAGCACCGTATCGCCCGGCTGCAGCAACGTGGTATAAACGGCGAAGTTGGCCTGGGAGCCAGAGTGAGGCTGCACGCTGGCATAATCGGCGCCGAACAGGGCTTTGGCACGATTGATGGCCAGTTGCTCTACCACATCGACATATTCGCATCCGCCGTAGTAGCGCTTGCCGGGATAGCCTTCAGCGTACTTATTGGTCAGCTGTGAGCCCTGTGCCTGCATAACGCGCGGACTGGTGTAGTTTTCAGATGCAATCAGTTCAATGTGCTCTTCCTGGCGCGCCACTTCCTGCTCCATTGCCTGCCACAATTCGGCATCATAATCCGCAATGTTCATATCGCGCTTTAACATCTGGTTCTCCTGACTCTCAGCTAACTGATTAGGGCGATTAAAATAGAGGAATGACCGGCCGTCAGTGTAATCTTTTTTGCCTGGCTTCCGATAGGGCCAGGCGCCGCTTTTTACGCAAACAATTCCCTTGCTGACGCCGCATGAGGCCGGTGGTCACGCTCTGCACCGCATGACGAAATATTTTCATCGCGCCAGAGGAAAATTTCATGCGGCGCGCCCGCGAGGACGTAATCCGTATCGCGTACAGAAACTGCCGTTTACCCGAGGGCGAATAGTTGGGGGGTTATACCGCGCTCGCTTCCGGTATCAGGCTGCGGCCTCAAACGGCCTCTTCGTCTTGCTCGCCGGTGCGGATGCGCACCACGCGTGCGACGTCGAAGACAAAAATCTTGCCGTCGCCGATCTTGCCGGTCTGCGCGGTATGCATAATGGTATCGACGCAGCTGTCGACGATATCATCCGGCACTACCAGTTCGATTTTCACCTTGGGCAGAAAATCCACCATATATTCCGCACCGCGGTACAATTCTGTGTGCCCTTTTTGGCGACCGAAACCCTTAACTTCGGTTACCGTCATACCGGTAATACCGACTTCCGCCAGCGCTTCGCGCACGTCGTCCAATTTGAAGGGTTTGATAATGGCATCGATTTTTTTCATTACTTCACCTACTTAGCAGATTACCTGCGCCCACCATCGATCGTCGGAAACGAGGGCCGATTAATGTTTAAATTCATTCGGGTCCAGCGTATGGTGGGACAAGAGTTTATAAAATTCTGTACGGTTGCGACCAGCCATCCGTGCGGCTTGTCGTCACATTTCCGTGGGTTATTTGTAATAACTTGCGTAAATAGCGCAGCTCAAATCGATGACGCGCCTCAGCGAAAGTTGGCATCACCGTGGTATCGTCCGCCAAAGCCTGCGCCACCAGCGCATCGCTGATAACCGACGTTGACGTCAACGCGGCACACTGTTCTATCACGTTCACCAGCTGGTGTACATTACCGGGCCAACCGGCGGCGGCCAGCCTTCTTCATGGCATCCGCGGAAAAACTGCACACAAACAATTTATGACGCTGCGCGGCCAGGCGCAGTAAATGCTGTGCCAGCAAGGGAATATTTTCTGCCCGCTCATGCAAGGCGGGCAGTTTCAAGCTGACGACAATTTAGCCGATAATACAGATCCTCGCGAAATTCCCCCGCCGCCATCGCCTTGGGCAAATTTCGATGGGTGGCAGACAAAATACGTACATCAATAGCGCGATACAGTGCGCCGCGATCCACCGGTTTGGTCAGAAAGCTGAACAATCCCTCCTGGGTGGCGGACACCGCCTCCGGAATCGAGCCATGGGCGGTAAGAATGATCACCGGTAAACCAGGCTGCTGCTGTATTGCCTTAAACAGCGCGATACCGTCCATCTCATCCATACGCAAGTCGCTGATGACCAGGTCGATTTTACTGCGTTGCGACAGACGTAGCGCCTTTTGGCCGTTTTCCGCAGTGGTCACCGTGAACCCTTCACTGGTCAGCCGCATGCCAAGTAGTTTCAACAGGCTGGTATCATCATCCACCAGCAAGAGATGGGCATGTCTGCGGGTCGTCATGGGCGTGTTTTCTCCCCGTCTTGGGCGCTGCAGTGGGAGGGCGGACAAGGGCGGGGGACGCCTCCCCCGCATCGCTGTCAGCAGCGCGCGAGCTCCTCCCCCTGCGTCTGCCGATTACCCGCCGCCGGTTTGTTGTTATCGCTGTCAAGCGGCGGCGTGCCGTCATCCTCCGCGTTCTGCCACTTGCGCGAGGACAGACGTCGCTCAATGTCGGTAAGATTTTGCAACTTGCGGGTTTGGTGGTCGCCAGCGCCTGATTGAGTTGTTGTTCTCGCGCCGTGAGCGAGCGGATCTGCCAGTCGCTTTCTTGCTGCTGACGCTGGCTAACGGCTGCGCTCATCAGCCAACACCAGCCGCTGCGGCTGGTGTTGGCGCCAAAGGGAAAACAGCGGATAAATACCGGTCGGGAAAGCATCACGATAGCCTAGGAGATGATGATAGGCCTGACGCCGCCCGGCGACATCAATATCCGCAGCGTCCAGCAAAATACTCTGGCGGAAACTGTCCAGCCAGCTTGCATCCTGGTGTCGCCACGCTTCTGCACGCGCCTGCGCCGGCGTCATGCGTGAAGCACATTCCATGAGACTCAACCAATAATCAGGCTGATTCACCCTGCCATCATCATCCTGCCAGATGTCATCGCACACTTGGCGCTAAATGGGTATGAGGCCCCGCTGCCCTCGCTGAGCAACGGGTGGCGGTCGCCGTGCTGCTGACAGGCCGAGAGCAATAACGGCATCAGCACCGCCATTAGCGCGCCGCGCAGGTGAACGCCGGCCGGCGAACACGGGGAGGAAAAGCGCGGGGTCTGCCGCGATAAACATGCTGCTCCAGTCATGTATTAACGATTCTCACCGGTTAGAGGGAGGCTAAATGCGAAAACAGACCGGGGCGTAATCTACTTGTACTAAATCGAGCTCGCCACGCATGCGGTGAATACAATCCCGGGCGATGCTTAATCCCAATCCGCTGCCTTTTACCGCGCCTTTACGCTGAATGCTGCTTTGGTAAAACGGCTCGAAAATCAGCGGGCTATCCGCCTCGGCGATGGGCGTTCCGCTATTGGCCAGCTCAAGCACAATATGCTGCCTGCTAAGGCGACTTCGGATCCAGATGTTACCGGATTCCTGGCCGTAGTGCACCGCATTGGAATAGAGATTATCCAACACCCGACTTAATAAGTCCGCCTGTGCGTGACACTGCGTCACCTCGAGCGCCAGGTGATTGTTGATACCCTTGGCGCGTGCCGGCAGACTGTGGGCGCCAATAACCGACGCCACCATTGCCGCCAGATCGACATTGTCGGCCCGGGAAGGACCGACCGCCAGCCGGCGATTGTAATCCAGTACTTGTTCAATGAGTTGCTGCAGGTGACGGCTGCTGCTGTCGAGAATCGCCACTACCTCTTTCTGATCGGCGCTCAGCCGGCCCGCCACCTCGTCGGCCAGCAGTTCCGCCCCCTCGCGTAGACTGGCCAGTGGCGTCTTTAATTCATGGGAGATATGACGCAAAAATTCATGCCGTTAAGATTCGAGTCAGGCCAATCGTTCGTTCAACCAGATAATACGCTGGGTGAGAGACTGAATTTCACGCGGCCCGCTAAACGGGGTATCCGCGCCGCCAGAGTTTGCTTTTTCCCCAGCTGGTTGATCATATATTCCACGCGCTTCACCGGGCCAACGTTGGATCGTCCAGGCCGCAATATTGGTGATAGCTGCGCTCCATCGCCAGCGCCAAACCGGTCATGTTTTCGGTGCGCCGGGCGTCCGCCAGCGTCGCGTGGGTAATCTCCGCCGCTTGTTCGCTCAGGGTATCCAGACTTTGCCGGGCCTGCCACGCCAGCAACCAGCAACAGTAGCGGCAGTAACACCAGGCTGAACGCCAGGACAACCAATTGACGCAGCGAACGGGGAAACGGACGCCACTTGTTCACGGTTATCGTCCTCAGAGGATTAGGGACAGGCTTTGATGGTAGCCGACTGTCGCCGGCAGGGGAAGACCAAAAAAGGCACTTGGCCGAAAATTAAGTGCCTTGGCGAGGAAACAGGGAGTGCTTCACTCAACGTGTCGCCCTGTAATTGTTAACACCGCCAGAGCAGCGATTAACGGTTACGTTGGACGGTAGGCACCGTACATTGGCATCATTCGGCAGATATGGAGCGGTCGTATTGCCTAGCCTGTGACGCTGTCATATCAAGGTGAATGAGCGACTGATTTAGATATACCAGAAACCGTACAAAACCGCCAATATTACAGACATTCATATGATTATTAAGTATTTTTTAATTTTTTTGTCCAGTCTTAAGGCGACATCCTCTGGCAAAGCAAATTAAAATGTCTCCTACGGGAGACATAAAATTATGTTCTGCTATGAAAGCAATAAAAATCAGAGAGGTAAATGTCTTTTATCGGCAACAGTTTGTTGGCCGCTCGCGTGGAAAAAGCGACACCTAGCGCACGCCCATTATCCCGGGGCACTTTCGCGCCGCGTCAGCTTCGTTTGCGGCGGCGTGAGCCGCAGGCCTAAGCCAACATCGTTACCGGCCGCACGACAGGCAGCCCCGCAAACACCTGGGCGGTGCCTCTGCGCCGACCATAAGCCGGCGCAGATTAACCTATGCGCGTTAGCCCAGTTGCTTGCGCGCGTTGCGGAATAGCCGCATCCAAGGCCCGTCCTCGCCCCACTCCGCAGGGTGCCAGGAGTGGCTGACGGTGCGGAAAACCCGTTCAGGGTACGGGGCATGGTCAGGGTAACGCGTCCACTGGCGTTGGTGATAGCGGTGATTTCGTTAGGTGAGCCGTTGGGGTTAGCGGGATAGTTTTCGGTGACCTTGCCGTAGTTGTCCACATAGCGCAGGGCCACCAGGCCCGCATGGCTTAATCGCGGCCAGATGCGCCGCGTCGCGCACCTCCACCCGCCCTTTGCCGCGGGCAACGGCGATAGGCAGACGGGAACCGACCATGCCCTGCAACAGCAGCGACGGGCTCTGCGTCACCTTCACCAGGCTGAACCGCGCCTCAAAGCGCTCGGACTTGTTGCGCACGAAACGGGACCACAGCTCCGCGCCGGGGATCAGTTCGCGCAAATTGGACATCATCTGACATCCGTTGCAGACCCCGAGCGCCAGGGTTTGGGGACGGTGGAAAAACGCCTCGAACTCATCGCGCACCCGCGGGTTAAACAAGACTGACTTGGCCCAACCTTCCCCGGCGCCCAACACATCGCCGTAGGAGAAATCGCCGCAGGCCACCAGCGTATGGAAACCGTCAAGGGTTTGCGCACCGGTGAGCAGATTGCTCATATGCACATCAATAGCCTCAAATCCGGCACGGTGAAAAGCGGCCGCCATCTCCACATGGGAGTTCACGCCTTGCTCCCGCAGCACGGCGACTTTCGGCCGTGCACCTTTGGCGATAAACTGTGCAGCGATATCCTCCATAGGATCAAAACTCAAGGCCACCGTCAGGCCCGGATCGTTGTCGTCCTGACGGGCGGCGTGTTCCTGATCGGCGCTTTCGGGATTGTCACGCAGCCGCTGCATCTGCCAGCTGGTTTCCGCCCACCAGGTTCTCAGGGTGGTACGGCTTTCACTGTACAGCGAACGCTCGCCGGCGCGCAGGATAAAACGGTCGCCGGGCGGGGCCGTGCCAAGGTAGTGCAGACAGTCGGCCAGACCCTCCTGGTGGAACGGCGCCGTAACCGCGTCGCGATCGGCCGCGTCGATCTGGATTACCGCCCCCAGTTCTTCATTGAACAGGGCGCCCAGCGCATCATCTCCCAGCGGACCAATGTCGGCATCGATACCGCAGTGGCCGGCAAACGCCATTTCTGCCAGCGTCACCAGCAAGCCGCCGTCGGCGCGGTCGTGATAGGCCAGCAGTCGCCCTTGCGCCACTAGTTGTTGCATGACGCGGAAAAAGGCGGCCAGCTGACCGGCGTCGCGCACGTCAGCGGCTTCATCCCCGAGCTGGCGATACACCTGCGCCAGGGTGGTGGCGCCCAACGCCTGATGGCCGGCGCCCAGATCGATGAGTAGCAGCGCATTATCGCGCGCCGGCTGCAATTGCGGCGTCACGGTAGCGCGTACGTCTTCCACGCGGGCGAAGGCGGTGATGACCAGCGACAGCGGCGCCGTCATTTGCCGTGATTCGGCCGCGTGCTGCCAGCGGGTTTTCATCGACATGGAATCTTTACCTACCGGGATGGTGAGCCCCAGCGCCGGACAGAGCTCCTCGCCCACCGCTTTCACCGCCTGATACAGGCCGGCATCTTCACCGGGATGACCCGCGGCGGCCATCCAGTTGGCGGAGAGTTTCACCCGCTTGATATCGCCGATATGCGTGGCGGCCAGGTTAGTCAGCGCCTCGCCTACCGCCAGACGTGCGGAGGCGGCAAAATCTAGCAGCGCGACCGGCGCCCGCTCACCCAGCGACATCGCTTCGCCGTAATAACTGTCCAGGCTGGCGGTGGTCACGGCGCAATCCGCCACCGGCACCTGCCACGGGCCGACCATTTGATCGCGCGCGACCATCCCGGTCACGCTACGATCGCCAATAGTGATAAGGAAGGTTTTTTCCGCCACCGCTGGCAAATGCAACACGCGGTTAATCGCCTCGGCAAGCGTGATGCCATCGCGGTTTAGCGGGTGGCCGGCGGCCTGCAGGCTGGGGGCTTCCCGCTGCATCTTCGGCGTCTTGCCGAGCAAGACATCCAGCGGCAAATCAATCGGCCGGTTGTCGTAATGCGCGTCGTTCAGGCTGAGATGCAACGCGTCGGTCGCCTCGCCTATCACCGCATAGGGCGCGCGCTCACGGCGGCAAATGGCGTCAAATTCCGCCAACCGCTCAGGGGCTACCGCCATAACGTAGCGCTCCTGCGATTCATTACACCAGACTTCCAGCAGGCTCATGCCCGGCTTGTTATTGGGGATCTCGTGCAGCTGAAAACTCCCGCCGCGTCCGCCGTCGCTGACCAGCTCCGGCATGGCGTTTGACAGACCGCCGGCGCCTACGTCATGTATAAACAGAATCGGGTTGTCTTCCCCCCGTTGCCAGCAGCGGTCGATGACTTCCTGACAGCGGTATTCCATTTCAGGATTGTCGCGCTGCACCGAGGCGAAATCTAAATCGGCATCGGACTGACCGGAGGCCATCGACGAGGCCGCGCCGCCGCCAAGGCCGATGTTCATTTCCGGACCGCCCAAAACGATAAGCTTGGCTCCCACGCTGATTTCGCCTTTTTGCACATGCGACGCGCGAATATTGCCAATGCCGCCGGCCAGCATGACGGGTTTATGGTAACTGCGCAGCTCCACGCCGTTATGGCTGTCCACGCGCTCTTCATAGGTGCGGAAATAGCCGGCCAGCGCCGGACGACCGAATTTGTTATTGAACGCCGCGCCGCCCAGGGGGCCCTCGGTCATGATATCCAGCGCGCTGACAATACGCTCGGGGCGGCCGAAGTCTTCTTCCCAGGGCTGTTTAAGGCCGGGAATGCGTAAATTGGAAACAGAGAACCCGACCAGACCGGCTTTCGGCTTGGCCCGGCGCGGCCGGTGGCGCCTTCATCGCGGATTTCACCGCCGGAGCCGGTGGCCGCGCCGGGCCAGGGCGAAATGGCGGTCGGATGGTTATGGGTTTCGACCTTCATCAAAATATGCGCCGCTTCCTGATGATAGTCATAGCGCCCCGCCTGCGCGTCGGGGAAGAAATGCCTTACCGCCGATCCCTCCATCACCGCGGCATTGTCTTTGTAGGCCGACAACACATAGTCGGGGGTCTGCTCGAAGGTATTTTTGATCATCTTGAACAGCGACTTGGCCTGCGGCTGGCCGTCGATCACCCAATCGGCGTTGAAAATTTTATGCCGGCAATGCCCGGAGTTGGCCTGAGCGAACATATAGAGTTCGACATCGCTCGGGTTACGCCCCAGGCGGGTGAACGCCGCGAATAAATAGTCGATTTCGTCCTGCGCCAGCGCCAGACCCAGCGCCAGATTTGCCGCCTCCAGCGCGCCGCGTCCCTCACCCAAAACGTCCACCAGCGTTACCGGCGCCGATGCATGCTGGGCAAAGAGCGCCGCTACCTCCTCCAGGCTGGTGAATACCGTTTCCATCATCCTGTCGTGCAACAGGGCGGCGAGTTGCCCCCACTGAGGCTCACTTAATTGAGGCGCCTGAATATAATAGGCCAGACCGCGTTCCAGACGTTTTATCTGCGGCAGTCCGCAGTTGTGGGCAATATCGGTCGCCTTTGACGACCAGGGAGAGCGCGTACCGGGCCGCGGCGTGACCAGCAGTAGGCGCCCTTGCGGCTGATGTTCCGCGAGAGAGGGACCGTATTTCAACAGCCGCTGCAGCCGGCTTGACGCATCCTCGTCGAGCGCTGCGCTGACATCGGCGAAGTGGATGTATTCGGCATAGATATCGTCGACCGCCAGTCGGGCGTTTCGGCAGCGAACCAGCAGTTTATTAATGCGAAATACGGACAGAGTGGGCGAACTGCGCAATATTTCCATAGTAACAGATCTCTCGTCTTTGAACCGCCGGCCGCAGGTGTGTGGCTCGACCATTCATGGGGCGCAACAACAGGGGAAAACGCGCCTCATTATAGAGAATCCCGGCTGCGGACGAAACCGTTTGCGCAGTTATTCTTTTATCCTTTATTTCCCCTCGCCCGGGCGCGGACATGCATCAATCTTGTTGCACGTTGGCGCTTTGTTGCGCAAAATGCCCTCCTGTTTGGAGAAAAAATCATAATAATGTTGCCGTTAACGACAGCGAGGCCTGCCTCCGGCACGAGATAACGCTTTGAAGCGGTTTAAATTAAATTATTTTATCATCGCCCTTATCGCCATTATGCTCACCTGGGCCCTCTGGGCTACCGCCCCTTGGCAAAACGCCCATCAGGATAGCCTGGTGGCTATTAAAGCGCGCGACGAACTTCGTATCAGCACCCTTGACGCGCCGCTGAGCTATCATCGTGTCAATAATCAACCGGCGGGCTTTGATTACGACCTGGCGCAACGCTTTGCCGATTACCTTGGCGTTACCCTCAAGGTACGCGTGCGCAGCAACCTGAATCAGCTGTTTGACGATCTGGATAATGACAATGCCGATATCCTGGCGGCCAGCCTGATTTACAATGCCGAGCGGTTGAACCGATTCACCGTCGGTTCCTCTTACTACTCGGTTTCGCAACAGCTGGTGTATCGCCTGGGCCAGCCGCGGCCGAAAAATCTGGGCGATTTGCGCGGGCGGCTGGCGGTGGCGTCAGGTTCGGCGCAAATTTCCCAGCTTCGGCAGTTAAAAAAGAAGCAGTATCCGCAGCTCGCCTGGGAGGTATCCTTCGATCTCAGCAGCCGGTCGCTGCTGGAAAAAGTCGCCGATGGCAAGTTGGACTATACGCTGGCCGACTCGGCCACCGTCGGGCTGCTGCAGCGTGTGCATCCGCAGTTGGCGGTGGCATTTGACATTACCGAGGAAGAGCCGGTCACCTGGTATCTCCGGCGCAGTGATAGCGAGGGGCTGTCAGCAGCGCTGCTGGATTTCTTCAGTCAATTGAACGACAACGGCATCATGGCGCGGCTGGCGGAAAAATATCTCGGTCACGTTAGCGGGTTTGACTATGTCGATACCAAAACCTTCCTTAACGCTATCGATGCCACCTTGCCGGCGCTGCAGCCGCTGTTTGAACGGTATGCCCGCGATATCGACTGGAAGTTGCTGGCGGCTATTTCCTATCAGGAATCCCATTGGGATCCGCTGGCCACTTCGGCCACGGGAGTACGCGGGCTGATGATGCTGACCCGTCGCACCGCCGATAGTCTGGGCATCGGCGACAGAACCAATGCGGAACAAAGCGTGCGCGGCGGCGCCCTTTATTTGTCGCGCATGATGCAGCGAGTGCCGGACACCATCTCCGAGGATGAAAAGATCTGGTTTGCCCTGGCGGCATATAATATGGGCTATGCTCATATGCTGGACGCACGCGCTTTGACGGCAAAGCAGCAGGGCAATGCCGACAGCTGGGTCGACGTGAAGCTGCGATTGCCGATGCTGAGCCAGCCGCGCTACTACAAGCAAACCCTTTACGGTTATGCCCGCGGCCAGCAGGCGTATAATTACGTGGAAAACATCCGCCGCTATGAAATCAGCCTGGTAGGGTACTTGCAGGAAAAAGAGAAAAAGGCGGCCCAGCTTGCGGCCTGGAATGCCGATCCCACCAACGCTTACCCGGTCGTAACAACGGAAGATCTGCGCGCGCTGGCGCCGGCCAGTACTGTCGCGGCCCCCTGACGACGCCGGGCAGAACTGATTCCGCTAGAGGGGATAGCTCGCCGGCGGCGCTCAGCGTCGTGAGAAGCGTGCGGCGAGCGGTGACAGGCACAGCGCCATTTTAGGGCTCGCCTTACAGCAGCCCTGCTGCGCCATTACTGGGGTTCGTCCAGCAGCGACCGTTTAACGCCGTTAACAGGGGCTGTCTGGCAGTTTCAGCGCCAGCCGCTGCGCCCGGCGGCGTCGGAAAAAATCGCTGAGCTGGGCGGCGCATGCCTGCGCCAACACATCGGCGGTAAGCTCAATCCGATGATTCATACCCGGATGACCGAGTACATCCATGAGCGATCCCGCTGCGCCGGTTTTCTCGTCCCGCGCACCGAACACCAGGCGGCCGATACGGGCGTGGATCATCGCGCCCGCGCACATCACGCAGGGTTCCAGGGTTACGTACAAGGTCGCCGCCTTCAGCAAACGGTAATTACCCGCTTGCTGCCCCCCCTGGCGCAGGGCCATGATTTCAGCATGGGCGGTGGGATCGTGATGGCCGATGGAACGGTTCCAGCCTTCGCCGATAATCGTGCCATCTAGCACCAGGACCGCACCGACCGGCACCTCGCCTTCGGTTTCAGCGCGCCCGGCCAACATCAGGGCGTGACGCATCCAAACTTCATCGCAGCAGCGCTCGCTCATGACCTCCCTCCCCACCGATAACCGCCGCGAAGTATACCGGCCCGGGTAAAGAGAAGGAAGGCAAAATCAATCCAGCTGCTTGAGTTGGCCATCACATGTGTTACCCGCCAACGATATTGGCAAAAATACAGCAGCGGACTGTCGTGAATGCTATCGCTATAGCCGCTGTATAATTTCAACGGGATCCTCCAATTCGCGCTCCAACTGCGCCACTTTCTCATGCCCGAGACAGCGCAGCGTCAGTATCCAGCCGCCGTAACGCCGGTGTATCCGGCTCCCGATAAGCCGCACCTGCGGCAATAATACCGCGTCGTGCTAAACCTTCTCCACCAGCGACTCCGGTGAGCCGGTAATCAGCCACACCCCGGGCATTGTGACTGGTGAGATAGTCGTCCAGGCGCGCCAGTACCTGCGGGAAACGCCGCGCGCGTCGACGGGAAACAGCCGCAAACCGCGCCTCCAGGGCCTGCAACCGCGCCTCGTTATGGCCGAAGGTAATCGACCACAGCAGCAGGCTCATCGGCCAGCGGGCCGAACGGCCCTTGACCAGCAGTCCAAACGCCACCGCCGGCAGAACGGGGATCACCAATACGACATTCAGCGGCAGATGCGCAAGCAGATAGCGCAAAAAGCAGCCAAACATATCCTGTTGATAGCGTGCCGTCCAAATCAAAAAACACAACGCGCCGGGCGGTTGGGTCAGTCAAAAGCTACTCCTCCGGATCTCTAAATTTAATCAGCCATGTAAAGACAAATCCTGTCGCCACGGCAGCCGCCGCCCCCAGCAGATAGGCCGCGACCTTTCCGGTGACGATGGTCAGCGCCAGCGGCAATCCCGACAGGCCAAAGGTAGTAAGCGTCGCCACTTTGAGATAACTTATCACCGCGCCGCCGAACGCCCCGCCGAGGCAGGCGGCGACAAACGGGCGTCCCAGCGGCAACGTGACGCCGAAAATCAGCGTCTCGCCTATACCGAGCACACCCACGGGCAAGGCGGCTTTCAGCACTTTTTTCAGCCGGGCATTGCGAGTTTTCAGCAGCACGGCCAATGACGCGCCACCTGACCTACCCCGGCCATGGCCAGGATCGGCAGCAGTGGATTCACGCAGTGGGCTTGGATAAGCTCCACGTGCAGCGGCACCATTCCCTGATGCAGGCCGGTCAGCACCAGCAGCAAAAAGCTTCCCGCCGGCACCCGCCCCGATCAATCGCCACATTCACGCCGTGGGCGATAGGCGTCCGAAATAGCCCTGCCGAGCGGTTGTAACACCACTATCGCCAGCGATACAGTTATCAGTGTAGTCAGAAGCGGATTAACTATCAGCTCAATCGACTCCGGTAAAAGTGACGCCGCAACGCTTTTCCACCCAGCACATCAGGGCCACTACCAGCAAGACGGCAATAACGCCTCCGCGACCGGGCTGTAGCGGCTCATCGAAAAGCCGGATCTGCGCCAGGCCAGGGCTGCTCAGGATGGCGGCCATGACACTACCCATGGCCTGGGAACCGCCGAACACCCGCGCCGCGTTCACCCCCACCAAAATAGTCATGATAGCGAATAGCACGCTGCCAAACAACGCCCGCCGCCCGATTAAATTGGGATAGTGCCGCGCAATATCGCCGCTGACATCTGAACGCGTCAGAAGATTAACCAGCCCCGTAATGAGACCGGAGGCGATAAAGGCCGGGGTGAGCGGGATAAACACATTAGCCAGCTGACGCAGAGCGCCGCTGACGGGGGTCGCGTATCGCGTTCTGATGCGCTCACGCGTTTGCGCCGCCCTTATCCGCCGACTTCGTACCAAACGATGCAGCCGGCGTGTCAGGCATGAGGCGGCGCATGGCGTCAACAATCTTCGCCGCGGCGCTCGGGCCCCGGCGACGATCTGATGTTGTCGGCCCTGCATGAGATAGCCTTTAACACCCTCCACCCGTTGCAGCGCAGCCACATCAACGCGCCGGTCGTCGAGCACCTCCACCCGCACCCGGGTCATGCAGTTCTCAAGCCTCAGCACATTGTCCGCCCCGCCTAGGCCGGCCAGTAGCGCGGCCGCTACGCTTTCGCTTTGATGCATTATGGGCTCCCGTCCCGTTAACGTTGGCGCACCGCATGGCAGGCGGCACGACGCTAGCGTCTTTTTCACCGCGGGGCACACGGCGCGCCCTTATGTCGCGTCTGACTGCGAGGCTGCATTACATCGGCGGCTACTGAGGGGATACGCCTGCCGGCAGGTAACGCATGCCCGCCCCGTTACGCGCTAATGTCGGCCAGAGCCGCCCGCAGAAGCCCCGTGCGCCACCTGCGCTTCAGCGGCGCTTTTGCCGCTAAGCAGCATCAGAATGGCCGGTTTAACTTCATGGTCGGTCTGCGCGCCTGCTCCGCCTCGACCCCGCAAGCTTCGCAGACAATGCAGCAAGCGCGATCGCCTAGCTTGGCATTGGTGGCCCGGACATCCACCATCAGGTTTTGATAGACCTTACCCAGCTTAACCATGGCGCCGGTGGAAATCATATTCAGCACCAGTTTTTGCGCGGTCCCGGACTTCATGCGCGTTGAGCCGGTCAGCACTTCAGGCCCCACTAGCGGCGATATCGCGATGTCCGCCGCTTGGGCAATGGGCGTGTCGGGATTACAGGAAATCGCGACGGTGGCACAGCTCAACGCGCGGGCATAACGCAACGCGCCCAACACATAGGGCGTCCGGCCCGACGCTGCCAGCCCTACCACCATATCGGTCGGGGTGAGCCGGAGGTGTTGCGGATCATGTTCTCCCAGCTCCATATCATCCTCCGCGCCTTCTACCGCCTTAAGCAGTGCGCCGGGGCCGCCGGCGATAAGGCCGACCACCCTGCCGGGCGGCACGCCGAAGGTGGGGGGAATTTCCGATGCATCCAGCACACCCAGCCTGCCGCTGGTTCCGGCCCCCATATAAGATAAGCCGCCCGCCGGCGCTCAGCGCCTGCGCCGCCCGCTCAATAGCCGCAGCCACCGCCGGCAACTCGGCGGCGATAGCCTCAGGCACCAGCCGGTCCTGCTGGCTAAACAATGTCACCATCTCAAGCGTCGATAAGGTACCCAACGTCATCGAATCTGGATGACGTGTTTCCGATACTAATGCCCCTAAATTCATACAGCCATCGTTGAATTTTTAATTCAAATAATAAACACTATTATCGAATAGACAATTCTTGCAGGCGAGAGAAATCTCGCCGCCCGATAGCAGAGAGCCTTGCCATCGTTTCGACACGACGGCGTGACGCCGAAGACAGCACCTCATAAGCAGTTTATTACAAATAGGCCAGCTCTATCGCTTTTTGTCGCGCAATGATCAGAAATTGGCGGATTTTTTACTGCTTCATACTGAAGAAGCACGCCATCTCAGTTCCCAGCGCGTGGCACAGATGACCGGCGTCAGCCAGTCAAGCGTAGTGAAATTCGCCCAGAAGCTCGGCTACAAAGGATTTACCGCGCTGAAGCTGGCGTTGAGCGAAGCGCTGGTCAACCGCCAGGAGCCCCGTCGATACCGGTGCATAACCAAATCCTTAGCGATGATCCTATCAAAACCGTCGGGGAAAAACTGCTGGCGGAAAAAGTGGCCGCTCTGCGCGGCACGCTGGGTATCGACAGCGAAGATAAACTGCACCAGGGGGTGGAGATGCTGCAACGGTCAAAGCGGGTGATTATCGTCGGCATCGGCACGTCGGGACTGGTGGCGCGGGATTTCTCTTACAAATTGATGAAAATCGGCATGGCGGCGGTGGCGGAAAACGATATGCACGTATTGCTGGCCACGGTGCAAGCACTCAGTCCGGACGATCTGTTATTCGCCATTTCATTTAGCGGCACGCAGCGGGAAATCAACCTGGCAGCGCAGGAGGCGTTGCGGGTGGGTGCTCGGGTCATGGCGGTCACCAATTTCGCCCCCAACGAACTGCAACAGTATGCCGATTTGACGCTTTACACCGTCTCAGAGCAGCAGGCCCAGCGCAGCGGGGCCATTTCCTTGAATATCGCGCATCGGGCGATAACTGACCTGTTGTTTATGGGGCTGGTACAACAGGATCTGGCACACGCCCCGGACCGCATCCGCCACAGTGAAGAGCTGGTCAAAAAACTGGCCTGAGAACTTAATCAACCCGCGCGGGCTCGGGCGCGGGCAGTACGGCCTCATGCAGATTCAGCCGCTGCCAGAAATTTTGCCCCCCCTGACCGCCTGAAAGCGGATAGCCGTCGGCAAATCATGGTGCGCACCATGAGCGCCCGCCGCTGGCTGGCGCTGAGATTGGGCAACGGAAACGCCAGCAGCACATCTGCTCCCTCGGGCACGGTCACCGCCTGCGTGGTCGTCACCTCGGCGCGCGGTAGGCGATAAGTTATAGTGTAGCGGTAAAATGCCGTCATGCCGCTCTGGGTATAAGGATAGTTTCCCTGACCGCTCTGCGCGCATTGGGCGATGGTGGTACCGCACTCTTTCTCCAGTGCGCCGCGTAATTGTTGTCTGGCCTGGGCAAATAATACCTGGTAGGCCGGATCGTTGACATAATGCGCCACATTGCGTTCAGCCACCATCCGCGAGCCGATCACATCCAGCGGATAATGCACGTCCAGCACCAGTCGGGAATAGCCATATTTTGCGCCGCGATCGACCAGCGGGACGAAGCGTTCCGGGATCATTTCCGCCAGCAATAACGCATCGGTATAACCGGTGTTGGTATGGCCGCTTGGAAATGTGCCGCCGTCGGCGGTGTAGGAATGGTTGTCGCGCACCACAATGTCATCCGGTCCCAGCAAGATATGGTTGCCCGGGCAGAGAAACGGCCGCGGATAATTGAAATGTTTCTTCGCCGCCGAGGTGCTGATTTCGCTGGCTTTGATTAAGGCGGCCGCCTTACTGATGAGCTCCCCTTTATCATAGGCGTTGATGAAGGCCTCCCCCAGACGTGGTCCGAGCGCATCCGCCAGAAAATAGAGATAGGGAGTGCCCTCCGCATCCACCAAGGCCTGCTGACGCACGCCGCGGGTCGCGTTTTGATTAATTTGCGTCGCGATAGCCAGACTCTACTGCTGGACGGCAGGCAAAAGGGCGTTAAAGCTTTCCAGCAGCGCTACGCCCGCTTGCTGATTGGCGGGGTAGGCAAAATCATAGCCGCTCTGCCGCCGCCAGGCGTTGTCAGCCTGTTGTGCCGTTTGTTCTGCATCGTCCAGATGGGCGCGGGTGACTTTGCCGCCATCGCCGGCGATGCCGCGGCGCAAATGTTGTACCACGTTCGCCATAAGCGTTGGAAAGCCAGGCTGGCTATTGGCGGGGGCGTCGCCTCCAGAGTTTGCGGCAGAGTGGCATCTGCGACAGGCTGCGCCAGTACGCCATAAGAAATGAATAAAACACACATCAGCGCGGAAAAGCGTAATAAAAACATGGGGAATTCCTTCTCAGCAAGGGGGAATACGAAGCTTTTCGCCATGTTATGCTCGTAATATGACGGTTTTATGTCAGTCTTTTGTCCTTCGCAACAGCAACAAGCGCGGCGGCGCTGACCAGGTTGAAGGCCGCCGGACAAGGTTTCTGCGGCTGTCCGCCCCCTTCAGCATTACCCTTTGAAGTAAGGGGACAGTACTTTTTTTCCGCCCGCGTATTTGTGTAATTATTACTTTTATAAATAGTTTGGCATTTCCGAATCAGGCTAACGACTGCCGAGGAGGCACCCTCATGGAGCAACACGACAAAGGATTGTCCGCCGCGCTTACCCGGGGAACGCTCTATCAGCTACCACTGTTAACTTTAATGGAAAACGCCCCCTGCCGTGGGCATTGAAAAGTCACGATTCACGTTATGTTGATATCAATCAGGCGGCGCAAAATTTTGCCAATATTCCCGCAGGCTTTGACTATGAAGGCCGTCTGGACGGTGGATTCCTCACCCCATGGGCGAAATTCGCCGCCGATTATCAGGCCCACGACAGAAAAGCGCAGGCCAGCCCTGAGGGCGCGGAAATTATCACTACGTCCTAATTTCATCCGTAACGCGGTGCTGGAGTCGTGGTACTGCGCCAAATTTCCGATCTGATCTATGATAGCTAGGGAGAAATGTTGGGAACCTCCTGTTACGCCAAAAAGTTTACATTCCTCTCGCTGTGAGATTTCTGCAATCACCTGAAACCGTCGGTTATCAGGCCTCACGCCGCCTGACGACACCTTTAATTTAATGAGAAAGAGCTGGATATCATTTTTTTCGCCATACAGAAGTACAGCGCCAAAGCAATTGCCGCGGCGTTGGAATTATCACATCGAACGGTGGAGAATCGTTTATGCACGATTTACAGCAAGGTCGGCATAAATTCCTTGAGTGCCCTGATCGATTATTGCCAGGCGACGGGCTTGAATCACTATATACCCCATAAACGCCTCCGCGAGGGGGTCAACTTCTTCTGGTAATAACGTGACGACACCGGGCGACCCGGTACCGAGCTACGCCAAACCCACGCCCGCGCCTGCGGGCATAAGTGCCCCGCGTCTTCACAATAGTCTGGTTTAACTGGAAAGCGGCATAGTCATACACCTGTCCGGGAGCGCCGCTGTACACGCCCCGCCCTCGACAATCGACGTCCGGTTTGGTTATCAGGGTCGTCAAAATCGGCCTCCTTGCCGTTTCGTAATTGAACGCTATCGAGGAGCGTGGAAGGTCGCCATGATTGGGGTTAACGGGTTTATAGTGCGCGGCACTCTCGCTCCTTATGAACTGAGGTGTGCAATCAAGCTCATACACGCCTGCCGTTACAGGCAAAAAACGGCGGCGGAGAGCAATTGTGGGTGGTGGTGGCGCGTTGCCGGACTACGGTTAACCCGTTAACCGCGTCCGGCCCCCACCGACGGTAAGCAGAAGAAAGTCAATTAGACGCACTCACTCTCGCTGACTGATTAACCTGGTTTGAAGGGTAGTTTGTTGAAATGTCTTTACTCATCACTAAACGCCGCATCAATTGCGACATGTGCGAGCCGGAGTGCCCGAACGAAGCTATCAGCATGGGCGCGGAGTATTATCAGATCAACGCCGATCATTTGTAGTTTGATAATGCCGCAAACCGCACGGGCGTCATCGCTCAAAAATGACCGTCGCGCAGGTATAGTGCCGCTCATCGGCCAAGGTAACGTGCATACCGGTAACGCCTAACCGATTGGCCATCGCCGCCGCCTGATCAAATAACCGCAGCGAAGGTTTACCCAACGCATCGTTGCAGACTTCGAACTGGGCGAAGGCCAGCCCATCACAGATACCGGTACCCAACGCCTTGGATGCCGCCTCTTTCACCGCAAAACGTTTGGCGAGAAACCGTACCGGCTGATTGTGCTGCTGATACTGTTGCCACTCATCGGGACTAAGGATCCGCCGTGCCAGCCGATCGCCGCTGCGGGAGACGACCGCCTCAATGCGTCCTATCTCGACGATATCGGTACCGATGCCGATAATCGCCATCAGCTGCGCGCTTCACGCATCAGACGTTTCATGTCCCTCACCTCATCTGCCAGGCCGCCGATGACGGCGCGGCTGATAATCGCGTGGCCGATGTTCAGCTCTTGCATCTGCGCCAACGCGGCCACCGGTTTGACATTGTGATAATCAAGCCCGTGGCCGGCATTGACTTTCAAACCCAACTTGACGGCAAAGTCCGCGCTCTGACGGATACGGGCGAACTCTGCCGCGCGGGAGACCTCATCGGTCGCATCGGCATAGGCGCCGGTATGAATTTCAATATAGGGCGCGCCCACGTCCGCTGCCGCCGCAATTTGCCGCTCATCAGCGTCGATGAACAGCGACACCTGGATACCGGCAGCGCTTAAACGGGTCACGGCCTGGCGCAGCTTTTCCGGCTGGCTGGCGACATCCAGCCCGCCTTCGGTGGTCACTTCCTGGCGCTTTTCCGGCACCAGACAGCAAAAATGCGGCGCCACATCGCAGGCAATAGCGATCATCTCTTCCGTCACCGCCATTTCCAGATTCATGCGGGTTTGAATCGTCTTGCGCAACAGTTGGACATCACGATCGGTGATATGCCGGCGGTCCTCGCGCAGATGCACGGTGATGCCGTCAGCGCCCGCCTGCTCGGCGATAAAAGCCGCTTGAACCGGATCCGGCCACGCCGTGCCGCGTGCATTGCGCAACGTCGCAATATGATCGATATTCACGCCCAGCAACAATTCAGACATCCTCTTCCCCTGACATTGGTAGGTATTGTGTCGTAGTGTAAACCAGCGCTGTAGCCCAGACCAGTTTATTGCGTGCCTTCGTCACCGTCCGCCCCGTCTCCCCCCGCCTTGCGCGTGGCTGCCACGCCGGCGCTCGCCTGCGGTGTCGCCTGCGGGCGCCGGTCAAGAAACTGACGAAACAGCTTGCGGCTCTTTAACGGTTTGCCGCCCAAATAGGGTTTAAGCGCCATATGGGTGGAACCGCTTGGCGGCGCGCAACGTGTCAATATCGGGAAACTCCCGCTCTGCCAAGGCCTGCAGCCTCTCGCCCGCTGAAGCTGTAGCGATCTAAAAGTACGCTGGCGGTAAAACCTTTCTCTTCACAGTAACGGTAACGGTAACGGTAGGTCATAGCATCATCGATCGGCTCACCGCTGCCGGCACAGTGGAGAAAATCGACGCCGTAACCCAAATGCGACAGCAACGCCAGCTCAAAACGGCGCAGGGCCGGCTCCGGCAAACCCGTGGTGCCCGCCCGCCCCAGCCATTGCAAACAGTGGGGGTAATCGTAAAACAGCGTAGAGTAATCTGTGGGGTGGCAATCATTTTTGGACTCTCAAGGGGAACGATGGGTTAGCCGGAAGCCCTTTACTGACGCGGCTTACAGCGATTTTAAGGATTCTGGACTCGTCGCAAAAAAATGAGCAGAAAATGATTTTTTTGCACTATATTCTGGATTGGATTGGATTGGATTGGATTGGATTGGATTGGATTGGATTGGTTGTAGTTTGAGTAAGTTTGAAGGCCATTTAAACAGTTTTTTATTAATGATTATATTAATATATTTAGATTTTATCTATTCAAACGGCTCTTTTGCTATCGCTTGTTAACGTTTCTTCTCCTGCCTCATTTCTGCCATTGTAGTAATTTTAGTTGACCACTACAAACCGGAAATACCATCATCTGTACCAACATATGTTGGTAGATGTATGTTGAAGTCGGTTGACCTTGAGAGAGTTAATAAAACGAAAAGGGTGAGTAACTGCTGGATTTTAGGCATAAAAAAAGACCTCAGTTGAGGTCCATTTACATGCTTTTGGTGCCGAAGGCCGGACTCGAACCGGCACACCCGAAGGCGGTTGATTTTGAGTCAACTGCGTCTACCGATTTCGCCACTTCGGCACTGTAGGGTCAACTAAAACTGGTCACCGCGTTAGCGTTTTTTTAGTATCTATTTTCTGATTCGTTTGGTGGCAACCCACCGTTATATTTATGCGGCCTGAGTGCGCTGTAATATCTTACGATATAGTCGGTAATTTCATGAGCTGCTTCGCTGAAGCTTATGTAGCCCGTTACTGGTATCCACTCGTTTTTCAGACTTCTGGAGAAGCGCTCCATCGGACTGTTATCCCAACAGTTACCCCGTCGACTCATGCTTTGTTTGATCCGGTCACGCCACAGCAACTGTCGGAACTGCCTGCTCGTATAGTGGCTACCCTGATCGCTGTGGAACATTACTTCGGCTGGTTTACCACGCGGTTCCCCATGCCATTTCCAGTGCTTTGATGGTCAGTCTGCTGTCCGGGGAGAACGACATAGCCCAGCCCACCGGTTTCCTCGCGAACAGATGCAAGAACAACCGCAAGGTATCCCCAGCGTTTCCCGGTCCAGATATACGCCACATCGCCGCACCATAGCTGGTTTGGCTCCGTTATAGTGAACTGGCGCTCAAGATAATTCGGTATTTCAACGTGTTCATTGCCGCCGCGTTTGTATTTGTGAGCCAGTAGCTGCCAGCTGGCGATACCCAGCTCTTTCATGAGCCTGCCTGCGCATCTGGAAGCCTCTCTGGGTTGCCATGGTGGCGATACTTCTCGCGCCAGCTGCACCATGGCTGATACTGTGCAGTTCATGAACCTGACTGCGCAATACCTCTCGCCTACCGTCTGGCCTGTCAGGACGACTTTCCTAGTATTTGTAACTGCTGCGATGAACTCTGAACATGTGGCAGAGTGTGGCTACAGGATAATGCGCTCTGAGTTTCCCGATTAACGAGAACTGTTCAGGGAGTCTGACATCAAGAGCGCTGTAGCCTTTTTTAATATTTCGTTTTCCATTTCAATGCATTGTACCTTCTTCTTGAGCTTATGTATTTCGATTTGTTTCGGGGTTATGGGAGAGACTTTTGGCGTTTTCCCCTGTCGCTCATCACGCAGTTGTTTTACCCATTTCGTCATCGTAGAAAGGCCGACGTCCATGGCTTCTGCTGCTTGCGCGGCGGTGTAATTTTGGTCGACAACCAGTTGAGCGGATTCGCGTTTGAATTCAGGACTAAAATTTCTTCTTTTGCATTGGTGCACCCGTCTTGTTCTGAGGTGAGCATATCACCTCAGTTCAGGTGGCCAAATTCAGTGTGCCACTAAACATTAAAGGGGTACGGATAGCGAGGTGCATTATACCGTTAACAGATCCCGGCGCAATACTAATCCGTCCTTTCGGTGTGCAACTGCTGAAAAAATGGTCTCATTCTGTATTACCGTGACTGTTGGCTCATGTTAGCAACCTGAACATCGCTGCCGTCCCCGTGCCTGTCAACCCCCTCTGTTAGCCAGGGTGCCGGTACTTTTCATGTTCCTGCTGTCTACTGCTGGCAGCCCGGGCACCAGTAAAACGGGCGGGCGGAAAAAGTGGTTTTTTCTATGTCATGACTGCAGCGCTCGCAGGCTTTTCCGGCTCGATGAAAGGCGCGAAAGCGGAACGTGGCGCCGTGGTGATCTTTGGCGCCGGGTTGGCCGCGGGTGGTGTAAGATAAGCGCGAAATGTCGAGAATCGCCTGGCATAAGAGCCGCTGTTGCTCTTCGTTGAGATCTCGCGGCCGATGGTGAGCCATTAACCGTGCCTGCCACAATATCTCTACCCGCAGATAGTTTCCTAGACCGGCGATAAAGGACTGATCCAACAGCAGCGCGCCAAGCTGGCGGCCGGAAAAGTGTTTAGGTATCAGCCGCGCCAGCACGGTGTCCACCGCCAGTAGCGGGTCCAGCAACATCCGGGCCGATGCGCAGCAGAAAAAATGCGCAGCCACTTCCTCGGAGCTGAGTATACTGATTTCGGAAGCGCTGTAGAGCAGGATGGCGGCGTTGTGGTTTTCCAGGCGCCCGCGCAGATCGCGTTTTGTTACCGGCGTTTCACCCGCGTTGACGACGCGCCAGACGCCGTACAGTTGGTTGTGGCTGTAAAGTACATGTCCATTGGGAAATTAATGGAGCATCGCTTTGCCACACGCCTCGATCCTGTCGATGGTTTACCCGGTCAAAACTGTCTCCCATCGTTTCAGATGGGGAAAGGCAAACCAGGTCAGGGTAAGCGGTAAATTTGACATCGCCAGCATGAGGCTGTCGGCTGCACGACGTATTTCCGGTCCTTCCGGCATTTCCATTTTCTCCATCCGCAGTGGTGCAATAATAGCACCCGGCGGGAAATGGCGTCTAAGCGTAATCAATGTCGACAGCATACTGCGTACCGTCACTGGCCCTATGTTGGTCGGGGATACACCACGTCGCCGGGCTTCCTGGTAAGGGCTAAATCTTATTTGATAAGATACTGGCTGCAGTGCTACCCCACAGCGCGGTGCTAACAAGCGTGCCAGTTAGAGCTTATTCGCCTAATTATCGCGTTCACTGAGTTGTAACACCTGTCGGCAAGTGGACAAGCACCGACGGCAACAGCAGCGATGACCATTTCAGCTATTCAGCTATTTTGATTACTTCATTTACACTAGCGACTTTCGTGACCTAAGCTACTTCCGCGACCTCTGCAACCTGGCCCCTTAGCACCCTAACACCCCAACAGTTTGGCACTTTATCATCCCTGCTTCCCTGCTTCCCTGCTTCCCTGCTTCCCAGCGATCTTATCGACCTCTGCAACTTCAGCCCGTCATGACTAACGTCGCTCATCCGGACAGTATCTCTCTCATCGGCAGGAATTATCCCAAAAAGCGCCTTGTGCGGTAGGTTTGCCCGACATTTCGCTGCCCAACAGGCGTTGACGCGGCATACTGGGGCAATAACGCCTGCATGACCGCAACGTTTTGCAGGCCCATTATCTATTAATGAATCAGGAGCTCGTTATGGTGATTCCCTCTCGCCGCCTGCTGTGCGCGCTGGGTGTTTACGCCGCTATGGCTGGCGGCATAGCGCAAGCGGCAAGCTGGGTAAATTCTGCCGCCAACGTAGCCAATAGTTTGAATCAATCGAACGCTAACAGTGGTACGCAGAACAGTATCGCAACCAACAATAGCGGCACTTCCTTGACTTCACTGGCCGGGCTACTGAACGGCGGCGATAAAGCGCTGAGCTCCGGCACGATGACCAATGCCGCCGGCGTGCTGCAATACTGCGTTAAAAACAATCTGCTGTCCGCCGGCAGTACCTCTACGGTAAAAGACCAGCTGCTGACCAAGCTGGGTATTAACAATACTGCTTCGGCCTCCTCCCTCCTCCACTGCTAAAACGCAGGATTACCAGTCCGGCCTGGCTGGGTTTAATACCCGCCAGGGCAATGCCGTGGACTTACTTGAACGCCCTCAGCACCTCACAGCTGACGGAAAAGGTAAAAACCAAAGCCTGTGATCTCGTTCTTAAGCAGAGTAAAAACTTCATTTTCTGAAGTACTTAATAGCAGGAAAATGCTGGTTGCTGCCCAGCCCGCTGACGGGAATGCCAGCGGGTAAAAGACGCTGGTTCAACCAGGAAGCGGGGCGCCGCCGCCCTCATTTACATTGTAAAGAGGCGCCGATGCAGCGCGCAACGACGCTATTGTAACCCCGATGAGCTTATCGCTATGCGCCCACCAGAGGAAAATAGCTAAGCACCTCGCATCCCTCGCCCACCCGCGGCGTGGCGATCACCTGCAGCAGGTTCAAATCGATTACGCTTAGGGTGCCGTCATCCTCGTTAGCAATCAGCAAAAGGGCGTCGTCAGGGCTGAAGCAGCCATCCATCGGCTTATTGCCGACGTTCAGGCTGGCTAGCGGTGTGAGTTCGCCGTCCAGCAGCGTAACCACCGGTTCGCCGTCGTCAATCACCGCCAGCAGCGAACCGTCGGCATTGAAACGGACGACTTGTACGCCCTGGTGATGAAAATCCAGAGTCAGCGTGCCGCGCAGTTGATGGCTGTCGCTATCGACAATATACAGCGCCGGGCGCTCCGCGGCGGCGGCCACAAGATAGGGATTACGGGGTGAGGCGGCGATACCGCCGATCGGCCCCGGCATCGCAATGGTATCCAGCACGCGTCCCGGCGAGACGGCAATATCTACCGCGGTAATGCTGGCGTCCTTTTCATTTTCCGTGAACAGTTTTTCCCCGAGGGGGTCATGGTCAGGCGGTGGGTGTTAGCGGAGGGGGTAGCGATCTGGTCAACCACCCGGCACCCGGTTATCATCGGTGTCGATCACTACGATCGCGCGGCTATTCTCACAGCACAGATAAAGGCGCCCGTCATCGCTGATGCGCCCGGTATGCGGAGATTGCAGCGGGCTGATGTCAATAAAGCCTTTCAGCACGCGCCGCGCCAGATCGATAACAGCAATTTTATGCCCCGGATGCGGGTTGTCGCCGTGTACGCCGCCGTCTCCGTAAAGGGGAACATAAGCCTTCAGCCGCAATCACCAACTCATGGGGGCGAGGAGGAAAGCCGTTTGACCTTTGCTGTACAGCGTAGCTGACGGGATCAAGAAACAAGACGTTTGAGCCTTGTTTGTCTACAGCAATCAGGCCATAGACGCCGGCGAGTGTGGTCATAGTGGTTATCCTTCTTGGCAATATCTACCCTAAGAATAGTTCATCATGCAAGGTTTGGCGCCAGCGCACGCAGCGTTTACACTGGCAACAACGTCGATACGCGCTCAAACACAGACAAGAATTAAACCGCCGCCGCCAATGCCGGTACAGGCACTGACGGTGACCAAAACTTTAGCCTCGGCGCCAAAACCGACGTCGGCACTTACGATAACGATGCAGGCAGCGACAACGGTACCGCCCTGGTTCTGTCCGTAGGCGCGGCACCCGTGGAGTCCCCCCTGTGCTGATAAACGTATCCTGGACGACCCAGGCGGCGGCACCAGGCGGTAAACACGTTGAGAAATCATGCGAGAGATTGTGGTAAAAATGCGGCTTAGCATCCCGTGTAACATGAGCCAACAATTAATTTATTTTCGTATTAATAATATATTAAATGGCAATAAAATTAGTCCAACGGTGGGAGGATTTGATTTATGTTGTAGGTTTTAAAATAAATAACCCACTATTTACCCACAGATAATAACATTATTCCCCGTGGGGGAATAAGGAGGTCAAGCCAGCAATAGCGCCCGTTGCAGGGTGATCGGTCGGCAAAGCGATAACTCTGGACTAAAGGAAAAGGTTAATTTAATGTTATCATGATTAAAAAATCAAAGATAGAATCATTAGTTACCAAAAGCAGTTAACTATCGCGCCCAATGTTATTTTCTCTCCCGACCTTGTCAGGAGCGTTTAATGGCTTGGATTCCTTAATATTCGTTTACTAACGAATATCCCACAAACCAGCCATTTAACGAATGCCTCTTATATGAATAACTTTGACTTTAATTTATTAGTGGTTCTCAACGCATTACTGGAAGACTGTAGCGCCAATCTGGCTGCCAGGAAGCTAAACGTCACCGCGCCGGCCATCAGCAAATCGCTGAATAAAATCCGCGCCTTATTCAATGATCCGATTCTGGTGCGCAGTGGCAGCAAATTAATTCCCACACCCAAAGCGATCGCATTAAAGAAGGATGTTAGACAACTCGTCAATCGGATTGAATCCATGCTTAACACCAATATGGCGTTTGAGCCGCATATCACCACCGTCTCATTTACCATCGCCGCCAACGCCCCTATCGTGTTCACCCTTAACGCGCTCCTGTTCTGCGAGGTTCAGCGCAGCGCGCCAAATGTGTTTATTAATCTGGTGCATGACTCGGACTATGACAACGATTTTCTCCGCTCAAACGATATTGATCTCTATATCGGTGAGATGCGCAGTTTAAACCCAGAGATTACCATTCGCACTATTCACTCGGCGAAATGTTACTTTATGTGCCGTTGCGGCTACCCGATCTTGGCCAGCGATAAAAGCATAGACAATCTGCTGAAATATCATTTTATGCAAACCAAGGAGAAGTATCCGATAGGGACCGACGAGACGGCGAAATATTTCTAGTCGGCGCGCCATGTGATGGGGCCACGCCGGGCTATATGGCGACCATGAACGCCATTACCCATTCCGATGCGCTGGCTATCGTGCCTGATTTTATGGTCACCACAATGAAGAAATTGAATGTAGCGGTGGAATTCTTCAGCGCCGATTTCGATCTGGGTAAGCGTAGTATTATCCAGGAATGGCATTCAAAAAATAATCACTCACTGTGCCACAAGTGGTTGCGGGATTCGACCAAAGGCATGTTTATTGACAGCATGAAATAATTTGCCGCTGTTGGCATGACACAGCATTAAGGTCCAAAATGAAAGTTACGGCAATAAAAAAACGGCGCTGACGGAATTAGCGATCAGCGCCTCACCAGGTAATATCGAGCGCGTCACCGACGCCGTAACAGCATGACAATACTGATAATGAGAAACGCCATACTGGGTAGCAATGCTCCAAACACGGGCGGCATGTTGTACACCAGACTCAGTGGTCCGAAGATCTGATCCAAAACGTAAAACAAGAACCCGAAGCTTATCCCGGTAACCACCCGTACCCCCATAGGGACGCCGCGCAGCGGTCCGAAAATAAACGACAAGGCCATGAGCATCATCACCGCCACCGAGAACGGCGAGAAAATCTTGCTCCACATATTCAGCTGGTAACGGTTGGATTCCTGCCCGCTCTGCTTGAGATAGTTGACGTAATTGTACAGCCCCGAAATGGACAACGAATTGGGCTCCAGCGCGACAACACCCAGTTTATCCGGCGTGAGATTGGTCTTCCATTCGCCGTTCAGGGTTTGCCGGCCGGTGATTTGCTTGTCGTTGGTCAAATTCGATTCGTCCACCTGCGACAATTTCCAACTTCCGTTGCTGAACGTGGCCGTGGCGGCATAGCGCAGCGACTGCAGCCGCTCCGCCTTATCAAAATGGTAAATATTGACGCCGACCAGCTCATCGCTGCCCACCACCCGCTCGATGAAAATAAAGTCGTTACCGTCCTTGGCCCACAGCCCGTTCTGGGTTGAGAGCATGGAGCCGCCGTAAATCATCTGAGTCCGATAATTGTAGGCCATTTGCTCACCCGCCGGCGCCACCCATTCACCGATAGCCATGGTCAAGAGCGCCAGCGGAATAGCGGTTTTCATCACGGAGCCAGCAACCTGCATACGGCTGAAACCGGACGCCTGCATCACCACCAGTTCACTGCGGGTTGCCAGCAAACCCAGCCCCAGCAGCGCGCCCAACAGCGCCGCCATCGGGAAGAAAATCTCGATATCCTTGGGGACGCTGAGCAGGGTAAACAACCCCGCGCCCAGCGCTGAATAGCCGCCCTGGCCCACTTTGCGCAACTGTTCGACGAATTTGATAATGCCCGAAAGCGATACCAGCATGAACAGGGTCATCATGATGGTATTGAAGATCGTTTTACCGACATAGCGGTCTAACATACCGAACATCAGGCCGCTCCTCTCGCATGCAGACGCCCGCGAAGCCTTCTCGCCGGTACGCTGTCCCATAAATTCAGTACCAGCGCCAGCGCCAGGTACGCCACATTGGTCAGCCACATCCACAGCATCGGGTCAAGCTTGCTTTTGGCGCCGTTGGAGCGTAGCGAGGTTTGCAGTAGGAAGAAAATCAGATACAGCAACATGGCAGGCAACATGCTCACCACCCGCCCCTGGCGTGGGTTGACCACCAACAGCGGCACCACCATCATTGCCATGATCAGCACCGAGACCACCAGCGTAAATCGCCAGTGCAGTTCGGCGCGCGCCTCGGGCTCCGGGGAGCGCCATAGCTGGCGCAGCGACATCTGCTCAGCGTCGGTGCCGTCCACCGCCACCGCCCGGTGACCGATAACCGCCTGATATTGAGTGAAATCGGTAATGCGGAAATCGCGCAGTAGCGCGGTCCCCTCATAGCGGGTGCCCTTGTCCAGCATGACCAGTTGTGATCCGTCGGGCCGCTGGCTCATATGGCCGCGGTCCGCTATCACCACGGAAGGGCGCGCGTTGCCGTTCGGCTTAAGCTGCGCCAGGAATACATGTTCAAAGCCTTTATCTTTGACGTTGCCGACGAACAGCACCGAATTGCCGTTTTCCGCCGGTTTGAATTGCCCCTCGACCAACGCCGCCATGCTGGGATTGGCTTTGGCTTTCGACATGACCAGATCCTGATGGCGTGACGACCAGGGTGAAAGCCATACCACATTCACCGCCGCCAGTATTGCGGTAATCAGGCTAAGCAGCAGCGCCGCACGGGTCAATATGCTTTTACCCAACCCGCAGGCGTGCATAACCATAATTTCGCTTTCGGTGTACATCCGGCTCAAGGTCATCAACAACCCCAGAAAGAGACTCAGGGGTAGGATCAGTTGCGCCATTTCAGGCACGCCCAAGCCGAGTAAGGATAAAACCAGGTTTGTCGGGATATCGCCATCCACCGCTGCACCCAGGATCCGCACCAGCTTTTGACAGAAAAAAATCAAAAGCAGGATAAACAAAGTGGCGAGCTGGTTTTTAAATGTCTCCCAAACCAGATATTTAGTGATTATCACGCTTATTTCGCCTGCGAAAACTTGTCTTTTTGCAGGAAAATCGATAATTTCATCGCTAATCCCTCATTAATACGCATCAAATAGCCATCTTTATCGCTAGATAGAGTGTAACAACATTAAGCGCTCGGCCGAGCCATGAGAACGCACTGATTGTCGACAGAATAGCCTCCTTTGCGTCGTTCAGATTAACACATAGAGTGAATGCAAAGGCGGGACAATGACGGAAAAGTCTATTTTATCCCGCGCTACCGTCTTTGTCTTTAAGATTGAGGAGAGTGCATGGAGTTCAGTGTAAAAAGCGGTAGCCCGGAAAAACAACACAGCGCCTGTATCGTCGTCGGGGTATTTGAACCACGTCGTCTATCCCCGATTGCCGAACAGCTCGATAAAATCAGCGATGGCTATATCAGCGCGCTGCTACGTCGTGGTGAACTCGAAGGCAAGGTCGGACAAATGTTGTTGCTGGCATCATGTCCCGAATGTGCTGTCCGAACGAATTTTGCTTATCGGCTGCGGTAAAGAGGGCGAGCTGGATGAGCGCCAGTATAAGCAGGTCATTAACAAAACCATTAATACACTGAACGACACCGGCTCGATGGAGGCCGTGTGCTTTTTGACCGAGCTGCACGTCAAAGGGCGCAATACCTATTGGAAAGTGCGCCAGGCGGTGGAAACGGCGAAAGAGACGCTTTATACCTTTGATCAGCTGAAAAGCAATAAAATTGAACCGCGCCTACCGCTGCGTAAAATGGTGTTCAATGTGCCGACGCGCCGCGAGCTGATTAGCGGCAAGCGCGCGATTTCGCACGGTCTGGCGATTGCCGCCGGCATCAAGGCCGCTAAAAACTTGGGTAACATGCCGCCCAATATTTGCAATCCCGCCTACCTGGCCTCCCAAGCGCGCCAGCTGGCCAACGGCTACGGCAAAACCACCACCGGGGTTATCGGCGAACAGCAGATGAAAGAGCTGAGGATGAACGCCTATCTGGCGGTAGGCCAGGACTCGGCCAATGAATCGCTGATGTCGGTCATCAAGTATAAGGGTAGCCCTGACGCCGACGCGCGGCCTATTGTGCTGGTCGGTAAAGGGCTGACCTTTGACGCCGGCGGCATTTCCATCAAGCTCGCCGACAGCGTGGATGAAATGAAATACGACATGTGCGGTGCCGCGACCGTGTATGGCGTAATGCGCATGGCGATGGAGCTTAATTTGCCGCTGAATATCGTCGGCGTACTGGCCGGTTGCGAAAACATGGTGGACGGCCGCGCATTCCGGCCCGGCGATGTGTTGACCACCTTTTCCGGCCAAACGGTGGAAGTATTAAATACCGGTGCCGAGGGGCGGTTGGTGCTGTGCGATGCCCTCACCTATGTCGAGCGTTTCGAGCCGGAGGTGGTGATTGATGTCACCACGCTGACCGGCGCCTGCGTTATCGCGCTGGGGCATCATTTGACCGGGCTGATGTCGAACCACAATCTTCTGGCCCATGAGCTTATCGCCGCCGCCGAACAGGCCGGGGACCGCGCCAGGCGTTTGCCGCTGGGGGATGAGTTCTAGGAACAGCTGGAATCAAATTTCGCCGATATGGCGAACATCGGCGGCCGGCCGGGCGGCGCGATTACCGCCGGTTGCTTCCTGTCCCGTTTCGCGCGTAAATATAATTGGGCGCATCTGGACATCGCCGGTACCACCTGGCGCTCCGGTAAAGCCAAGGGCGCCTCGGGCCGTCCGGTAGCGATGCTGTCGCAATTCTTGCTTAACCGCGCCGGACTCAACGGTGACGAGTAACCGTAAAAAAGGTATGCTTGCACGGGCGGCGCTTGCCGCCCGCTGTTTTTTCCGTAACCCCCTTATTGACTTAACGGCACATGAAAAACGCAACTTTCTACCTGCTCGACCAACATGCCATCAGCGATGGGCTGACCGCCGTGGAGCGACTCGCCTGCGATTTGGCGGCCGATAAATGGCGGCAGGGGAAAAGGGTGCTTATCGCCTGTGAGGACGATGCTCAGGCGCTCAGGCTCGAGGAGGCGCTATGGGCGCGCGATCCCCAAGCGTTCGTGCCGCACAACCTGGCGGGGGAAGGTCCGCGCTACGGCGCGCCGGTGGAGCTTTGCTGGCCGCAGTGCCGCGGCAATGCACCGCGGGATCTGCTGATTAGCCTGCTGCCGGCCTGTGCGGATTTTGCCTCCGCTTTCCATGAAGTGATAGACTTCGTCCCGGATGAAGATGCTTTAAAACAGTTGGCGCGCGATCGTTATAAAGCGTATCGCAGCGTCGGCTTCCAATTGACTACGGCCACGCCGCCAACGCAGTGATTAACGACGCATAATGGACAAAACATACAATCCCAAAGATATCGAGCAGCCGCTGTATGAGCACTGGGAGCAGCAGGGCTATTTCAAGCCGAACAACGATACCCGGCAGGATAGCTACTGCATCATGATCCCGCCGCCCAACGTGACCGGCAGCTTGCATATGGGCCATGCCTTCCAGCAGACCATTATGGATACCCTGATTCGTTATCAGCGTATGCAGGGCAAAAATACCCTGTGGCAGGCGGGTACCGATCACGCCGGCATCGCGACGCAGATGGTGGTAGAGCGGAAAATCGCAGCTGAAGAGGGAAAAACTCGGCACGATTACGGCCGCGACGCCTTCATCGACAAGATTTGGCAGTGGAAAGCCCAATCCGGCGGCACGATTACCCATCAAATGCGCCGGCTGGGTGACTCCGTGGACTGGGAACGCGAGCGGTTCACCATGGACGAAGGGCTGTCCAACGCGGTGAAAGAAGTGTTCGTGCTCCTATACCAGGAAAATTTGATTTACCGCGGCAAACGCCTGGTGAACTGGGACCCAAAATTACGCACCGCGATTTCTGATCTCGAAGTGGAGAACCGCGAGTCGAAAGGCGCTATGTGGCACCTGCGCTACCCCCTTGCCGACGGCGTGCGTACCGCCGACGGTCTGGATTATCTGGTGGTCGCCACCACGCGGCCGGAAACCATGCTCGGCGATACCGGCGTGGCGCTGAACCCGGAGGATCCGCGCTATCGCGATTTAATAGGTCAGTTTGTCATTCTGCCGCTGGTCGGCCGCCGCATCCCGATTGTCGGCGACGAGCACGCTGACATGACTAAAGGCACCGGCTGCGTCAAAATCACGCCGGCGCATGACTTTAACGACTATGAGGTCGGAAAGCGCCACGCGCTGCCGATGATCAACATCCTGACCTTTGACGGTAATATCCGTCAGGACGGCGAGGTATTCGATACCTTCGGCGAGGCCAGCGACGTCGTGTCAGGCGAAATTCCGGCGCCCTTCCGTGGTTTGGAGCGCTTCGCCGCCCGCAAGGCGATCGTGGCGGAATTCGATCGACTGGGCCTGCTGGTCGAGGTCAAGGCCCACGATCTCATGGTCCCTTACGGCGATCGCGGTGGCGTGGTCATCGAGCCGATGCTGACCGACCAATGGTACGTCCGCGCCGCACCACTGGCGAAAGTGGCGGTGGAAGCAGTGGAACAAGGGGAGATCCAGTTCGTGCCGAAGCAGTATGAAAACATGTATTTCAGCTGGATGCGCGATATTCAGGATTGGTGCATTTCCCGCCAGCTGTGGTGGGGGCACCGTATACCGGCCTGGTATGACGCCGAGGGGCGGGTCTATGTGGGCCGCAGCGAGGCCGAAGTACGCCAGCAGCATCAGTTGGCAGATGACGTGACGCTGGGCCAGGACGACGACGTGCTGGATACCTGGTTCTCTTCCGGGCTGTGGACCTTCTCTACCCTCGGCTGGCCGGAAAACACCGACGCCCTGCGCACCTTCCACCCCACAAGCGTAGTGGTAAGCGGCTTCGACATTATCTTCTTCTGGATTGCGCGCATGGTCATGCTGACCATGCATTTCATCAAGGATGAGAACGGTAAGCCGCAGGTGCCGTTCAAAACCGTCTACATGACCGGTTTGATCCGCGATGAGGAAGGGCAGAAGATGTCCAACTCCAAAGGTAACGTCATTGATCCGCTGGACATGGTGGATGGCATCTCGCTGGCTGATTTGGTCCAAAAGCGTACCGGCAACATGATGCAGGCGCAGCTGGCGGATAAAATCCGCAAACGCACCAAAAAACAGTTTCCCAACGGCATCGAGCCGCACGGTACCGATGCTCTGCGCTTCACGCTGGCGGCGCTGGCCTCTACCGGTCGCGATATCAACTGGGACATGAAACGTCTGGAGGGGTATCGCAATTTCTGTAATAAATTGTGGAACGCCAGCCGTTTTGTATTGATGAACACCGAAGAGCAAGACTGCGGTTTTCACGGTGGCGACAAAGTGTTGTCGCTGGCAGATCGCTGGATCCTGGCGGAATTTAACCAGACGGTGAAGGCGTTCCGCGAGGCGCTGGATAATTATCGCTTCGATCTGGCGGCCGGCATTTTATACGAGTTTACCTGGAACCAGTTCTGCGACTGGTATCTGGAGCTGACCAAGCCGGTGATGAGCGGCGGCAGCGACGACGAGCTGCGCGGTACCCGCCATACTCTGGTTACGGTGCTGGAAGCGCTGCTGCGGTTGGCGCACCCGATCATTCCGTTTATTACTGAAACCATCTGGCAGCGGGTGAAAACCCTTACCGGCGACCAGGGTGACACCCAGATGCTGCAACCGTTTCCGTCATACGATGCGGCGCTGGTGGATGCCGACGCACTCACCGATTTGGAATGGATCAAGCAAGCGATCGTCGCGGTGCGTACCATTCGCGCTGAGATGAATATCGCCCCCGCCAAGCCGCTAGCGGTGCTGCTGCGCCAGGCATCCCCCGTGGTAGTGCGCCGGGTGAACGAGAATCTGAGTTTTATGCTCGCCCTGGCGCGGCTTGACAGCATTACCCTGCTGCCGGCAGACGATAAAGGGCCGGTTTCCGTCACCCAGATTATCGACGGCGCCGAATTGCTGATTCCGATGGCGGGTCTGGTCGATAAGGACGCCGAACTGGACCGTCTGGCGAAAGAAGCCGCGCGCATCGACGGCGAAATCAGCCGTATTGCTGCCAAGCTCGGCAACGAGGACTTTATCGGCCGCGCACCGGAGGCGGTGGTAGCGAAAGAGCGCGAGAAGCTGGAAAGCTATCAGCAATCCAGGGCGAAATTGCTGGAACAGCAGGCGATTATCGCCGGTTTATAAGCGCGCCCTTGCCGGGGGCAGCGCCCCATGCGGAAGCCTCTCTAGGTTGCCATGGTGGCGATACTTCTCGCGCCAGCGGCACCATGGCTGATACTGTGCAGTTCATGAACCTGACTGCGCAATACCGTTCGCCTGCCGTCTGGCCTGTCAGGACGACTTTTCCAGTATTTG
>NZ_JBPESN010000010.1:0-54558 GCF_051710625.1 Sodalis sp. (in: enterobacteria) | reverse complement strand
TATCAGCCATGGTGCCGCTGGCGCGAGAAGTATCGCCACCATGGCAACCCAGAGAGGCTTCCGCATGGGGCGCTGGCTCGCAGGCAGGCTCATGAAAGAGCTGGGGCTGGTCAGTTGTCAGCAGCCGCCGCACAGGTATAAGCGTGGCGGTCAGGAGCATGTTGCGATCCCGAATTATCTTGAGCGCCAGTTCGCTGTAACAGAGCCAAACCAGGTATGGTGCGGCGATGTGACGTATATCTGGACCGGGAAACGCTGGGCATACCTTGCGGTTGTTCTTGATCTGTTCGCGAGGAAACCGCTGGGCTGGGCTATGTCGTTCTCCCCGGACAGTAGACTGACCATCAAAGCACTGGAAATGGCATGGGAAACGCGTGGTAAACCAGCCGGAGTGATGTTCCACAGCGATCAGGGTAGCCACTATACGAGCAGGCAGTTCCGACAGTTGCTGTGGCGTTACCGGATCAAACAAAGCATGAGTCGTCGGGGTAATAACTGTTGGGATAACAGTCCGATGGAGCGCTTCTTCAGAAGTCTGAAAAACGAGTGGATACCGGTAACGTGCTACATAAGCTTCAGCGAAGCAGCTCATGAAATTACCGACTATATCGTGAGATATTACAGCGCACTCAGGCCGCATGAATATAACGGTAGGTTGCCACCAAACGAATCAGAAAATAGATACTAAAAAATGCTAACGCAGTGGCCAGTTTTAGTTGACCACTACAATTTGTGGGTCTGTCATCACCAAAAAGGAACCTAGCAATGATTATTTTCGTTACCGGCGCTACGGCCGGCTTTGGCGAAGCCATTACCCGTTTGTTTATCAAGCAAGGACTCAGAACCGGGCGCCGTGAGGCCCGGCTCAAAGAGCTCGGGCAGGGCGTTGGGCGACGCCTTCCTGCCGCTGCAACTTGACATGCGGGATAGAGCGGCTATTGCCGAGCAGATGGGTAGGTTGCCGGCCGAATGGCGTGAGGTGGATGTACTGGTGAACAACGCCGGTCTGGCGCTGGGCATGGAGGCGGCGCAAAACGCCAATCATGGATGACTGGGAAACCATGATCGACACTAACAACAAGGGCCTGGTCTATATGACCCGCGCCCTGTTGCCGGGTATGCTCGAGCGCCGGCGCGGGCATATTATAAACCTTGGCTCTACGGCCGGCCGCTGGCCCTATGCCGGAGGCAATGTGTATGGCGCTACCAAGGCCTTTACCCGTCAGTTCAGCCTGAATCTGCGCACCCGATCTGGTTGGCACGCGCGTCAGGGTGACGGATATCAAACCCGGGCTGGTAGGCGGTACGGAGTTCTCGTCGGTGCGGTTCAAAGGCGATGAAGGTAAGGTGGAAAACACCTATAAAAATGCCGATCCGCTCATGCCGGATGATATCGCCGGGGCCGTGTTTTGGGTGGCGACCCTGCCCGCCCATGTCAATATCAATGTCCTGGAAATGATGCCGGTCAGCCAGTCCTTCGCGGGGCTCAGCGTGCACCGCGAGGGCTAATAAGCCAATGCGCTTCGCCGGGGTCACGTCCCCGGCGTCGGCAGCGCCACACCCAACCTTCTGCGTTTTCAATGGCTTCCGAGTCTGTGCCGCGGCCGTGTAATAAGACCTCCGCGCCGCCCACTCACAGGTAAGTCCCGCCAGATCCACGCCGCTTTCGGCGCCCCTCAGTCCGCGCCGTGGCGCCAGCCGCCTATCATGATCACGACCCCGCACAATACCACCGCCGCGCCCAGCCAGTCCTGAGGGGATAATTTTATGCAGTCGATGAACCTGAGCTACAAGAGCGCTGTCAATATATACACGCCGCCGTAGGTGGTATAAACGTGTCCGCTGGCGGCAGGATGCAGCATCAGCAGCCCGACGAATGCTATCAGGCTCAGCGCGGCGGAAATAAGCAGCAGACTGCCGCCCCGTTTTACGTAGCAATACGGCAGATAATAGCCGAGAATTTCAGCGACGGCGGTCGCAATATACAGCAACACTGTTTTAGTCATTCGATCTTTGTACACGGCGACATTGACCCTGTTGTTGATGGTTCGTGGGGGTATTGAGATGATATTATCGTTGATCGTATACATTATTAGCGCGTTATTACGCGCACAGCTTAGAAGGAACATGGCATGAACACAATCCCGACCCGACGCTTGCTCGGCGGACTGCTGGCACTAGGCCTGCTGGCGTATGCCGGCGCAGGGATCGCCGCAAGCGACGGCACCCAGGATATCATTATCGATTCGGGCGATACCGCACGGTCGCGGAAAGCGGCGCGGCAGAGTCAGGAACAATGGAATGCCACCCATGGGCTGCGCAACAAGGTCAACACGCGCGTAGAGAAAGATTTCGATCGCTATGATCAGGCGGTAGATCTGCAGGAAAAATGCAACAGTAGCCAGAACGTCAACGCCTACTGGGAGCCCAACACTTCCCGTTGTCTGGATCGCCGTACGGGACGCTCGCTGCTGGCGCCCTGAGCATGATGAATTTCCTAAAAAGCTTTACGCTGCTACGCTTATAACGCCACATCCTTATCATATAAGGATGACAGGATGAAGAAGTCAATGTTGTTACCCCTTGCGCTGGCCCTTCTTGTGCCCCTCGGCGCACAGGCCGCGTGCGAAGATGTGAAAGCGGACATAACGCGGAAAATCATTGCCAACGGCGGTCCCGAATCCGGTTTCACGCTTGAAATCGTGCCGAGCGATCAAGCGGAAAGCGCCGGCGGTCAGGTGGTGGGTCATTGTGAAAACGACACGCGGAAAATTGTCTACACCCGCCATGGGGATTACGCACCTAGTCCTTAGTACGTTCTGCGGGGGCGCTGGACGTGCCTCCCGCCTCTTCGCCTATCCTGCTTTTGCCCAGGTTAATCTTCCTGCCGCGGACGCAAACCGTGTGGCACCAGACCGGCCGCGACAAGCGCACAGAGTGCAATCAGCATTGAAACCCAATACACCCCGTGCATTGAGACCGCCACCTGCTGCGCCATATGCGCCAGACCCTGGCCGTTTTGGCCGTGATGGGCGATAAGATGCTGCACCGGATCGTCAATGCCGGGTAACCGCCGCTGTAAATTGGTATTTAACGTGGTGCCCAACACCGCCGTACCCAGCGCCGATCCTACCATGCGCGTAAAGACCGTTGAGGCAGTAGCAATACCGCGAATCGCAGATGGCGCCTCGTTTTGTACCGAGACCAGAAACGTCGTATTACTCATGCCCATGCCAAGGCCGATGACAAACGACGCCAGCCGGGCATCGTTAATACTGCTCTGGGCGTCAAGTCTCAACAGCAAGAGACTGCCGGCCACGAGCAGAACCGCGCCGCACACGGCCATCAGACGGTAGGAGGTGTGAATCATCAACCTGCCGCACAACGTGCTCGCCAGCGGCCAGCCCAGAGACATCACCGCCAGCGTCCAGCCCGCCTCAAGAGTGCTGCCGCCCAGCACGGCCTGAATATAGGTGGGTAAAAAGGCGGCGATACCCATCATCGCCGCGCCGATAATCAGACCGCCGACATTGCCGGCAATAATGATTTTGCTCTGCCACAGCGCCAACGGGAACAAAGGTGCCGGGCTGCGCCGCTGTTCGCGCACCAACAGTACGGCGCTGATAACGGTCAACGTCAGCAGCGGCAAACGCCAGTAACCCAGCTGTTCACCCTGCAGCAGGGCGATAAGCAGACCCCCGACCGCAAGGGTCATATAGGCGATGCCGGCGACGTCCAGGGATGCCGCGACCCGCCGCTGTGGCGCAGCAGGGAGATAACGCGCGAGCAACCACGCCGAGAGAATGCCCAGCGGCACGTTCACCCAAAATACACCTGACCAGTGAAAATGCCGCACGATAAACGCGCCCATCAGCGGACCTACGATCGCTGATACCGCCCAGACACTGGAGAGATAACCCTGCAGACGCGCGCGTTCTTGCTGATTGTACACATCGGCGATAATGGTGGTGGCGAGCGGCACGATAGCCCCCGCCCCCAGACCTTGCAGCGCGCGAAACAAAATCAGTCCCGGCATATGGGTGGCAAAGCCGCATAAAATGGACCCGGTGAGAAACAGCCCGATGCCAACAAAAAACACCGGTTTGCGGCCGAACAGGTCGGCCAGGCGGCCGTAAATCGGGATGCTGATGGCCTGTAACAACAGGTAAATCGAGAACACCCAGCTCAGCAGAGGAAAGCCGCCCAGACTGGCGATGATATCCGGCATGGCGGTGGCGACGATGGTGACTTCTACCGCCGCCATAAACATGGCTAACATACAGGCAATAAATATTCCGCCGCGTCGCGTTGGCGCAGCGGTTGTCGCCGGCGTCTGGTGCATAGATCCCTGATAGTGCGATTTTTTTGTCTGCTGATTATAGCAGTTATACACTTGAACGGACAGCCAACAATTCACGGCAAGTCAGCGTCCGCGTTTTTTTGGCGGCGCAGGCGGTATGTTGCACCGCGACGTTCAGCGGTGTTAAGTCGATAAATTTAGCCAAATCCCGCCGCGCTGCACGCGGCAAATAAGGCAACTCACCCAACTGCGGCGCCGGTATGATGTGATTTAGCACGCTCAGGACTTCGGCGTAGTGCGCCAATCCGGGATTAATGCGGCTAGCGACCCACCCCAACAGCGACAGACCGTCGTTAAGGATAGCCTCGGCGGTCAGCTTCGCATGGCTAATACAGCCGAGCTTGATGCCGATCGCCAGCACCACGGGTAAACGCTCGCGAATGACCCACTCAGAGTAAGGCCGATAATCATTCATAATCGCGCGCCAGCCGCAATTGCCGTCCACCACAACCGTATCCGCCAGCGCGGAAAGATGCCGCAATCCGTGGCTCATGGCCTCATAATCCACCGCCGCGCCGGTGAAACAGGCGGCCTCGGGGAGCAGCAGCGGATTGACATCACTGTAAGACCGTTCCAACGAGGACGACGTCTGCAACACGAGCGCATCGTAGTTGCGCAGCCCCTCGGGGGTCATCAGGTTGCTTTCGGCAATCGGTTTATAACCGACAGTCGTGAAATGGCTCGCCGCCAAATGCTGCAATAGTGCGCGCGCGACAACAATCTTACCGACGGCGGTATCCGTACCGGTGACAAACATATGTTTCAACATGGCAACTCCAGACTATCGTAATCCATTAGACTTGATAAAATTTCGCAGGAGAATCAGAGAGGAATGTACGTCATTGCGGCGAGGTGTGGCCTGCGTTAGCTCAATATTTTGGCGCTTTTACCCCTGCATCAGCTTTAGCAAAAGTGAACCATCGTAAAGCGCATCTTTCACCAGCGGCGCGCCGGGCATGGTGCCATGATTGCTAAAACGGGTTGCCTGAATTTGTATCCGGCGGCTGTAATCCGGCAGCGATTGTTGCTGGATGCAACGCTGGATGACCGGGTAGAGGATTGACGCCGCGCTGTTGAGCGGCGATCCCACCAAAATTTTTTCCGGATTAAATACATTTACCATCATCGCCAGAATACGCCCCACGTTAAGCCCGACGCTGGTGATGACATCCTGCGCCACGCGGTCACCGGCCAGCGCTGCGCTGCACAAGCGGTCTACGCTTAAGCTGACGCCGTTAAGCGGCGAGTCCGGCTGGCGCTTCAGCCGCTGGCGGGTGTGTTCAAAGATGCTTTCCATGCCGGCGACGGTTTCAAGGCAGCCGCGATTGCCGCAATAACATCGCCTGCCGTCGGGATCGATTTGCGTATGGCCGATTTCCACCAACGTTCGGTTGCCGCCATGCAGCAACCGGCCGCCGGTTATCACGCCGGCGCCGACATTATGATCGATAACGATCTGAATGACGTCGTTGCATCCCCGCGCGGCGCCGTAAAGCGCTTCGGCCATGATCCAGGCGCAAATGTCATGCTGCAGATATATCGGCACGCCGATGTGGCTGCTGAGGGCATCACCCAGCGGCATATCACACACCTCGTACCATGGCATACGGTGGATAACGCCGGCCTGAGCGTCGATAATGCCGGGCACCGTCACGGCGATTGCCGTCAATCGCTCCAGCTGACGCTGATGGCGGTTGAAAAAGGCATCCACTTCGGCAATGAGACGGGGCAGTAGCGGCAAGGGCGCTTGCGACGGCAACGGGATGGTGTCTTCCACCACCAGTTTACTCGACAGTTCACGCAGCGACAGCGAGAGGCTGCCGTGGCTGATGTGTAACGACAAAAAATGCCAGGCTTGCGTCTCCACCACCACGCCAATCGCCGGCCGTCCGCGCAAGCCATTTTCCTGGTATTCCGTTTCCCCCACCAGGTGCGCTTCCATCAGCTTGCGCACGATTTTAGTGATACTTGCGGGCGCTAAACGGGCGTATTTGGACAGCTCAATACGGGAGACTGGACCATATGTATCAATCAGACGGTACACCGCTCCCACATTCGCCTGTTTGATTTGATCAATATGCCCGGGTTGACCAATGTTAATCACTGACCCGCTTCCGCTATTTTTCACGCTATAGAATAAAAAGATTGGGGTTATGGTGAAACTTTTACGTTTAGCTGTCAACTATTTGATTAAAAATGTGATTTACTGCACATATTTATCCTTGGTGCTCCCCTGTTTTGCGGCGACCGGTATGGAAAACTACTGCTGCTGCAGCATGAGTCCTATCATGCGCTGCGCCGGCGCTGACAGGGCGCGCTGTCGGTTGGTGACCAGCCAGACTTCGGTTTTGGCGTCGGGCTCCTGCAGCGCCAGATAGCGACCGCTGTCTATCTTGATAGGCAGAAACGACGCCGGCAGTATCGATACGCCCAGCCCGTTGCTACACACCGTCCCGATTACTGTACATCAAACACGGTACTCCGCAATTCATCCAGCTCACTCTGGCCCTGTTTTCCGCCGGCCTGGCGACCTTCGCCCTGCTCTATTGCGTACAACCTATCTTACCGGTGCTCTCGGCTGATTTCGGCGTCTCCCCCGCCGCCAGTAGTCTTTCGCTGTCGGTCTCCACCGGCACGACGGCACTGGGTCTCCTGTTTACCGGCCCCTTGTCGGACGCGGTGGGCCGTAAATCAGTCATGGTGGTGGCCTTGATACTGGCCGCCAGTTTTACACTTTGCAGCGCTTTCATGACCAGTTGGCAGGGTATTCTCTTGACGCGAGCCTGTATTGGGTCATCGCCACAGCGGCGACGCCGCTGTGGCGATGACCTATCTTAGCGAAGAGATACACCCGAGCGTGGTCGCGTTTATCACGGCGAGATTGCTGGCTGGGCTGGTTGTCGCCCAGCGCCTGCGCCGGTTGCCCAAACTGCGCGCGGTCTGACGCGTAGCGTTAGGACGTCAGCGTAACCCGATAATCGGCTGCGGCACAACAGGCCTCCCGCGCGTGAACCGAAGATGTTATGGCGCGGGCGATGCCTCGCCTCATCGTTGATGTCTTCCATTGTGCGTCGATATGCTCAAAACCGTCGGTACTGCTATCGTCTCATCACACCTTGTTGTTTTGTGCGTTGTGCCAAACGTGTCAGGGTTGCTTTTGCTATGGTGAGGATGTAGTGGTTGAAAGCAATAACTGTATGTTGTAACTAATAGACGAGAAGACATTATGCCCGCTTTGGATTTAACCGAGCGTCTCAACACCTGTTTTAATACGCTGCAGTTGCGCCTGACGGCCCTTGAGGCGCTGCTGAACGATTTCAGGCTGCTTGCCGCCCGCGTGTCTACCCTGCCGGAAGTCGAAAAAGGCCAGGAGCAGGACGAGATCACCACGCTTACCGTTGAGCAACAGGTGGGGAAAACTGCGCTGGTGACCGGCGCGGCGCATTTTCAGCGCCTGGACATTTATCAGTAAAATCAGAACAGTAGCAGCAAAGCGGCGATCCCCCTGCCGGGGGCCTCGTGCTTCGCCGTGGATAATGAGCAGTATGCGGCTGCCGTTTCGTTAATAAGCGAAATCAACGATCTGAAAACCCACTTGTCCCAGCTGATAACCGTTGAATCGCAGCTTCTGCCGGAGCAGCTCTTTGACTTCGTACACCGTCATCTGCGTGGACTGAAAACCCTGAGCGCCTATCGCGGCCTGCAGGTGATTAGCGATCCTGCTACGGTACGCTTTGGCTGGGCGAATAAACAGGTTATCAAAAACCTGACGCGAAAAGAAGTGCTGACCCTGTTGCAAAAAAGCCTGCACGGCGGCCGAGCGGTACCGCCTTATACCAGCGAACAGTGGCAGGAGCGGGTGCACGAGGAGATAAACCTGGTGTCAAAACTCCCGCCGGACGTTCCGCTAAAAATAAAGCGGCCGGTTAAGGTGCAGTACGCCGGCCCTTCCCCGCTTATCGTACTTTGCCGGGCGCAAAAGGGAACGGCGGCGCCCATGCTTGGAGAATTGCTTAACTATGACTGTCGCACTATCCGCCCCAAACACGCCCCGGCTGCATTACCGGCTCACCTGCTGATTGAGCGGCTGCATTTGTACGTTGTAACCTGAGGCGAGCGCCGGCCCGCGCTACCCGCCTCGGGTCCAGACCAGGGCGGCTGGTGCGCGGGCAAAGCAGGCTTCACTTAGCTTTTCATACTGCCAACCATATCTTCGGGGCGGACCCACTCATCAAATTGTTGTTCCGTGACATAACCTAACTTTAACGCGGATGCTTTCAACGTCAGCCCCTCTTTGTGGGCTTTTTTCGCGATTTCCGCGGTCTTGTCATACCCGGTATGGGTATTAAGCGCGGTTACCAGCATCAGCGATTCGTTCAGTAACTGATCAATACGATCGCGATTGGGCTCGATGCCCAGCGCGCAGTGATGATTGAAGCTGTCGATACCGTCCGCCAGCAGTCGCACCGATTGCAGGAAATTATGGATAACCATCGGGCGGTAGACGTTGAGCTCAAAATTCCCGGAAGCGCCGCCTATATTCACCGCCGCATCATTCCCTATGACCTGACAACACAGCATGGTCATCGCTTCGCACTGGGTTGGGTTGACTTTCCCGGGCATAATAGAACTGCCCGGCTCGTTTTCTGGAATGCTCAGCTCACCGATGCCACAACGCGGACCGGAAGCTAGCCAGCGCACATCATTGGCGATTTTCATCAGTGACGCCGCCAGCCCTTTCAGGGCGCCATGACCATGGACCAACGCATCACAGGTCGCCAGGGATTCAAATTTGTTTGGCGCGGTAACAAAGGGTTGCCCGGTCAAATCCGCCAGCGCTTTTGCCACGCGGACGGCATACTCCGGATGCGTATTGAGCCCGGTGCCGACGGCGGTGCCGCCCAGCGCCAGCTCGCACAGGTGCGGGATGCTTTGCTCAATATGTTTTGCGCTGTGCTCAAGCATCGCCACCCAACCAGATATTTCCTGACCGAGCGTCAACGGCGTCGCGTCTTGCAGATGGGTCCGGCCGATTTTCACGATATCCTTGAAAGCGACCACTTTGGTATCCAGGGTTTTCTTTAACACCGCTATCTGCGGCAACAGATGTTCGCGTACGGCAATGACCGCGGCAACGTGCATTGCCGTCGGAAAAACGTCGTTGGAGCTTTGGCTTTTATTGACATCGTCATTGGGGTGCACCAGACGTTCTTCGCCGCGCCCGCCGCCAAGCAACTCACTGGCTCGATTCGCCAGCACTTCGTTCATGTTCATGTTGCTTTGGGTGCCGGAGCCGGTCTGCCAAATGGCCAACGGGAATTCGGCGGGATGCTTGCCGGCCAGAACTTCATCCGCGGCCTGGATAATCGCCTGCGCACGTTTGGCTTCAAGCAAGCCCAGGTCCTGATTCACCTGCGCCGCTGCGCGTTTGGTTTGCGCCAGCGCGTTAATCAGTTTAGGGGGCATTTTTTCGCTGGAAATACGAAAATGCTCCAACGACCGTTGCGTTTGCGCGCCCCAAAGACGGTCCGCGGGGACGTCAATCGGCCCCATTGAATCTTTTTCTACACGAGTCACTGCCATCATAACCTCCTGGTATTCTTCCTAAAGATCGCTAACCCGCCCCACGATGTTCACTTCTTTACCCAGGGCATTGGTAGTGTAGCCCCACATAAACGCCTACCATTATGCGAGCGGTGAGCGCTATTACAATACGAATCAATAAATTATTAACGGGAACGATCATGGAAAAGATGATAAATACCCTCCAGCATTACGCCTGGGGCAGTAAAGAGGCACTGAGCCGGCTTTACGGCATTGCCAATCCCGATGGCCAGCCGATGGCGGAATTTTGGATGGGTGCGCACCCTAAGAGCAGCTCGCGCGTTGTTGATGCGCAAAGCGATGAGATAACGCTGCGTTCGCTGATTGCGCGCGACCCGGCGGGCATGCTGGGCCGTGCGGTGGCTGACCGCTTCGGCGAACTGCCCTTCTTGTTCAAAGTGCTGTGCGCCGACGAGCCGTTATCTATCCAGGTCCACCCCAGCCTTGAGGCGGCAAAAATCAGTTTTGCCAAGGAAAATCAGGCGGGTATTGCCCCTGATGCGCCCAACCGCAATTACAAAGACGCCAATCACAAGCCGGAACTGGTGTTTGCCCTGACGCCATTCCAGGCGATGAACGGCTTTCGTACGCTGTCGTCCATTGTCTTGCTGCTACAGCCCGTCGCGGGGGCCCATCCTGCTATCGCCGCCTTCCTTGCCCACCCTGATGAGCAACATTTGGCGCAGTTGTTCGACGATTTACTCTCAATGACCGGTGAGCAAAAATCCCGCGTGCTGGATATCCTTACCGCCACGCTGGCCCATCAGCACGGCGAACCCTGGGATACGGTGCGGATGATTGCCGACGTCTATCCCGAAGACAGCGGCCTGTTCTCACCGCTGCTGTTGAACGTCATTACCCTGCAGCCTGGTCAGGCGATGTTTTTATTCGCGCAAACCCCCCATGCCTACCTCAAAGGCGTGGCTCTCGAGGTGATGGCCAACTCCGACAATGTACTGCACGCCGGGCTGACGCCGAAACACATCGACGTGCCGGAGCTGATGGCCAACGTCCAGTTCGTCGCCAAACCCGAGGATACGCTACTAACCGTGCCCCAAGAGCAAGAGGGTGCGCTGTTCTTCCCGATTCCGGTGGACGATTTTGCTTTTTCGCTGCATGCGCTAACGCCGGCGCCGCGCGTGCTGGCCCAGGACAGCGCGGCTATTTTGTTTTGCGTTGACGGGCAGGCCACCCTGGACGGCAACGGGCAACAAATTACGCTGCAGCCGAGTAAGTCGGTCTTTATCGCCGCACAGAAGTCCCCTATTAAGGTCAGCGGCGGCGGCCGTTTAGCCCGCGTCTACAACTAAGGCTAACACCGGCCGGACGAATTGCTTGTCAGTTGCTACTATTAGTTTCATGGCTTGGGCATTATTCCTGGTCATGTGCGCTTTTTGTTGCCTTAGGCGTTGCTGGGCGAACAAGTGGGATAGCAAAAAATTATAAGGATGCATAATCTATGAAAAAAACCCTCGTAGCGGTCAGCGTGATCGCCATTTTCAGCGCTGCCTGGACCGGCGGCGCCTGGTACACCGGCAACCAGTTTCAGCGCCGGTTGCCAGAGTTGATCAACGACGCCAACGCCCGATTGCAAAGCACTTTTCCGCAGGCGGGTTTGCGCTTTGCCGCGGAGAATTACCGGCGCGGTATATTCACAAGTCATGTCGATGTCGTACTACAGTCTGACAGCACCACCGGCGATAATAAGCTTTTAAAACCCGGTGAGGACGTGCGCTTTAACGAAAAAGTCGATCATGGTCCCTTTCCGTTTGCCCAATTGAAAAAAGGCGTATTCATTCCCAGCATGGCCTCGGTACATAGCATGCTGGCGAAAACCGCCAAAACCCAGCCGCTGTTCGACGCCGCCAAAGCTAACGTGCCAATGGTAGCGGAAACCCGCGTTGGCTATAGCGGAAACACGGTATCCAAAATTACTCTGGCGGCAATGGATTTCCAAAATAATGAAACGATCATCCGCGCCAGCGGCGGGACGTTCGATGCCGCCGCCGATGGCGATGGCGATAAACTGAAGCTGACCGGCGGCATTGATAGCCTGGTGCTGGGCGAGCTCAACCAGTGGCAACAGCGCGAACAGCTGACGTTGCACGATTTCAGCGTTGACAACGACACCCACAATGGCAAGCAGGGATATGGCATTGGCGATAATACGCTCAAGGCGCGCACGCTAGTGTACAACCTAGACGGCAAGGACATTTTAAGCATCGACTCGCTATCGCAGGTAGCCCATGCCAAAGAGGATGGCGATAAGCTGTCGGTCCAGGTTAATTATGCTCTGGATGCATTGCACATCCAGGGGCAAAACTTCGGCGCCGGCAAGCTGAATATCAGCTTGTCCAACCTGGATAGAAAAGCGATTAAAGCGTTCAGCAATAACTATCATCAGCAGGTCGCTCAAATCATGCAGCAGACGGGGGCAGTCGATCCGCAACAGCAGCAGGCGCAGATTACCCAGGCTTTCTTGCAGCAGCTACCTACCGCGCTGAAAGGCAGCCCCTACCTGACCATCGCTCCGCTAAGTTGGAAAAATACCAAAGGAGAAAGCACGTTTACCCTGACACTTAATCTTAACGATCCGGCGTCGGCGCAGCAGGCGACTCAGGATCCCGCGTTGACGCCGGCTCAACAATGGTCCAGATTCGTCAACAAACTGGAGACCAAACTGACCGTTCCGCTGGATATGGCCACCGAAACCACGGCACAGTTTGCCCGGCTGCAGGGTTACAATGAAAAAGACGCTGACCAGCTTGCCAAGCAGCAAGTTCAAGGTTTGGCCGCTATGGGTCAGATGTTCAAATTGACCACGGTGGCGGACAATACTCTGACCAGCAGCTTCCATTATGCCGACAACCAGATTAATCTGAATGGTCAGAAAATGTCTATTCAAAATTTCCTGGGCCTGTTTGGCGTATTGGGGGCGCCGCCGACCGCGCCGCAGCCCTGATTCCCCCTGTCTGTCATCGCGCTCCCGGCTTCTAAGCCGGGGGCGCATTTTCTTACTTATCCGGACATCGCGCCGGGCCGGTCAATGTTATAATCATCCTATCGATGTCATCTGAAAGAGTTATCCCTCATGATTAATACTTCCCTGCCGCTAACGGATTTGCACCGTCATCTGGACGGCAATATTCGCCCGCAAACCATCCTGGATCTCGGTCGTCAATTTGGCGGCGCCCTCCCGCCACAACGCTTGAGGCTTTACGCCCGCACGTGCAGGTCACCGCCACCGAGCCGGATCTGGTCAGTTTTCTGCAAAAGCTGGACGTGAGCGTGTCGGTGCTGGGATCATTAGACGCCTGTCAGCGCGTGGCGCGGAAAAATGTCGCCGATGCCGTGGCGGCCGGTCTCGATCACACCGAGCTACGTTTCTTACCCTACTATATGGCGATGACCCATCGCTTGCCGCTGCAGGGGGTGGTAGAAGCGGTGATCGACGGCGTGCAACACGCCAGCTGCGAAACCGGATTGCCGGTACGACTTATCGGCTTATCGGCATTATGAGCCGCACTTTCGGCGAAGACGCCTGCTGGCAGGAGCTTGAGGCGATCCTAGCCTGCCGTGATGGCATCACCGCATTGGATCTGGCCGGCGATGAGCTGGGCACCCCCCCGGCAGCGAATTTCTCAGCCATTTCAGAGCGCGGCGCCGAACGCATTGGTCATGGGGTGAAAGCCATCGAAGATCCCAAGCTGATGAACTTCCTCGCCGACCACGCCATCGGCATTGAGAGCTGCCTGACCTCCAATATCCAAACCAGTACCGTGCATGATTTGGCGCATCATCCGCTGAAATGCTTCCTTGATCACGGTATCCTGGCGACGCTCAATTCTGACGATCCGGCGGTACAGGGTATCGATATTGGGCATGAATATTGTTAGGCGGCACCGGCAGCCGGCTTAAGCAGGCAGGATATTACCCGCGCCCAACAAAACGGCCTGACCATCGCTTTTTTAAGCGACACGGAAAAACAGGCGCTATGGGCGCACGTGCTAGCCCGCTAACGCCAATTAGCGCCCGTAGTGACACCACGTCACGGGCGCATTCCCCCGCCCTCAGGTGCCGCACCGGCCTGCCACAGGGCCCGGGTGATGAACAGCGCGAGCACCTCGGCACTCAACCGTTTTACCGATACCGTGTCCCGCTTCGCCTTCGGTTCAATTCTGTCTGCCAGTTCCATAATAATCTGGCTGAACAAGTCGGCATTTTGCATTAGAAACCGCCCCCGCACCTGGGGATAATAATTATACAGCATCCAAGCCAGCGGTTTATCCTTGAACGGTGGCAATGTCACCTTCAGGGTTTTCGCCATATCGATAATCCCTTTGGCCCCTTTTTTCGCTATATCGCTTTTCAACAGTTTATCCATTTCTTCATTAAGCAGTCGTTGGCTTTCCAGGCTGTCGAGGTAAAAATAATCCTTCGTTTTAGCCGCATTATGCGATGCTTCGTGCAGAAACGTCGCCACATCATCATTGACTTTGTAGTGGCTACAGAGAAAACGGCATTTAACGTTTACACGTTTGTTATGGTGATAAGCGCTGCTTTTTTTAATGTTGATGAAAATTCGCTTGAGGGGATCCTGATGATAAACTTCCCCTACCAAATTGGGATCATGATACTCAACCAGCCAAATGCGGCTGAAGTTATCGCTGATATGCCGCGCAAGCTTATTTCCCGTGTCCTCAATATTGCGCAGCAAGGTGATAAGCAGGGCCTCAGCCTCATCGGAATCGGGCTCAACGGTGAAAATCTCATGAACGCGCTGCAATAGCGGGTTGTCCACCTTGCCGAGCATCAGTTCGTTTTTTATCTGGTTGATATACTTACGCGCCGTGATAACGCCCTCTCTCAGTTCACGCGCGGCGCCGGTATATTTCCCCGCCAGTGCCAGTTCACCCTCGTCTAGACCATAAAGCAAAATCCCCTTTATGTTACCGCCAAGAACGCTATTGATTTCCAACACTTGGCGGTATTCATCGATCTTGTCGGTACGGAATCCGTCCCGATAGCGAATTTTCTGACTTTGCTGCAGGAAACCGTCCTGAAAACGACGCTGTGCTTCACCCACTACCTTGACGTAATTAATTTCCTGCCCGCTTGAACTCACATACCCTCTTTCATAGGGCACCAATACAAAACGCTGTGTCCCGCGATCGAAGCGGCACAAAACCTTATCCGTTTGTTCCGGCCCCAGCATATAGATATGCGACAGTAACGGATGTTTATCAATTTTAATCACCTGCTTTCCCAGCAGCAGATAACTAGCGCCCTGGGGGGATCGCACGATGCCCCGGCTATTGGGCGGCGTGAGCATGGCGAAATTGACATGGGGGTCCACCATTGGAGTCCTTCATCGCCTTACGTAACCGCGGCGAAACAAAGCGATGCGAGCATAAACCTAAACCGCTTTGCTGCTGCGGTTTCACTCTCAGTCCCAAGCGCCATTCATTTTGGGCATCAAGGTGAATCGGATAACCCGATTTGCCCGGTTTGGCAATATCATAGGCTTCGTAGAAAAGATGGCGGGGATGTTGTCTTATCGGCAAAAATTGATCCGCTATCTTGATGCAGATTTGCCTGCCCTGACCGTCGGCCAGCGTGACGTCATAGAGGCTTGCCCCCCCTGTGCCTCCCGGGCTACCAGCCTTACCGACTTTACCCTCAGCGCAAGCTGTCTGATGATACGCTGCTGGATGTGATAGGCCCGATCTCGCTCCTGAGCCACCGGGAGGGACTGTGCATCCGCCGCCTCCCACCGCGCCGTCTTGATGTCGTAACGCACTTCTTGCTCCACGCCGTCACGCCAGGCGTAAAAGCGTCCCTGTCGGTAGCTTAGTTGCCACAGTACCGTCCAGTCTGGTCGCCAGCGTTTGACCGGACACAAAGGTGTTCTTGGGTAATGTTAGTTGCTGGCGATCGGGTCACCGCGGTGGTCTTTCGACGAGGCCGCAACGATAGATTTGGCCAGCAACAAGATCTGGTTATTGGCTCCCTCAACATCGTTGCCATCCACGGGTTTGCCGTCGAGGTCGTCAGCCATCATTTTCAACAACGGACCGCCAATGTTTTGCGCGATGACCAGCGGTTGCGATCCGGGCAGTAGCGCGACCACCGCGGAAATGACCGCATCGACTTTGTCAGTAATATTGGCGAGCTTGGCGACCTCGCCTTCGGTCGGACAGCGCCCAACATGCTGATAAAAGTAGATAATCTGTGACTCTTCCGCCAGAGCCGCCACCGGGTTTTTCAGGGTTTTACCGATTTGACGCAAAATGTCGGCCGCCGTCAGGGTTTCCCGTTGCTCAAAGCAGGAAAAATCCAGCTTGACCTTTTTCACCTCGTCCGGGACCGGCGCTGCCGTGGTGGTGGTCGGCGGAGGAAGCGCCACATAGGCAGCGGCGTGGGGGAGTTCCTGCGGTTCGTTCGCATCAGGCGGCATCGTCTTCAAGGCCTGCGGTGACGATTAAAGAGAGGAATGCTTCATCCGCGGCGGGTGCATGTGTTGCGTGCGCCCCTTCGTCCGTTGCGGGTGCCTGCGCCGAATACGGGTTTGCAGGCACGGTCGGTAAATGTGTGTCGTCGACGCCTGCCGCAGGATGGGCAAGATCACCCGCGTACCGCAGGGCCTCTGGCCGTGCACCGTCGTCATCATAACCGGCCGAGGATCTCAGCCATTGAAAAGCACGCCACGCGCCGACAATACCTGCGCCGCTTAACATCAGCCCACCCCAAAATAGCCCCTTTTTGGAGGTCAATCGCCAACAACAGGAAGGGGGCGCCGGGGGCTTTTTTTCTTGCTGACGCCGGACCTGCTCCAGCAACATTCCACCGCGGGCCATAATTTCGGCCAATGCCGCATCCTGTTCCCACGGGAGGCCCGCGTCGGACACGTAGCTGGACGGGGTATCCGGCGACAACAGCTTCAGGCGGTCAGGAGCATTGGCGATAGAGGTTACCCGGTGAATGCTTGCGTTAGCGTCGGAATGTAACGCGGCGTTAGAACAGGGTATTTGCTGCGGGCTGGCCGCGGCGGCGTTATAGTTGAGTCTTTTCGCGGACATAGCCTGATAAAATGAGGATGATATTTTCCCCACAAGGTTAGCAGCGCATTCGTCCCCTGCACGCAAGGGCCGCCTTTCTACGCCCAAAGACTATTTGACCACCCATCACATTGATAGAGCCGCGCCTACGGCGACAGGACGCCGCACCTCACGCCGAAAATGTTGACGCGCCTGCCGAATCATCACCGTTGTCACGCCGCCAGTTTACCTAGCTCGCTTATCGATTTAGCGCGGAATCCCGTTGCGCCTGCGGGTCATGCGCCCAGGCTGCAAGCCAGACCCGCACCGCCATCTCGCGCTAGCGCTAATTGTCCACGCGTTGCGCCACGCTCGCCTGTGCCTGATACGGACGTTGCCTCGCCGCCGCTAACACGGGCCGCGGTGCGCGCAGGCCAATAGCCGAAGACCATGCCGATAGCGCAGGCGCACAGGAATGCGCCCGATACTGCCGGCCAGGAGGTAACCATCGGGAAAATATCCCCCTCCAATGCGCTAAACAGCGCACCGCCGCTCAGGGCGAGCAGGACGCCCAGTACGCCTCCGGTCAAGCAACCAGCACCGCCTCGATAAGAAATTGCCGCATGATATCGCCGCGCCGGGCGCCTACCGCCATTCTGACGCCGATTTCATGGGTACGCTCGGTGACCGAGGCCAACATGATATTCATGACGCCAAGACTGCCGATAAATAACGCGATCATCGCGGCCATCGCAATCAGCACGCTGAATGTCATGGACGTTTTCATAACCGAACGGCGGATCCTGTCATCGTTGAACAGCATAAAATCCTTGACGCCATGACGCTGAAGCATCAGTTGTTCAATGCCGCGTTCCGCCACCGCATTATCAATACCGGCCCCGTGCGCACGACGATGCCATTGACGTGCTGCTGCCCCATGAGCCGATGCAGTATCGTCGTATAAGGCAACCAGATATGGATGCGGTCAGAGCGATATTCCATGACGTTGGTATCAGCGGACGCAACGCCGATGACCCGGACCGCCATCGTATTAAGCAACAGCGTCTGGCCAAGCGGCGACTGCCCGGTGGCGGCGAAGAGGGTGCGGCGGGCATTATCGTCGATAATGGCATCTGTCGTCGCCTGCGCCACCTGTTGCGAGGCAAATGGCCACCCTTCAGCCAGGGAAAGGCCTCTAACGCGGAAATAGCTTTCTCCCACGTCAATCACATCCACATTGGCGGACTTATTGCGGTAACGCAGGGGCGCGGAGGTCCCCAACTCCGGCGACACGCTGTCCACATAACCCTGGCGGGCGGGCGCCGCGGCGTCAGCCGGGACCAGCGTGCGAATGGCCCCCGCATTCTCATCAAAAAAATCTTTGCCGGGGTAAATACTAATAACGTTGGTACCGAGAAAATTGATGCGGCGTAACGTTCGCTCCCGCGCACCTTCCCCCAGCCCCACCACCGTGACGACGGCCGCAATACCAAACACAATGCCGGCCATGGTTAATAGTGTACGCATGCGGTGGGCATTCATCGCTTTCAGCGCCATATGCAGCGACTCGCGCACTCTGTCGGCAAACTGCACCCCGCTCGCGCGCCGGGTAGCGCTGAACGCGGTTTCATCAGCGGCGTCAGCGGCGTTTGATCGGTACGCGTGTCCGCGACAATCGCCCATCGCGAATCTCGATAATGCGGCGGGTATGCCGGGCCACCGCCATATTGTGGGTCACGATCACCAGCGTATGCCCCTGACGGTTCAGCTCTGTAAGTATCGCTAACACTTCCTTGCCGGACGCAGAGTCCAACGCTCCCGTCGGCTCGTCCGCAAGAATGATTTCGCCGCCGTTCATCAGCGCGGGGGCGATACTCACCCGCTGTTGCTGACCGCTTGACAGCTGCGCCGGGCGATGATGATGTTTACCCGCAAGACCCAGCCGATCCAGTAGTGCCGCTGCTCGCCCCGCCGCCGTTCCTGGCGTGGGCGGTTGGCATATACCGCCGGAATCTCGACATTGCCCACGGCGCTGAGCTCAGGCATGAGATGATAGCGCTGGAAGATAAAGCCGATATGCTCACGACGCAGCGCCGTCAGCGTATCGGGGGTGAGCTCGGCGACATCACGACCGCAAATGCAATATTCACCGCCGCTGGGTTTGTCGAGGCAGCCCAGAATATTCATCAAAGTCGATTTTCCCGATCCTGAAGACCCAATAATCGCCACTATTTCCCTGGGATTAATGCGCAGATGAATATCGTTCAACACGTTGACTGTCGCATCGCCCTGGCAATAGCTTCGGCTGACCCCCTGAAGTTCAATTAGCGGCGTGGTCATCACACCCCCGTGGCCGGCCGGTTCATCCTGGGCCAGAATGACCTGCTCGCCCGCCTGCAGGCAGGACAGCACCTGCGCGTCGACAAAATTGTTCAGACCGATTTTGACCTGACGCGCGACGGGCTTACCCTTTACCAGCACCTGCAACGTATAAAGTCCCTTGCCTTCTGAATGGGTCAGCGCCGCCGAGGGGATCAGTAAGGTATCCTTCACGTCATCGACGATAAGCGACATCAGAGCGGTCATATTGATGCGCAGCCGGTGATCGGGATTGGGGACATCAAAGCGCATTATAGTAAACGGCGTCGTTACTGGTACTGTCGATGCGCGTCGTATCCTCCTCCTTGTTTAGGCTCTCCGGCGCCTGTTCGATGGCGCGCAGACGGGCGTGATAGGGATGGTCAGGCTCGGCGAAAATGATAAAAAACAGCGGTCGATTCGGGGCGATGCGGGTAATGTCGGCCTCGGAAATCTGTGTTTTGACCGTCATGGTATCCAGTTGGGCAAGTTTTACGATAATCGGCGCGCTTTGCACAGCGTTGACCGTCTGGCCTTCGCGGGCGATAACCGCCACCACAATTCCCGCTACGGGGGCGGTCACACGCGGGTGTAGCTGAGATTAACCTTTTCCTTGTCCACTTTGATGTTGGGCTGCACGATTTAAGCATCCAACTCGTCAATGCCGGCGCGGACCGTCGCCAGGTCCGTTTCCGCCTCTTCATAAGCCTTGCGCGAACTGGCATCGTTACGCCACAGGCGCTGCTGGTGCTGATAAGCCAGCGTGGCTTTTTTCAACGCGGCTACTTTTGGCCGCGCGCTGCGCCTCAAAGACCCGTAACGCCGCCTGAGCAATTCTGAGCTCATTGATCTGGTTGGAATCGTCGATTTCCGCGATAAGCTGGCCCTTCTCCTCCACCCGATCGCCGTTGGCAACGTGCAGCGCGGTAATCTGGCCAGACACCTGAGCACCGACGCTGACGCTTTTGACGGCTTCAAGCTTGCCAGTAGCCTGCACTAGCACCTGTATATCGCCGCGGTGAACCGGCGCCGTGAGAAAATTTGCGTGCGGCGTACGCAGTATCAGCCACGCTAGCGCCGTTACCGCCATCAGCACCGTACCGGCGATAACGAACAGCAAGCGCCGAGGAACCCTCGACCCTAACGACATTCGCTTATCCCCACAATTATACTCGCCCGCCGAGCCTGCACGTTCGCCCTGGTCAGCTAGACAGGGCGCGGAAGGCTGTCCTGAAGCCCCCTTTTCGCGCCACCACCGGGTACGCCGCTGCGGAGTAATCTACCGACATTGCCAGGGGGTATTCTTTGACCGACCGCCGGCCGGACCGGCGGACATGACACCACCGCAAACGGCGAGAAACGTATTGCCGGCGCTACAGCAATATTCCTCTGCCCTGCGTTATTAACGGCCAGCGCGGCGGTACTCGGTGGACGAAAGACAATAGGCCAGACCGACCCCGGCCAGGAAATAAACTCAGCGTTTTGGCCAGAAAAATAACCTGTCATAGTGAGCTAGACGTCCTGTACAGCAGCAGTACATTATTCTGGCGCGACCCCCGCGATTGCCGAAAAGGGGAGGCGGACAAAAGACTAAAGGGTAAGGCGCTGTATTCTGCCATATTTTCCTGCCGTCTGATTAAACGTGGCTTGAACAAAAGGAGAATTACTGAGCAATCTTGTTTTTATCACGTTTTCTCTGCCGGGATATTATGTTCATTTAAGATCAATCAGTGTATGTTGTAACTAATAAAATTATTCCATAACCTGTTTGTTTTATAATCTACGGCTTATGACCCGCGGCGTAAGCGCCGGCAGGAGCCCTCTGGCCGGCCAGATTCCGCGCCGTTGCGCGTTTGAGACGTCTGATACAACCATGCGTCCATCACCTCAAAAGACTTATCTCATCGTCCGGCTAACGTGGTCAAAACGATTACATCCTAGGTCTTATCTGCGCAAGTACTGGGGGTCAATCTATTCTCACTGACGTGATAACTTTCCCTCCCACTCTTATTTATCCGCACGCTAAAAATTAAGCAAGGTGCAAAAAATAGCCATTTACTGGCGTAATGTTTTTTGCGCCTTCATATTATCGGTAATGTCAATTAACAAAATCCCTGACAACTCTTTTAATCTAGCGGCTTTTGCAATATAGCGACTTTTCCCATGAAAAAGATAAATCTAAACGGATTATAATAAACAGGAGTAACGCTCATGGAATATCTATTCCCCCTATCGCTTCCGGCCATTTTTTTCAATTTCCGCGCGGTGTTGGTGCTGTTGACGCTGGCGGGCCTGATTGCTCTGCTTCGCATGCGTTATCAAAACCGTAAGGGGACTGCCATCGCTTGCGAAGGCTTGATGGTTATCGCCAGTATAATGCTATTCATGCATTGGGCGCCGAGTTTCAGCGCCCCCAGAATACTCGACGGGGTACAGGCCGGGCCACACAGCCAGCCGTTTACTCTCTATTATGGCCTGGATAAAGCGCTGATCCCCTTCTCGTTGCTCGGCTGTGTTCCCTCGCTGTTTACCACCCCGGCGCAGGCCAATGTCGCGCCATGGCGATGGGTGCTATTACTGCTTTGTGTTCCCGGCCTGTTATTATTAGCCGTGGCGCGCGGCGGTCTGAAACCGGAAATGCACGCGCCGGTATGGCTGGGCAACTTCATGCTGGACAATCTGTTTTTTGTGGCGCTGGCGGAAGAAGCGCTGTTCCGCGGTTACCTGCAACGCCGGGTGGGACAGTTTACCGGTGTCCTGCCTGCTTTAGTGATTACCGCGCTTTTGTTTGGCTTGGCGCATCTTCAATCCGGACTGTTAATGCTAATTTTTGTCGGTTTGGCGGGCCTGGTGTACGGCCTGGCATGGAAGTGGAGCGGTAAGTTGTGGGTGGCGGCGGCGGTACATTTTGCCCTAAATATGTGTCATCTGCTGTTTTTCACCTATCCTGCGTGGCGGCGCTAAACAGCGGCAGGGATACCCTGTGTTACCGCGCGCAGCGCCTGAACGGCGCGCAATAACCAAGCATGAGTGAAAACAGCGCCGCGTCGGCCCCAACAAGCAGGCCGGCGAGATACTCTGGCGCCCACACACCGCCCAAGCAGGCAGACCTCCATTGCTTGAGTCCAACCTATCCCTGCGTCGACCCATGCTTGCACCAGCCTGTGTTTGCGCCAATTTATGCTTGTGTCACCCTCTGCCACAGCACGCTGGGGCGCCGGGCGGCGACGGCCCCCCCGGTGGTCCATCAGGGCCGACGTCCCGCATCCGGTGCCGCGACCGCTAATGCGGCCTGCTTACGTGCGTAACGTTGAACGAGAACCGCACATACCATTAATTGCAACTGATGGAAAATCATCAAGGGCAATACCAATGTCCCCACCATAGCGACGGGAAACAAGACGTTCGCCATAGGGATGCCGTTGGCGAGACTCTTCTTCGAGCCGCAAAACACGACGGTAATTTCATCCGGCGTATCAAACCCCATCCATCGGGCGGTATAGGTATTGGCATCAGTACTAAGGCCAGCAGCACCAGCGAGAACGCCAGGATCGCCACCAGCGTCCAGTCGGTGATTTGCTGCCAGATGCCCTCCACTACCGCCGCGCTGAAGGCAACGTACACCACCAGTAAAATGGATGGCCGGTCAGTCATATTCACCAGCTTTTTATGCCGCGCGACCCAACCGCCGATGAGCGGTCGTGACGCGTGGCCGATGATAAAGGGCACTATCAGTTGCAATATAATCGAGCCGATAGCGTGCAGCGTATCATGACCGCCCGCCCCCCTTCCTGGGTGTGCATGAGCAGCCCGACCAGCACCGGCGATAGAAAGACGCCGAGAGTACTGGAGGCCGAAGCACTGCAAATCGCGGGGGCCACATTTCCGCCCGCTACGGAGGTGAATGCAATTGCCGATTGTACCGTTGCCGGCAGCGTGCACAGGTACAAAAACTCCATATACACGCTGTTTGACAGCAAGATGGGCACGAAGACTTTCATCGCCAGATCCAGCAGCGGAAATAAGGCAAAGGTGCTGAGAAACATTACCACATGCAACTTCCAGTGGCCGATACCGCCCAGAATAGCTTCCCGTGATAATTTTGCGCCGTGCATAAAAAACAGCAATGCGATGGCGGCGGTGGTCAAATTTTCAAAGATCACCCGGGCGATGCCGCGACAGGGAAAAAATGACGCCAGGGGCACCACGCAAATGAGCACCAATAGAAACTTACTCTATACGCAAACGTTGCAACCAGGACATAGAAACAGTTTTTCCCTCAATTGTTCATGACGACCTGAACCGATAGTTTTTCACCTCACCCGGTCGCGGGATCAGCCGTTTTTCACCGGTAACATTTTACGTTGTTCGGCGCTCTCGATGCCTTGCTCGATGATTTCCATCACTTGAATAGCATCCTCGGCCGACACGGGATTCGGCGCCGGGGCGCTCGCGCCAGCGATCCTTCACTTCAAGCCGGAATCGATCGTAATGTGAGGCCAAATACTTAATCTCTCGCAAGGTCCCGGCATTGACCAACTGCTGCAGGGTCAGGAAATCACTGTCCCAGCGGCGATTATGGAACACCGACAATACCCGCTTGCGCGCGCAGGCGAGCTGGCGAGCTGGTTTAATTCCTGCGCCTGGGATAGCGTTACGGTGAACGGCTTATCCACCACCACATGCTTATCCGCCAGCAAGGCCTCGCAGGCAAGCGGAAAATGCGTGTCGTTGGGGGTAGGAATGACTATCAGGTCAACATCGTCACGATGAATCAACTGTTGCGGATCATCAACCACCGTGACCTGTGGCCAGTCGGCGTGCACCTTGCCGGCCTCGCTTGAGGAGATGGCGGTCAGGGTCAGTCCCGGCGTTGCGTTAATTAAAAGGGCATGGAAAGTTTTACTGGCGAAACCATAGCTAATGATTCCGATACGAAGCGTGTCAGCCATAGGTTGTCCTTGATTGACGTTGACGCCGCCGGCGGCAATGCCCCGGCGGCGTTAAGTTCACCGAACAACAATATCAATAAATTAGCCGCTCACGATAGCCTTTTCGTTTCTGGCAGACCAATTGACCACTTGCTGGAGTTCTTTCACCGGGTAGTTGATTTCACTGCTCTTACGCCGGAAGTCGCGCGGGCTGACGCCTAGCCGCTTGCGAAACACCCGCGAAAAGTAGAGCTGATCATCATAGCCCACCACGCGACCAATGGTGGCGATCGACTCTTGCGTGGTTTGCAGCAGCAGTTTGGCGCGGATGACGCGCTGTTCTTCCCGCCAGCGCAGGATATTGATGCCCACCTGCTGCCGGAACAAATGGGCCAGGCGTGACGGCGACAGGCGGACGTGACGGGCGACTTCGTCGATGCGCAATTCACCCGACAAATGCTCCGTGATGAACTGGCACGCTTCGATGAAGCGCGGATCCATAATTTTATTCGGGCTTTGCGGATCTTTTTCCATGGCGCGCAACAGCAGACGATCAAATTCCGTGACCAGCGCTTCGCTGCCCAACCGTAGCCGGCCGATATCGCGCACCTTACTGTGGCATTCCAGCCAGTCAGCCCAGTAAGCCCGGGGACGGAAATACACCCAGCGGTGATACCAGCAATCCGCGTCGGAAGAGCGGCCATAATAATGGGCGGATTTCGGCGGGAATAATAGCAAATCGCCGGGAGTGCAAATAAAAACCTGATCCCCTTCAAAAATCCGTCCCTGACCCTTGATGGTCAAATTGAGTATATAGCCCTTCATCCCCTCAGGGCGGTCAATATAAAAGTCCAGCGGGCCATTGGCGATAATGGGCGTCAGGCCGGCGACCAGATAAGCGTTGAAGGCATACCCCGGTAATAGCGGGTTCGACTGCGTTTCATGATTAATTCGATGATACACCTTTCCTCCCGACGCGTGAAACCGGCCCGCTACAGCGTGCGTTTGGCCTTTTGTTTGTAGCGGTCGAAGATGACCGCCGCCAACAGAATGCCCCCGCGCACCACATATTGAGAAAATTGCGAGATGTTAAGCAGGTTCATGGCGTTTTCCACCGTACCCAGGATCAACACCCTGGCCACAACATAGGAGATCTTACCGATACCGCCCTTGAGCAAGACGCCCCCCAGCACGCAGGCGGAGATGACGATAAGCTCACAGTCGAACGAGGTCATCGGCTGGCCGCTGGTCATCCTTGAGGCCAGAATAATGCCCGCCACCGCCGACACCAGCCCTGATAGCACGAAAATAATGATCTTGGTGCGCACTACCGACACGCCCGCCAGCCTGGCGGCCTCTTCATTGCCCCCGATAGACAGTATATTGCGCCCGAATGTGGTTTTGTTGAGCAAAAAACCGAACAGGATCATACATAGCACAGTTATCCAGATGGGTGCCGGCAGCCCCAGTTAGTTGGCATAACCCACCACAAAAAACCGCTCATCCTCAATGCCGACCGCCTTGCCATCGGAAATGATGTAAGCCAGGCCGCGGACGATCTGCATCGTCGCAAGCGTGGTGATAAGCGCGTTGATTTTCAGCCAGGCGATCACCACGCCATTCACCAGCCCGGAAATCACCCCCAGCAGCAAACCGGCGGCCATCCCGATCCAAAGGCTCTCGGTTATGTTAATCACCACCGCGGCGGTCACGCCCGAACAGGCAATCACCGACGCCACCGAGAGATCGAAATCTCCGGAGGCCAGACAAAACAGCATGCCGCAGGCCGCGATGCCCGACATGGAAATCGCCAGGCCCAACCCTTTCATATTAATAAAGCTGGCGAAATTGGGCACGAAGATCGCGCAGGCGACAAACAGCGCCGCGAACACCACCAGCATGCCGTAATTGTCCCAAATGCAGCTAATCCCACGGGGTTTATGGGCTTTTGCAGGGGTAGAGGTAACGGTAAACATGAGTGACTCCTTCCCGGTCAGAGCAGCGCATCGGCGGCGCGGGTATCAGGAGTGGTAAGCATGGCCAGACTCAGCGCTTTTTGCTCGGTGGCCTCGTCATGGCGTAATTCGCCGGAGATGGCCCCTTCGCGCATCACGATGATACGATCAGCAAGTCTAAGCACCTCCGGCAGGTCGCTTGAGGCAAATAGCACGGCAATCCCGCGCTAGGCCAGGGCATAAATAACCGCGTAAATTTCATGTTTGGCGCTGACATCAATGCCACGGGTCGGTTCGTCGAGCATGATGACTTTCATATCTTCAGACAGCCAACGGCCAAAAGGATGGCCTTTTGCTGATTGCCGCCGGAAAGATTTATAATCAGCGGCGTCGCCGCCGGCGTTTTGATATTGAGCGCCGCGATATAATGTTGGGCGTTTTCCGCTTCCCACGGCGCATTGATGAGGCACCCGGCGCGCAGAAATTTACGTCGGGCGCTGATATTGATATTTTCCTGTTCCGAATGTACCGGAATAATGCCCTCGGTTTTGCGATCTTCCGGGCAAAGCATCAGACCGTGACGAGTGGCGTCGCCGGGACTGTCAAAGGTGAGCTGCTGTCCATCCAGCAGCAGTTCCCAGCCCAGCAGACGCGTACCCCAAATACCCCTTTCATCAATTCGCTACGTCCGGCGCCGACCAAACTGAACAAACCCACGATTTCACCGGCGTGGACGCTCAGCGACACGGGAAATTTCACGCCCTGCGCCCGAACGGCATTCAACGCCAGCGGCACCTCGCCATGGGGCCGTGGTTGATAGCCGTAAATGTCCCCCAGTTCGCGCCCGACCATCGCCTGCACCAATTGGTCGTGGGACACTGAGGCGGTGTCGGTAAACGTTTGCACGTAGCGGCCGTCCTTGAATACGCTAATAGCGTCGCTCAGAGCGAAAATTTCTTCCATGCGATGGGAGACATACAAAATAACCCGTCCTTCGGCGCGCAGTTCGCGAATGACGCGAAACAACTGCTCTATTTCCCTTGCCGATAGCGAACTGGTCGGTTCATCAAAGGCGATGATTTTCGCATTCCGTGCCAGCTGCCTTGGCAATTTCCACCATTTGCCACTGGCCGATGGAGAGATATTTCAATGGCGTGTCCGGCGCGATATCCAATCCCAAATGCGCCAGCTGCAGCCGGGTTTCATAATGCAGAATACGGCGGTTTACCAGCCCGCCCTTGTGAGGCAATTGGCCCAGGTAAATATTTTCCCCCACCGTCATCTCGGGTACTAAATGCAGTTCCTGATAAATGATGGCGACGCCGGCGTTGAGTGCATCGGTGGTGGTAACGAATCATACTGGCTGACTTTTTATCAGAATCTTCCCCTGCGACGGCGTATAACTGCCGCTGAGGATTTTCAAAAAAGTCGATTTGCCGGCGCCATTTTCGCCCATCAAGGCATGAATCTGGCCGGCGTAATAATCAAAACTGATGGCGTCCAGCGCCTTAACGCCGAGAAAAACTTCGTCAGTCAATACCGCAAAACGACAGGTAGGGGGATGCCGTAGTCATGAATACATTCTCGGATAGCCGCGCCTTTAACCCTGGCGGCCGGAGCAGCGGCGAGGGAATGACGTCATTATGAGACAGGCCGCCCCGCGGCGGCCCGTCAGCCGACAGGGCTGTTACAGCCCTTTCTTGTCCAGCTCCTGTTTAAAATTGTCGCGGGTGATAAGCACCACATCGGTCATTTCGGTGAATTTCGGCGGCTCCGCGCCTTTGGTGACCCATTGATCCAACATTTGAATGCTTTTATAGCCATGCACATCCGGACTCGGCAGCACTGAACCATAGAAGCCGGTTGCGTTAGCCTTTGACAGTTCGCTCACCGCGTCGACGCCGTTAATGCCGATACCTATGACATTCGAGGCCTTGAAGCCCTGTCCTTCCGAAGCGCGAACGCCGCCCAGCACCGTATTATCATTCATGCCGATAATCAGCCAGTTTTTCACCTCAAGGTGCTGCACCAACAGCGAGTTGGCGGCGTCAATGGCGCCGGGGATATCGTTCGATTTGGTGGGTACCTGATAGATCTGCTTTTCCGGAAAACCTGCGGCATACAGCGCGTCCATGGAACCCGAGGCCCGACGGCGGGCGGTATCAAGCTTGTTGGCAGTAATCGCCATCACGCCGGTGTCCTGGACCTTCCAGCCACGTTTATTCATCTCTTTCCAGAGTTCCTGTCCTTGACGCTCGCCGATTTTGGTGGCGGCCATCATTACCAGCGGCACGCTGTCCATTGGTTTCCCTTTGGCGGTAACAAATTGCTCATCTACGGCGATAGCTTTCAGATTATAGCTGCGGGCCTTGGCCACGATCGCCGATCCGAGCTTGGGATCCGGCGTACAGATAACAAAGTTATTCGCGCCACTGACGGCCAGGCTGTCGATGGCGTTCAGCGTCTTTTCGCCATCCGGCACGGCGATTTTGATTACCTCAAAACCCAAATCCTTGCCGGCTTTATCGGCGAAACGTCATTCGGTCTGAAACCAGGGTTACTCGGGCTGTTTCACCAAAAAGCCGAGTTTCAAATTGTCAGCCATAGCCGAATGAGACATAACCGCGGCAAATCCGATAGCCGCTAACGCCTTAGTGAATTTATGCATGTGATTCTCCGATTTTAGTTATCATCGTGCTTCGTTGTCGGCGAGTGTGTAAACGTCCTCATAGAATCTTCGGTTTACTTCCACCGGCAATAATGCGTGTTAATACTGCATAATAGCGCCCGCCGGGAGACAGACCGGGGTAGTTTTAGCCTGTTAATGCCGGCTAAATGTAGAGCGTTATCACATTTCTCAATTACAGCAGATAACTCCATATATTCCGCTGATTTAACTTACTATTAACCTTTGAAATTGCTCACAAAATCGTCATAAGCGGCAGGTTTGTGCATACATGCAGCTAACCCCTCCTCACTTGCGCGCGTCGGTAACGCAGCGGGCAAGGGAGAATAAGATGAAGAAGGCGGCCATCAGTCTGGGACTGGATTTTGGCAGTGACTCGGTTCACGCCCTGGCGGTTTCCTGTGCCACCGGCCAGGAGCTGGCAACCGAAGCGGTATGATATCCGCGCTGGCGGGCCGGTCTGTTCAGCCGTCCCGCCGCCAATCAGTTCCGTCATCATCCGGCAGATTATCTGGAATCAATGGAATAAGCCCTGACAGCTGTCATCGGGTAACTTACCCCTGCGCAGCGCCAGCAGATCGTCGGTATCGGTGTTGACACGACCGGTTCGACGCCGGCGCCGGTGGATGCCAAAGGCCGCGTTCTGGCGCTGCGCCCCGATTTTGCCGATGACCCCAATGCCATGTTGTGCTGTGGAAAAACCATACCGCCATCGATGAAGCCGAGGCCATCACGCGCCTGTGCCGCCAGCCTGGCCTGGGGGACTACACCCGCTATATCGGCGGCGTCTACTCCTCGGAATGGTTCTGGGCCAAAATCCTGCACATCACCCGGCAGGATGAGGCCGTGCGCCAGCAGGCCGCCTCCTGGGTTGAACTGTGTGATTGCATCCCCGCGGTCTTATCCGGCACCACCCACCCGGCGCCGCTGCGACGGGGCCGCTGCGCCGCCGGTCACAAATCCCTGTGGCATCCTGACTAAGGCGGACTGCCGCCAGCCACGTTTTTTAATGCCCTTGACCCGTTTAACCCAGCACCTGACCTGGCCTTTGTTTAGCGAAACCCAGACGGCGGAACAACCGGTGGGCCGATTGTGCGCAGATTGGGCGGCCAGACTCGGCCTGTCACAACAGGTGGCCATTGCCGGCGGCGCCTTCGATTGCCATATCGGCGCGGGCGCACAGCCTTAGACGTAGGTGAAGGTGATTGGCACATCCACCTGCGACATTCTCATCGCCGACCCTGACCGCGTTGGCCAGCGCGCCATCGCCGGCATCTGCGGCCAGGTCGACGGTAGTGTTGTGCCCGGCCTCATAGGGCTTGAGGCAGGGCAATCGGCGTTTGGCGATATTTACGCCTGGTTCGCCCGCCTGCTGGACTGGCCGCTGCAGCAGGCCATCAAGGCCGCCCCCGCACTGACCGCAACGCTCGAACCGGTGCGGGAGGCCCTTTTGTCCAGACTGGCGGAAAGCTGGGCACAGGACCCGCAGCTGGATCATCTGCCCGTGGTACTGGACTGGTTCAACGGCTGACGCAACCCTTATGCAAACCAACGTTTGCAGGGGGGTGGTGACCGGTCTGACGCTTGCCACCGACGCGCCCGCGCTATTCGGCGGTCTCATTGCCGCAACGGCCTTTGGCGCCCGCGCCATCATGGAATGGGAATGTTTCGAGCAGCAAGGCTATTTCGGTGGAAAACCTGCTGGTCATGGGCGGCATCGCCCGTAAATAGCCTATCATCATGCAGGGCTGCGCCGACGTGATGAATCGGTCGCTGCAGTTGGTGGCCTCGGACCAGTGCTGCGCCCTCGGCGCCGCCATTTTTGGTGCGGTGGCGGCGGGCGCATTTCCCGATATCGCCGGCGCCCAGCGCGTGATGGCCAGCCCGATTGAGCGCACCCTGCAGCCCGATGCCCGGCGCGCAGAGCATTTCGACAAGCTGTACCAGCGTTATCGCCAGTGGGCGACCCAGGCCGAGCCGCTTTTCGCCGCGGCGGCGGGCGATACCGGCTGAACAGCCGCGAGCCGGGCCGGCGTGCTGCCCCGTCCCTTATACGATGGAAACTTTCAGGAGTCATGATGAAAATCTGCCAAAATTATGAAGTATGGTTCGTCATCGGCAGCCAGCACCTGTACGGCAAAGAAACCCTGCGCCAGGTGCAGCACCACGCTGAAACGGTGGTTGATGGTTTGAATAATGGCGCCGGCCTGTCGTTAAAATTGGTGCTCAAGCCGCTGGTGACATCCCCCGATCAAATTCTCGCCCTTTGTCGTGACGCCAATTACCAGCTCCGCTGCCTGAGCCTGCTGACCTGGCTGCATACCTTTTCGCCGGCCAAAATGTGGATTGGCGGGCTGAGCATTCTGCACAAACCGTTGCTGCAATTTTATTCCCAGTTCAACGATAAGGTTCCCTGGCAGACCATGGACATGGACTTCATGAACTTGAACCAAACTGCCCACGGGGGTCGTGAATTCGGTTTTATCGGCGCGCGTATGAAGCTGGCGCATCAGGTGGTGGTCGATCACTGGCGCGATCTCCGTACCCATGCGGGCATCGGCGACTGGATGCGCGCGGCGCTCGGCCATCAGGAAAGCCAGCAGTTGGTGGTTGCCCGTTTCGGTGACAATATGCGGGAAGTGGCGGTCACCGAAGGCAACAAGGTTAGCGCCCAAACCCAATTTGGTTATTCGGTCACCGTTTATGGGTTGGGCGATCTGGTGTCGGTGGTGGATGCGGTCAGCGATGGCGACCTGGCTGCGCTAATCGACGAATATGCATCACGCTATATCCTCACGCCAAAGGTGCAAACCGGCGGCGAGGGACGGCAGAATCTGCTGGATGCGGCGCGTATTGAGCTTGGATTGCAGCAGTTTCTGGAACAGGCCGGCTGTCACGCTTCTACCACCAATTTTGAGAATTTGCACGGGCTAAAGGCAGTTGCCGGGACTGGCGGTACAGCGTCTCATGGAACGGGGCTTTGGCGGTGAAGGCGACTGGAAGACCGCGGCCCTGCTGTGCATTTGTAAAGTCATGGCGTCGGGACTGCCGGGCGGTACCTCGTTTATGGAGGATTACACCTACCATTTCGAGCCGGGTAACGATCTGGTGGTGGGTTCGCATATGTTGGAAGTCTGTCCGAGCATCGCCCGCGAAGAGAAACCCCTGCTGGATGCGCAGTATCTCGGCATCGGCGGTAAAACCGACCCGGCGCGCCTGCTATTTTCGACGCCCGCAGGGCCGGCGGTGGTGGCCTCGGTTATCGATCTGGGCAGCCGTTTTTGCCTGCTGGTCAACGTGGTGGATACCGTCGAACAACCGCAACCCCTACCTAAGCTCCCGGTGGCACGCGCCGTCTAGCGCGACAAGCCGTCGCTGGCGGTCGCAGCGCAGGCCTGGATCACCGCAGGCGGCGTGCATCATACGGTGTTCAGCCAGGCGCTTACACTTGAACCGCTGCGTCTGTACGCGGAAATGAATAATATTGAATTAATAATGATTGATAATAAAACACGCTTGCCCGAATTTAAACAGACGCTATGCTGGTATGCACTTTATTATAAATTGGCGGCAAGTTAACACATCGAATAACACTCTCCTTTAATAGGCCGTAGCGCGCCATTATCTATCCATCGCGATTGCGTCGCTTTTATTTTCAACGAGCCCAGAAGGGCCGTATTTTCTGCCTTTGTGCGCCTTTCTTCCGGCCGAATCGATTCCAATAAGGGTATTTTTCCTGTTTTTTTGGTTTTTTGGCGGGAATTTCTGGACAGCCCGGCCGCACAGAATATACTACGATGCTTATATTCCCTTCCCTGAAAGCGCTACATGACTGCCCACGATTATCTGCTGAAGTTTCGTAAGGTCAACGCATCTGAAAGTCTGGAAAAGCTATTTGATCATTTAAATTATTCTCTGACCGATGATGCTGAAATTATCAACATGTATCGGGCTGCAGATCATCGTCGCGCTGAATTAGCCGCCGGCGGTCGCTTGTTTGATCTCGGATAGGTACCAAAAGCGGTCTGGCGGTACGTAGTGTGACGGAGCCCTCTTCCTCGCGCCCCGCGTTTTATTGGAGGCTAGCTCTGGGTAGTCATCGCCTGGCTGGGTATGACGCTTCTGAGCGCCACGGCCATGTTGCTGGTGTATCTGTGGTTTTTGATAAAACACGGCGATCCCCTCACGCCGGGCGGTATCGCGAGTCTGATCACCTCTGGCGCAATGTGGTTGTTCACCTTCTGGCTGTTGCGTTTGTTGTTTCGCCGCTCCCGGCGGTTTCCTCGCCTACTTATTCTATGGCTACTGGTAGGCGTATTGCTCGGCATCAAAACCTTTGCCTTCGCCCCGGTCAGCGACAATCTGGCGCTGCGGGTGCTGTTCCCGCCCGTCCTGGCCGCGGCGCTGCTGGTGCCCTATTCAAGCGCTCGCAGCGCGTGCGTCAGACCTTTATTCTTCGCTGATTCGGTGCCGCCGTCCCCGTCAATGCCCCGGCGCGAAGCGCCAAACCGCGGGTTATCCCGCCCGTGGGCACAGTCAGCGCAACTGTCAGCCCCTTGGGTAGGACGGAATTCGCGCGCGTATGCCCAAATGGGTTGTCGAACGCCCACCGATCCCGGATAATGCCCGTTGTTTCTTGTTTAGGTATGGCAATGAATGGTTACCTGATGCTGTTCATCGGCACCGTGCTGGTGAATAACTTTGTGCTGGTCAAATTCCTCGGGCTTTGCCCGTTTATGGGTGTCTCCAAGAAAGTGGAAACCGCTCTGGGGATGGGCATGGCCACGACATTTGTCATGACGCTGGCGTCAATTTGCGCCTGGCTTATCAATGATTTTATTCTGCTGCCGCTCAATATTCCCTATCTGAGAACGCTGGCGTTTATTTTTATTATCGCGGTGGTGGTGCAGTTTACCGAACTGGTGGTGCGTAAAACCAGGCCGGCCCTCTATCGTCTGCTCGGCATTTTTCTGCCGCTGATTACAACTAACTGCACCGTACTGGGCGTAGCGCTGCTTAATGTGAATGAAAACCATAATTTCCTGCAGTCCGCGTTATACGGTTTCAGTGCCGCCGTTGGCTTCTCGCTGGTGATGGTGTTGTTCGCCGCGATTCGCGAACGGCTGGCGGTGGCGGATGTTCCCGCGCCATTTAAGGGCTCCTCTATCGCTCTCATTACCGCCGGGTTAATGTCGCTGGCCTTTATGGGCTTTACCGGACTGGTGAAGGTCTGATGTTGACGTTCTGGCTGGCCGTCGCCGCCCTTAGCGCTCTGGCCTTAGTGGCCGGGGCAGTGTTGGGCTTTGCCGCCCGTCGTTTTCAGGTAGAGGCAGATCCGGTGGCCGAGCGCATCGATGCCCTGCTGCCGCAAAGCCAATGCGCCCAATGTGGCTACCCCGGTTGCCGTCCTTATGCCGAAGCGGTCGCCGGCGGCGCACCGACCAATAAATGTGTGCCTGGCGGCGAGGCGGTAATGTTGAAAATCGCCGCCCAGCTCAGCGTCGATCCCCAACCGATGGAGGGCAAGGCCGCCAGGCGCCCTGAAACGCGCGGGGCCTGGATAGACGAAGGCAATTGCATCGGCTGCACCAAATGCATTCAAGCTTGTCCGGTGGATGCCATCGTCGGCGCCACGCGCGCCGTACATACGGTGGTGAGCGATCTCTGTACCGGCTGCGATCTCTGTGTAGCGCCCTGTCCTAGCAACTGTATTGAAATGCGCCCGCTTGCCGCCACCCCCGCCAGCTGGAAGTGGGATCTGCGCACCATACCCGTTACGGTCATCCAGCAGGAGCAACATGTTTAATTTATTGTCTGCCCTGCGCAAACAGCGGCTATGGGATTTCCCGGGCGGTATCCATCCCCCCGAGATGAAAAGTCAGTCCAGCAATGTCCCTCTGCGGTCCGTGCCACTGCCTGACAAGCTGATAATTCCCTTGAAGCAGCATTTGAACCCCGAAGGGGAATTGCGGGTGGCACCCGGCGATAACGTGCTGCGCGGTCAGCCCTTGACCGCCGGCAGCGGCCGGACGTTGCCTGTGCATGCCCCCACCTCCGGCACGATAGCGGCAATCACGCCGCACCGCACCGCGCATCCGTCGGGCCTGGCGGAACTTTGCGTCATTTTGCTGCCCGACGGCAAGGATCAATGGGTTGCGCTTAAGCCGCTGGCGGATTTTCAACACTATTCGTCGGCGCAGCTGCTGAGCCGTATTCATGAGAGGGGAATCGCCGGGCTGGGCGGCGCGGGTTTTCCCACCTCAGCCAAACTCGGCGGCTGCGAGCCTGGGCTGGAGACGCTCATCATCAACGGCGCCGAGTGTGAGCCCTATATCACCGCCGATGATCGGTTGATGCGGGAGCACGCCCGTGACATTGTCACAGGTATAGCGATATTGCATCATATGCTACGACCCCGGCGCTTGCTGCTGGGTATTGAGGATAATAAACCCAAAACTATCGCTGCCTTAAAGGACGCGCTGTGCGAGCATCCAACAGGCGAGCTGCGCGTCATTCCCACCAAATACCCCTCTGGCGGCGCAAAACAGCTCACCAAAATATTAACCGGCAAAGAGGTCCCCATGGGTCAACATTCCGCCGCCATTGGCGTAGTAATGTTGAATGTGGGCACCGTCTATGCCATCAAGCGCGCCGTTGTTGACGGAGAAGCGCTGACCGAGCGCGTAGTAACGCTTACGGGCGAGGCGCTGGCGCGGCCGGGCAATGTCTGGGCGCGCCTCGGCACCCCCGTAAGCCACCTGCTCGCCCATGCCGGTTTCATGCCCGCCGCGACGCCGACAGTCATTATGGGCGGTCCGCTGATGGGCTTCACGCTGCCTGCGCTGGATGTGCCGGTGGTCAAAATCAGCAACTGCCTGTTGGCGCCGTCCGTCCAGGAACTTGCGCCGGCAGAGCCGGAGCAAAGCTGTATTCGGTGCAGCCGTTGTGCGGATGCCTGTCCGGCCAGCCTGCTGCCGCAGCAGCTTTATTGGTTCAGCCGCGGACAAGAGCACGACAAGGCCCGCCAGCATCACCTGTTCGACTGTATCGAATGTGGCGCCTGCGCCTATGTCTGCCCCAGCAATATCCCGCTGGTGTACTATTATCGCCAGCAGAAAGCGGAAATTCGCGCGCTGGATGACGACGCACGGCGTGCGTCGATGGCGAAAGGGCGTTATGAAGCCAAACTGGCGCGGCGCGAGCGGGAAAAACAGCAACGGCTTGCCCGCCATCAGCAGGCCGCGGTAAAACTCGATGACGCCGCCGCGGCGGCTACGTCACCCCCCGACAACACCGCCTCGATGGCCGCTTCTCCCCAGGCCGCCGTGGCCGCCGCCATCGCACGGATGAAAGCGCGTCGCCAGGCCGCGCAGGAAAGTACGGTTTTCTCAGACCGGGTTGATGCCGCGCCAGACTGCGATGAGAATGTCGCCTTAGGTGACAACGTCACCACCTTAGTGACGGCCACACCCCGGCCTACGGGCAACGCCGCCGGCGCGATGTCACCTCCTCCTCCCCAGGGGGCCAGCGCCGCCATCACCGCCCGGCAGAAGGCGGAACAGAGCCTTCCCACCGCAACCACAATTTCGTCTGAAGAGGACTAAATGGCGTTTAGAATTGCAAGTTCCCCCTTCACCCATAACCGGCAAACCACCCGGCAAATCATGATTCAGGTCATGCTAGCCTGTCTGCCGGGGCTACTGGCATTAACGTATTTCTTCGGCAGCGGCATTATTATCCAGCTGGTGATAGCCTGCGTGACGGCGCTGCTGGCCGAAGGTGTGGTGTTGACGCTGCGTCGTCAACCGCTGGCTTCCCGATTGGGCGACGGCTCCGCTCTCCTTACTGCTTTACTGCTGGCGCTGAGCCTGCCGCCCCTGAGCCCCTGGTGGATGATGATGCTGGCGACGGCGTTTGCGATAGTCATCGCCAAACAGCTTTACGGCGGTCTGGGACATAACCCTTTCAATCCGGCGATGGTGGGATATGTGGTCCTGCTGATTTCCTTTCCGGTGCAGATGACCAGTTGGTCGCCCCAGCAAAGCCTGCTGCTGCATCCGGTTTCATTGACCGACAGCATGGCGCTGATTTTCACAGGCGTCACGCCTGACGGGCTGACGCTCACCCAACTCCGCGCTACCGTCGATGGCATAACGCAGGCCACGCCGCTCGATGGCTTCAAAACCGGGCTGCGCACCGGCACGCTGACTGCTTTACACTATCGCTGGGACTGGCAGGCGAGCGCGGAATGGACATGGGCCAACATTGGCTTTTTACTGGGTGGGCTATATCTGATCTGGCGGCGGGTCATCAGCTGGCATATTCCGCTCAGCCTCCTGGGCGGCATGCTCATCGGTGCCGGACTCGGGCACTGGCTGGCGCCTGCGGTGAGCGCGCCGCCTTTACTCCACCTGTTTTCCGGCGCTACGATGCTGGGTGCGCTTTTTATTGCCACCGATCCGGTGACTGCCGCCACCACCGTGCGAGGACGGGTGATTTTTGGTGCGTTAACAGGTCTGTTGGTATGGCTAATCCGTACCTGGGGAGGTTACCCTGATGGCGTGGCCTTCGCCGTACTGCTGGCCAATATCTGCGTGCCGCTGATTGACCACTACACTCAGCCACGCGTATATGGCCATCGATAAGGAAGGTAGGATGTTAAGGACAATGAGGAAGCATGGCATAACCCTTGCCGTATTCGTCGCTTTGGCTACCGGGCTGACGGCCCTGGTCAACGGCCTGACCACTAGCACCATTGAACGGCAGGCGGCCAGGCAGCAAATGCGATTGCTGGATCAGGTAGTGCCGCCGGATTTGTACAATAACCAGCTGTTGGACGAGTGCTATCTGGTGACCGATCCGGCGCTCGGCACCGACGCGCCGCACCGTCTTTATCTGGCGCGCAAAGACGGGACGCCGGTCGCGGCGGCAATCGAAACCACTGCACCGGACGGCTACGCCGGCGCCATTGATTTATTGGTCGGTGCGGACTTCTCGGGCAACGTTTTAGGTGCCCGGGTGACTCGTTATCATGAGACGCCGGGGCTGGGGGATAAAATCGAACTGCGGCTATCGGATTGGATTACGCATTTCAGCGGCAAATCGCTGCGCTCAGATAACGACAAGAGCTGGGCTGTCAAGAAAGACGGTGGTATGTTCGATCAATTCACCGGCGCCACAATCACGCCGCGAGCCGTGGTGAATGCCGTCAAGCGCACCGCCGGCTATTTGAAAAAAAACCTTAACGCGCTGGAAAAAATGCCGCATTGTGGAGAACCATCCCATGAATGAAGCAAAACGCATCCTCCTGGAAGGCCTGTGGCGCAATAACTCGTCTCTGGTGCAATTACTGGGTCTGTGTCCACTACTGGCGGTATCCAATACCGCCACCAATGCGCTTGGGCTGGGGCTTGCCACGACGCTGGTGCTGGTTTGCACCAATACCGCGGTCTCGGCCCTGCCCCGCTGGATCCCCGGCGAAATCCGCATTCCCATTTATGTCATGATTATTGCCTCGGTGGTGTCGGCGGTACAGATGCTTATCAACGCCTATGCGTTTGGTCTCTACCAATCCCTCGGCATTTTCATCCCGCTTATCGTGACTAACTGCATCGTTATCGGCCGGGCAGAAGCCTATGCCTCGCAGCGACCGCCGGCAAGGGCGGCGCTGGATGGGTTGGCCATCGGGCTCGGCTCGACGTGCGCGCTGCTCCTGATCGGCGCCCTGCGCGAAGTGCTGGGTAACGGCACCCTGTTCGACGGCGCGGATCAACTGCTGGGCGGATGGGCGCGGGTGCTGCGCATCAAGGTATTCCATACCGATACGCCCTTTTTGCTGGCCATGTTGCCACCCGGCGCGTTTATCGTCCTGGGGTTTATGCTGGCGGGGAAATACCTTATCGATCAACGCACAAAGGTCCGGCAGCCCAAGGCTGCCCGACCGGTAGTGCTGCAACAGGGACAGCCGTTAGCCGATGAATAAAAGCAAGCGTTATGACATTCTGTGTCGCCTGCGGGCGAATAATCCTTATCCCACTAGCGAGCTGGTGTACCGCTCGCCTTTCGAGCTGTTGATTGCGGTACTGCTCTCGGCCCAAGCGACCGATGTCCGCGTTAATAAGGCCACCAACCTGTTGTTCCCGGCGGCCGACACGCCGCATGCCATGCTGGCGCTGGGCGTTGAGGGTGTGAAAAACTATATCAAATCTATAGGGCTCTTTAACAGTAAGGCGGAGAACATAATCAAAACCTGCCGGCTGTTGTTGGAACGCCACCAGGGTGAGGTTCCCCAAGACCGCGCGTCGCTGGAAGCGCTGCCCGGCGTCGGGCGCAAAACCGCCAATGTAGTGTTGAACACCGCTTTCGGCTGGCCGACGATTGCGGTTGACACGCATATTTTCCGCGTGGCGAACCGTACCCGCTTTGCGGTGGGTAAAGATGTGGAAGCGGTGGAACAAAAGCTGTTGGCCGTGGTGCCAGGTGAGTTCAAGGTGGATTGTCACCATTGGTTCATCCTGCACGGCCGCTATACCTGTATCGCCCGTAAACCGCGCTGCGGCTCCTGCCTGATTGAAGATTTGTGTGAATACGACCAGAAACATTATCCGCAATAACGTCCCCGCGCGTTCCGGCGAGCTATTGCGGCCGGCCCTTCCGGAACCCACATCACCCCGTCTTTAAGCGCCACCCCGGCCCTGCAGAAGGCCTGTTTTCGTGCACCCTTGGCCTGACCGTATTTGTCCGTCAACGCAGAAAACACAGTCGCCGATGCATAATCACGCGTCTGGGCGCCCCCCTTTTGGTCGAGGACACAACGCTTCACCTACAGCACCGCTTTTCTTCGTCATAGGTAAGTGACTAATTTTCATGTTGAAAATTAGTTTCGCTTGATAATTATGAATCTTGCAGCATAAAAAACCGATTGTATTGGGACTGCATTGTATTTTATGCTTCGCCGGAAGCGTACTACGCGACAGCGTGAAAATCTCCCGAACAACAAAGATCGGGTGTTTTTAGCCGTTCACCCCTTTTGAAAACGATACATGCGGAATGGTGCTGCCATCATTACCCATGACAATTTCTGCACGCCAAAAAGCAGAATGAAAAACGAGGTCTTTGTGTCAACTGCAAACCAACAATCCCCAGAACCACGCGTAACAATTAACGCGTTTAAACAACCAAAATCGTTTTATCTGATTTTTTCCATCGAGCTTTGGGAGCGCTTCGGCTATTATGGCCTACAGGGTATCCTGGCCGTTTACCTGGTGAAAATGCTGGGACTGCCTGAATCCGACTCCATCACGCTGTTTTCATCCTTCAGCGCGCTGGTCTATGGCTTTGTCGCCATCGGCGGCTGGCTAGGTGACAAAGTGCTCGGCACCAAACGCGTCATTATTCTCGGCACCCTAGTGCTCACCACCGGTTACAGCATGGTGGCCTGGTCAGGTCATCAGGTGTTCTGGGTCTATCTTGGCATGGCCACTATTGCCGTCGGCAGCGGCCTGTTCAAGGCCAACCCCTCCTCCTTGCTCTCCACCTGCTATGAGAAAGGCGATCCGCGCCTAGACGGCGCCTTCACCATGTATTACATGGCCATCAATATCGGCTCCTTTTTGTCGATGCTGGCGACCCCTTGGCTGGCGGCGCATTATGGCTGGAGCGTGGCGTTTTCGTTAAGCGTCGTCGGCATGCTTATCACGCTGGTGAACTTTGTCATGTGCCGCGGCTACGTTAAGCATTATGGTTCAGCCCCGGATTTCATGGCGCTTAAATGGTCGCGCCTGTTGGCGGTTATCGGCGGTATTCTGGTGCTTATCCCCTGCGCCACTTGGTTGCTGCATCATCAGGAGATCGCGCGTATGGCGCTCGGCGCGGTGACTATCGGCATTTTGGTGGTCTTCGTCTATGAAACCCTGCGCCTGGAGGGGGGGGCGGCACGACGCCGTATGCTGGTGGCGTTAATCATGATGTTTGAGGCCGTGGTTTTCTTCGTGCTGTATAGCCAGATGCCGACCTCCCTTAACTTCTTCGCCATTCACAACGCGGAAACCTCGCTGCTGGGACTGAATTTTGAACCTGAGCAGTTTCAGGCGCTGAATCCTTTCTGGATCATGCTTGCCAGTCCATTGCTGGCGGCGGGCTATAACCGTCTGGGCGATCGGCTGCCGATACCGTTTAAGTTCGCCATTGGCATGGTGCTGTGCTCGCTGGCGTTCCTGGTGTTGCCGCTGGGCGCACATTTCGCCAGCGACGCCGGCATAGTCTCGCTTTATTGGCTCATTCTCAGCTATGCGTTGCAAAGCATCGGTGAGTTGATGATCTCCGGCCTGGGACTAGCCATGGTGGCGCAGCTGGTTCCTCAGCGTTTAATGGGGTTCATTATGGGCGCCTGGTTTTTGACTACCGCCGCGGCAGCGATTATCGCCGGCTTTGTCGCCAATTTGTCGGCGGTTCCGTCGAACGTGAGCGATCCGCACCATTCCCTGCAGGTGTATAGCCATGTGTTTCTGCAGATAGGCATCTGCACCGGCATCATTGCAGTGCTGATGCTGGCGTTCGCGCCGAAGCTTAACCGTCTCTCCCGCGCGGACGCGGCGACGCACGCGGTGCAAAATGGAATGACCCCGGTGCCGCAGGGGGAATAACCGCCTGAGCGTACTTTGCAGATACGGCAAATAATCAAGCCAGCCCTTTACGGGCTGGCTTGATAGCGAAGACGGTCAGCGCCACCGCACAGGTTGCGCGAGGCTCACATCACCGGCGACGCCGGGAAATGATGTTGCGGCAATGCGATCTGGTCTTGCGCCGCGACGACCTGCAATTCATACTCTCCGGCCTCTTTCGTCTGCTTCATGACCTCATACACCGCACGCGGTGACGTGCTCCAGCGCTTTCTGTGGAACTTAGCCCCCTAAGCAAATTGACCAGCAGCAGGCCACTGGTAAGATCCCCTACCCCCACCGGCTGGCTGGCGCCAAAATCCACCAGCGTGCGGGTGGGTATGCTACCCCTCGTCGGCGGTCACCAACAGCATCTCAAAGCTTTGCGGATCGTAGCCGGCGTAGGTGAGATGTTTCACCAGCACCATGCGCGACCCGCGCTGCATCAGTTCGCGGGCGGTGGCTACCGCTTCGTCCACCGAGCTGACGCGATGCCCGCTGAGCTGCTCCAGCTTAAGCAAATTCGGCGCGATGATACCGGCGGCCGGCAGACCGGCTTTACAGTGGAATTCCGCCACGTCTGGCGCGACAATACAGCCCTTCTCCGGATCGCCCGTCACGGGATCCGGCAAATAAAGGGCGGCAGGGTTCGCCTGTTTAACCTGTTGCACGATCGCCAGAATATGCCCTCCCTACTCCGGAGCCGCCGATATATCCGCTCAGCACCGCGCCATAGCGTTTTGAACCATCGATTGCCGCTTATCCCTTTGACTATCTCGGTCAGGTGTGCCGCAGGCATCACGCAGCCGGTCCACTGCCCATACTGGGTGTGGTTAAAAAACTGCACGATATTGAGCGGCCACACATTGACGCCCATCCGGCACATGGGAAACACCGCCAAGCTGTTGCCCGCATGGCCAAAAACCACGTGAGACTGAATAGAGAGAACATTCTTCATCAAAAACCGCCTTCCACACCTTCGGCCCGTGGCCGTCACACATAAGAAAGGGGCCTGAGGCTCCCTTGCCAGAAATCCCGCTATTGCCAATTGAGCAGACAGTAGTGTTTTTTGCCCCGGCGCAGCAGGGTATACCGGCCATAGAGCCTATCGGCGGCGTCGAAGACGTAGTCCGTAGACGTCTGTTTTTCACCGTTGACCGACACGGCATTGGCGCTTATCAAGGTCCGGGCCTGTCCGCGCGACGGCACCAGCTCGGCCGCCATCAGCGCCTGCTGCAAATCCGCGCCGCGCTCAAGGTGGACCGTCGGCATGACGTCCTGCGCCAGTTGAGCGAAATCATCCTCGGTCAAATCCGCCAGCGCGCCTGAAAACAGACTGGCGGTAATACGCTTCGCCGCCGCTAGCCCCTGCTCGCCATGCACCATGCGGGTCACCTCTTCCGCCAGAACATACTGGGCGCCCGGCGCTTTATCGCTGGCGCGATCCTCTTGTTCCAGCGCGTCGATTGTCGCAAGATCGAGGAAAGTAAAAAATTTCAAGAAGCGATACACCTCGTTGTCGGCGGTATTGATCCAGAACTGATAAAACTTGTAGGGACTGGTCTTTCTGGGATCCAGCCACACCGCGCCACCTTCAGCCTTGCCGAATTTGGTGCCGTCCGCTTTGGTAATCAGCGGCACCGTCAGACCGTACACGGTATTTTGATGTAGCCGACGCGTCAAATCGATGCCGGAGGTAATATTGCCCCACTGATCAGAGCCGCCTATTTGCAACGCCACGCCGTATTGCTTGTTCAGGCAGGCGAAATCGTAGCCCTGCAACAGATTATAGGAAAACTCGGTAAACGAAATACCGCTATCATCACGGTTCAACCGCTGTTTCACCGCCTCTTTATCGATCATTTGATTGACGGAGAAGTGTTTACCGATATCGCGCAGGAACGTCAGCACGTTCATCGAACCAAACCAGTCATAGTTGTTGGCGGCGACGGCGCTGTTATCGCCACAGTCAAAATCCAGGAACGGCGATACCTGACGTTTGATTTTCTCTACCCATTTCTGAACGGTTTCCGTCGTATTAAGCTTACGCTCGGTGGCTTTGAAGCTGGGATCGCCGATAAGACCGGTCGCGCCCCCCACCAGTGCCATCGGCCGATGACCGGCCAGTTGAAAACGTTTGAGGCACAGCAAAGGCACCAAATGCCCCAAATGCAAGCTGTCGGCGGTGGGATCGAAACCGCAATACAGCGCGATTGGCCCAGCCGCCAACCGTTCAGCCAGCGCCTTCTCATCCGTGGCCTGGGCAATCAGGCCCCGCTTTTGCAATTGTTGTATTAGGTTACTGCTTGCCATCAAAAACTCCTTTATCAAGAAAAAGAAAAAAAAGGACACACCAGCCCGCGCCGGCGTTAACCGGCACGCGCGCCAGTCCTTAAAAAACGCAGTCAGGCCGCCATTGGTTAGCGCGGCTAGGGCGCCAGCCGGGCAATGTGCCAGCCGCCGTTTTCGCGCCGGTAGAGAAACCTGTCGTGCAGCTTGTGTTCGCCGCCCTGCCAGAATTCCATCGCCTCGATACTTACCCGATAACCGCCCCAGAAACTCGGCAGCGGCACGTTACCTTGGGCAAATTTCTGTTTCAGCTCCAGGAATTTACTTTCCAGCACCCCGCGAGCGGAAATACGGCTGGACTGGCGCGAAACCCAGGCGCCTATTTGACTGTCACGGGGACGACTATGGAAGTACTCCATCACCTCGATAACCGACAACCGCTCCGCGCGTCCCAGCACCAGGACCTGGCGCTCCAGCGCGTGCCAGGGGAAATGCAGGCTAATGCGGGGATTATGCGCCAGATGCGTCGCTTTGCGGCTGCTAAGATTGGTGTAAAACACCATTCCCTGACGGTTAAAATGTTTAAGCAGTACCAGCCGTTGATAGGGCTGGCCGTTCTCATCCACGGTGCCAACGCTCATCGCGGTGGCGTCGGGAAGCTGCGCGGCGCAGGCTTGCTTTAGCCATTGCTCGAACAAGCCCATGGGCTCCACCGTTAAATCGGCGCGGCGTAGTCCGCCCCGGGTATATTCCCTGCGCAGGGCGGCAATATCGATTAATTGTTCAGTCATAATGTGCTGAAAAGGCAGCAATGAAAGCCGTTATTGTGCGCCGTGACGCTGAAAATCTCAATCACTTACCCGCGGCGCTCTGGATGACGCAATCATCAACGATAATTTTGTCCTGCCGCTCGATAAACGCTCGCTCGCCCTTTGACCAGAAGCTGTATTGACCATCACTGTAGCGGGCGCTGGAGGCGGTGACGACCTGCGGTAAACTCAACTGCTGACCATCAAGAATAAAGTTCACCCGTTCGCGGGCATTATCCAGCGTCACGGTCAACGGCAGCGTACCGCATTGATAGTGTAAAGTCTCCGTTTGCGCACTGCGGCCGCCGTGATAGCTACAGGCGGAGGCGGCCTGCGCCAGGGAGAGTATTATCATAGGGTTGCGCATCGTGTTTCTGTCCTGTTTGATGATTAAACACCGCCTTCAGCGAGGGGCGCAATCGCCGGCGCCCCTTTTTGGCCGAGATTAAGTCTTCTCTGTCGCGGGCATGACCGGATAAATCGCCCCCAACAGCGTTTCTTCTCTGGCGCCGGTGACCGAAGGCAGATTATTCGGCAGGCCGGATAAGGTCTGAAACCCCAGCTAGGCGAACGCAAGCGTCTCCATATCATCGCCGCTCACACCAAATTTGTCGGTGGGACTGACTTTAATGCCCGGCAGCAGCGCCGACAATCGGTTCATGATTAGCAGATTGCGCGCGCTGCCGCCGCAGACCAGCAAATCTTTGCAGCCGCCGCACAACAGCACCTGCTGTGCAATTATTCGTGCGGTCAACTTCACCAGCGTGGCCTGCACATCCTGGGCGGGAATGGGGCCCAGCCGCGAGAGCTGTCGCTCCCCAGCCAGCCGAGATTAAAATACTCCCTGCCGGTACTTTTCGGCACCGCCCGCAGAAAATAGTCATCTGCCAATAGATGTTGCAGCAGTCCTTGATGCACCTTGCCGCTGCGGGCCCAGCGGCCGTCCTTATCATAAGGCACCAGCGGCGCCCCCTGACCGCCCAGCGCCATGTCGCGCCGGCGAAAATCGCCCACTGTCGTTATCCCCGTCATGGCGGCGATGCGGTTATTATCGCCTATTTGCAGGGTACAGGGGCCGCCCCCATCCGGCTCGGCTCGTGCCAGACGGTTTGCCCATGACAGGCTATAGCGGTTACTTCGTGCGGCGCCACGCCTGTCTGCTGCAGTAAACTTAGCACCGCCTCGGCGAACAAAATGCCAAGTCGGGTGTCCAATTGTCCAAACCTCGAAAGGGTCACCGCCTGCCCCCCTGACACATCGCCAGGATTTGCTGTTTGATAGGCAGCGGAATAGGATGGCAGTAGCGGGCCTGATGCGCCACGGTGTGCTCATCGATTCCTGCCAGTACCACATCGATGCCGTCCATGCTGGTACCGGACATGATGCCTATATGGCGGGCGGCCGGTTCTCATTTCACTCCCTCTCCCTCGTGCAGGAATATGACTTAATAAGGGTAACTTACCCAGCTTTACGGCAGGAGACCATGAAAATTCACACAATATTTTAGATTATTACGCATTCAGCAATGATGCAATTTAAACTTAGTATTGTTACCATTTAATTATCTAGCTATCTTAATTCGTTTATTCGCAGTTTATCTTTTTTTCAATATAATTGTCTGTAGTCTCTGCGCGTTACAAGGCACTTCGATTCCCTACACCGGCTCACGAAGTTTTTACCGTTTATCCGCTTCTGTCCGGGATTGCCGCGCAAAACGGCATGTTAACTGGAGTTTTTTATGATGAAACGTTTGATCGTGGCGGCCCTCGCCAGTATGACAGTGGCGGGATGCGCCAACAATAGCACGCTGTCCGGCGATGTTCATCCCGCCTCGGAGGCTAAACAGGTTCAAAGCGTGACGTACGGCACTTTGGTAGGGGTTCGCCCGGTACAAATTCAGGGCGGTGAAAACTCCAACGTCATTGGCGCTATCGGCGGCGCAGTGCTGGGCGGATTCCTGGGGAATACGGTCGGGGGCGGCAGCGGCCGCAGCCTGGCAACCGCGGCGGGCGCCGTGGCGGGCGGCGTGGCGGGCTCAAGCGTCGAGGGTGCGGTGAACCGGACTCAGGGCGTGGAGCTTGAAGTACGTAAAGATGACGGTAACACCATCATGGTCGTACAGAAACAGGGCAATACCCGTTTCAGCGTCGGACAGCGCATTGCGCTTGCCAGCAATGGCCGCACTATCACCGTATCCCCGCGCTAACCCCCTGCTTACGCGCAACCGCACTGTTTGCGCGCCACAAAAAACCGGCCCCAGGGCCGGTTTTTTGCTCACGTCAGTGCCGTGGACGTAACGCTTTAAGACTTGTTATAAAGCTCCAGAATATTCTTTTCCAGTTTGGCAATCATATTGCTCAGCAACTGAATCTCCTCCTGGCTAATGCCATTAAGAATTTCATCTCGGGTGCTGTCGATAACATCGTTCACTTCTTTGATAATAGGTTCAGCAGATTCGGTCAGTTTGATCCGCTTCGCCCGGCGGTCATTGGCGCAGGTATGCCGAGTGATAAGCCCTTTTTCTTCGAGCTGATCCAGCGTTCGCACCAACGAGGGCTGTTCGATGCCGATAGCCTTCGCCAATTGAATCTGGGACTGCTCCGGCGGCAACTGGCAAATATTATGTAAAGTGATCCAATGCGTCTGTGTGAGTTCTAAAGGCTTTAAACGGTGGTCAATTAAAGCGCGCCATACTCGAACAAGTCGCGCCAAATCTGATCCTAATGGCGATTCCAAATCTCTCTCCTTATAATTAAGCTGATTAAGCTTGCTCCCTGGATTCCCCCCACCCATCCTAATGGGTGGATGAGCAAATTACAAATATATATACCCATAACCTAAGCATTATGTAGAGATCGATGTAAGCGGCATATTCTTCCTTAATAAAGTTTGGACGTCGCGCACCCGCGCCGTTTGCGACGAACACTCCCGATCGCGCCGGGAAACGCGGCCTTCTGCCCCCACTGATTCCCTTGTGGTTTAAACACGCTGGCAGACAAGGGGCTCCCTGCAGAAGCCAACGCAGTCAGTTTCCACGCTGACAGGCCGGACAGTTTATTTATAACTGTAACACTATTATTACCACATACGTAGTTTATTGTTAATTTAAGTTAAATGAAAATATAACAAATATCAGTATTTCATGTATTTAGTAGCACATTGTAATTTACATACATAAATAACTACTTAATACATTAGAAATTATTATGGAGAAAGAACCACAGTTTCGTGGCTAATTTTTAGCTAATTATCACCAAATTCTGACGTTATTTCCTCGCCGTTAAAATGTTTTCTCTCTTCAGAAAAATACTCTTCCCGCTGGCTATTGTCGCCCGACGAGGAAGGATTATCCATAGCGCGCCGGGCTGAAAGCTATTTATTATCCTTTCGCGTTAGGTTTTATTTCGGACGGGGATAATCAGAGGTTAATCCCCTTTCTTTATCCGGACATCGCGGACGGTCGTTTTACAACGCCAGACGCCCGATCAGAGCCAGCGCCACCGGCCGACAACGCCTCCGTTGGCGGCCCTCGCAAAAGAGGGCCCGCCGCGGGTTATGCTATACCTGATGGCGACGGGAAACTTAACCACAAGCTCAAAAATGCGCCGGACTTGCCGCGCAGCAACGTCCAGGGACGTTGCCGTCGCGCGTGCCGCTGCCCGGCAGCGCGGTGGTTAAAACAGCGAGGGCTGTTCAGGCTCGTCCGGCAAAGCGTCACGCCAGGCGGCGGGGGGACGGCGCAGCCGCAGGTAGCGCTAGTGACAAAGCCGCAGCACTTCACGTTTTTGACTGTCGTTCATCCCGCCCCATTGAAAACGTTCGTCCCGGCTGCGCAGGCAACCGCGGCAATAGCCCCGAGCATCCGATTGGCATACCCCGCTGCAGGGATTGGGCAGGCTGAAAAATTCAAGTTGCTCCGCCACAATACCTCCTCTGCATCTAAATTGCAGACGGCATTTTCCCTGCTGGCAAGTTATTTTTTACCCAGCGGGTCGACATTCTGTGCGAAGGGGCGGTTATTGAGCTGACCTATAACTGGGGCGTGGACAGTTACGACTTAGGCAGCACGTATGGCCATATCGCTTTGGGGGTAGACAATGCGGCCGCCGCCTGCGAACGCATTCGCCAGGCCGGGGGGCAAAGTTACCCGCGAAGCCGGGCCGGTCAAAGGCGGTAGCACCATTATTGCCTTCATCGAGGATCCAGACGAGTACAAAATTGAACTGATTGAGAACAAACACGCTGGTCAAGGCGTCGGCAATTAACCTTGTCAGCACGGCCGGAACCTCAGGGTTCACGGCCCGTTCTTCCCGCCCCGGCTGCATAACTCGCCATGCAAGACGTACCAAAATTTGCCATAATGGCGGCTAAATTCACTGAACATAAAAACAGGCATGGCTGAACAAGACGATTTGACTACCCTCCGCGCCCGCTTTCGTGGCTTTTATCCCGTTGTCATTGATGTGGAAACCGCAGGCTTTAACGCCGCGACCGATGCCCTGCTGGAAATCGCCGCCGTAACCTTGAAGATGGATGACGATGGCTGGTTGCAGGCGGACTCCACCCTGCATTTCCATGTCGATCCCTTTCCCGGCGCGCTGCTGCAGCCGGAAGCGCTGGCCTTTAACGGTATTGATCCGCACAACCCTCTCCGCGGCGCGGTTGGCGAGTATGAGACCCTGCATGAAATTTTTAAAACGGTGCGTAAGGGGATTAAAGATCAAGATTGCAACCGCGCCATCATCGTCGCCCACAACGCCGCTTTCGACCATGGCTTTTTGATGGCCGCAGCCTCACGCGCCGGTTTAAAACGCAACCCTTTCCATCCCTTCGCTACCTTTGATACGGCGGCGCTGAGCGGCCTGGTGGTCGGCCAGACCGTGCTGGCCAAAGCCTGCGCCGCGGCAGGCATCGCTTTTGACAGCGGTGAAGCGCATTCTGCGCTGTACGACACCGAACGTACCGCGACGCTGTTTTGTGAATTGGTCAACCGCTGGAAACGTCTCGGCGGCTGGCCGGTTGCAATACCCGCACCGGGCGATGCCGAAGAAGAGGCGGTCGCCGCACAGGATCGCGCCAACCCGACTCTCGATTTATAAAGCTTAAGCTCGGCGGCGTTACGCGCAAAAAAAGGCCACCCGACGCCTCGGATGGCCTTTTTGCAGCGGTTAAAAAATCTGTACCGCGTTCGCTACACCCCAATCGCGCAAGCGGAACGCGGTCTAAGCAATTTTTCGGTCTGCCGTGGTCTCTTATTGCTGCGCGCTACCGGTTTGTAAATTGTATTTTATCGCGGTATCCTTGATAAGCGGCTGCAGTTCGCCGCGCTGATACATCTCAATAATGATGTCGCAGCCGCCGATGAGCTCGCCATCCACCCATAACTGGGGAAAAGTCGGCCAGTTGGCAAATTTCGGCAGTTCCGCGCGGATATCCGGATTGGTCAGCACATCAACATAGGCGAAACGCTCGCCGCAGGCGGACAGCGCCTGTACCGCTTGGGCGGAAAAACCACAGCCCGGTAATTTTGGCGAGCCTTTCATATACAGGAGAATCGGATTCTCGGCGATCTGTTGCTGAATTTTTTCGATAGTTATAGTCATTGTCTCGCTTCCTTAAGCCAGTGGCTGGCTTTTATTTATCGTGCATCGTATCTGACGTAATTCACTATTCTAACGATTCCCGTGGGAACATTTAAATGCTTTTTTTAGATTTACCGCGCCTGGCGCCTTCGGCCTGCCCGGGGGGCGCCTGCTGCGCTACTCTGTCAGTTTGACCTTGCCAGGGAGCCATTTTGGGTCTAGGGTAGTTAACGAGTTGTAAAAGCGTTGATTTTTACGGCACCCGCCGCGCAAAAACCCGGCAAATAAGCTTTTATTCACGTTTATTCACAATCTGTATGAAAATACGGATGCAATAGGCCCACAAATAGCTTAAACTCAGCGGAGTCGTCATTCTCCCACCCGACTTTGAGCCACAGAGAATAGCGTTTATCATGTGTCTATGCTTTACGCTTTTTGTGCTGCTGTTTACCCAGTTCTTTCTCAATCTCGCGCACGCCGCGCCAAATGCGGGAGTGAATGCCGGTCAACGCAAATCCCAGCCCAGTGCGGCCAAAACCGATGACCGCCGCAAGCGCAAGGCCGTGGCCGCTAAATCGCCCGCCGTTACACGCCCCCCGTAAAAACCGCCACCACTGCGCCGCATGCCGATAAAAAAGCCGCCGCAGGTCCGCGCGCCCTTACGGTAAAGACCACCGCCGTCACGACCAAAACCGCCAAAGGGGGGGGGGGGGAAGTAAAACCACCGCCTCGCGCCACCCTCGAGAAAGCGCGCGCGCCGCGCATAGCCTGGCTGCCCGGACGGGGGCGGAAAAACGCTGCGGCCGTCATCGCGGCGACGTACGTGTTCAGACCGACGCTATTGCGGCAAACGGGGAACCCTTACGCATGAGCGAAAGCCACAAGGTGCACTACCAGCCCGCCAAATTGACGGCGATGGCGAAATTGATGTCGCAGGTGAGTAAGCCTTATCGCTGGGGCGGTAAATTGCCGACGACCGATTTTGACTGTAGCGGCCTGATTTATTACGCCTATAAGGATTTGATCCGGGTGCCGCTGCCGCGCACTGCCAATGAAATGTATCATCTGCGGGACGCAGCGCCGTTATCTCTCGCCTGCGCCATCGCCGCCTATCGGTCTTGTCTTCCCCCTGCCTTGCACACCGACGACCCGACAATGTCGTCCGTCTGCGGCAATAAAAAAGTGCGTGAGAGCTCCTTTTAACGCCGGGGCAAAGCCCGGTACAACGCCGGACCGCCCGCTTGCACCATCAATTCAATACGGCGGTGAAGCTGAAAATCACAATGACCAACAGCGAGAAGACGGTAGTCATTAACGACAAAGCAAAATCGCGGCTCATGCTATTTCCTTTTGACGCTATGGCGTCAGGTGGTTGACCTCATATTTCTCCGACCTTCATCTTGCTATATCTGCGGCCAAAAAGCATGTCCCCCGGCGTGCAAGCGCATATAATGCTTTCACTTTATCGACAAATCGAGGAAAATTTCTTTTCATTGGCAGGCAAACGATTCAATTAGCATTATACCCTGTTGCCGGGGGATTCAGGAGTAGTTTAGACATGGCAATCATTAAAGACGTAGCCAAACGCGCGGGGGTACCATCAACCACGGTTTCGCATGTGATCAACAAAACCCGCTTTGTGACGCCGGAAACCAAACGCGCCCTCTGGGACGCCATAAAACAGCTCAGCTACTCCCCCAGTGCGGGGGCGCGCAGTTTGAAGATCAACCGCACCAAATCCATCGGCCTGCTGGCCAGCACCAGCGAAGCCCCCTACTTTGCCGAGATAATCGAATCCATCGAACACCAGTGCTTTGGCCAGAGGCCATACCCTTATTCTGTGCAACTCCCATAACGAAGCCTCAAAACAGTAAGTTTATCTGCAAATGCTGGCGCAAAAGCGCGGCGACGGTCTACTGGTGATGTCCGCTGAATATCCCGAAGCGCTGTTGTCGCTGCTGGAAGAATATCGCCACATTCCTATGGTCGTCATGGATTGAAGTGAGGTGCGGGGAGATTTTACCGATATTATCATCGATAATGTTTTTGCCGGCGGCTATATGGCTACCCACTATTTGCTCGATCGCGGGCACCGGGATATCGACGCCATTCCCAGCCAACTTGCGCGTAACACCGGCGGCGGCCGCCACCGCGGCTATCTCCATTCCTTAAACGAAGCCGGGATCACCCCTAACGCGTCATGGATTGTCCAGGGTGATTTAGAGCCGGCTTCCGGTTATCGCGCCATGCAGCATATTCTGGCTCAACGTCACCGCCCCAGCGCAATATTTTGCGGCGGCGACGAAATAGCCATGGGCGCCCTGTGTGCGATTCACGAGCAAGGGTTGCAGGTACCGCAAGACATTTCGTTAATAGGCTACGATAACGTCAGCCACTCACGTTATTTCAGCCCGGCGCTCACCACCGTCGATCAACCCAAAGCGGTATTAGGTAAATCCGCGCTCACCATGCTGCTGGATAAAATTATCGGCAAGCGGGAGGGCGCGCAGACGATTGAAGTCCACCCGACGCTAATAGAGAGAAGCTCGGTGGCCGACGGCCCTTACCGCTCCCGCTAGTTCCCGCCCTCATCATTGACGGCAGGCCCTCGTGCACGGCGGGGCCGCCTGGCTTGCGCCCGACGTTTTATGCGGTGCTTGCCGCGAGGGATAGTCTCCTTACCGCATGCGTGAATAATAACTTTTTTGGCTAATAAACTTTTTGTGAAGGGTGACTATTTCTCATAGTTATCATTGATTTAAACTCTTATCCCTAATCCTTTTTTTAGAGTTGTCTAAAGCCGGATGCAGGCTTATACTCAATTATGTTAACAATTATAACGAGTTTTTTATTCATTTTCTTTAGGGACATGATGTTTACTCATGCCTGTTTCTTTCGGGCAAAGCAACCGGTTTGACAGCCATTCTGAGTTTCTATTCCTCTGTTAATTTTGTCGTATCAGACACCACGGCATACCGTGGATTCTTATAAAAGCTCGCAGGCAGCGCCTGCCTCTTCCTGACGAGGTATTTTCAGAAGAAAGGTGATGGAGAAGCTATGAGTTCCTCGTGTGTTGAAGACCCGAGCTTTCAAGATAACGCTTGGTATCGCATCGTCCATGAATTACTCGCTGAGGCCGACACTGAGATTAATAAATCGCGTCCATTTGATATTCGCGTCAATAATCCGGATTTTTTTAAGCGCGTGTTACAGGACGGTTCGCTAGGCTTAGGTGAAAGTTATATAAATGGCTGGTGGGAATGCGAACGGCTGGATATGTTTTTCCAGCGGGCTTTGCGTTGCGGACTGGAAAATAAGCGCCCCCATCATTTCAAAGATACCCTGCGCGTCGCCGCGGCGCGTCTGACCAATCTTTAATCGCGTAAACGGGCCTGAATTGTCGGCAAAGAACATTATGATTTAGGTAATGACCTTTTCTCGCTGATGCTTGATCCCTATATGCAATATTCCTGCGGTTATTGACCGCATGCCGACAATCTGGCGCAGCCCCAACAACACAAACTGGAGATGATATGCCAGAAACTGCAACTACAGCCCGGTATGTCGCTTCTTGACGTCGGCTGCGGCTGGGGCGGTCTGGCGCATTATGCCGCAGAACATTATGGCGTCATTATTTCGGCCGAACAGCAAAAACTGGCGCAAAAGCGCTGTGAAGGACAGGATGTCACTATTTTGCTACAAGATTATCGTGACCTAAATTTATAATTCGACCGCATTGTGTCGGTGAGGCTGTTTGAGCACGTAGGGTCTAAGAATTACCCTACCTATTTTGATGTGGTTGCCCGTAATTCAAAACCCAACGGACTGTTTTTGTTGCACACCATCGGCGCGAATAAAACCGATATGAATGTCGATCCGTGGATCAATAAATATATTTTTCCGAATGGCTGCTTACCTTCCGTTAGGAATATTGTAGTGGTCAACTAAAACTGGCCACCGCGTTAGCGTTTTTCTAGTATCTATTTTCTGATTCGTTTGGTGGTAACCTACCGTTATATTCATGCGGCCTGAGTGCGCTGTAATATCCCACGATATAGTCGGTAATTTCATGAGCTGCTTCGCTGAAGCTTATGTAACCCGTTACCGGTATCCACTCGTTTTTCAGACTTCTGAAGAAGCGCTCCATTAGACCTGTTATCTCAACAGTTACCCCGCCGACTCATGCTTTGTTTGAACCGGTAACGCCACAGCAACTGTCGGAACTGCCTGCTCGTATAGTGGCTACCCTGATCGCTGTGGAACGTCACTCCGGCTGGTTTACCACGCG
>NZ_JBPESN010000009.1:0-63118 GCF_051710625.1 Sodalis sp. (in: enterobacteria) | reverse complement strand
GCCCTGCTGGGGTCGGCAGTCGGCGTAGCGCCATGCCCCGCGCCGCGAAAGGTTGATGCCCGCGCGAAGCACTTTCGGGCTGCAGCGGCACGCTGACACCCCGTGAGGCCCCCCGGTCAGCAGACAGTTTAGCGCTGGTGGCGCGTCTGGCGTTTGAGGAGACATGTCTCCTCTAACGCCTGACGCTATCTTGCCCTGGCTTTGGGCCGTCGCCGGCAACGTCATACTTTTATCATAACTCGCTTATGCCGCGGTCAGTTTCCCCCGCCTACACTCCTCTATGAAATGAACACCTATACTTACCAACTAGAGGAACATGTTATGAAACTGACCCTCGGTCAATCCATTAAAATTATCGCCCTCTCCAGCGTCTGTCTGATGGCAGGCGTCAGCACCGCAGCACAGGCCGAAAACGTAAAAAACATCGTTCTGGTGCACGGCGCGCCTTTGTCGGCGGCGCGGGCTGGCGTCCGGTCTATGACATCCTAACGCAGGACGGTTAAAGGGACGCTGGTTCAGGAACCGCTGACCTCGTTCAAAGAAGATGTCGCCGCCACCCAACGCGTGCTGGCTCAGCAGGACGGCCCGGTGATTCTGGTCGGCCACAGCTACGGCGGCACGATTATCAGTGAAGCAGGTAATGACTCACATGTCGCCGGTTTGGTGTATATCGCCGCCCCCGCGCTGGACGTCGGCGAATCCAGCGGCGGCAACGGCAAAAAATACCCCAACAGCGCGCACCCTTATGTGAAAACGCCTGACGGATATATGATGCTGGCGCCGGCAAATTACTCTGGCGATTTTGCGGCTGACCTGCCCACCAAACAGGCCGTGTTTGAAGCACAGGCGCCGATGCCGACCGCCGCGGCCATTTTCTCCACCACCATTGATAATCCAGCCTGGAAAACCAAACCCAGCTGGTACATAGTTGCGAAAGCGGACAAAATCATTAACCCCGACTTGGAACGGATGTACGCTCAGCGCGCCAAGAGCCATACGGTAGAAGTTGCCGGGGCCAGCCATTCGGTGTATGAATTCCATCCTAAAGATGTTGCGGCATTGATTGAGCAGGCCGCTGCGCATGCGGTGAAATGATCCGGCTGGCTGTTCACCCTCTCCTGATGCGACGGAGTAAATGATGAAAATATTGGTTATTGATGATGAACCTAAAACACGGGAGTACATGCGCAGCGGTTTAACCGAGTCCGCCTATGTCGTCGACGTGGCAGTCAACGGCCGCGAGGGGTTATTTATGGCCGAGGAGTATCATTACGATCTGATTCTGCTCGATGTCATGATGCCGGAGCTGAACGGCTGGGAAGTCATCAAAACGCTGGAACTTGGCGCGGATGATTATCTGGTGAAACCCTTTTCCTTTGCCGAGCTGTTGGCCCGCATTCGAACCGCGCTGCGGCGGGGCATGAACGGAAAACGCGAGGAGCTTCTTACGGTGGCCGACTTGCGGCTGGATATCGCCAAACGGCGCGTAGAGCGGGCAGGCCGGCGGATCGACCTGACCAATAAAGAATTCAACCTGCTGCAATTCTTTATGTCCAACCCGGGACAGGTAATGAGCCGCACCCTGATAGCCTCGCGGGTCTGGGACATGAATTCCGATAGCGATACCAACGTAGTGGATGTGGCCGTACGCCGTTTGCGGCAAAAGGAGGATAAACCCTTTCCTCACCCGCTTATTCATACGGTTCATGATCCTGACGGGGATGGTGCTGTATCAATCGCTAGCGAAACAAATCAGCGTTCATGACGACGCGGCGCTCTTGAATCGGATGAATCAAATCTGCACACTGTTGCTCAACAAGGATGTGCTGGCGCTTATTCGCACCAAACCCCGGCTGTTTGCCAATATGCTAGGCAATACCGAATCCCTGCTGGTGGTGCGCTTTCCCGGCCAGCCGCCGCTGATTGAGGTGAACCCCGGCAAAGCCCGGATATCGGACATCCCCGCGGTGCGCGCCCATCAGCCACTAACCTTGAAAAACGTCCGCCACCAGCTTGCGGCCAATGGCACGCCGTTTATCTCCGCCTCGGCATTAGCGAAAATGCGCAATAACCCCGGCGAAGTGGAAATCATCACCGGCAGGCTCATGACGGAACGAACCAGTACGCTTGCGGGCTACCGTCACGAAATGCTGCTGCTGATAACCATTGCTACCGCCGCCGCTGCGCTGAGCGTTGTTTTTCTGATCCGACGCGGTTTATGCCTCTTGTACCATTTAGCCCAGGAGACGGCCGCCATCGACGTCCGCCATTTGGACTGGCGAATTTAGTTAGCGTATGTGCCGCGAGAGCTGCTGGCGGTGTTTAACCAGATGCTGGATCGGCTGGAAACCAGCTTTCAGCAGCTCAGTCAGGTATCGGCGGATATGGCCCATGACCTGCGAACGCCGATAGCCAATTTGCTGGGGCAAACGGAGGTGGCCCTGACGCAGGACCGCAGTACGCAATACTATACTACGTTGCTGGGATCCAATTTTGAGGAACTGCTGCGCTTATCCCGCATGATAGACAGTATGCTGTTTCTGGCGCAGGCGCAGGCGCAGAACGCCAGCCAGGCGCTGCGTTGTGAGCATCTTAATCTGGCAATGGTACTGCCGCCGCTGGCGGAGTATTTTGAAGGCCCGGCTGAAGAGCGCCGGCTGACGCTCGACTACCCTCTGGAGGTACCCTGTGGGTTGACGGCGATTTGCTGCGGCGCGCGCTTGCCAATTTCCTGGCTAACGCAATCCGCTTCGCCGATAGCGACAGCACCATCCGGGTGCGCATTCAGACGCAGCGCGATGGTGTGATGCTGTCGGTCGAGAACCGCGGCGATACGATAGCCGCCGCATAGCAGGCGCGTATTTTTGACCGCTTTTATTGCGTCGATGCCTCTCGCCACGATTCAGCTACCAGTAGCGGTCTGGGGCTTTCCATCGTGCGCAGCATAATGCAGCTACATCACGGGCATTGCGCGGTAGAAAGCCAGGGTCGTCTGACCCGCTTTTCGCTATTCTTTCCTGATCAGCATCAGGCATAGACTCTGGTCCGGCTCGTCCTGCTACGGTTGTCCTTGGTTTCCTCCACCGGCGTTAACATGCCGTAAGAAGGATGACTTTCTGAAAGGGCGAAGCGATAACCCTCTGCTTTGCATGTCTTTTGCGTTAAAAAAAGACAGTACAATGTTGATAACGATAATAGTTTGTATTATTAGTTATACTAAAGGGAATAGGGCCGTCTTCCGCGCTGGCGGGCAGCCTTAAGCCAGGACAGGTGCTTTGACGCCCTCCCGCCGTTTTATCGCCCGCACAGAGATCGTAAGGCCTCTCATGCGCGACGCCGTTTACGCCAGACCAAGGCTCAATCGCCGCCGGTCCACCCCCCCCCCGCCCCCCCCCCCGTGCACAAACGCACCTTATCTACGCCCGCTGGCCCATGGGCCTTACCCTCTCTGGCGGCGGTGAAAGGCCAGTGCCTGGGGCAACCGTTGCCGTGCGCAGCGGCGCGGCGCCCCCTTTCTTAGGTGCTGTGCAACACACTTGCCGGCCGCCCTTGCCGGGTGTCAAATTTGACGCGGATGGCGACCGGCGATATCGCCACCTTCGGCGCGGCGGCACCCTGCACTCGTCGCCTTAACATGGAGATCATCCTATGATAATTAACCGGGTCCTCACGGTGTTGTCCGGCCAAACCCACCCCGCGCGCCGCGCCGTCAACGCTACGCAGCGTTCTGGCGCGACGAGCGCGTTTTGCGACCCGTGAACGGCTGCGGAACGGTTTATCACGCGTCATACCGGGATTGGCCGCAGAACGCTATCTGGCGCTGGCGCTGCTTGTCGCGCTTTTTACGCTGCTGGCCGAAACGCAGGTGATTAGCATCGGCGGCGATGTCACCGAAATTGCTTTTGCCCTCGGGGCCGGCGGGGAGGTGTAGTGGCGCGGTACAGTATCAGCCTGCAGCCTGCGAAAGAGGTGCTGCGCTTGCCGGACGTCGGCTATCTGCGGCAATTGAACGCTGAGGGGATATTAGCTCTGCGTCCGCCGCTGGTGCTGGTCAGCGAACTGGGCAAACCCTCGCTGGCGCTTAAGCAGGTGGCCGATAGCGGTGTGCAGGTGACACCGTGCCGGGAGAAACGTCGCTAAGCGCCATCGCCCGCAAAATTTAAACCGTCGCCACCGCCCTGGACTGCACGCCCCAGGGCGAGCGTCTGATTGCCCGGTTGCATGATGAGTTGCAAGGGATCCCCGCCGGCACGTTGCCGGTAAAAGTGCTGTTTATTCTTAGCCATAGCGGCACGTCGGCGATGGCCGCCGGTAAAGATACCGCGGCGGACGCCGCAATACGCGCCGCGGGACTGCAAAACGGCATGCAGAGCTTTAGCCGTTATCAACCGCTGTCCTCAGGAGGGATTATTGCCAGCGCGCCGGATATGGTAGTGGTAACCGCCGACGGCGTCAAAACCCTGGGCGGCGAGGAAAAAGTTTGGCAATTGCCGGAACTGGCGATGACCCCGGCGGGCAAACAGCACCGGCTGGTAGTGCTGGATGATATGGCGCTGCTGGGTTTCGGCCTGGATACGCCCGCGGCAATCGTCAAGCTGCGAGCGGCCGCGGCCGGCTTTGGCGCCATGCGGCTTACGCTTGCCGATGTCTGGCGCAGCCCGGGCGATGCTATGCTTTGGCAAATCTGGTTCCATATCCGGCTACCGCGGGTAGCGCTGGCGCTACTGGTGGGCACTGCACTGGCTCTGTCCGGCGCGGTGATGCAGGGATTGTTTCGCAATCTGCTGGCGGATCCCGGGCTGCTGGGTATTAGCAGCGGCGCCGCACTGGCGGTCGGTCTGGCGGTGGTGCTGCCTTGGACGCTGACGCCGATTTTCGCGCTGTACTCATTGATGGCGGCAGCCTTGTCGTCACCCTGGTGATTTTTTCACTCAGCAGTTTCAGCGCCGGTCTGGCGCGGCGGCTGCTCGCCGGTATCGCCATTAATGCCCTATGCGGCGCCGCGACCGGCGTCCTCTCCTGGCTAAGCAACGATCAGCAATTGCGCCAGCTGTCGTTATGGAGTATGGGCAGTCTCGGACAGGCCCAATGGCTGACGGTGGTCGCCGCCGCATCGCCGATAGTGCCCGGGGCGCTGGTGGTGCAGCGCTTGCCTACCGCGCTTAATGTGCTGCAGCTTTGTGAGGAAGAAGCACATTATCTGGGCGTCAATGTCAAAGTTGTCGGCTTCGTGGGTCTGGTGGTGCCGCATCTGGTGCGCATGACGTTGGGCGCTGGGCATCGCTGGCTTCTGCCCGGCACGGCGTTGGCCGGTGCCATTTTGCTGCTGCTGGCGGATACGGTAGCGCGCACGGCCGTGGCGCCGGCGGAAATGCCGGTGGGGCTTTTGACCAGTCTGCTGGGCGGCCCGTGGTTTTTGTGGCTTATCCTGCTGCGCAGACGGGAGGCGGCCGGTGTCTAACGCCTTATTGCACGCCGACAATCTCCACTATCGCGCCGGCGGCCGCACGCTGATTGAAGGCGTCTCGCTGACGTTGGCGCCTGGGGAAATGGTGGCGCTGATTAGCCCCAATGGCGCCGGTAAATCGACGCTTTTGCGGCTGTTGAGCGGCTATCTCGATCCTCTACAGGGGCAGTGCCGGCTGCAAGGACGGGAGGAGCTGGCCGCCTGGCCTGCCGCCCGCCGTCGCACGCGACGGCGGGCGATAATGGCCCAACAAGGCAGCGTGGCATTTCCGTTCCGGGTCAGCAAAGTGGTGGCGATGGCGCGCTCGCCCTGGTCCGGCACGCCGGCAACCACCTTACTTGCCGAGGTTATGACGTTGACCGGCTGCGAAATGCTGGCGTCGCGCGAGTTTCGCCGTCTGTCCCGGCGGCGCGCAGCAGCGGGTTCGGCTGGCAATGGCGCTGGCGCAGCTTTGGCGTCAGGACGGCCCGGAGGGCTGGCTGTTTCTGGTCAGCGCTGGATCTCTATCATCAGCAGGCGCTGTTGCGCCTGCTGTATCAACTCACCCGCGCGGGCAAGCTGGCCGTGTGCTGCGTATTGCATGATGTGAATCTGGCGGCGCTGTGGGCCGATCGGATACTGCTATTGCAGCAAGGGCGGCTTGCTGCCAGCGGGACGCCGGCAGAGGTGTGTTAACTGAAGCGCAGTTGCGCGCTTGCTATCAGCCCGACCTCCGGGTACAGACCCAGCAAGAGAACGGTGTGCCGCAGATTTACCTGCGGCGCTGACGCGTTCTTAGAGCATTCAGCCTGCCACCAGTTACACCGTCGAGGGGGAAAGGCACGGTAGCGGCGTATCACGCCTGTTGCGGATAATCGGCGCCGAGACTGACATCGCGCAAGGCCTCCATTTCATCCAGTCGCTCGCGTAATTTGCCGGTCACCGTCTCGAAACCCCAGGCGCCAAGCAGCAGATGGCGCGGCGGTCGCGCATTGAATTGAGGGTAATATCCAGCATGGCGTCAGCGGCGCGCACCGGATCGCCGGCCTGCTTACCGCTGTTGGCGGCGGTGGTTTTCATCCGCACCGCGGCGGTTGTGGCGTAACCCGCCAGGGCGCTTGGCGTTTAGCGTAACGATCGCCCGGCCCAGTCGGTACGAAACGGCCCCGACTCAACGCAGGTCACCTTGATACCCAACGGCGCAACTTCCGCCCATAGCGCATTGGACCAGCCTTCGACGGCATGTTTGCTGGCCGCGTGATAGCTGGAACTGGGGAAACCCACCAGCTCCGCCACCGAGGTAATATTGATCACATGCCCCTGACGCTGCGCGCGCATCAGCGGCAGCACCTCGCCGGTCAAGGCGAACAGGCCGAACACATTGGTATCGAATTGGGCGCGGATCTCCTCCTTGACGCCTTCCTCGACGGCGCTTTGATAGCCATAACCGGCATTACTTACCAGGACATCAATAGCGCCAAATTTGTCGACCGCCGCTTTGACCGCGTCGGCTATCGCTGCGTCATTGGTCACGTCCGGCGCCAGCGCCAGCGCGTGATCGGGCGCCTCCTGTGTCAACGCCTTGACCTGTTGCACATCGCGAGCGGTGATAACCGCCTGCCAGCTGCGGGACAGTACGCGCTGCGCTAGCTCCCGGCCAAACCCTGTCGAGCAGCCGGTAATAAACCGTACGGGGATTTTTTCTGCGGACATAATGTTTTCCTGTTGTTTTGGCCATAAACGCTGGCGAACCGTGTAACCGATCCGCGCCAGATCAGGAACGCAGGTCGCGCGCGAGTTGTTCCACCCGGCGCAGTGCCGATGCGATCTGCTCTTCGGTCACGCCGGGCAGTGCCAGCCGAAACGTTTCTTGCTCGCTGGCGGCATAATAATGCGCCAGTAGCCTAACGGCCTCTTCGGCGGGCCTAGTGATGCCCAGCATGGCAAAATCATAAAGAAACCATTGTGGCGATAAAATGGCAGCGGCCGCACGACCTCCTGTTCATCGCCGGTAGCGACCAGCTGTACCAAGAATGCCGTAAGCGACTTTCATGCCGTGCAGCACCGGATGGGTTTCTGACAGATGGCTCATGGCGTTATGGATGGCATGCGCACCGGTTATGAGGTCCGACTCCCCTGCACAACCGCCCACCATGCCTGCTACGGCAATGATCGCTTCCTCCACGCGCTGAAATGCCGGCGCATCGCGCAATAAGACGTTTCGACATTTGCGCGCTGCCGTCAGCCCCATACGCACCATGACCGGCAGCGTTTCCGCCGGCGCATGGCGAGTGATGGCTTCCGCTTCATACCACTTCGCCAGCGTATCGCTGATGCCGCCGAGAAAATAATCACGCGGCGATGTGATTAGCAGCGTCAAATCAACCAGGGTCAGATAGGCGGATCGGTGATAGTAATCCACCGAGCGGAACGCATGATCCGGCCAATACACCGTTAATTAGGACATCTGCGCCAGCCGGCGCATGTCTTCGCAACTGGCGCTACCGTCGTAAAGCAACGTCGGCAGCGCCAGTGTTTCCGGCATGCCTCGCTGAAACGCAGCAAGCGCCTTCTCACCGGCGATAATGCAAGGTTATTGAAAATGCCGTAACTTTGCTGCCAAAAAACGCAATGCGCCGGCCTGACAAAGAAAGATATTGACCAGGTCCGCTTCTCACTACCTGACTTAGTCGCATGTCATTGCCTTACGCAGGGGCGTTAAATTGACAGTGTAGCACCGGTTAGATCAGCGGTTAAACGGTTATCCCTGTAGTGCGGGCTTTTCTGGCGCACCGCCGGGGCTTATCGGCCCGACGGTGCGCGGCGTTAGAAGGTGATGCCGGCTCTGGCCCATAAGGTACGGCCGGGCTCCATCAGCGGCGCATCGGCGGCGTAGCCGAAACCGCGGTTGCCCACCAGATTAAGATGTTCGCTATAGCCCCGGTTCAACAGATTATCCACCCCGGCGCTTAATTTTATCGTGGTGGCGGCCTGCCAGGCCACATTAGCTGACAATACGCCAAAACCTGTGCTGCGGTCAAAGTCTTTACCCACTACATTTCCCTCGTTCAGCGTAACCCGCTGCTGGGCCGCCACCAGCCGCCACAACCCCGTGGCGCTCCAGTCGCCCTGTTCCCAGCTCAGCGCCAGCCGGCCTTCAAGCGGCGGGATCTGAGGCAGCGGCCGCCGGTGCGTATCCCGATTTTCCCCGAACGCCCAAGCCAGACTGCTTTCTAACCGCCAATGGTCGTTGAAGCGGTAGGCGAGCCCCGTCTCGCCGCCGTGAATGCGGGCGTCGATATTATCCGCGCGGCTGATGTTTTCGGGCGGAATACCGTAACGGAACAAGATAAAGTCTCGCACCTGCCCAACATAGGCCGATACCCAGGCATCCAGGGGCGCGAATTGCAGATGCGCGCCAAGATCGATCTGGGCGGTTTTCTCACGCTTGAGCCGGTAAAAGGCATCCTGCCCGGCACGGCGACCGGAGGAGAGCGTAATAAGTTCCCAATAATCCGGAAAGCGCTCACTCAGTCCCGCACCGACGTAGGCCATCAGCGGCAGCGTCTCGGCCTGGTGCTCCAGGCGAACAAAGGCGGTGGGATACACTTCGCTGCGGCGCTCTGTTCTGCGCGCGCAGTTATACTGCGCCGCGGTATGCTCAAGCCGCATACCGCTTATCAGCGTCTGCGCCGGTTTGAATCGCCAACTGACCTCCGCGAATACCCCACTATCCTGAAATTGGGCATCCTGCTGCCATTGGCCGCCACTCTTTCTCCGATGCCGATTGACCTGAATATCCGCCCCGCTCTGTAGCTGTACCTCTTGCCATTGCCAGGTGCTGATGCCGCGCCCCCCCAGCGTCAGGCGATCGACGTTGCTGCGACAGGGGGTCCAATTTCCGGGCACGGCGCTGGCCTGGCACGCCAAACGCCGTGCGATCCGGCGGGCGTGATTGTCCATAACGTGATCGGTATAATGGTACCAGCCTTGCATCTCGACGCTTTCCAGCATTTCGCCCAGCGCGCGCTGCTCGAAGCGCATGCCGAGGCTTTCCCGTGCAAAACGGGTGCCGTCCATACCACGCCCGGCGTAGCGGGCCTTGCCGTCTCCGCGCCCCACCGTCAGCTCCATGACGGCATCGGGCGTCGGGGTAAAGCCGACCGCCACATCGCTATTCCGTTTATGCCAGCCAGAATGGACCCGCTGACCCGCGCCATCTTGATAATCCCCGGCGCGGGAGACATTGCCCAGCAGGCGCAGATAACCAAACGGGTTGCCGAAAGCGCCATCAACATTCTGGTCCAGCCGCCCGCTTGAGCCGGCAAGCGTACTGGCATGCAGCGTTATTCCCGGTGCGTCGAAGCGCGGTCTCACCCTTTCAAACCGTAAGGTCCCGGCGGAGGCCCCCGGTCCCCAGAGAACAGTCTGGGGGCCTTTCGTCAACGACACGAGGTCAAAACTTTCCGGGGGAATATAGGCGCTGGGAGAGTCCATGCGCGAAGAGCAGGCGCCGAGCATCTCGCCGCCATCTACCAGTATGCGCAACCGGGAACCGAACGTCCCCCGAAAAACCGGATCCCCGTTAGTGCCGCCGTTACGGACCACGGCAAAACCGGGGATGGTTTTGAGGTAATCGGCGCCGTCGCTGGCGGGCACGGGCTGGCGTGGTATTTTGGGCGCCATTATCGCCATGAGCGGAGACGCCTTGGGCGCGGTAACAGTAATAACATCCTGTTCGCGGACGTTGGCCGGCGCAGTCGTCACGGCACCGGCGGTAGGCGGCAACGCCTGGGCGGACCGAGGATCGCTCCCGGCAGGGGAGATTTCCGGTGCGCGCGCACCGGGGGACATACTGTAGGCCAATAACGCCAGCAGCGACATTGCGCGCGGCGCCAGGATGGCGCGCGATCGCGCCTGTAGGTCAACGTACATTTCTTTTCTTCCCTTATGCAGAAAACCGGCTTCCTGGCCATGACCCTCTGGCGCACGCCTTAGCGAGCGACAGCTGTTCCCTCACGTAAACCGGGTTTGTGTGCGGTTGCGCGGACGTCATTAAGTGGACTAGTGCCGGATGGATGTTGGTCCGTCCCGGCTGATGAAATTGTAACTGAATGCAACAAAGACGTGTGGCAATTTTCTTAAGGGAAGCGCACTGCCGTTATTCTATTTAGCGATGGTATACGGAATAGCATTATAATTATTAATTTATTTAAAAGCTAGCTAAATAATAATTAGCGTTATTATCCTGCACTTTACATTCTCGCCACAAATGAAGCCCACGCGGCTAGCAGACGGATTGGGCCGGCGGTGTCATAGTGTCGCTACACTGATACCGCACCCCCGGCGCAATAGCAATCCCGCACCCGAGATAGCCAAAGAGGCATCTGATACCCCATGGACTGTCAATTCAAATCAGCCGCGAGTGCCCTTTCTTAGCAACCTCAGCAGGACTACCAACTAGAGTTTGCCCCGCGCATCAGGTGAGACGCCCCCCTGCGGCACACCCTGACGGCATGCTTTATCTGCTTCGTCCCGCCATGTCGGGGGCCGCGCCCGCAGAGCCGGCCACGCCCGCCGCATTCCATAATGATGACGGTCATACTAACGCCTATAAGCTTCGGCGACGTGTTTCTGTGAACCGGGGGGCATTCACGCGCCTGGGTATAGGGATGCTCAAGCTATTTCTTTCGGGCCAGCGGAATTAGAGCAAAACGAGATGGCCCGGGCGGATATAAGCATTTCTGATACCCGCATGATATCGTTTATATTGCCCAGGCAGCATGGCATCCGTTATTTACCTGATTGAGTAACCTTATAGCACCTGAAATAGTGTTGTCATGCATTTTTGCCGTCAATTTGTCTATGTACTGCTAAAATTATGGTTAAATCGCCTCGTTATTTCGCAGGCTGAAGGATTACTCTCTTTTTTTGTCGCTTGTGAGGCCCCGGTTTTGGTCAATTAAGGTGTTCTATGTTATTTTTTCTAATTTTTTTAAATTTTAAAATAAAAAGCCTCTTTTTGAGAATTAATAAGGATATAATCCTGAAAATATGATAGTTATCCAATTTGCGGCCTTCGTAACGCGAGAATTCTGTTCACGGTATTATGCGCAGAAAAGGCAAAGTCTTATTTTTAATAGGTACATCTATTCACAGAAACGTCTAGTATAAATATTGACCAGCGGCTGGTCAATATGGAGTAGCCAATGAAGTATATTATCAATTCAACCCTGGCGTTTGATACTACCGAATACCCTCTTACGCTGGTGGATGATGCTGATACATCAGTGAAACTGTCCAATTCCGCGGGTAGGGTAATTGGAGGAGCTTATTCAGTATCGCGGGACAGGTCACCTGGGAGCACGTTTTCGCCAGGGTATTGAGCGCCTACGGGATACAATTCTCCAACGGTAATTTAAATTAACAGGTTAGTTTAATACGTAAAAGATTAACCTCATTAGGCTTGGACGCTTCGGCGATAATCACCATCCAAAAACGCGGTCCAAAATTAAATGATCAGTTGGTGATAGGCACGCTGGAAGAGGATATCTTTCGGGCCACATGCATTCCTACGGTTAACATTCCCGATGGAATTAGCACCGCCCGTCATGCTTGGCAGCGGGCGAAAAAATATCAATGGCGCGCTGACCTTGTCAATGGTGATTGTCACGCTGCTGGTAGTTATCATGGTGTATATTTATTATGAAGATGATGACAACCAGAAATTATACTTCTTCAGTTAGATCAACTCATGTAAAGTCTATACTTTTCATCCTATTCCCAGTTTGGAAAAAGAGGACTACCGTTTGCGGATCGTCGAAGCTATGAAAGGGAATATCGAAAAATACAAAAACAACTATATCGTCATTTTTTCTAAAACGCTCATTTCTGACCCGCTTATCCAGGATAATATCAATGTCCGCACTTTCATGGCCAAGTGCCGCAAAGACGAGGACGACTACATTTCCAATTGTTTGGATTTCTTTTTTTATAATTGGAGCGAGACATAAAAAAGTTCATTGTTATTGTGGTGATGTGCTTTATCGCGGGTTTTCTTTTTTATCTGCATCAGCATAAGCAGTCGCTATCAGGTTTCAACTGTTCCGGACTGATGGTGATGAAGGCTAATACCTTCCCCGGCACCTACAGCTATGTGGTGGATGTTCGCATGTATTTTACCAACGCCGCCGCATGCGCGTGGAAGAAGGGTTACGCTACGCCCAGCGCGAGCTGCGCAAGTTGAAGCAATCACTGGAACATTTAGCGCGCCGTGACGGCCTCACCGGCCTGTATAATCGCCGCCATTTCGATTTGGCCCTCACCGATGAGTTCAACCGTGCGGTGGTTAGCCAGGATTCACTAGGTATCATCTTGCTGGACATCGACTTTTTCAAGCAATATAACGATCCCTACGGCCACGTCGCCGCCGATAATTGCCTGAAACACATTGGCGAAGAGCTGAAAGCCCTTCCATTGCGACACCGGGATCGGGTGGCGCACTACGGTAGCGAGGAGTTCATTATTCTGCTGCCGCAAACTGATGCGGCGGGCGCGCGGGAAGTTGCATAGCGGGTGTATGACGCGATAACCGGCCTGGCGATTGCGCATCAGGCAAGTCCTACCGGTACCCTTACGCCAAGTATATCGGCGTCTATGTGGGGCAGCCGGCAACCCGTGACGACTCCCCGTCGAGGATGCTCAGACGGGCCGATACTGCGCTCTATCAGCCCAAGGGCGAGGGACGCAACCGCATTTGCATCGCCTGATGAAGAGCGCCGCCCCTGTTCTCTCCCGCTCAGGGTTTGAGGATCACCTTGGTCCAGCCCGGGTTGCGGTCGCCAAAATGTTGGTACGCCGCGGGCGCTTCACTCACTTTCAGCCGGTAGGAGATGATCGCCGCGGGATGGGCTTTGCCTTGGTGGATAAGACAGCGCCAATGGCCGGTTATAGGCCTTGACGTTTGCCTGCCCGGTGCGTATCTGCTGGCCTTTAAACCAGAAATTGCCAAAATCGAACGGCATTTTTCCGGCGTGCGCCAGCTCGGTAGGTCCACCGGATCCTGCGGCACAAAGACGCCCACCGCCCCAATGCCGCCGGGGGCGCGGGTAGCGGCAACCAAACTGTTCATGGTCGCGGCGTTATCTTCATGCCCATGTGTATTGAAGCACTGATAACCAACGCGTTCACACCCACACAATCGGTCCCCCGGCCGTCGGTCAAATCGAGGATCTTTTGCACGGCGGCTTCACCCACCGCATTCACGGTTGTAGCGCCGAGCTTTTCGGCCAGCGCTAACCTGTCAGGATGTGTATCCACCACCAGCACTTGAGATGCGCCCTTAATGACTGCCGCATGTGCCGCCATCAACCCGACGGGACCGGTGCCATAGATAGCCACGCTATCGCCGGGTCGCGAACCCGCCAGTTCGGTGGCATGCCACCCGGTCGGGAAGATGTCGGATAGCATAACATAGTCATCTTCTTTCTCCGTGGCGTTCTCCGGCAGCATGAGACAATTGGAATCCGCATAGGGAACGCGAAGTGATTCCGCCTGACCGCTATCCCACGGTCCCATCTCGGCAAAGCCATAGCCCGCGCCCGCTGCGCCAGGGTTTGCGGTCAGACAAAACACCGTCAGCCCTCGTTCGCAATTCTCGCAAAAACCACAACCGATATTAAACGGTAAACAGACATAATCCCCGATTTTTACCCGTTCTACCGCGCTGCTAATTTCCACCACCCGGCCCAGATTTTCGTGGCCGAAAGTCCGGCCTGGCTCAAAGCTGGTTCTTCCTTCGTACATATGTAAATCAGAGCCGCATATATTCGTTGTGGTAATGTTAACCAACACGTCGGTCGGTTTGACGATCCTCGCATCCGGTAGCGTTTTCACTTCAACTGTAGTGATCAACTAAAACTGGCCACCGCGTTAGCGTTTTTCCAGTATCTATTTTTTGATTCGTTTGGTGGCAACCCACCGTTATATTCATGCGGCCTGAGTGCGCTGTAATATCCCACGATATAGTCGGTAATTTCATGAGCTGTTTTACTGAAGCTTATGTAGCCCGTTACCGGTATCCACTCGTTTTTCAGACTTCTGAAGAAGCGCTCCATCGGACTGTTATCCCAACAGTTACCCCGCTGACTCGTGCTTTGTTTGATCTGGTAACGCCATAGCAACTGTCGGAACTGCCTGCTCGTATAGTGGCTACCCTGATCGCTGTGGAACATCACTCCGGCTGGTTTACCACGCGTTTCTCATGCCATTTCCAGTGCTTTGATAGTCAGTCTGCTGTCCGGGGAGAACGACATAGCCTAGCCCACCGGTTTCCTCGCGAACAGATCAAGAACAACCGCAAGGTATGCCCAGCGTTTCCCGGTCCAGATGTACGTCACCTCGCCGCATCATACCTGGTTTGGCTCCGTTACAGTGAACTGGCGCTCAAGATAATTCGGGATCGCAACATGCTCCTGACCGCCGCGCTTATACCTGTGCGTCGGCTGCTGATAACTGACCAGCCCCAGCTCTTTCATGAGCCTGCCTGCGAGCCAGCGCCCCGTCCTGAAGCCTCTCTGGGTTGCCATGGTGGCGATACTTCTCGCGCCAGCGGCACCATGGCTGATACTGTGCAGTTCATGAACCTGACTGCGCAATACCGTTCGCCTGCCGTCTGGCCTGTCAGGACGACTTTTCCAGTATTTGTAACTGCTGCGATGAACCCTGAACACGTGGCAGAGTGTGGCGACAGGATAATGCGCTCTGAGTTTCCCGATTAACAAGAACTGTTCAGGGAGTCTGACATCAAGAGCGCTGTAGCCTTTTTTAATATTTCGTTTTCCATTTCGATGCGTTGTACCTTCTTCTTAAGCTCACGTATTTTGATTTGTTCCGGGGTTACGGGAGAGGCTTTTGGCGTTTTCCCCTGTCGCTCATCACGCAGTTGTTTTACCCATTTCGTCATCGTAGAAAGGCCGACGTCCATGGCTTTTGCTGCTGGCGCGGCGGTGTAATTTTGGTCGACAACCAGTTGAGCGGATTTGCGTTTGAATTCAGGACTAAAATTTTTTCTTTTCATTGGTGCACCCGTGTTGTTCTGAGGTGAGCATATCACCTCTGTTCAGGTGGCCAAATTCAGTGTGCCACTACACATCAACACGAGATTGATGGCGGTAGTGAATTACTGGGGGCATGCGCTCGGTGTCGGCATCGAGACCGATATGCGCCGGGAAGCGTTCAATCATCTGTAAAAGCTGTCTTTTTCTTATTATGACAATACCAAGACCGGCCACATTATTATCGTGCCGTCGGTGACCTGGCTGGTCAGCCGCCACGGCGCGCAAATGACCGAAACCTGGCGTCGTTTGTTCGGACAGGTCGGCAATTTCAATGCACGCATTGAGGAGAGCATTGGCGGTATTCGGGTGGTCAAGGCGTTTGCCAATGAACATTAGGAAGAAAAGCTGTTCGCCCAGGATAACGATAATTACCGCACGACCAAACTGCACGCCTACCGCATCATGACCGTCAACCTGACCTTGAGCTATCTCAGCACCCGGCTGGTGCAATTGATCGTCATGGTCGCCGGCACCTAGTATGTCGTGGATGGCGAGCTGAGCTACGGCGGTTTTGTCGGCTTTTTATTACTGGTCGAAGTTTTTTTCGCCCGGTGGCGAAGATTTCTTCGGGGCTGGAAAGCTACCCGAAGGGTATTGCCGGTTTTAAACGCTTTACCCAATTAATGGACACGGATCCTGCGATCACTGATAAACCCGGTGCGATCACGGTCACGCGATTACGCGGTGACATTTGCTATCAAGACGTGCATTTCAGCTACACCGCCGACAAATCGCTGCTCAAAGGACTCAATCTATCCATCCGCGCCGGCGAAACCGTTGTGTTCGTCGGGCCCTCCGGCGCCGGGAAAACGACGCTATGCTCGCTGCTGCCCCGTTTTTATGAACCAACCGCCGGCGCCATTACCATTGACTGTATCGATGTTAACAACATGACGCAGGCCTCGCTGCGCAGCAATAGCGGCATCGTTCAGCAGGATGTGTTTCTGTTTAGCGGCTCGATACGTAAAACATCGCCTACGGCCGCCTTGACGCCAACGATGAGGAAATTTGGCAGGCGACGCGGTGCGCCAAGCTTGACGAACTTATCCATACGCTGCCGGCCGGCATGGGTACGGTGGTGGGCGAACGCGGGGTCAAACTGTCCGGCGGCCATCAGCAGCGTCTGTCCATTGCGCGGATTTTCCTGAAAAACCCGGCCATCCTGAATTCTCGACAAAGCAACTTCCGCTCTGGACACCGCCACCGAACAGGTAATCCAGCAGGCTCTGACCGCGCTTTCCGCGGGGAGAACGACGCTGGTGATTGCCCACCGGCTGGCCACTATCCGCAACACCAATCGGATTATTGTCGTCGACAATGATGGGATACAGGAACAGGGCAGCCATCATGAGTTACTGCAACGTCAGGGCACCTATGCCCGGTTGCACCAGGCGCAATTCGGCGCCGTTTGAACGGCTGACGGCCGCCCTGAGATGCTGTGGCCCCGAAACGGGGCACCACGTTGGACCCGCCCGCTGTCCGCCGGTGCTGCCGCATTCCCCTTGCCTGTCGTTCGCCGTGATCTCGGCGTGGCGCTGAGCTGAATAGATGCCTAGCGGGGCTTGCCGAGAGGCATAGTCCAACGCCCGACCCCACTACCTCGCTGCATTGTCCAAACGCTTACCGCTACTATACCCCCCTGCATTGTCCAAAGGCTTACCGCCTCCACCACTCTGCATTGTCCAAACGCTACCGCCACCCTTGCCTGTTACCGAGATGGCGTCCTACGGAGCCAAGATTTTCTTATGCCAGCCTCCACCAGTAATATTTTCATCGGATATTTTGCGACGCCTGTTATTTATTCTGTTACTTATCGCAAGGTCATTATGGGCGAAGATTTATTTTTGCTGGCCCTGATATAATTCGTTAAAATCCGCAGCGGCCGCGCGGAAGGAATTAATGCAACCACTTCAATGAAGTATAAAAATATCGTCATCGCACGCCCAAAATTCGATCCTAAGCAACGATTTTTCGGTCACAAACCGCCATGGGATCGACAGAAAAAAGCGTCACTGATTATTAAAATATTACATGAGGGAACCGTGTAATTTATTATTCGACTCGCCGGCGTTGTCATTTGCTTGTTATTCGGCGCGCGTAAAGGTGGTATCGGCCTGGGATTAGCGGGTGGCGACGGCATGCTGGCATTGGTCTGGTTTTTTGGTCTGCAGCCGGGTCAACCGCCGGTGGATGTAATGTTAGTTATTATTGCCGTGGTCGCCGCCTCGGTTATGTTGCAGGCCTCCGGCAGGACTGGAGGTCCTGCTGCAACTGGCGGAAAAGCTGCTGCGCCGCAACCCGAAATATATTTCGGGGGCCGCGCCGCTGGTCACTTGTTTGCTCACTAGGCTTTGCGGCACGGGTCATGTGGTGTATACCCTGCTGCCCATCATCTACGATGTGGCGTTAAAAAATAACATCCGCCCGGAACGTCCGCTGGCCGCCAGCTCTATCGGCTCGCAAATGGGCATCATCGCCAGTCCGGTATCGGTGGCTGCCGTCTCGCTGCCGTCTCGCTGCCGGCAATGCTGACGTTGCCCGGCGTTGACGCAACCATCGATTTCATCACCCTGCTCTCGCTAACCATACCATACCATACCATACCATACCATACCATACCATACCGGCCACGCTGTGCGGCATCCTCGCCATCGCCCTTTTCAGCGGCTTTCGCGGCAAGGAATTGCGGGACGATGACGCCTTTCTGGCGTTTATCGATACCAAGGAAAATCATGACTATGTCTATGGTACTGCGCCGGCGCTACTCAACACTGCGCTGCCGCGCTACCGCGCGGCAGTTGGCGGGCGATGGGCATTTTTATCGCCACGATCGCGCTGTTGGGCGCTTCCCCGGCCCTACGGCCGCAGTCCGACGGCGCACCGCTCTCGATGGTGCTGATGATCCAAATGTGCATGTTATGCGGCGGAGCATGCATTGTACTATTGACTGGCACCGCACCCGCCGCCATTGCCAAAAATAACGTCTTTCGCTCCGGCATGGTTGCCATTGTCGCCGTATATGGCGTTGCCTGAATGGCCGATACGCTGTTCAGTAACCATTTAACGCAAATTGAGGCCTCGTTAGCCGGCACGGTCGCCGACTATCCGTGGGTCTATGCGCTGGTGCTGCTGTTATCGCAATTTGTCAATTCCCAGGCGGCGGCCCTAGCAGCCGTGGTGCCAATCGCCCTGGCGGTTGGCGTGCCGCCGGCGCTTATCGCCGCTACGGCCCCCGCCTGCTACGGTTACTATATTTTACCGACCTACCCCAGCGATTTGGCGGCGGTCCAGTTCGACCTCGCCGGCACAACGCGCATTGGCCGCTGGGTCATCAACCACAGCTTTTTGCCCGTCGGGCTGATTGGCGTAGGCGTTTCCTGCGGCGCCGGCTGGTTGCTGGGCCACGCCTACGGGCTGATGTAGCCGCAGCGTCCGGATAAGTAAAACGCTTCCAGGCCGGTTTGACCCAAGATGCGCATTCTCTGAGCGATCGGCCGATTTTCCCCGTTTACCCCTTTGACAACCCTCCAGGCCCCCGCTATCATGCCAACCACTTTTGCGATTCCTCTGTAGTTCAGTCGGTAGAACGGCGGACTGTTAATCCGTATGTCACTGGTTCGAGTCCAGTCAGAGGAGCCAATTTTCTGCTTTCATGTTTCTTTACGAATTTTTATCTGATGTTGTTTCGATAGGTTAGCGTGAAAAATCTTCCCGCTGTACTTTGATTTTACCCTCCGCATCGGGAAAAATTGGTGGTCAAATCTAAGGTCAGGTTAGTTCGATAATGGAGTGACCCCATATGTCCCTTACCGACACGAAAATTCGCACTCTTAAACCTTCTGATAAACCTTTTAAAGTCTCCGATTCCCACGGTCTGTATCTTCTTGTCAAACCGGGCGGCTCCCGTCACTGGTATCTCAAGTACCGTATTAACGGTAAAGAATCCCGCATTGCGCTGGGTGCATATCCTGCCATCACCATCCCTGATGCACGACAGCAGCGAGAAGGTATCCGCAAAATGCTGGCGCTGAACATCAACCCCGCACAGCAACGCGCTGCTGAATGTGGCTCACGGACACCGGAGAAAGTTTTTAAAAACGTGGCGCTGGCGTGACATAAAAGTAACAGGAAATGGTCGCAGAACACCGCTGACCGTCTGCTTGCCAGCCTGAACAATCATATCTTTCCGGTCATCGGGAACCTGCCTGTATCAGAACTTAAAGCTCGTCATTTCATTGACCTGCTGAAAAGATCGAGGAAAAAGGTCTGTTGGAAGTTGCGTCCCGCACGCGGCAGCACCTGAGTAACATAATGCGCCATGCGGTCCATCAGGGATTAATCGATACCAACCCGGCAGCAAACCTTGGCGGCGTGACGACACCTCCCGTCAGACGGCACTATCCCGCCCTGCCGCTTGAGCGGCTACCTAAGCTGCTCGAACGCATTGAAGGGCATCCCCCATCAGGGCCGCGAACTTACCCGGCTTGCCGTCCTGCTGACGCTGCATGTGTTCATTCGCTCCAGTGAACTGCGTTTCGCCCGCTGGTCAGAGATTGATTTCAGAAACAGAGTCTAGACGATACCCGCGACGCGAGAACCCATTGCTGGAGTGCGTTATTCCGGGCGCGGTGCCAAAATGCGAATGCCGCATATCGTCCCCCTCTCAGAACAGGCCATGGCCATTCTGAAACAGATTAAGGATATCACCAGTAATAATGAATTGGTCTTCCCCGGCAACCATAACCCGTATAAACCGATGTGTGAAAATACGGTCAACAAAGCACTGCGGCTGATTGTAGTGGTCAATTAAAACTGGCCACCGCGTTAGCGTTTTTCCAGTATCTATTTTCTGATTCGTTTGGTGGCAACCCACCGTTATATTTATGCGGCCTGAGTGCGCTGTGATACTCCACGATATAGTCGGTAATTTCATGAGCTGCTTCGCTGAAGCTTATGTAGCCCGTTACTGGTATCCACTCGTTTTTCAGACTTCTGAAGAAGCGCTCCATCGGACTGTTATCCCAACAGTTACCACGCCGACTCATGCTTTGTTTGATCCGGTAACGCCACAGCAACTGTCGGAACTGCCTGCCCGTATAGTGGCTACCCTGATCGCTGTGGAACATCACTCCGGCTGGTTTACCACGCGTTTCCCATGCCATTTCCAGTGCTTTGATGGTCAGTCTGCTGTCCGGGAAGAACGACATAACCCAGCCCACCGGTTTCCTCGCGAACAGATCAAGAACAACCGCAAGGTATGCCCAGCGTTTCCCGGTCCAGATATACGTCACATCGCCGCACCATACCCGGTTTAGCTCTGTTATAGCGAACTGGCGCTCAAGATAATTCGGGATCGCAACATGCTCCTGACCGCCACGCTTATACCTGTGCGTCGGCTGCTGACAACTGACCAGCCTCAGCTCTTTCATGAGCCTGCCTGCAAGCCAGCGCCCCATGCGGAAGCCTCTCTGGTGGGTTGGCATGGTGGCGATACTTCTCGCGCCAGCTGCACCATATAGCTGATACTGTGCAGTTCATGAACCTGACTGCGCAATGCCGCTCGTCTGCCGTCTGGCCTGTCGGGACGACTTTTCCAGTATTTGTAACTGCTGCGATGAACCCTGAACACGTGGCAGAGTGTGGCCACAGGATAATGTGCTCTGAGTTTCCCGATTAACGAGAACTGTTTAAGGAGTCTGACATCAAGAGCGCTGTAGCCTTTTTTAATATTTCGTTTTCCATTTCAATGCGTTGTACCTTCTTCTTGAGCTTATGTATTTCGATTTGTTCCGGGGTTATGGGAGAGGTTTTTGGCGTTTTCCCCTGTCGCTTATCACGCAGTTGTTTTACCCATTTCGTCATCGTAGGAAGGCCGACGTCCATGGCTTTTGCTGCTGGCGCGGCGGTGTAATTTTGCTCGACAATCAGTTGAGCGGATTCGCGTTTGAATTCAGAACTAAAATTTTTTCTTTTCATTGGTGCACCCGTGTTGTTCTGAGGTGAGCAGATCACCTCTGTTCAGGTGGCCAAATTCAGTGTGCCACTACACAAGCGCATTGGGATAAGCGCCCGCGGCATGGCCAAACAGCTCGCTTTCGGCCACTTCGTCGGGCAAGGCGGCGCGATTGAGCGCCAAAAAGGGCTGGTGTCCCAGTCCGCGCGCTAAGCAGATGCCAGGCGTGCGCCAGAAGATCTTTACCGGTACCAGTCTCGCCGATAATCAGTAGCGGTGCGTCGAGCATCGCCAGCTTGCGGGCATTGTTGATGACCTGGCGCATACGCTCGCTGCTCGCCAGCAGATGCCTGAACGCGCTGTCGTCGTTGACCGAATGGTCTTTTAATTGCCGATCTATGCGCAATGCCGATTTCAACATCACGACTCCGCCGACGGTGGCGGTATGACCATCGTCCCCGGGCAGTTGCACGGGCGTGATATCCAGCAGAAAATCCTGGCCTTGAATCACCACCCGTTCACCACCCGTTCAGCGGCCGGCTGCGGCAGGGCATTCTTCCAGCCAGCGAGTGAAATCAAACCCGCCGATCAGCGCCGATACCGACTGGCCGAGTAATTTCTCCCCGCTGGCATTAAACAGCAGCGCGGCCGCCGGATTGGATAACGTGATCCGGCCTTTCAGGTCGATGGACAACACGGCTTCCGGCATGGCGGCCAGTATTGCCTGCATGGCGCGGGAGTCGCGTTCGGTGGGCATAAAAGCCACGGTCCGCACATCGGTAACGCCCTTTATGCGGCAAATTTCCGCCATTAGCGAGCGAAAAATATCAAATTCCAGCGGCGTACAATTAAGATAGACGCGGCCGGTGGGGGTAATTTCGATGCCGCGTAAATCGATTGCGCGGGAGACCAACAAATCCAATAACTCCCGCACCAGACCCAAACGGTCCTGACAGACTACTTCCAAATACATGTATTGCCTCGCTCAAGCGATCAGGGTGTCTGGGGCATGTCATACTGGCCATTGCACCGCGGTTGAAGCTGTCTGTCACAAAAAGTTGACAGTATGGACAGTAAAGCGTCCATTCAACTTCAGTCGCTGGACCGACGCTTGTCCAGCGCCGCTTTCAACTGAGCCAATAATTCGCGGCGGAAATCCCCCAGGCGGGGGTTTTCCCCCGGCAGCCACGGCAGCGGCCAGTCGGACCGTCCCGGCCGCCGCCGAAGAAACGTCAGATAAAAGTGACATTGTCACTAAGAACAGCGTCCCCGCCGCGCTTAATGTCATCGCGGCGCAACGGGACGCGGACGCCACGGAACGAAGACGGCGATATCGCCCCTGAACTGCCATTGGCGTACGGCAGTCCGGTCGCCGCTGCTGCTCCGCCTATCCGCCAGAGCGCCTTTGTCTATTGTGTCAGCGGTGTGGTCAATACGTTCAACCCGCAGATGGCCAGTAGTGGCATCACCGTTGATACCCTCTCCGCGCAGCTTTACGATCGGCTGCTGGCGGTCGACCCCTACACCTATCGCCTCATCCCTGAGCTGGCACAGCGTTGGGAAGTGTTGGATAACGGGGCGACTTATCGTTTTCATTTGCGTAAGAATATCGCCTTCCAGCACACCGCCTGGGTTACACCAACCCGGACGTTAAACGCGGACGATGTGGTGTTCAGCTTTGCGCATATGTTTGATACGCATCATCCCTGGCACGGCGTTAACGGCGGCGATTACCCCTATTTTGACAGTTTGCAGTTCCCGCAAACGGTGCAAAGCGTCAAACGTATCGATAATGAGACGGTCGAATTCCGTTTGGAAAGCCCCGACGCCTCGTTTTTATGGCATCTGGCGACCCATTATGCGCCGGTCTTGTCGGCAGAATACGCCGACCAGCTGACGGCCAGCGGCCCCCAGGAGCAATTGGACCGCCTGCCGGTGGGCACCGGCCCGTTTATGCTTAATGAATACCATACTGGACAGAGTTTATCCGGCTTACCCGCCATCAACACTATTGGTGTGGCATGCCGCGTATGGCTCAGGTGGTCATTGATTTGAGCACCGGCGGGATCGGCCGCCTGTCGCGGCAATTGACCGGCGAGTGCGATGTCCTGTCCCAGCTCGCCGCCAGCCAGTTGTCTATCCTGCGCGACGATCCCCGCCTGCGTCTGACGCTGCGTCCCGGGATGAACATCGCTTATCTGGCCTTCAATACCCGTAAGCCTCCGCTCAATGATGTCCGGCTCCGACACGCCATTGCGCTGGCGATCAATAATCCACGTTTAATGCAATCCATCTATTACGGTACCGCTGAAACCGCGGCATCGCTGCTGCCGCGTGCGTCCTGGGCTTATGGATAGCGAATCACGGGTAACGGAATACAATCCGGCGAAGGCGCGCGCTATCCTGCGCGCGCTGGGCAAGACCTCATTGCAGCTTAATTTGCTGGTGCCGACCGCCTTGCAATCCTATAATCCCAGCCCGTTGAAAACGGCTGAATTGATTCAAGCTGATTTGGCGCAGGTGGGCATCCGCTTGACGATTATTCCCGTAGAGGGACGCTTTCAAGAGGCGTGACTGACGGCCGTGAATCACGATATGACCCTTTCGGGCTAATCCACCGACAGTAACGATCCGGACAGTTTTTTCCGTCCGCTGTTAAGCTGCGCCGCCATCGCTTCGCAAACCAACTATGCACGCTGGTGCGATCCGGAGTTTGATGCGCTGCTGCTGACCCTCTATTTTTCCCTGCATCTGGGCTGGTTCCCCGTCGCCGGTCGCTTCGATTTGCTGTATCCCGTACAACGCATCACCGGCTTCGCCCTGCTGGACGCCTGGCTGTCGGATTCCCTCTACCGTAATGAAATGTTACTGAGTGCGCTCAAACATATGGTGATACCGATCGCCGCGCTGGCGGTGGCGCCGACCACCGAGGTGGTGGGGCTGATGCGCATCAGCACGGTTGAGGTGATCGGCCGCAATTATATCCGCGCCGCCGCGACCCGCGCCCCGCGGGCTGTCGCGCTGGACCATTGTGCGCCGTCATTTATTGCATAACGCCCTGCCAACGATTATTCCCAAACTGGGGCTGCAGTTTTCTACGATGCTGACCCTGGCGATGATTACGGAAGTGGTGTTCAGCTGGCCTGGTCTGGGCCGCTGGCTTATCATCGCCATCCGTCAACAGGACTACGCCGCCATCTTCGCCGGGGTGATGGCGGTGGGCGCGCTGGCGAACCCGCTGCGCCATAAGGAGTGGTATGCCCTCAGATAATGTTTACCGCGAGAAGCGCATGCCCGGGCCGCTGGCGCGGCGATGGCGGCGCTTTTACCCGACGCCATGTCGATGCTGGGGCTGTACGGCTTTGCCCTGCTGATCCTGCTTTGCCTGTTCGGCTCGCTGTTTGCGCCCTATCATCTGGACCAGCAATTTCTGGGCTATCAACTGCTGCCGCCTTCCTGGTCGCGCTACGGTGACGTGTCTTTTTTTCTCGGTACCGATGATCTGGGCCGCGATGTACTGAGCCGGTTGCTGGCCGGCACCGCCCCCACCTTCGGATCGGCGCTGGTGGTGACCCTGGTGGCGGCGCTGGCCGCCGCCGCCCGTGGTTTGCGTTCGGCGGCGCTGGCCGGCGTCACCCGTGGTTTGCGTTCAGCGGTGCTCAATCACGTGCTGGACACTGTGCTGCCCATCCCCTCGCTGCTGCTGGGCATTGTGGTGGTGGCGTTTCTCGGCCCCCGCCTGGAACATGCCATGTTGGCGGTTTGGCTGGCGTTGCTGCCGCGCATTGTGCGCACCGTCTATACTTTGGTGCATAGCGAACTGGAAAAAGACTATATTTTGGCGGTGCGGATGGATGGCACATCAATGCCGCATATTCTGCGTTATGCGGTGCTGCCAAATATCGCCAGTCAATTGGTTTCAGAGTTCACCCGCGCACTGTCGATGGCGGTCCTAGATATCGCCGCGCTGGGGTTCCTCAACTTGGGCGCGCAGATGCCGGCGCCGGAATGGGGGCAATAATGATGGACGACCAGCTGGAGTTGGTGTATGTCGCGCCCTGGGCAGTCATGCAGCCGGGCTACGCCCGCCATTATGCTAAGCGTGCTGATCGTCAATATCTTCGGTGAAGGCGTACGCCGCGCCATAGTTGCGGAGGTGGAGTAATGCCGTTGCTGGATATTCGCAATCTCACCATCGAGTTTATGACCCCTGAAGGGCCGGTGAAAGCGGTGGATCACCTAAGTATTGCGAAGGGGAAGTCCGCGGGCTGCTCGGAGAGTCCGGCTCCGGCAAGAGCCTTATCGCCAAAACGATCTGCGGCGTGACCCGCGATAACTGGCGGGTTACCGCCGATCGCTTCCGTTTCGACGATATCGACCTGCTTGCCTTAACCCCGCGCCAGCGGCGCAAGGTGGTGGGACACAATGTGTCGATGATTTTCCAGGAGCCGCAATCCTGTCTGGATCCGTCGGAACGCATCGGCCGGCAGATAATCTTGGCGATCCCCGGCTGGACCTATAAGGGCCAATGGTGGCAGCGATTCGGCTGGCGCAAGCGGCGTGCCATTGAATTGTTGCACCGCGTTGGCTTCAAAGCCCATAAAGCGATTATGCACGCCTATCCCTACGAGCTGACCAAGGGGGAGTGTCAAAAGCTCATGATCGCCATCGCGCTGGCCAACCAGCCGCGGCTGTTGATTGCCGACGAACCTACCAACGCCATGGAGCCGACCACGCAGGCACAGATTTTCCGCCTGCTGGCGCGCCTGAATCAAAATAACAGTACCACTATCACTATTTTGTTGATAAGCCATGACCTGCAAATGATGAGCAAATGGTGTAACCGCATCAATGTGCTTTACTGCGGGCAAACGGTGGAGAGCGCCCAGAGCGAGGATTTGATCGCCACGCCGCACCACCCCTATACCCAGGCGTTGATCCGGGTGATTCCCGACTTCGGCCGATCCATGCCGCCCAAAAGCCGGCTAAATACCCTGCCCGGCGGCATTCCGTCGCTGGAGCATCTGCCTATTGGCTGTCGCCTTGGGCCGCGCTGTCCCTATGCGCAGAAAACCTGCAATCAGGCGCCGCCGTGCTGCCGGTGAAAAATCACTTTTTCGCCTGCCATTATCCGCTTAATCTGGAGGAGCAGTAAGCATGGAAACCCTGCTTGAAGCCCGCAATTTGAGCAAAACGTTTCGCTACCGCACGGGCCTGTTTCGCCGTCATCAGGTGGCAGCGGTGCAAAACGTCAGCTTCACCCTGCGTGAGGGTCAGACGTTGGTTATTATCGGTGAAAACGGTTCCGGTAAATCGACGCTGGCGAAAATGCTGGCCGGTAGCGTCGAGCCCAGCGCCGGCGAGATCTTGATTGACGATCATCCTCTGCATTTTGGTGACTATCGTTACCGCAGTCAGCGTATCCGGATAATTTTCCAGGATGCCTGCAATGCCCTAAATCCGCGCCAGCGCATTGGCCAATTACTGGATGTGCCGCTGCGGCTGAACACGACGTTGACAGGCAGCGAACGCGAGGAAGCCATCAACACCACCCTGCGCCAGATCGGCCTGCGGCCTGATCGATCACGCCTACTACTATCCGCACATGCTGGCGCCGGGGCAGAAACAGCACGTCGGTCTGGCGCGCGCGTTGATTTTGCAGCCCAAGGTTATCGTGGCGGACGAAGCGCTGGCGTCGCTGGATATATCGATGCGCTCACGGATTATCAACCTGATGCTGGAGCTACAGGCGAAAAAAGGGATTTCGTTTATTTACGTGACGCAACATTTGGGCATGATGAAAGATGTAAGCGATCAAAGCATCGTGATGCAAAACGGCGAAGTCGTAGAACGGGGCAGCACTGCCGATGTGCTCGCGGCGCCGCTGCACGATTTGACCCGCCGGCTCATCGCCAGCCATTTCGGCGAAGCGCTGACCGCCGACGCCTGGCGGCGCGATGGCGCCACGCCGTAAGCGTCCCCTCCTCGTCACGCCATGGCGCCGAGACCTGAGCCCCCCGTCGCGCAGGGCGCGGATCTACACTCCGGCGAAAGATTCATGTTACACTTCGCCGGGTTTATCAACGACGAACGGTGGTGCACGGATTGACCGTAGGCACACGATCGCATGAAATAATGATCACAAGGATTAATGCTATGGGTTTTCTTACCGGTAAACGCGTTCTGGTGACTGGCGTTGCCAGTAACCGTTCAATTGCATACGGTACCGCTCAGGCTATGCACCGTGAAGGTGCGGAGCTGGCTTTCACTTATCAGAATGACAAATTGAAATCACGGGTGGAAGGGTTTGCCGCCGATTTCAATTCCAGCATCGTGCTACCGTGCGACGTGGCGGAAGATGCCAGCATCGACGCGCTGTTCACCCGTCTGGCCGACGGCTGGCCGACTTTCGACGGTTTTGTGCACGCCATCGCTTACGCGCCTAGCGACCAATTGGACGGCGATTATGTCAACGCCGTAACCCGGGAAGGTTTTGCCATCGCGCACGACATCAGCGCCTACAGCTTCGTCGCCATGGCCAAGGCCAGCCGGGCAATGCTTAATCCTAACGCCGCCCTAGTAACGCTGACTTATCTGGGGGCGGAACGCGCCATCCCCAACTACAACGTTATGGGCCTGGCCAAAGCCTCGCTGGAGGCCAATACCCGCTACATGGCCAACGCTATGGGCCCGCAAGGCGTTCGGGTGAATGCCATTTCCGCAGGCCCTATTCGCACCCTGGCCGCGTCCGGTATCAAGAATTTCAAGAAGATGCTGTCCCACTGCGAGTCGGTGACGCCTATCCGCCGCGTGGTGACCATTGAGGACGTCGGCAACACCGCTGCTTTCCTGTGCTCCGATTTGTCAGCAGGTATTACCGGCGAGGTGGTGCATGTGGACGGCGGCTTCAATATCGCCGCCATGAACAAGCTTGATCTGGATTGATTCCCCCGGGGCCGGACAACCGGCCCCTTTTACACCGCGCCGTGCCCCTCCGCCTGCGCCAGCCAGGCATGTGTAAAATCGAACACCGTTTGCGCCAGCGGAATGGCCCGCCCGGTTTGCACAATCACCACCGCCGTCTGCCGTTTCATCGCCGGCATGGCGATCGGGATGCTGGTTAACGCCTACGTCATGTCCGGCAACAAATGGCCGCGCGGCACCATGCCGCAACCCAGGCCGGTAAACACCCCCTGCAACAGTTGGAAAATCGAGGCGCTTTCGAGGATAACCCGCGGCTGAAGGCCGTCTGCGCGAAAGTTCTCATCCAGATAACGGCGGAAATAACGGCTTGGCTCGGCCAGACAGAGCGGCAACTCAGCGACCTGAGCCAGACTTACCGGTGCCGGCGGCGTGGAAAAAAACGCCGGATGCAATACCAGATCCACGCCGCGATCCGCAATGGACGCCGTCTGGAACTTGAGCTCTTCCAGCAGCGCTAGTTCAAAAAAGCCAATTCCCAAATCGACACTATGATTGGTCAGGGCTTCCAGCAGTTGATCGGCGTTCAGCACCGCCACCTGGTAGCGCACATCCGGATAGCGCGCCTGCGCCTGCTGTAGCAATTGCGGTAGCGAGAGGCCCGCATTGGGGCACGATGCCGAATACGCAATGTGCCTCCCACGCCTTGCTTGAGCGACTCCACTTCCAGCTTCAGCCCCTGATAGACCGAGACAATTTCCCGCGCCCAGGCCAGTACCCGCTCCCCCTCGGCGGTAAAGCCCTGAAAACTGTTGCCGCGGTGGATAAACGCCACCCCCAGCTCACGTTCGAGATTTCTCAGCCGCATTGAGAGGGTGGGCTGACTGACAAAGCTGGCGTCGGCGGCGGGGCCGAAATGGCGCTCCCGCTCCAGGTTGCACAAGTAAATGAGTTGTTTGATATCCATCAGTTTGATCGGTAGCCGGGGGTAGCAAACAGTATATCACCTCCGTATAGGCAAAAATCAGCCGGGATATCCGCGTTAGTGCGTCAATGGCAGCTATCGTCTGCCCCGATGCGAAATTAACTGCTCACGCCTAGCGTCCGTTTCACATCGTGGGCGATTTTTTCCACATGCGGGCCATAGATAACCTGCACATCGTTGCCGCTGAGCCGTTTAACGCCGCTGGCCCCGGTGAGCATTAATGTACGATCCACCACCTGCTGCATGTCGCGTACCCGCACGCGCAGCCGGGTAAAACAGCAATCAACGTCGGCGATATTCTGCCGCCCTCCCAGGCCATTGATGATGGTTTGCGAGCGTTCATCGGCGCTTTGCTTTTCCTGCTCCGGCGGCGTCTGCTCGTCCGATTCCCGCCCCGGCGTCTCGACATGCATGCGGCGGATGACCGCGCGGAACACCACATAGTAAAGCGGACAATACACCGCCCCCAGCAGCACCGGATACCACCATTGGGTCCGGGCGCCGCCGAGTACCCCGAAGATAACCAGATCAATGGCGCCGCCCTGCACATTGCCAATCATTACATGCAGCAAATCCATCAGCATAAACGCAACGCCGCTCAACACCGCGTGGAAAATAAACAGCACCGGCGAGACGAAAATAAAGCAGAACTCCAGCGGTTCGGTGATTCCGGTGGTGAACGAAACCAGACCGCCGGCCAGCATTAGCGCCTTGACGCGTTCTTTATGTTCGGGCCGCGCGCACTGATACATCGCCAGCGCCGCGCCCGGTAAGCCAAACATCATGGTGGGGATCTTGCCTTGCGCCAGGAAACGCGTAGCGTGACAGATAACGTCGTCGCTTAGCAGACCGGGATGGGTGAGAGAGGTGTTAAAGATGGTTAATGCCCCGACCAGCGTCCGGTTGTCCGCGGTAACCACGCCGCCGATAGGAGTAAAACGCACCGTTTCGTTCAAAATATGGTGCAGGCCGGTCGGGATCAGCAGCCGCTCGCAAAATCCGTACAGCCACATCCCGAGGGCGCCGCTTTTGCCGATGAGCTGCCCCACCCAGGCGATGCCATGGCCAATGGCGGGCCAAATGAACGACAGGCCGAGTCCCACCAGTGGCAGCACGACCACCGTGATAATCGGCACGAAGCGTCGGCCGCCGAAGAAACTGATGGCGCTCGGCAATACCACGGTATAAAAACGGTTATGCAGCGCCACCGTCACCAGCCCGGCAATGACCCCGCCGAGCACGCTCATATTATAGGAAAAAATGCCCAGCGTCGGGGTGAACTGCGCGGCATACATCATCGCCCCGGTCTGCGACATGCCGCGCGCGGTGAGCGACGCCAGGGTGGTGGTGGCCGGGGTGATAGACTGCGCCGCCAGCGAAGCGCTTACCCCCACGTGCAGGCTGATGAAGCCGATTACCGCGACAAAGGCGGCCGTCGGTTTCTCCTCCCGCGCCAGGCCGATAGCGCTGGCGACGGCGAAAAACAGCGGGAGGTTGGCGAACAGTGCGCTTGCCACCTGACGGATAAAGCCGATGATCATCTGCGGGTAATGCAGCCGGGCAAAAGCCTCGCCGCTCACCGCGGGGTTTTGCATCGCCGCCGCCAATCCCAGGAAAATCCCGGCGGCGGCGATCACCGAAATCGGCATCATCAGCGCTTTGCCAAATCCATGAATTTTGCTGCCTATCTCTTTCATCGCGCGGGCCACTCCAGATTGAACGACTCCATCAGTATGCGACAGGGCCAGCGGCGATGAGGAACTCGGGCAGGGTTGATGGCCAGGAATATGAACAAGATCACAAATAGCATGCAATAACCGCGCTCTATACCACGATAAAGCGTTTCGATTAAACGCTTGCCGGCGGCGCGATTAAACTTTTACGCAATTGAAGCAAAATGTTAAACAAAATTTAACATCTCATCGAAGTTATTATCTGCGAAACCCTAATGATGAAATTCAAACCTGCGATAAAACCTTACGACGGCGCGGCGGGCGGCTGGGGAGCCCTGGAATCCACCACCCGCTATGTGCTGAACAGCAAACAGACTTTCAAAAACATCCGCAATCTGCTGCGCGTCAACAAGTCAAAAGGGTTTGACTGCCCGGGCTGCGCCTGGGGCGATAATAACGGCACCTTCAGCTTTTGTGAAAACGGCGCCAAAGCGGTAAGTTGGGAAGCCACGCGCAAGGCGGTGGATGCGGCTTTCTTCGCCCGGCACACCGTTAGCCAGCTTTATCAGCAAAGCGATTATTTTCTTGAGTATCAGGGTCGGCTGACGGAGCCGCACCGCTATAACGCCGAAAGCGATAAATACCTGCCCATTCGCTGGGAAGAGGCCTTTGCCCTTATCCGTTCATCTGAATAATCTGACGCATCCCGATCAGCCTGAGCTGTACACCTCCGGGCGCGCCAGCAATGAAGCGTCCTATCTGTATCAGCTGTTTGGCCGGATGTTCGGCACCAATAATTTTCCCGATTGTTCCAACATGTGCCATGAGGCCAGCGGCAGCGGCCTGAAGCAAAGTATCGGCGTCGGTAAAAGCACCGTTCGCCTTGATGATTTTGACCTGGCCGACGCCATTTTCGTTTTCGGTCAGAACGCTGGCACCAACCATCCCCGTATGCTGCACAGTCTCTGCGTCACGCCGCCGACCACGGCGCCAGCATCGTCAGATTCAACAATCTGCGTGAGCGCGGGCTTGAGCGTTTTGTTGATCAGCAAAAACCGCTGGAAGTTATCACCCCAAAATCCGGGCGTATCAGCTCGCGCTACCTTCAGCCCAATCTGGGCGGCGATATGGCGGCGGTGCGCGGGATAATCAAAGCGCTGCTGGAAACCCATCGTCAACATCTGGCGCGTGGAGAAGACGGCCTATTCGATGACGCTTTTATCCGCGGCCCATACCCAAGGCGTTGAGGTTGTACCTCGCCGCCGTCGACGCTACCTCCTGGCAGTAGTTGACCCGGCAGTCTGGCCTCAGCGAGCAGGATTTGCGCGAGGTCGCGGAAATTTACCGCGGCGCCAGGCGGGTTATCTGTACCTGGGCAATGGGGATAACCCAGCACAAACATTCCGTCGCCACGGTGCGCGAAATCGTCAATTTGCAACTGCTCTTCGGCCAGTTGGGTAAACCGGGGGCCGGCCTGTGCCCGGTACGCGGTCACAGCAACGTTCAGGGCAACCACACCATGGGCATCGACGAAAAGCCCTCGGCGGCAATCTGGCCGCCGCCGCGCCGGATACGCCGCGTACCGAGGCCTCGCTGCAGCGTTGCGCCCTGACCGTGATATCAGTACCAAGCTTAACCGCAGCCATCTGGTACCCGGACAGGATGCGCTCATTCTGCCGACGCTTGGCCGGACCGACCGTGATACCCAGGCCAGAGGCGATCAGTATATTACCGTCGAAGATTTCTTCAGCATGCTGCATGCTTCTCAAGGGGTTAACCCGCCGATTTCCGACCAGTTGCGTTCCAAAACCGCGATTGTCGCCGGTATTGCCGCCGCGGTATTAAGCGAGGACAAGCTCAATTGGCGCGAGCTCGCGGGCAACTACGATTTGATTCGCGATCACATCGCTGCCACCCAGCCGGGCTTTACTGATTTTAACCGCCGCTGTGACGTGCCTGGGGGGGATTCTATCTCGGCAATACGCCGCCGAACTGCGTTTTGCTACGCCGAGCGGCAAGGCGCAATTTAGCGCCGCCTCACTGCCTGAAACGCTCATACCGCAGTTGCAGGGCGAGAATGCGCCGTTCACCCTGCAAACCCTGCGCTCCCACGATCAGTACAACACCACCATTTATGGTCTGGATGACCGCTATCGCGGCGTTTATGGCCAGCGGGAGGTGGTGTTTATTCATCCGCAGGATCTGGCCGAGCTGGGTCTTAAGGAGGGAGATCGGGTCGATATCGAAACCCTGTGGCATGACGGTGTGCACCGTAAAATGACGGGATTTAAAGCGGTCAGCTACGCTATCCCGCGCGGCAACCTGGCGGCCTATTACCCGGAAACCAACCCGCTGGTGCCGCTATTTAGTTTCGGTGACGGCACACTTTCACCCCGACCTCCAAATCGGTCCCGATCAAACTGACGCCGAGCCTGACGCCGTCGACTCAGCGCATCTTGTGATTGGTCGGCCACGCCGGCTTAACATGACAAGGGGCGCGCTCATTGCACGTCCCTTCCCCCTGAAAACCACCTTGGGTCAACCGGGTGGTTTTTTTAGCTTCATATGACCGGTAAGCTTGCCGCCGCAGGCCGAATCGCGTAAAACTATCTGCCGCTACTCAGCACATTACAATCCACTTTTCCGGACATTATGTTTCAAGACAATTCCCTGCTTGCACAGCTAAAACAGCAACTGCATTCCCAGACACCGCGTGTCGAAGGCGTGGTTAAAGGCACTGAGAAAGGGTTCGGCTTCCTTAAGATCGATGCCCAGAAAAGCTATTTCATTCCGCCGCCCTTCATGAAGAAAGTGATGCACGGCGATAAAATCTCGGCCGTAGTGCGCACAGAAAAAGAGCGGGAGATTGCCGAGCCGGAAGAACTCATTGAACCCTTTCTCACGCGTTTTGTGGGTCGGGTACAGGTCAAAGACGAACGTCTTGCCGTCGTGCCGGATCATCCGCTTATCAAAGAGGTTATCCCCACGCGACCGCAGCGCGGCGTCGACCAGACGTTTCAAACCGGCGATTGGGCGGTCGCGGAAATGCGACGCCACCCGCTGAAAGGCGATCGCCAATTTTATGCCGAAATTACCGCCCTGGTCACTCGCGCCGACGATCACTTCGCCCCCCTGGTGGGTGACACTCGCCCGCCATAATCTTGAGCACGCTGCGCCGGCCATGCCGGAAGGGGTTAGTCTGCAGGAAGACGTGCCGGCGCGCGAAGATCTTACCGCGCTCGATTTCATCACCATCGACAGCGCTAGCACGGAAGATATGGACGACGCTATCCATCTGGCTCCGGCTCCGAACGGTGCCGGGGTCATGACCGTCGCCATCGCGGATCCGACCGCCTGGGTGCCGGCAGGCAGTCCGCTGGATAACATCGCCCGCGAGCTCGCCTTCACCATTTACCTGCCCGGTTTCAATATTCCCATGCTGCCGCGGGCGCTGTCCGACGATCTGTGCTCGCTGTGCGCCCACGAGCGGCGCCCGGCGCTGGCGTGCCGCATTACGGTGCGCCCTAACGGGACCCTAGCCGACGATGCGCGCTTTTTCACCGCCTGGATCGAATCCAGGGGTAAACTGGCCTACGACAATGTGTCCGACTACTTGGAAAACCGCGGTTTCAGGCTGCCAGGAACCGAGGCCATTGCCGATCAGATTCGCCTGCTGCATGATGTTTGCCTGGCACGCAGCGCCTGGCGGCAGCACCACGCGCTGGTGTTCAGAGATCGCCCTGATTATCGCTTCGTGCTGGATGAGAAGGGCAATGTGGATGATATTGTCGTCGCGCCGCGTCGCATCGTTAACCGCATGATCGAAGAGGCGATGATAGCCGCCAACGTCTGCGCCGCCCGCGTGCTGCGGGACGGCCTGGGCTATGGGCTGTATAACGTGCACCACGGCTTCGACCTGCTGCTGGTGGATCAGGCGGTCGCCATTCTGCGCAGTCACCAGATTGAGGTCGACCCCTCCTGTCTCCTGACGCTGGAAGGTTTTTGCGCCCTGCGTCGGCGGTGGACGCCCAGCCCACTAGTTATCTGGACAGCCGCATTCGCCGCTTTCAGACTTTTGCCGGAGTCAGTACGGTGCCGGGTCCCCACTTTGGTCTGGGGCTGGACGCCTATGCCACCTGGACCTTGCCAATCCGCAAGTACGGCAATATGATCAATCAGCGCCTGCTTAAGGCCCTGATTGGCGTTGGCGACGCCGAGCGGCCGAATGAGGAAGTCACGCTGCGTCTCGCCGAGCGCCGCCGCCAGAACCGTATGGCGGAACGGGACGTCGGCGATTGCCTTTATGCCCGTTTCCTGCAACCGAAAGCCGGCAGCGACAGCCGCTTCGCGGCGGAAATCATCGACATCTCGCGCGGTGGCATGCGAATGAGCTTGCTCGACAACGGCGCGGTGGTGTTCATCCCTGCCCCCTTCATCCACAGCGTGCGCGACAAGCTGATGTGCAGCCAGGATGCCGGCACCGTGCAGGTGAAAGGCGAGAAACGCTACCGGCCAGGGCGATACCCTTGAGGTGATCCTCGCCGAAGTACGGATGGAAAACCGCTCGGTGATAGCCCGAGGCGGCTTAAACCTGTCCCCGGCGACGGCGGCGCGGCTACCCCCCCTCCGCATCGTTTTTGGCGATGCGTTTTTTTAGCGGGTTACCCTCTTTCGCCGCGCCGACGGGCGCAGTCGATCGCCGCAGGCGCGCTCCCACTCCCGCTTAAGGAAGCAGTCGATCGGCACCCGCGGATTCGCCGTCCACCGCCCGTTCACCGTCCACTGCCCCATGACCTGTTCCACGCTCAGCGCCCACCTTGGCTGGCTGCCCCCGTTTAACGCGGCGAGAATAGAGCGCGGTTATCACCGGACCAGAATCGAGGTGACAATCACTGACGGCGTTATGGGCGCAAACTGGGGGCCATGCCGGCAATCACCGCCGAATTGATGGTGTTGCCCAGCGCAAAAACGAAGAACGGGATTAGCCGTCTGTACCGCGTTAGTAAAAAATTCCCGTAGCGCCGGATCCAGATTGCCGAGCACGAAGCCGATGATAAAGGGCAATACCGCGCCGACGAACACCTGCGGTTCAAAGGAAGCGATGCCGGCTGTGCCGATAATGATCATGGTCATTATCGGCCTGAACTCTAGCGACATTAATACAAAAACACCGGCTTCTTCCTTGCTGCCGTACTGCTGCATAATGGAGGCATATAAGCCGCCGTTGGTCATGTCCATCAACACCCGCGACGCAAGCGCCGCCAGCAGCCAGGCTACCGCTATTTTCGTTACCACCAGCGTGCCAGACTTACGCAGTACCGTACCGGTAGCGCTCAGCTTGATGGATGCGCCCATCAAAAAAACTAGATAGCCAGAATCGGCACGGTGCCGGTAATCAGTCCATTAGTGAAAGAACCAAAGTAGGCGTCGGCGCCTAACGAAAATGTATAACACAGGGCCCCGAGGAACAGCGGAATGAGCATCATACCGCCCGGAATTTTATCGATAGCACGTTTAATTTGCATTCTGCTGCCACCTTATCTCAAAGACCACCCTGGGGCGCTAGGGCCAGTCGCTGGCCGGGTCCCCCGGGGGGGGAAATGTAAGCATGAACTAGCCGCAAATATGGGGGCAAACAGTGATTGGCTGCAAAATTAAAATAACGTTTCTATTTTTAAAATACGTCATTTTAATGGAAACGCAAGGCGGCGCACACGCTTGCTGGCATCCTATGACAATGGCCTATGACCGCCCGGTCGGGGCGACATAGGCGCTTAATGGACGGCTTCTGTGGGGTCACACCGCTCTGTATGGGAAGGCGTATCGCCGTGGGATAGCGCCGTTTGGCGCGGCGCCTCAGCGCCGTGCGGCGCAAAGCCCAGTGTGCGCGCCCGCAACTTGAGGATCGCGAAAACGCCGGCATACGAGCGTGGCCCTCTGGAGGGGCTGGTTATTGACCGTAATAGGCGTCTTTGCCGTGCTTGCGCAAATAGTGTTTCACCAACAGGCTGCGCTGTATCGCCGGTAGCTCCGGACTGAGCTGGCGAGAAAAATTCCCATGTAGGCGATTTCTTCCAGCACCACGGCATTGTGCACCGCACTCGCCGCATCATTGCCCCAAGCAAAAGGTCCGTGGGCATTAACCAGCACTGCTGCCGGTGCCGCCGCCGGATCGGGTTCCCGATGCCGGAAGGCCTCCACAATGACCTGACCGGTTTCCCATTCGTAACGTCCGCTGATTTCGGCCTCGATCATTGGACGGGTACAGGGGACCGCGCCATAGAAATAGTCGGCATGCATCGTGCCCCAGGCGGGAATATCCCGCCCCGCCTGCGCCCAGATGGTGGGATGACGGGAATGGGTGTGGACGATACCACCTAGCGCCTCGAACGCCAGATAAGGGGCCCGATGGGTGTCGCTATCGGATGAAGGTTTCCGCCGGCCTTCCACCCGCCGGCCGCACCAGCTTCACGGCGACCATGTCGTCAAGGGTCATGGCGCTATAGTCCACGCCGGACAGTTTAATCACCATCAGACTGTTTTCCCGATTGACCACGCTGACATTACCCCACGTAAAGGTAACCAGCTGATGCTGCGGCAGCGCCAGATTCACCTCCAACACCTGTTGTTTCAGACTGTTTAGCATGGCGTTCTCCTTATCCCAAGATAAGGCTATTGTCCGGTCCGGCGTGCGGGTCCTGTATGAGTAAACCGGCTGAAGATCGGGCGTGGTTCTGCTATTGGGGCGCTGGGAAATGAGTCAGTCAAAAATCAGAAGGAAAATTTCGGATTATTTAATTTTTGCAAAACTTGTAACACATTGATTTATGAAAACTGTTACTTAAACACCAAATAAGCTAAATGTTGCGAATAAGTCTATAATTATTTCAAGGTAATTCAATATAACAGCTGAAAATGGAGAACGTGATGATGAGCTCAACCTCTAAACGCATGGCTGCCGCGGCGCTGGCGGTCACCCTGGCTTTATCGCTAAGCGCGTGCTCGAATTGGTCGAAACGCGATCACAACACCGCCATCGGCGCCAGCGCTATCGGCGGCGCCGATGGCGGGATTATTGGCCATCAGGTGGATTGATGGCCGTTGTCCGTTAATCCTGCCGCCGCCACACCGTCATCTAACGCAGTGTGGCGGCCAGGTAAGGCGGGCGCCTCCCTTCAACCGCCCGCCAGCTTGACCTTCAGACCCCTCGCTTCCAAAAGCTGTTTCAACATATCGCGTTTATCGCCCTGAATCTCAATAACGCCGTCTTTCACTGCCCCGCCGGTGCCGCATTTCTTTTTCAGCTCGCGGGCAAGCGACTGTAACGCCGCGTCATCCCAATCGAGGCCGGTAATCAGACATACGCCTTTGCCTTTTCGACCGCTGATTTGCTGCTGCAGGCGCACAATGCCGTCTCCTGGCGCTCGCGGCGCGGGCGTCTCGTCCGTTTTTATGCACCCGCCGTCGGTGGAATACACCAGCCGGTTTGCATCAGACATCGGTGCCTCCGGCTTGCAGTTCCTGCAAGATCGCCGCTAGGGCGGCAGCGGGGTCGGCGGCCTGGGTAATAGAACGTCCGATCACCATATAGTCCACGCCCGCCTGCAGCGGCGTCATCACCCGGCGCTGATCCCCCGCATCGCTGCCGGCGGGGCGGATCCCCGGCGTCACCAGCGCGAAATCCGCGCCGCAGTCGGTTTTCAGCCGCACGCTTGCGCCAGTACGGCCAGCCGCACGGCGTGGTCCGAGGCGCTGCCGGCAATGCCTATCCCCCGCAGATCTTCATCATTCATACTAGTGAGCACCGTGACGGCGATGAGCAGGGGCGCGTCAGCCCCGAACGGCAACAGCGCTTCGCGCGCCGCCGCCATCATGCGTTCACCGCCGCTGGAGTGCACATTGACCATCCATACTCCCAGTTCCGCCGCCGCGCTAACCACTTTGGCCACCGTATTGGGGATATCGTAAAATTTCAGGTCCAGAAAAACCTCGAAACCGCGCTGCTGCAGGTCGTGTACCAGCGCCGGTCCCGCTTGGGTAAACATTTCTTTGCCGATTTTTAGCCGGCACTGGAACGGCGCCACACGGTCGGAAAACGCCAACGCCTGGCGGGCATCGGCATAATCCAGCGCCACAATCACCGGCGAGCCCGCCCGTTGCGGGGCTAAAGAAGAAGAGGAAGATAAAATCGTGCGCGTCATGAAACATCTCTGGTTGGCGGCCCGCCAGCGCAGGCCCGTTAGCATCAGGCCATTTTACCTGCCGGCGGCGCCAGCCGGACCCAGAGTCGCCTGCAGCGCCACTCGACAGCGACGGGGCGTTAGCCGATTTTCCTGGCGGTGCCTGTCTACCGGGATTATTGGCCGTCCAGACCGCGTATGGGCTTGACCGAGGCCCAGGATTTACACGACGGACAATGCCAATACAGGCTGTGGGAGGTGAAACCGCATTTCTGGCAGCGGTAGCGAGGTTTGGTGTAAATCTGTTCGCCGACCATATCGCGCAGCGTCTGCAAACTTTCCTTGGCGCGACCGTCTTCCGCCTCGCTGAGGTGAAAATTTATCAGTCGGTGAAACATGCGCATTGTCGGATGCTGGCGCAATTGCTGGTTGATATAGCCCTGCGCCACCTCAGGCCCCTGTTCGTGCTCAATAATATCGGTCAACAGAAGTCCCGCCGCCGAGCCGGTGTCTTCTTCCACGCAGCGTTTAAGAAATTCCGCCCATTGGGCGGGTTGTTCCAACGCCTGATAACATTCCTGCAGCATCGGCAGCGTTTCGCTGACCATTTCGCGATCCTGATCCAACACCTGCGTCAGTTCGCCGACCGCGCCCGCATAATCTTGCTGCGCCATGTAGATTTTGGCGCGCATAATGGACACCCGCGCGCTGTTTTTGTCCGCGGCCGCCCCTTTTTTCAGCAGCGCGACGGCGCGATCCATATCGTCACTGCCTATCGCCTGGAGGACCAGCTCGCAGTAAAAATGGGCTATTCCTACCCGGTGCTGCTCTTTGCCGAGCTTGACCAGTTTTTCCGCGACGTCTATCGCCTTCGACCATTCGCTGGTCGCCTGATGAATCTGCAACAGCAGACTCAATGCGCTCACCCGGAAGTCATCTTCGTTCACCAACTGGCTGAACGTATCTTCAGCGCGATCGTAAAAACCAGCCGCCATATAATCGCGGCCCAGTTGCTGAATGGCCAGCAACCACTGTTCAAAGGTTAACGACGTGCTTTCCATCAATGCCTGGTGAATGCGGATGGCGCGGTCGACTTCGCCGCGGGAACGGAACAGATTGCCCAGCGTCAGGTGCGCCTCAAAAGCGTTGTTGTCCTCCTTTAGCATATCAAGGAACAGGTCCACAGCCTTGTCCTGCTGGTTGGACAGCAGGAAATTCACCCCGGCGACGTACTCCCGGGAAAGACGATTAGCTTCCTGCTGTTTATCCTGCTGCGCGCTCCTGCGCCCCATATACCAGCCATAGGCGGCGGCCACGGGCAGCAACAGAAACAGCAGCTCTAACATAATACGTTATTCCTTAGGCGCAACGGCAGGTACCCCGGCGGCCGCGGCGGTCGTCCTTTCCAGCGGCGCAAGCTGTTGTTCTAAGCGTTTCACCTTGCGTTCGGCCCGCATCAGCGCCATGCGCGTGCGCAGCCAGAACAAGCCGCAGATAACCCAGCCTATGACGAAGCCGGTGGCGAACAATGAGGTGAGTAAGGTCGACACACGAAATTGACTCTGCACCAGAAGGTAGTTGAAGGTTACCACCTGATCGTTGTGCGCGCCAAAGGTAACGGTGATGATAAAAATCACCAGCACCAGCACCAGCAAAATTATCAGAACATATTTCACATGATTTCCTGCAAGCCGTCTTAGTCGTATGTTCAGACGCTTAGCTCGTCTGACACGGTCAAATTACCATTTCCCCGGTAATGAAGGAAATTTCCCCCTGCGATAAACGATACTGCCATCCGGCAGCGCGCTTCGTCGCGGCGGCGATACCTGCGCACGCTAAATAATTACTATAGGGCCGCCACAGGGAAAACCCAACCGCTGGCGGTGCTTTTCTCTTTGCCGGTTAAACGCAGGGAGCTTGGCCCCCTCAATCGCGCGAGCGGATATCCGGCGCTTCTTCCGGCGTCGGCGTCAGCGCACCTATCCAGCGCTGCCCCAGCCAGCACCCAAGGGTTATCACCAACCAACTGACGGCAACGCCCATGACCACATTTCGCGGCCAGTGCATGCCGAGCGCCATGCGGCTGACCATCACGCCGCTGGCCCAAAGCATCAGCACCACGGTGGAGACCCTGTGCCGACCGCGGCCAGAGCAATCCCACGGCCAGTAACGCCCAACTGGCGGCGGAAATCGTGTGGCCAGAGGGAAACGAAAAACCGGTTTCAGCCCGCCAATGCTTCTGCAGCCAGGGCGGAATCACCTGCTGCTCTTTCAGTTCCCGCGCCACCGCCACACTGCGCGCTTTGCGCGGCATGGCGTAAAACGCCCTATCATCGATTGCATAATGCTTTACCAGCCACACCACGTAGGGCCTGGGTTCCTGCACCCGTTCTTTGATGACCGATTTCATGCCTTGGCCGATAAGTAACGTCGCGGTTAATATCGCCGCCAGCCTTAGAGCCGGCTTGAGACGATAACGCAAGCACCAGAGAAACCAGCTTATCAACAGTGCGCTGGTCAGGATGCTCCACGGTGAGGTGACGGTTTGCGTCAGCCAGTACCACCCCTTTAGCCAGCGGTGATTATTTTCCGGCTGCCACTGCCAGCCGCTGGCCCAGAGCAGTAACGGTAAGACCATCAGCAGCAGCGCGCCCATATCGGTGCGTTTTGCAATTTTAACCATTGAATTTTCTTTATCCGGATAGCCGTCAAGGTGCGCGACGGACGCAGGCAGGCTTAACAAAAAGTGCCTTAAACAATGGCAAAAGGCGTGTTAGTTGCGTATTTTGTCGCCAGTTGACCGCAACACATCCCGTCATAGACTAAATTTATGGCAAAATAGAATCCAGAGGATTTCGATCGGCGCTCCTTCTTTGCGCTGGTGCTAGTCAAACGGCGCGCCAAGCAGTAGGATGCGCGTCATTCTTAGGTTTTGGGGAGCAACATGCAGCTTAAACGTGTAGCAGAAGCCAAACTGCCGACACCCTGGGGTGATTTCCTGATGGTGGGCTTCGAGGAAATCTCCACCGGGCACGACCATCTGGCGCTGGTGTACGGCGATATCACCGGGCCGGCGCCGGTGCTGGCGCGTGTCCATTCCGAATGCCTCACCGGCGATGCTCTGTTCAGCCTGCGCTGCGATTGCGGCTTCCAACTGGAGGTGGCGCTCAGCCACATCGCCGAAGAAGGCCGCGGCATTTTGCTCTACCATCGTCAGGAAGGCCGTAATATCGGCTTGTTGAACAAGATTCGCGCCTACGCCCTGCAGGACAAAGGCGCCGATACGGTCGAGGCCAACCATCAGTTGGGCTTTGCCGCCGACGAGCGGGATTTCACCCTGTGCGCCGATATGTTCAAACTGCTGGGCGTTGAAATGGTACGTTTGTTGACCAACAATCCCAAAAAGGTCGAGATTTTGACCGAGGCAGGCATCCATATCAGCGAGCGGGTGCCGCTGATCGTGGGCCGCAACCCCAAAAACGCCCGCTATCTGGATACCAAGGCCGCCAAAATGGGGCATTTGCTTAACAGCCCCGCCGAATAAGCGCCAGTGCGGATCATCGTACCCCTTGCGCGGCCCCACCCGTTTCGACGGGTCGTCTTCCTATATCGGTTCAGCCATCCATCGGCCCGGGTTACCCTTGAGCATCACCGGGCCCGGTGTCCAACATCAGGCCGGATCCCCCACCGGTTCATTTAGCATATTGCGAATGACATAGTGCAAGATGCCGTCGTGACGGTAATAGGTCAGCTCGTTGCCTGTATCGATACGGCACAGCGCATCGATAGTGCGGCTGCGGCCGTCGGGCCAGGTAAAAGTTACCGGCACGTCGCAGCCGGGTTTCAGCGCCGCGAGATCGGGTATGTCAATCGTCTCGTCGCCGCTTAAGCCTAACGTCTTGCGGGTTTCGCCGTGCGGGAACTCCAGCGGCAGGATTCCCATGCCGATAAGATTGGAGCGATGGATGCGCTCAAAGCTCTCGGCAATCACCACCCGGATACCCAAAAGTCTCGGCCCCTTCGCCGCCCAATCGCGGCTGGAGCCGGAGCCGTATTCTTTACCGGCGATAATCGCCAACGGCACCTGCTGGGCGGCATAACGCATGGCGGCGTCGTAAATTGCTAGCGCTTCACCGGAAGGGACATGGCGGGTATAGCCCCCTTCGATATCGGGTACCATTTCATTACGAATACGGATATTGGCGAAGGTGCCGCGCATCATCACTTCGTGATTGCCGCGCCGTGACCCGTAGGAGTTAAAATCTTCCGTGCTCACGCCGTGCTGGTGCAAATAACGCCCCGCGGGGCTGTCTACCTTGATATTGCCCGCAGGCGAGATGTGGTCGGTCGTCACCGAGTCCCCCAGCATGGCCAGGGTGCACGCCCCGCGGATATTTTCCACCGGTTTCGGTTGATGCAGCATATCCTTGAAAAACGGCGTCAGGCGGATATAGGTCGAATCCGGTTGCCAATGGTAGGTTGGGTCGCGGTTGACCGCGATAGAACGCCAATCGCGGTTGCCGGTGAACACTTCCCCGTATTCTTTGTGAAACATTTCGCTATTGACCAGCGCCACCGCGTCGGCAATTTCTTCCGAGGTGGGCCAGATGTCACGCAGATAAACCGGCTTGCCATCGGTTCCGCTGCCCAGCGGATCCTCGCTGACATTGATTAGCATATTGCCCGCCAGCGCATAGGCCACGACCAGCGGCGGCGACGCCAGCCAGTTGGTTTTTACCAGCGGATGGATGCGCCCCTCGAAATTGCGGTTGCCGGACAAGACAGCGCCGACGGTGAGATCGCCGGCCTTGATGGCCGCCTCGATACTGGGTTTGAGCGGGCCGGAGTTGCCGATACAGGTGGTACAGCCGTAGCCCACCAGATTGAAGCCCAACTGGTTGAGGTACGGCGTTAAACCAGCCGCGGCAAGGTAATCGGTCACCACTTTAGAGCCCGGCGCCAGCGAGGTTTTTACCCAGGGTTTGGTGCGTAAACCCTCATTGACCGCGTTACGTGCCAGTAGCCCGGCGGCCATCAGAATGTTGGCGTTGGACGTATTGGTGCAGGAAGTAATGGCGGCGATAACCACCGCGCCCTGATCCAGCCGGTAGGTTTCACCGTCCAACTCGAACGGCTGCGCAACCGGTTCGGCGCGTTTACCTAACGCCAGCTCATCAGTGGCTTTAAAAGCCCCCGGCACGGCCGGCAGCGCCATCCGATCCTGGGGGCGACGCGGGCCGGCGAGGCTCGCCACAACGCTTTCCATATCAAGCTCCAGGGTGCTGGTAAACACCGGCTCGTCGCCCGCCTGACGCCACAGCCCCTGACGTTTACTGTAGGCCTCAACCAGCGCCACCTGCTCCTCGCTGCGTCCGGTCAGCCGCAGATAGTCGAGCGTAATGTCATCCACCGGAAAAAAACCGCAGGTCGCGCCATATTCCGGCGCCATGTTGGCAATCGTCGCCCGGTCCGCCAGCGGCAGTTTATCCAGCCCGTTGCCGTAAAATTCGACGAACTTGCCGACCACGCCGTGCGCCCGCAGCATTTGCGTGACGGTCAGCACCAAATCGGTCGCGGTGATGCCTTCGTTAAGCTTACCCGTCAATTTAAACCCTACTACGTCCGGGATTAGCATCGACACCGGCTGGCCAAGCATGGCCGCCTCCGCTTCAATCCCGCCGACGCCCCAGCCCAATACCCCCAGTCCGTTGACCATCGTGGTGTGGGAGTCGGTGCCGACCAGCGTATCCGGATAGGCAATTTCTTGTCCGCCCTGCTCTTCGTGCCAGACAGTCTTGGCAAGGTATTCTAGATTGACCTGGTGACATATGCCGTTTTCCGGCGGCACCACGCGGAAACGGCTGAATGCGTTTTGCCCCCAGCGCAGAAAAGTGTAACGTTCGCGATTGCGCGACATTTCCAGATGGTTGTTTTCAGCATACGCATCCTCATCACCATAGGCGTCCACGGTGACCGAATGGTCAATGACCAGATCCACCGGCGAGAGAGGATTCACTTTATCGATATTCCCTCCCAACCGTTTCACCGCCTCTCGCATGGCCGCCAAATCGACTACCGCCGGCACCCCGGTGAAGTCCTGCATTAATACCCGGGCGGGACGATAGGCGATTTCCCCCTCCGCATGGGCGGTTTTTAGCCAGCCCGCGACGTCGCGCAGGTGCGCCTCGGTGACGATAACGTCATCTTGATGCCGCAGAAGATTTTCCAGCAGCACTTTCATGGATTTGGGCAGTCTATCAACTGGCCCCAAATGTTCTGCCGCCAGCGCCAGACTGAAGAAATGATAGGTTTTATGGTGTGCGGTGAGCGTATCCCTGCTTGCTTTTTTAATTGATAACGACATAACTCCTCCAAACAAAATCATTATTGTCATAACCCTATTCGGGTTGAGGTAATCATTTAAAATAGTACAAACAAACGGCAACGTTTTCATAACATAGGCAAATTATTACTGCGATTGGCAAAACCCTGCACACAGCGGCGGCATGGCCTGGGACGCGCCTGTCCGCTCGCCGTCCTTGATTGCGGCCGCGCCCGTCATTACCTGCAACCGCGTTGTCGACTCGTCCATTTGCTCAATAGCGACTGCGACAGGGGCCAGGATAGGCCATGATAGCGACTGCCTTAGCGCCACGTTAAGCTACAGCCGCGGTAGCGGCAAAGAGAATGGAATCATGCGCGGCCGCCGGTATAAGCCCCAACAAGGTAGTCAGTGCGTGTTAGCTGCACGCCAAAGTGGCAAGTCGGCGCCGCGGCGGCCAGCGCCGGGTGTTGCGAAGCAAACGCCGCTTACGGGGGGCGGTTACTTCAAGGGCAGCTTGATGTCCTTGAACATCGCTTCGATATCATCATTGGAGCGCAGCGCCACCGCCATATCGACCACATCGCGGGTCAGGTGCTGGGCAAAGCGATGGATAAAATCATACATATAGCTACGCAGGAAGGTGCTGCGACGAAACCCAATTTTAGTGGTGCTCTGGGCAAACAGATCGTCGGCGTTGATTTTGACCAAATCCGGATCCGCTTCGGTATTTACCGCCATGTTGGCGATAACGCCAACCCCCAACCCCATGCGCACATAGGTTTTTATGACATCCGCATCAGTGGCGGTAAACACGATGCGCGGCGTCAGGCCGGCGCGGTGGAAGGTGGTATCCAGCTCGGAGCGGCCGGTGAAACCAAAGGTATACGTCACCAGCGGAAACGCCGCCAACTCCTCTATAAACAGCGATGTCTTGTCGGCGAGCGGATGGTCCGGCAACACCACGACGGCCTGGTTCCAATGATAACAGGGCAGCATCACCAGATCGTCATACAGATGCAAAGCTTCGGTTGCGATGGCGAAATCCGCTGTCCCCTTTGACACCGCTTCGGCGATTTGGGTAAGCGAGCCTTGATGCATATGCAGCGAAACCCGTGGATAGCGCGTGATAAACCCTTTAATCACCTCCGGCAACGCATAGCGCGCCTGTGTATGGGTGGTCGCCACGTACAGCGACCCTTTATCAGGATAAGTATGTTCCCCTGCGACCGCCTTGATGGCATCGGCCTTGGACAGCACCTCGCGCGCGATGCGGATGATTTCCTGGCCCGCCGGTGTGACCTGGGTCAGATGCTTGCCGCTACGGGCAAAAATCTGCACACCCAGTTCATCCTCCAGCATCCGCACCTGCTTACTGATGCCGGGCTGAGAGGTGTAAAGTCCCTCGGCGGTGGAGGAGACATTCAGGTTGTGGTTGACCACTTCCACAATATAACGAAGTTGCTGCAATTTCATTGGCTTGTCCTGACGAATACCGTGAACCTGACGCACGGCTATAGGCCGCCGGCCCGGGGACGAACCAGGTTCTGCGAAAGCGCTTAAAAGCGTTGGTTATGACTAATACTATTTAATCATAAAAAACACTTAATATCACTTAATTATCAATTAAAAAAAGCCAATCGCGAGGTTGGCTCTGGGACGCTGGCGGCTTTTACTTTTTTGTCACCTGCCATTCGCCATCGATGTAGAAAGCGGTCCAGCCGGTGGCCTTGGCGTCTTTTTCCGATGAGACATATTGTTGCTTCGTTTTACGGCTAAAGCGCACTAACGTACTGTTGCCTTCGTCATCCTCGACGGGCGCGTCGCCCAGATAGCGCAGCTTTTCCGGTAGGCGATCGCGGAAGCGGGCCAACTCGGCTACCAGTGGCGCGCGAGTCTCGCGGGATTTCGGAAAGGTATTGGCGGCCAGAAATACGCCCGCCGCACCGTCGCGCAGGACAAAGTAAGCATCCGACTTCTCGCACGGCAGCTCGGGCAGCGGCACCGGATCTTCCTTCGGAGGCGCCACATCGCCATTGCGCAGGATTTTGCGAGTGTTCTTGCAGTCGTCGTTGGTGCAGGCCATGTATTTGCCAAAACGCCCCAGTTTCAGGTGCATATAGGCACCGCATTTCTCACACTCCACGACCGGACCGTCATAGCCCTTGATGCGAAACTCGCCCTGCTCGATATCATAGCCGTTGCACAGCGGGTTATTGCCGCACACGTGGAGTCTACGCTGCCCGTCGATAACATAGCTGTCCATGGCGGTGCCACATTTCCCGCAGCGCCAGCATGCGCGCAAGGCATTGGTTTCCGCATCGTCGCCCTCCAGCACGTTTAGGGTCTCTGATTCCGGGATCAGATTGATGGTATTTTTGCAGCGTTCTTTCGGCGGCAGCGCATAGCCCGAACAGCCGAGGAACACGCCGGTGCTGGCGGTACGGATCCCCATCTTGCGGCCACAGACCGGGCAGTCGATGCTGGTCATCACCGTCTGATTGGGCCGCATGCCGCCGTCTTCCGGATCTTTCTCGGCGTTTTCCAACTGCCGACTGAATTCCTGGAAGAAGGCATCCAGCACCCGCTTCCACTCCTGCTGATTGGAGGCCACCTGATCGAGGGTATCCTCCATCTTGGCAGTGAAATCGTAATTCATCAGCTCGCGGAAGTTTTCCTCCAGACGATCGGTGACGATTTCCCCCATTTTTTCGGCATAAAAACGGCGGTTTTCCGCATGGACATAGCCACGATCCTGGATGGTGGAGATGATGGAAACATAGGTCGACGGTCGGCCAATCCCGCGCTTTTCCAGCTCTTTCACCAGCGAGGCTTCACTGTAGCGGGCAGGCGGTTTGGTGAAATGCTGACTGGGCAGCAATTTGATAAGCGTAAGCGTCTGGCCTGCTTTTACCGCCGGCAGGGTCCGGTTTTCGTCGCCTTTGCGCAGCGCCGGCATGACCTTGGTCCAGCCGTCAAAACGTAACGTGCAGCCGCGGGCGCGCAGTTGAAACTCGCCGGCGGTAACGGTAAGCGTGGTGGAATCATATTGCGCAGGCGTCATTTGACAGGCGACAAACTGACGCCATATCAGCTGGTAGAGTTTCTGCGCATCGGCTTCCATGTCTTTCAGTTGTTCCGCCAGGGCGTTAACGTCGGAGGGGCGGATCGCCTCATGTGCTTCCTGGGCGTTATTTTTACTGGCGTATTCATTGGCCTGCTTCGACAAGTAGGGACTGCCGAAAGATGCGTTGATGTAGCCGCGCGCCATATTAAGCGCGTCCTGACTCAAGTTGGTGGAGTCGGTACGCATATAGGTGATATGTCCGGCTTCATATAAGCGCTGCGCCAGCGTCATGGTTTTCTTTACGCCATAGCCCAGGCGGGTGCTGGCCGCCTGTTGCAGCGTCGATGTGCTGAACGGTGCACCCGGCTTGCTGCTGGTCGGTTTATCGTCACGATCGCTGACCACGTAATCCGCATTTTCCAGCCCGTCTAGCGCCGCCTGGATTTGCTTCTGATTCACGGGCTTGAAAGGTTTCTCCTGTTGATGCGTCACCTGCATCGCCAGCGGCGCTGCCTGCGCCGTTTGCAGGTCGGCATGCAGTTCCCAATACTCTTCGGGGACAAACGCTTTGATTTCCCGCTCGCGTTCCACAACCAGGCGGACCGCGACCGACTGGACTCGTCCAGCCGACAGACCACGGGCAATTTTTTTCCACAGCAGCGGCGATACCATATAGCCTACGACGCGATCCATGAAACGCCGCGCCTGCTGGGCATTGACCCGATCAATATTCAGCTCGCCTGGCTGCTTAAAAGCCTGGGTAATGGCGTTGTGGGTGATTTCGTTGAACACAACGCGGCTGAAACGTTTATCATCACCGCCGATGACTTCGCGCAGATGCCAGGCGATAGCCTCCCCTTCGCGGTCAAGGTCGGTTGCGAGGTAGATGTGATCGGCTTTTTCCGCCAGCGCTTTCAGCTCGGTCACCACGTTCTCTTTACCGGGCAAAATCTCGTACCGGGCTTTCCAGCCATGGTAAGGATCGACGCCCATCCGGTTGACCAAGGCGAGTTGCGGGTCCGGTTTGCCTTTTTTCTTTTTACTGACGTCGGTGCTCTTTTGACTCGCTGAACCGCTGGTCGGCAAATCGCGGATGTGACCAACGCTGGACTTAACCACGTAATCGTTGCCTAAATATTTATTAATCGTTTTAGCTTTGGCTGGCGATTCAACGATAACGAGAGCTTTACCCATTTTTACCTTTACCTGAGTGATGTCTTCTGCAATAAGAAGTTTTTAGCGCCAGACCTTGGCTGGGCATACCTCTTTTTTTATATTGCGGCAGCGACGCCAAAAATCAACCTGTTTTTTGTCGCACTTCCCAAACGGGAGAACATTCGGTCAACTTCTTGTTAATCCGCTTATTTTTATAATAATCGCAGGCAATCGCTGCTTATTTTCCCGCTAATAGGTAACTAAATAACCACCCGATGCGCGGAGGGCCACACTGTACATGATAAAAAGACGGGTGCAACCAATAAGCGGGGAAAAAATGGTTTTACCTGATACTCAATTAGCAAAGTCGCAATCTAAACGAATAAACCTTAGTCGGTTTGCCGACAAACACAACCGGGTATTACAATAGGGCACGCGTTAACACAGGAGTGACAAATATGCACAACTTCACCATCGTCATAGACATAAAAAGTCTGTTAGAAGAAGCGAACCGAATAATTCGCTAGCACGAAGACTATATGCAGGGAATGCTGGCCACCGAGGTTGAATAGAAAGGACCGGTGCTAATTTTCGTGGTGAGTTTTTTCTTGATGAGCAAGAAATACCCACGCCAAAGACGACCGTCGTCTTTAATATGTTTAAGCATATTGCCCATGTCCTGTTGGAAAAATATCATTTGGCAGATTGATCTAGCGCGCCGGGTCAACTCCGCCGTCGTGCTACGAGCGGCGCCACTCGCTTTTCGGTGTGAAAGGGTCTGAAACGTGACTCAAAAATTCTCGTCTTCCCGGCAATAACTTATGTCCCGATGATCACATAAAGACTACGGTCATCACGGCCCCGCGGCTCCGTTAGGGCAAGCTGCTGGTAGCGCTTGCTGTTCCCGCACCGCGAGAGTAACGGCTTTGCGCCCTCTAAGCGGCGGCGAGCCCACCACCGTTTTGCGGCAGCTGACGCCCGATTGTCCGTTACAGCAGCGGCTTCTGCGCTCCTGGCAGCGCGCGCAGAAGCCGCTGCTTCAGGCTTAACGCGGCCCTATCGGTAAAGCGGACTCATCCAGCGTTTCGGCCGGCTAAAGCGTACGCTGATTACCTCATGCCGCGCCAATTGTCCAATTGGCAAATCGTCGCTGGTGCCGATAGCGTCCACCAGTCCCAAATGTTGCGCCTGCTCGCCATACCAATGCTCGCCGGTAGCGACGGCGTCGACATCAAGCGTAGGGCGCATACGCTGGACAAAGGACTTGAACAGTTGGTGTGTCTTATTCAACTCCTGCTGGAACTTCTCGCGCCCGGCGGGGGAATTTTCGCCAAACAGCGTCAGCGTCCGTTTATAAGCGCCGGCGGTGTGCAGCTCCATATTAATATTGTTACGTTTCAACAGGCGCTGAAAGTTAGGGATCTGCGCGACCACGGCTATGAAGCCGATAATAGCAAAGGGGTCGGCGACCTTATCTACCGCGACGGTGAGCGGGATGCCTTTTCCCCGCAGCCGCTGCAGCTCTGACGCCGCCAGAGCCATAGCCGTGCACCACGCCGCCGGGGCTTTCGAGCCGCAGCAATACTTCATCTCCCGACTTGGCCACCGACAACACGGCGGTAATTTCCTCGCGCAGCGAGCTCACCTCTCCCGCGTCCATACTACCGGTAAAGTCCAGCACGTACAGGCAAGAACGGGCCCCAGCGTTATTCCCCCGCATCGCCAGAAGTTTGGCCTGTTTGGCTTCGACGTTATCCTACTTTTTGTGCCGTTTGTGCCGTTTGTGCCGTTTGTGCCGTTTGTGCCGTTTGTGCCAAACGCCCTTCTCGGCTTCGCTTAGCCTTGCCAGTTGCATCTCCCGCTGTCTCTCGCGGTAGTCCTTGCCCAAATCCTCGATTTGGATCTGTCCTTTACGCTAACGCGTCCGCAGGCGTAAACCAAACACCACTAATAATAGCGCGCCGATCGCCAGTACTACGGTGAGGGTTTTGGCCAGAAAAAGTCCGTACAACACAAAATATTCCACAAAACCGCCTTGCTAATTATGAGTACAGTTGCCAACTATTCTAGCCAAGGGTCTGCGCCGCGTCGCCTGAAAAATCAGAATAATGCCGCCAGGGGGAGAGGCTCGCTTCCCGTCTAAGGCGAAGTGTGCCGGCCTGCGTCAGACCAGGGCTCGCAACCCTTATCGCCGGGCAACCGGTCGCCGAGCACCGCGCAGGGCGCGCGTGCGCGCCGCTTTCTTGCGAGCGTGACGCACAGGGGTCGGAATGCCGGCGATTGAAATACCCTGCTGGATCAGGCATAAAAAGAAACAAATCTGTCCATACGGGCGGCGATAATTAACGATTGGTGGCAAAGTTCACAGCAGAGGAGTGCGGCGTGTATTATCAGCCCAAACGTAATTTATTGGATCAAAAACACATTCTGGTGACCGGCGCCGGTGACGGCATTGGCCGTGAAGCGGCCCTGACCTATGCCCGCCACGGTGCGTCGGTACTGTTGCTCGGCAGAACGGAACATAAACTCAACGCGGTAAAGCAGGCCATCGCCGAGGCCGGCGGCCCTGAGGCGCGCGTGCTGGTGCTGGATTTGGCCTGTCCCGATCCTCAACCCTATCAGTCGCTGGCCCAGCGCCTGTCCCATGACCTTCCCCACCTGGACGGTTTGCTGAATAACGCTGGCTTATTGGGGGAAATCGCGCCCATGACCGAGCAGACGCCCGCGCGCTGGTCGGAAGTCATGGCGGTGAATATTAATGGCACCTTCATGCTGACGCAGGCGTTGCTGCCGCTGCTGCTAAAAGCCAGCGGATCGTCGCTGATTTTCAGCACCTCCAGCGTGGGCCGCCAAGGACGCGCAAACTGGGGGGCTTATTCAGTGTCCAAGTTTGCCACCGAAGGGATGATGCAGGTGCTGGCGGACGAGTATCCCGCATCCACGCTGCTGCGGGTTAACTGCATCAACCCCGGCGGCACCCGCACCGGCATGCGCGCCAGCGCTTACCCTGCGGAAGAGGCCGATCGGCTGAAAACCCCGGCGGATATCATGCCCATCTATCTTTATTTGATGGGTGACGATAGCCGGGGTAAAACCGGCATCAGCTTTGACGCGCAGCCCGATCGCAAACCCGGTCCAGCCACCTGATACCCGTGCATGGCCGTCCGCGCTGCTGTGCGGCCTTTGTGAGAAAGCGCTTATATGGACGGCAAACGCCACCAACAGCGGCAACAACGGTTAAAAGAGCAGGTCGACGCCCGCATCAGCGCCGCCACTGAACGGCGTGGGATCCTGATGATTTTTACCGGCAATGGCAAAGGCAAAACCACCGCCGGTTTCGGGACCCTTACTCGTACCGTTGGCCACGGACTTCGCGCCGCGGTGGTGGAATTTATCAAGGGGCAGTGGCCCAACGGCGAACGGCAGCTTTTGGAGCCGCACGGCGTCGAGTTTTAAGTGATGGCCACCGGTTTTACCTGGGAGACGCAGAATCACGAGTTCGACCGCGCCGCCGCGCAAGCGACCTGCCGCCATGCCCAGCGCATGTTGGCAGACGATACGCTGGATATTGTGCTGCGTGATGAGCTGACCTATATGATCAGCTATGACTATCTGGATCGCGAAGAGGTTATCGCAGCCCTTGCCGCGCGCCAAAGCGTCATCATCACCGGACGGGGCTGCCACCGAGCATTGCTGGTGATGGCGGATACGGTCAGCGAGATGCGTCCGATGAAACACGCTTTCGACGGCGGCATCATGGCGCAGCAGGGAATTGATTGGTGACACTGTCACGTAGGCAGGCGTTTTTTTAAGTCAGGCGCCGAAACCGCACTGACGACGCCACGTGACACGATCGCTAAGACGCGACCCCGGCGTAGGTTGCCCACCCGCACTTCTTGGGCGTTATAACCGGGAGAAATGCTCAAGCGCATTGGTCATGCGGCGATGGGTCCCGGCCTTAAGGCGAACACAGGTTCTGGCGCTCGCCTCAGCCGGGGCGCGGGCGCCGTTAACCGACACCGTTATTACGTTTGCTGCTTTGGCCAACGCGTCGCGATGGCACTCTCTGGCTGTTGCGCTTCACCGCACGGCGAATTTGCGTTGCTTTCAGGCGGCGGCGATCGCGCTCGACCGGCAGTTTGGTGACCGATTCAAGCGGCAACTGCACTTTTTCGCGCAAGTAGTTGGTCTGCTCAAGCGGCAGTTCGGTCCAGCCGCCGCGCGGCAGCCCTTTCGGCAGCGTAACGTCGCCGTAGCGCACACGGATAAGCCGGCTGACCTGCACCCCAACCGCCTCCCATAGGCGCCGCACCTCGCGATTGCGCCCTTCCGTCAAGGTCACATTGTACCACTGGTTGAGACCTTCGCCGCCCTGGAACGTCAAACTGCGGAAAGCCGCTGGGCCATCATCTAGCTGCAGGCCGCGGGTCAACTGACGCTGCTTATCCTCATCCACTTCGCCAAAAACGCGCACGGCATATTCACGCTCGATTTCACAGCTTGGATGCATCAGACGATTGGCCAGTTCCCCGTCGGTGGTGAATAACAACAGTCCCGAGGTATTGATGTCCAGTCGTCCGGCGGCCACCCAGCGGGCATTATTAAGACGCGGAAGGCGATCGAACACCGTTGGCCGACCGTCCGGATCAAGGCGCGTACACAGTTCGCCTTCCGGCTTGTAATAGGCCAGCACGCGGCATACGGCATCTTCCACCGGTTTGATGACGATGATGCGCCCATCAATACGGATTTTGGTGGTGCTGGTGACGTCAACGCGATCCCCGAGGGTGGCGACTTTGCCGTCAACGCTGACGCGGCCCTGTTCGATTACGGCTTCGATTTTGCGGCGGGAACCCTGACCGGCGCGGGCCAGGACTTTTTGCAGTTTTTCGCTTTCGCTCATGGCGAATCTCACATGTCGCCTTCACAGGCGTCGAATGGATTAAAAATACATTAAAATCAAAATGTTAACTGAAACGCTTGCGTTATTATACAGATTTATCCTTCCCCTGTAATCTTTATTCTACCCCCGCTGGGGCAGCATGATGGCGAACAAACGGCACAGCTCAATCCTGCTGTCGGCAGGCGCTCTTAAGATGAGCGGCGTAACCTGGAGCGCCGGCGATCCCCGGACGGCAAGCGCCGATCCGGCCCATTTGCTGCACCTTGGCAAACCGGCAGTGCGGATTAGGCTATCACCGCACTGCCTTGATGCAATGCAGGCGCATGGCCGCTCTGGTGCGACAGGCTTTAGCCGCCACCGCGGATCAAGTCTCTGTGCTCACGCTCACCGGCATGCCGCCAGACTACCGCGTCGGTTCAGTTACACCCCGCCGGGTGGCGCGTGGCTCACAGAAACGGTGAGATATCGCCAACCCCCTGGCGCACCACCCGCAGCGTCGGATCGGTCAAATCGATGAACGTCATGGGTTGCTGACCGAGAAAGCCGCCGTGGATAACCAGATCGACGTGTTTACCCAGGTGATCACGAATGGATTCCGGGTCGGATTCGGCAAAATCATTGCCCGGCAGCATCAAGGTCGTGGACATCATCGGTTCATCCAAGACCTCAAGTAGTGCGAGCGCGATAGGATTCGACGGCACGCGCCGGCCGATGGTTTTACGCTTGTCGCTCATAAGCCGGCGCGGCACTTCCTTGGTAGCCTTAAGGATAAAGGTGTATTTACCGGGGTGTTATTTTTCATCAGTCTGAACGCCTGGTTGTCCACCTGCGCATAGGTGAATAATTCAGAAAGATCGCGGCATACCAGGGTAAAATTATTATGACCGTCCAACTGACGTATGCGGCAAATGTGCTCCATGGCCGTTTTGTCTTCAAGCTGGCAGCCCAAGACATAGCCAGAGTCGGTTGGATAGACAATGACCGCGCCTTTGCGTAGCAGATTCACCGCCTGGCTCACCAGACGCAGCTGCGGATTATCCGGGTAAAGGGTAAAGAGCTGACTTATTAATCAAACACTCCTTATTAGGGCGCCCGGCAGAGCTCACGGGCAGCCTGGTTTATCCCTCTGCGGCGCCGGGAGGTTTGGCGCAGGGGGTAACACCGGCCAGTCACGCCATACCGGCTCAATGCCTCCCGGCAGCCACAATTTGCGCCCCAGCTCAATCTAGGCGCAGGGTCGATGAAAATCGGACCCTTGTGAAGCGAGAAGTCGATAATCACGGGCATAGGCCGCAAGCTGACTCCTCTCTTGCGGAGACTGCTGGCCCTGCGCGACTTCCATGGCATCGCCGCCGGCGGCGGTAAAATGCGCCGGCGGCTGTTTCAACCACTTGGCCGACAGATGATAACGCCCGGGGTGGGCCACTACCGCCTCTCCCCCTGCCAGGTGGATCGTTTCAATCGCATCTTCTATTGTACACCACTGTGGCGGGACATAGCCGGTTTTCCCCCGCGACAGATATTTTTTAAAGACGTTGGCGACGTTAGTGGCCACGCCAAGGCTGACCAGATAGCGCGCAAAATGGCCGCGGGTCACCAGATCGTTTTGCGCCAACTGCCGGGCTCCGTGCGAGGGGTCGTGGATGCCCGACTTGACCAGCCGCTCTGCAATGGCAGGCGCGCGCGCCAGGCGCTGCAGACGCTGCGACGCCAGCAATGCCGTCAGCGCCGGGGGAGGCGGCGCAACGTTCAATCCAACGATATGGATTTCGTGATGCTGCCAAAGGGTGGAGATTTCCACCCCCGCCACCAGGTTGAGCGGCAAATTGAGCGCGGCAATGGCCTCCTCGTCGGGGGCAATACCCTCGACGGTATCATGATCCGTTATCGCCAGCACATCGAGGCCCATCCCATGGGTGCGCACCACCAGTTCCCGCGGCGTGAGCAGGCCATCGGAGGCGGTGGTATGGCTGTGCAGGTCATAAATAACGCGTAAGGCTGTCGTCATCGGTTGTGCCGTCAAGGGATCTCCCCGTGGTGTTCATTGCCCTCCATGATAACGATAAACAGAGCTGAATCGAACTAGTGGATTTATTTTCGTGAGTTCATCCATTGTGGTTGACTTTTTATCTTTGAAATAGTTTATTAGTACGTTGTTCAACAACAACCTTCGAGACGCGCAAAATAATGACCTTTTCAAGCGTAATGCTTCACTGGTGGCGCACCTCCCTTTAGGGGGTGGTGAAATCATAAGTCGCTGTCATCAGACAGAGCACGATCCCAAATAGCCCGCTGCGTTAGCGGGTTTTTTTATGGGCGATAATCAGGAAAACAGATAATGCCAATACTAACCAAGTCAGTACCAGATAGAATTGCTGCACGCGCAGGCCTCTTACCGCCCCGATCCGACGGCCATGTTCAATCAGTTGTGCGTCGCGCGGTCCGCGACGCTATTGCTGGAATCGGCCGAGATCGATAAGAAGCATGATCTGGAAAGCATGATGGTGGTGGATAGCGCGCTGCGTATCACCGCTCTTGGCCAGACCGTCACGCTACATACAGGGGCTGAGCGCCAACAGTGCAGCGCCGTTGGCGCTATTGGATGCCGCCTTACCCGAAGAGGTCACGATCGTCGCCCATCCCTACGGCCGCGAATTAACTTTCCCGCCGTCGGTACAGGACGTGGATGAAGATGCCCGCCTGCGCTCACTGTCGGTATTCGATTGCCAGCGCCTGCTCCTCTGCTCCTGACGCTGGTCGGCCAGCCGCTGGACGCGCCGAAAGCAATGTTTGTCGGCGGACTGTTCGCCTATGATCTGATCTCGTCGCGGGCTTTGAATCTCTGCCGCTGCTGCGTCCGGGACAACGCTGCCCCGATTACTGCTTCTATCTGGCGGAAGCGCTGCTGATCCTCGATCATCAGCAACAAACCTGCGAACTGCAATGCAGCCTGTTCAGCCCCAGTCCGTCGGAAAAGCAGCGGTTGCAGCACCGCCTTGAGCAGTTGCAGCATCAGCTCATCCAAGCGCCGGAGCCCATTCCGCATCAAATCATCGACACCATGACATTGACCTGCAGCCAAAGCGACGAAGAGTATGGCCAGGTCGTGCGCTGGATGCAGCAGGCGATCCGCGAAGGAGAAATTTTCCAGGTCGTGCCTTCGCGGCGCTTCTCACTCCCCTGTCCTTCGGAGCTCGCCGCCTACCACGTTGAAGAAAAGCAATCCCAGTCCGTATATGTTTTTTATGCAGGATAATGAGTTCCTCCTGTTTGGCGCCTCGCCGGAAAGCTCGCTGAAATACCCCCCTGAGACCGGACAGATTGAAATCTACCCTATCGCCGGCACCCGGCCGCGCGGCCGGAGCGCCGACGGCGCGCTGGATGCCGATCTCGACAGCCGCATTGAGTTGGAAATGCGCGCCGATCATAAAGAACTGGCCGAACACTTAATGCTGGTGGATTTGGCGCGCAATGATCTGGCGCGTATCTGCGAGCCGGGCACCCGTTATGTAGCCGATCTGACCAAAGTCGATCGTTACTCCTTCGTGATGCATTTGGTATCGCGGGTCGTCGGCCATCGGCGCGACGATCTTGACGTACTGCACGCCTACCGCGCCTGCATGAATATGGGCACCTTGAGCGGGGCGCCGAAAGTCCGCGCCATGCAGCTTATCGCCGAGGCAGCTACGGCGGCGCGATTGGCTATTTTACCGCCGCCGGCGCGCTCGATACCTGCATTGTCATCCGTTCCGCCTACGTCGAAGACGGCATCGCCACGCTGCAGGCCGGCGCAGGCGTGGTACTGGATTCCGTTCCACAGGCGGAAGCCGACGAAAGCCGCAACAAAGCGCGTGCCGTTTTGCGCGCCATTGCTACCGCCCACGACGCAAAGGAGCTGTTCTAATGGCCGACATCTTGTTACTTGATAATATCGACTCTTTTCACCTATAACCTGGTGGATCAGCTGCGCGCCAACGGCCACCGGGTAGTGATTTAGCGCAACCGGCTACCGGCCGCACTCATCACGCGGACGCTGTCCGAAATGGAAAACCCGATCCTGATGCTCTCGCCAGGCCCCGGTGCGCCGGCCTAGGCGGGCGGCATGCCAGCATTGTTCACGACGCTGCGCGGCCGGTTACCCATCATCGGCATCTGCCTGGGCCATCAGGCGATTGTGGAAGCTTACGGCGGCCACGTCGGCCAGGCGGGCGAGATTTTGCACGGTAAGGCCTCGCCCATCCGCCACGATAACCAGGGCATGTTCGCCGGCCTGCTGAACCCGCTGCCGGTGGCGCGCTATCATTCGCTGGTCGGGAGTCAGGTGTCGGCAACGCTTACGGTCAACACTTACTTTAACGACATGGTGATGGCGGTACGCAATGATGCCGATCGGATCTACGGCTTTCAGTTCCACCCCGAATCCATTTTAACCACTCAGGGAGCACATTTGTTAAACCAAACGCTCGCCTGGGCACTGGCGTAATCAGAAGGACTTTTTCATGCAAGCGATACTGGAACATCTCTATCAGGGTGGGCGTATCAGCCGTGGACAAAGCCAGCAGCTGTTCGGGGCCATCATTCAAGGGCAACTGGCTCCGGAACGGCTGGTGGTCGCGCTTATCAGCATGAAGGTGCGCGGCGAATAGCCCGAGGAAATCGCCGGTGCCGCCAGCGCGCTGTTGGCAGATGCCAGCCCGTTTCCGCGTCCTGATTATGCTTTTGCCGATATCGTCGGCCCCGGCGGCGGCAACAGCATCAACATTTCTACCGCCAGCTGCGGCGCCCGGGTGGCTAAGCACGGCAACCGCAGCGTTTCAAGCCGCTCAGGCTCGTCGAACCTCCTGGCAGCGTTCGGTATCCGGCTGGATATGCCGGCCGCGCTGTCGCGTCAGGCGTTGGATGAACTGGGCATGTGCTTCCTGTTCGCCCCGCAGTACCACTCCGGCTTTCACCACGCGATGCCGGTGCGGCAACTGTTGAAAACTCGTACCCTGTTTAATGTACTGGGTCCGCTAATCAACCCGGCCCGACCGCCGCTGGCGCTGATTGGCGTCTACAGCCCGGAACTGGTGCTGCCAATTGCCGAGACGCTGCGCGTGTTGGGCTATCAACGCGCCGCGGTGGTACACGGCGGCGGCATGGATGAAGTCGCCCTGCGTGCGCCGACGCACGTGGCAGAGCTGCGCGAGGGGACGATTGAGAGTTACACCCTGAATGCGGCGGATTTCGGCCTGTCGGCCCACTCAGCAGAGGCGCTGCGGGGGGGGGATCGCCGGAAGAAAACCATGACATTTTGGCGCGTTTGTTACAAGGTAAAGGTGAACCCGCGCATGAATCCGCCGTCGCCGCCAACCTGGCCCTGCTGCTCAAATTGTTCGGGCAGGAAAATCTCCGTGACAACACCCATCAGGCGCTGGAGGAAATTCACGGCGGTGCCTTCTATGCGCGCGTGATGGCACTGGCAGCAAGAGGATAAGAAAGTCATGCAGGACACGGTACTTGCGAAAATCGTCGCAGATAAATATGAATGGGTTGCCGAGCAGCAACGGCTGAAGCCGTTGGACGGTTTCCGCCATCAGGTTGCGCCCAGCACACGGAGTTTTTATCACGCGCTGTCCGGTACCCGCACGGCATTTATACTGGAGTGCAAAAAGGCATCGCCGTCCAAAGGCCTTATTCGCGACGATTTTGACCCGGTCACCATCGCGGACGTTTACCGGCATTATGCAAAGATTTTATTGTCGACCCCTGGCAGATTTACTTCGCGCGCCTGCATCAGGCGGACGCAGTTCTACTGATGTTGTCCGTCCTCGACGACGAAACTTACCGCGCGTCGGCGGCGGTGTGGCCCACAGCCTGAATATGGGTGTGTTGAGCGAAGTCATCAGCGATGAAGAGGGCGCGCGCGCCATTGCGCTGGGCGTAAAAGTCGTGGGCATCAACAACCGCGATCTGCGCGATCTGTCGATTGATTTGAACCGCACCCGCACGCTCGGTCCGCGGCTGCCGGCGCGCGTGACGATCATCAGCGAATCCGGTATCAACCACTATCGCCAGGTGCACGAGCTCAGCCACTACGCCAATGGCTTCCTGATCGGCAGCGCGCTAATGTCTGAACCCGATCTGACGATGGCGGTGCGTCGGGTCCTGGTGGGCGAGAACAAAGTGTGCGGACTTACTCGCGCCGTCGATGCGCGCGCTGCCCTGGAAGCGGGCGCGATTTACGGCGGGCTGATTTTTGTTCCCGGCTCCCCGCGGTGTGTGGATATCGACACCGCCTGCACCGTGATGGCCGGCGCTGCGTTGCGCTATGTCGGCATGTTTCGCGATGCGCCGGTGGCAGACGTCGCTGCGACCGCCAGCATGCTGTCGCTGGCGGCAGTTCAACTGCACGGCGACGAAGATCAGATCTATATCGATGCGCTGCGCCCTGCCGCCCGAGTGCCGCATCTGGAAGGCGCTGGATATGCGCCAGGCCCTGTCGGCGGGCGATTCTGACCCAGGTCGATCGCTATGTGCTGGACAACGGCGGCGGCAGCGGCAAACCTTTCGCTTGGTCGCTGTTAAACGGGGCCTCGCTGGATAACGTCATTCTGGCGGGCAGCCTGGCGGCGGACAACTGCGTGGCGGCAGCCCGTCTCGGTTGCGCCGGACTGGACTTCAACTCCAGCGTGGAAAGCGCGCCGGGTATTAAAGATCATCATAAACTGGCTACGGTATTTCAAACGCTGCGCGCCTATTAACCTTCAGCCTGACACCGTAAGAGATAATCAAGCATGACACGACTTAATCCCTATTTTGGCGAGTTTAGCGGCATGTATGTGCCGCAAATCCTGATGCCTGCGCTGATTCAGCTGGAAGACACGTTCGTCAGCGCCCAGAGCGACCCGGCGTTTCAGGCCGAATTCAGCAATTTGCTGACAAACTACGCCGACTGACCGACCCCGCTCACGCTGTGCCACAACCTGACTGCCGGCATCCGGACCAAACTTTATCTCAAACGCGAAGACCTGCTGCACGGCGGCGACTATAAAACCAATCAGGTGTTGGGGCAGGCGCTGCTGGCCAAACGAATGGGCAAAACTGAAATCATCGCCGAAACCGGCGCCGGTCAGCACAGCGTGGCCTCCGCCCTGTCCTCCGCACTGCTGGGGCTGAAATGCCGTATTTATATGGGCGCCAAAGACGTCGAACGCCAGTCGCCCAATGTTTTTCGCATGTGGCTGATGGGAGCCGAGGTCATTCCGGTCCACAGCGGGTCCTCCACCTTAAAAGACGCCTGCAACGAAGCGTTGCGCGACTGGTCGGATAGCTATGAACGCGCCCACTACATGCTCGGCACCGCCGCAGGCCCGCATCCGTTCCCGACCATCGTGCGCAAATTCCAGCGTATGATCGGCGAGGAAACGCGTGCGCATCTGCAAGAGCAACGAGCAGCGTCTGCCGGATGCGGTTATCACTTGCGTCGGCGGCGGCACCCCCCGCCATCGGCATGTTCGCCGATTTCATCGATGAACCGGCGGTTCGCCTGATAGGTGTAGAGCCGGGCAGCATGTGGCGTCGTTGAAACATGGCCGCACCGGCATCTATTTCGGCATGAAGTCGCCGATGATGCAATCCGCCGAAGGGCAGATTGAGGAATCCTACTCCATATCGGCCGGCCTGGATTTTCCCTCGGTGGGTCCCCAGCATGCCTACCTTAATAGCATAGGCCGGGCGGAATACGTATCGGCTACCGACGAAGAAACCCTGGATGCCTTCCGTCGTTTTTCCCGCCATGAGGGCATTATTCCGGCGCTGGAATCGTCCCATGCGTTGGCCCACGCGCTGAGAATGATACAAGCGGAACTGGAGAAGGAGCAGATCCTGGTGGACAACCTGTCCGGCCGCGGCGATAAAGATATTTTCACCGTTCATGATATTCTGAAGGCGCGAGGAGACATTTAATGGAACGCTATCAGCAACTATTCAGCCAGCTCGCGGCGCGCCATGAAGGCGCATTTGTGTTTTTTTGTGACGCTTGGTGATCCCAACCCCACGCTCTCGCTACGCATCATCGATACGCTGATTGACGCCGGCGCCAATGCACTGGAGCTGGGCATCCCGTTCTCCGATCTGTAGTGTCACACTGAATTTGGCCACCTGAACAGAGGTGATCTGCTCACCTCAGAACAACACGGGTGCTCCAATGAAAAAAAGAAATTTTAGTCCTGAATTCAAACGCGAATCCGCTCAACTGGTTGTCGACCAAAATTACACCGTCGCGCCAGCAGCAAAAGCCATGGACGTCGGCCTTTCTACGATGACGAAATGGGTAAAACAACTGCGTGATAAGCGACAGGGGAAAACGCCAAAGGCCTCTCCCATAACCCCGGAACAAATCGAAATACGTGAG
>NZ_JBPESN010000008.1:0-65758 GCF_051710625.1 Sodalis sp. (in: enterobacteria) | reverse complement strand
GCCTTTTTTAATATTTCGTTTTCCTTTTCAATGCGTTGTACCTTCTTCTTGAGCTCACGTATTTCGATTTGTTCCGGGGTTATGGGAGAGGCTTTTGGCGTTTTCCCCTGTCGCTCATCACGCAGTTATTTTACCCATTTCGTCATCGTAGAAAGGCCGACGTCCATGGCTTTTGCTGCTTGCGCGGCGGTGTAATTTTGGTCGACAACCGGTTGAGCGGATTCGCGTTTAAATTTAGGACTAAAATTTCTTCTTTTTATTGGTGCACCCATGTTGTTCTGAGGTGAGCATATCACCTCTGTTCAGGTGGCCAAATTCAGTGGCCCACTACACTATCCAACTGACGCCCAACTGCAATAATCCGCTAGGGTATATCATGCCGGACGCCCACAAGGTGGCGTTATTGACGCTGGCGCAACGTTACGATACGCCGATCATTGAAGACGATGTTTATGCCGATTTGGCCTATCACTACCCCCGGCGGCGGACGACAAAATCCTTTGACGAAGATGGCCTAATGCTGCTGTGCAGTTCATTTTCCAAAACGCTGGTGCAGGGATTGCGTATCGGCTGGATCGAGCCAAACCGCTATATGGAGCAGGTACTGCACATGAAATATATCGGCACCGGCGCCACCGCCACTGCCTGCGCCTCAACTATGCCAACCGCATGACGCCGGCTATAGAAGCTGCGGTAAAATGCATCGGCGAAACGGTGGCACAGCAGCTGGAAGCCTGCGCCAGGCTGAACCCGGCAGCGGAAACGGCGCAGGACGAACAGTAATATCCCACCTGCTCAGCGGAAATCCACGGTCTCCGGCTTGCGCTAAATACAGCCGCGATGACGATGACGGGGTTTCCGCGATCACCTACCCGTGACGGATAACATAGCGCGATGGCGTCAGACGCCTTATGGCGTCGAAACCGTTTTCCGCCGGCAGGATCAGTAAATTGGCCCGATAGCCGCATTTGATGCCGTAATCGCTCAGGTTGAGCGTCCGCGCGCTATTGGCGGGTAATCAAGATTTCAACCCGTTATTAATCTGCTCATACCCCATCAGCTGGCATACGTGCAGGCCCATATGCAGCACCTGCAACATATTGCCGGTGCCGAGAGGGTACCAGGGGTCAAAATACATCATCATGGCCGAAGCAAACATTTATCCCTTGGGCCAACATTTCTTTCACCTGGGTGACGCCGCGGCGCTTGGGATAATCATCAAAACGGCCCTGCAGATGAATATTTACCAGCGGATTAACGACGTAATTGATGCCCTATAGTTTCAGCAGGCGGAACAGCCGCGCGGTGTAGGCGCCGTTATAGGAATGGATGGCGGTGGTATGACTGGCGCTGACCCTGCCGCCTAGCCGGGACTCCAGCGCCAGCGTGGCGACGGTTTCCACAAAGCGCGATTGTTTGTCATCGATCTCGTCGCAGTGGACGTCCACCAGCTTGCCGTACTTTTGCGCCAGCGCAAAGGCTTTATGCAACGACGCGATGCCATACTGGCGGGTAAATTCATAGTGAGGAGTGGCGCCGACCACATCGGCACCCAGCCGCCACGCTTCCTCTAACAAGGCTTCGCCGTCCGGAAAAGACAGGATCCCTTCCTGAGGAAACGCCACCAGTTGCAAATCCACCCACGGCGTCGCTTCCTGCTTGACTTCCAGCAGCGCTTTCAGCGCCGTCAGCGAGGGTTCGGAGACATCCACATGGCTGCGTACGTGCTGGATACCGTTGGCGATCTGCCATTTCAGCGTCTGCCAGGCGCAGATTTTGACGTCTTTATGGGTGGGTCGCTTTGCGCTCGTCCCAACGGGTAATGCCCTCAAAACAGCGTACCGGACTCGTTCCAGCGCGGGTCTCCGGCGGTCTGTGTAGTATCCAGATGAATGTGGGGTTCGACAAACGGCGGTATTGCTCGGCATTAAGGACGCCTTCGCCGTCCTGCTGACCATGATTTTGCGGCGCCAGACGGCGAATGATTCCCTGCTCGAGGGTGATTTGCCATAAACCTTCACACCAGGGCAGCCGGACGTGACTGATAGTATGCAGCAGGGGATTCGGCACGGGTTACCTCGCTTTTGTCAGGGACCTACATGATAGATAGCGTAACCGCGGCAGAATAACAACCGCATATAATTGATTACCTTTGCCAGGAGTCGCGGAAAAAGCGTGGGGTATTGAAGGCTCAGGGTTTGGCGACAAAGCCGACGGCTTCATAGACCTTGGCCAAGCTCACGCTGGCTTGAGCGCGGGCTTTTTCCGCCCCGTCCCCTAACACTTGATTCAAATAAGCTTCGTCGGCGCGCAGGGCGTGGTAACGAGCCTGTAACGCGGTCAGCATTTCCGACACCGCATCGGCCACGGCGGATTTCAGATGGCCGTACATTTTCCCGGCATACGCCTGTTCCAGTTCCGCCACCGGCGTACCGGTCACGCCGGATAAAATATCCAGCAAGTTGGAGACGCCGGGTTTCGCCATGGGATCATGGCGCACCACCGGCGGTTCATCGGAGTCGGTTACCGCCCGTTTAAGCTTCCTGCCGACGGATTTGGGATCTTCTAGCAGGGTGATGACGTTATTACGGTTGTTATCGGATTTCGACATCTTTTTCAATGGATCCAGCAACGACATCACGCGCGCGCCGGACTTGGGAATAAACGGTTCAGGAATGGTGAAGATCTCGCCATACAGCGCGTTAAACCGTTTGGCGATATCGCGGCTCAGCTCCAAATGCTGTTTCTGATCTTCTCCGACCGGCACCTGCTTGGTCTGATAAAGCAGAATATCTGCCGCCATCAGCACCGGATAATCAAACAGCCCGGCATTGATATTTTCGGCGTAACGGGCCGATTTATCCTTGAACTGGGTCATCCGGCTCAGTTCACCAAAATAGGTATAACAGTTCAGCAACCAGCTTAGTTGGCTATGCTCCGGCACATGGGACTGAATGAAAACCGTACTTTTAGCCGGATCGATACCGCAGGCCAGATACAGCGCCAGAACGTCCAGCGTTGCCTTGCGCAGCTGCTGGGCATCCTGACGGGCGGTAATGGCATGCAGGTCGACGATGCAATAAATACAATCATACTCGTCCTGCATGCTGACCCACTGACGCAGCGCACCCATATAGTTGCCAATGGTCAGTTCCCCTGACGGCTGCGCGCCGCTGAATACGATGGGCTTACTCATTTTAAACAGACCTCATTAACGAAAGGTGCAGCCCGAGCACGGGCAAAAGATCGGCAAAACGCTCCAGAACGTAATCCGGGTGGCTCAGCGCAGCGAGCGCTCCACCAGCACATCGGCGCCGTTGCCAATCCAGGTGGCAATGCGCGCCAGCCCGGCCTGGGTCAGCCCCTGCTCTGACAATGTCCGATCAAGCGCGGCCGTTAAGTCGGGGCCGCTGTCGGTCAAAGTGCCGTCAAGATCGAATGCGATACCGCGGATAGGCTGTTCTTCACGCATTCCCCGCCGTTCCCGCTAATGCCTGACGCATGGCGTCGATAACGGTTCGGTAGTCCGGCTGGCTGAAAATAGCAGAGCCGGCAACGAACATATCGGCGCCCGCGGCGGCGATAGCGCCGATGTTGTCCACCTTGACGCCACCGTCCACCTCAAGCCGGATATCCCTGCCGCTGCGATCGATAATCTGACGCGCCTGACGCAATTTATCCAGGGTCGAAGGCAGGAAAGACTGGCCGCCAAAACCGGGGTTAACCGACATCAGCAAAATGACATCAAGTTTATCCAGCACATATCCAAGGCAGCTCAGCGGCGTGGCGGGATTAAAGACCAGCCCGGCTTTGCAGCCGTGCTCCTTGATGAGCTGCAGTGAGCGGTCAACATGCTGCGACGCCTCCGGGTGGACGGTAATGTAACTGGCGCCGGCGGCGACAAAATCCGGGATCAGGCGATCGACCGGCTTGACCATCAAATGCACGTCAATTGGGGCGGTAATGCCATAGTTACGCAGCGCTTTAAGCACCATCGGCCCCATGGTGAGATTCGGAACATAATGATTATCCATCACATCAAAATGCATCACGTCCGCCCCGGCGGCTAACACCCGGGCGGTATCTTCACCCAAGCGGGCAAAATCCGCGGAAAGGATGGAAGGGGCAATTAAAAAGTTTTTCATCCATGTCTCCCGTCAGTTATGGTCAGTCGGCGGCGGGGCGGCCCCGCTCAGAGATATAACGCCAGCAGCTCATTCACGCTGCTGCGCCCGAAGATATTGCTGCTGATGGTGCGGCGTGCCGTGACATAATGCAGCACCGCATCGCCATACCATTGCCGGGTCAGCGCGGTATCGTGATTGGAAATCAGCACCGGTATCCGGCTTTCACGAGCCAGCTGGCCGGCGAGGCGCGCCAGGTTCTGCTGCTCGGTCAGACTAAAACTGTTGGTATGGTATGCCGTAAAGTTTGCGGTGGTCGAGAGCGGCACATAGGGTGGATCACAATATACCACCGAACCCGGTACGGCGCGGGATAGCGTTTGTTTGTAGTGCTCGCAAACAAACATCGCCCGACTGGCCTTCTCGGCGAACCGGTGCAGTTCCAACTCTGGAAAGTACGGCTTTTTATAGCGGCCAAAAGGAACATTGAACTCACCGCTCAGGTTATATCGGCACAGACCGTTGTAGCAATGCCGGTTGAGATACAGAAACAACACCGCGCACCGATGGGCGTCCGTGCAGAGATTAAACTCGCTGCGCAGCAGGTAGTACACCTCAGAGATGTTGGCGTCAGCGGCAAATAAAGCCCGGGCATCGCGGATAAAATCATTCGGGCGCTCTTTAACGATATTGAACAGATTGATGAGATCACTGTTGATATCGGCGAGGATGTATCGGTCGTAATCGGTATTGAGAAACACCGAACCGGCGCCGACAAAAGGCTCTATTAAACAATCACCCTGCGGCAGGTGACGGCGAATATCCTCAATCAGCGGATACTTGCCGCCGGCCCATTTCAAAAACGCGCGGTTCTTCTTCATGCCTTCGCTACTTACTCACACTCTTCAGAGCCGCGGATTGTACCCTGTTTACCATAGCGCTACAGCGCTATCTTCAGGCATGCTTAATTATTTTGGTCCTTTTTAACCTGATTAATTTGCCGCGCCCAGGGCTTTTTGGCCTGTACATCGGCGGGCAATTGCGCCACCGCGTTTTTGGCCTGCGATAGCGAAGGATAAACCCCGTTTACCAACACGTACCAGGGCTTGCCGTCGCGGCGGGTCTGATAAACCCAGTAATGGCTCAGCTGCTGTTGGCGCGCATAGGCGTTGAGCGTCGCCGGCTGCGAAGCGCTACTCAACTGTAACGTGTAATAACCGGCGGGCGCAGACTGAATCGAACCCGCGGCGCCGCCACTGGACGAGGCCGGCGCGGGGACGCGAGAGCTCGCGGCCGCTTTTGGCGCGCCGGCGGTCTGGCGGCCGGCACTTGGCACCATCGGCGTTTGTTTCGGCTCCCGGCGGGCCGCGGCGGGAGCCTTCGCCGGCGCTTTGTGCTGCGCGCCGCTGCGGCTGCCCGGCGTCAAGGTGGCCGCCGCGGTGGGCAGGGTGGAAACCGGCCCTTGGCCATTCATTTGGGCGGCCACGCCGTTGACCTGGCTCCCCTGCTGCGACAAGGCATCGGCCATGTTGCCCGGTAATTCCACGCGTTGCTGGCCGCGCGGCGTAGTCAGCGGCGCGGCTTGAGTCGGCGGCGTAGAAGGCATCTGCGGCGCACTCAGCTCTTGCGGGGAGGGGGCGCCGTTCTGTGCATTGTTTGCTGCCGGCGCGGCAGCGCCAGGCGAAGACGGACCCGCGTCGGAGTCGGAAGTCGAGCCGGAGAGATCGATATTACGCGGGCCATTATTGTCCGCGCCCTGGCGGCCTGAATCGGTTCGGGATGGAGATTTCAGCGCTGAACCAATACTAATCACCAGCAACAGGAGCACCAAAATACCGATACCTATCATCAAATGCTGTCTGGATACAGGCACTTTCGGCACGATAGGTCCTTTCCGCTGGCGAGGGGGACGGCGGTCGCTGCTATCGGGTCTCAGTTCGTCTTCCGACTTGAACTCATCCATATAAAACTTTCCGACTGAGAGGGATTTTTCCAGCGCCGGAGCGCGGGAAGGGCTTATCACATGAAACCGGGCCTCACCGACGCGCCCTGGCGCGCAGCCCGGCCCGGCTCAGGCCTGGCAATCCTTAATAGACGCCACCACCATATCATCAGCTACGCTGGTACGCACTTCCGCATTGCCCAGCGTCACCGGCAGCACCAGACGCAGCCGGCCGGCGATGCCTTTTTTATCACGCATCATATGCGGCAGGTAATCTTCCGGCGCCATTTCTGCCGGACCGCTCACCGGCAGGCCGGTGCGCTGCAGCAGCGCACTCACCCGTTCAGCATCGGCATCGCTGAATTGACCGAGCCGACGCGCGGCGCGCACCGCCATCATCATGCCGGCGGCCACAGCTTCGCCATGCAGCCAGTTGCCATAACCCATGTGGGTTTCGATGGCATGGCCGTAGGTGTGGCCGAGATTCAGCAGCGTACGCTGGCCCTGCTCGCGTTCATCGGCAGCCACTACGTCGGCTTTCAGCTCGCAGCAGCGACGGATGCAATAGGCCAGCGCCTGCGGCTCCAGCGCCAACAGCGCTTCGAGATTATCTTCAAGCCAGGCAAAAAAAGCCGCATCAAGAATAATACCGTACTTGATAACTTCCGCCAGCCCCGAGGAGAGTTCCCGCCACGGCAGCGTGTTAAGACAGTCTAAATCTATAACCACCGACGCAGGTTGATAGAAGGCGCCGATCATGTTCTTGCCGAGAGGATGATTGGCGGCGGTTTTGCCGCCAACCGAGGAGTCAACCTGTGAGAGTAGCGTAGTAGGTACCTGGATAAAACGCACACCGCGTTGATAACTAGCGGCGGCAAAGCCGGCCAGATCGCCGATGACGCCGCCACCGAGCGCGATAAGGGTAGTATCGCGACCATGGGGCTTAGCCAGAAGCGCGGTGAAGACCTGATCCAGCACGGTCAACGATTTATTCTGTTCACCGTCTGGCAATACGACCCGATCGACCTTGACGCCGGCCTGGGTCAACCTCTCGCACAGAGGTTCCAGATACAGAGGAGCGAGGCGGTCGTTCGTCACCAGCATGGCGCTATCGCCGCGCGTTAACGGCCAGAAAGACGCCGGATCATTGAATAATCCGGCGGCAATGGTAATCGGGTAGCTGCGCTCCCCTAATGTAACGGTAATCCTCTCCATGGGACGCTCAATGACCTTTTCGGCATCTCGTTAATTCAGATTAGCTGCTTTCCAGCATATTGATAATTTGGTTAGCAACAACCTTGGCGCTTTGTTCATCAGTACGGATAGTCACGTCCGCTATTTCTTCATACAGCGGGTTGCGCTCGCGAGCCAGCGCTTCAAGGACCTCACGCGGTGGAGCTTCGACTTGCACCAGCGGGCGTTTCTTATCACGCTGCGTACGGGCCAGCTGTTTTTCAATGGTGGTTTCGAGATAGACAACCACACCGCGGGCGGAGAGGCGGTTGCGTGTTTCGCGCGATTTCACGGAGCCACCGCCGGTAGCCAGCACAATCCCCTGCTTTTCGGTCAGTTCGTTGATGACTTTTTCTTCTCGATCGCGGAAGCCGTCTTCGCCTTCCACGTCAAATACCCAGCCTACATCAGCCCCGGTGCGTCGCTCAATCTCTTGATCAGAATCGAAAAACTCCATATTAAGTTGTTGAGCCAACTGACGACCAATAGTACTTTTTCCGGCACCCATAGGCCCAACCAGAAAGATATTGCGTTTCTCTGCCATGTTTTTCGGTTTTGCTAAAATTATTCGTTAGTGACAACCCGCCCCGCCAATCAAATTAGCGGCGGGACCTAAACTGAAACCTCATGAGCGTTAGTGCGAGAATCAGGCAAAAATTATCTCAACACTCCGGGTAGTTTGGCAACCGATTAAATCGATGCTTACACCGCAAGCGGGATCCCCGGTGTCACCACCGGTATGACATTTGACGCAAAATCAGCGTTGCTCAATGGGTTACCCTTGTAGGCGAAATCGCCGACAGCGTCAAATTGATAACGAAAAAAACGCATAAATTTTGTTGCCGCGTGCCCGCTTTTGTTCGATGCAGGGGCGGTAGCTTATCCTGATATGCGGGTGGGCGTAATAAAAATAACTAATTCATGTTGTTTATAATTAGCTCGCTGGCGCTTAAATAATGCCCCGAGCAGGGGGATATCGGGCAATAGCGGTACCCGATCGTGGCTGCGTTGCTTTTGATGCTGAAATATGCCGCCGAGCACGATGGTGTCGTCGTCGGCAATCGTTACCTGAGTTTTGATTTTCTCTGTACCGATGGTAACACCCTGGCTGTCTCCTTGCTTGATGATACTGCTTGGCACGTTCTGGCTCAGCCGCAAACCCAGGGTAATGCGCCCGTTGCGCAGAATACGCGGCGTCACCTCCATGCACAGCACCGCCTCCTTGAACTGGATAGAAGGGTGTTTGCCGTGGCCGCTGGTCATCGGATACGGAATTTGCGCCCCTTGTTTGATGCTGGCGGTTTGCTGATGGGCAGTATACAGCCGCGGGCTCGCCAGGATATCCACCTTATTTTCCTGCTCAAGCGCGGTCAGCTCCAGCTCCAGCATACGACCATTCAGGCGCGCCAACGGGAGTCCGATGCGGGCCAGATGTCCGTCGACGGGCATTTTTACCATCGCATACGCATCCGCTTGCGCGCTCTCCGCCGGATAACGTCAGTTGACCCCGACTTCGCGCAAATTTTCCCAGCTGATGGTGACAATGTGGGCGGTAATAAGCACCTGCTCCAGTGGAACATCCCAGACGGCGATCCAATCCCCCACGGCGGCCAGCGCGGAGGCGGTATCGCGCAGCACCAGCGAATTGGTGCTCTTATCCAGCCGAACGCTTCCCCGGGGTGACAGCAGCGAACCGCGCTGGGCGTCAATGCTGCGCACCACCTCGGCCGCGGCGGCGTATTGCAGGGTAATCAACCGGTTAACTAGCGGCACGCCCTCCTCCCGCCTCACCGGCGTCGCAGCCCTTTCCGGGCGCGTATCATCCGGTGCTTCCTGCAACGATACCACCAGCGTGCGTCCCTGACGCGTTTGCTGCAAATTGCCTGCCGTCAGAACCAGTTCCAGCACCTGGCGCCAGGGCATCTCGTGCAGCCGCAGCGTAATCTCGCCTTCAACACCAGGCGTCACCACCAGATTCAGCCCACGCAGGGAGGCCAGCGCCGCAGGACAACCACTGGCGAATACCCCTCGCTGCAGCCGCTGATATAGATCCGGCCGTTGCGCTGCTTGATATGCGTGAGCCACAGCGGCGGCAGCAGCAACAGGCGCAGCGGACACGACGTCGCCAGCGTGTTTGCCGCCAGGGCCATAGATTCACCTGCGCCACAGCCGCTCTTTCGGCGCCAGCGCCAGCCCGGCGGCAATCACCCAGGCCGCCGGCCAGCCTGGAAGCGGCGCCGTCTCGCCGTCTGTCCGCCCGCCGCGTGGCCAGCGACGCTCGCGCGGCGCGAATGGACGCTCTGGACGCTCTGAAGCTGCGCGCAAGATGTCGAACGGCGACCAGAGCTCGCCGCCCTCGGGAACCGGGCCGGGTTCGGTACGGGTAAAATGGCAGGCCGCCGCCGATTCGGCGCCAAAGACAAAGTCCAGCGGCGGCGCCAGGCGGCGCAGCGCGTCGACGATGGGCGCTACAGGGCAAGGATCGCCCTGAGCATCCCGCGCCATGGATAAAGGAAATTGCCACCAGCCGCGACAGCGCCATTCTGCTCGATCACGCGACAAAGCCAGCGCGCGCAGGACGTCCGGCTCCATATCCATACCGATCCGCCAACGATCAAACGCCATGGTTCCTCCTTCCCTGAGGCCCGGGACTTAAATTGCGTATCCAATAGCAAGGCTAACCTTTATACTAGCGCGCGGTTGTTTACAAACTGCCCAAATGACAAAAAATGAGAATTCTCAGGTAAAATTCGTAAAATATTTATTTATCTTTGCAGTGTGTTGCATTTTGTTGGGAGCCGCATCGATATATGGCATGTACCGCTATATTGCGCTCCAATTGCCCGATGTGGCGACGCTGAAAGACATCCGCTTGCAGACGCCGATGCAGATCTTCTCGGCGGACGGCAAGCTTATCGCGCAGTACGGTGAGAAACGCCGCATCCCGCTCCGGTTCGATCAGATGCCGCCTGAATTAGTGCATGCGTTTGTCGCCACCGAAGACAGCCGCTTTTACGAGCATCACGGCGTGGACCCGGTGGGGATTTTGCGCGCACCCTCCATCGTTCTGCTTTCCGGCCACGCCTCGCAGGGCGCGAGCACCATCACCCAGCAGCTGGCCCGCAATTTTTTCCTCAGCCCGGAACGGATGCTTATTCATAAAATCAAAGAGGCGTTTCTGGCGGTACGGATTGAGCAATTGCTGACTAAAGATAAAATCCTGGAACTATATCTGAACAAGATCTACCTGGGTTACCGCGCCTATGGCGTTGGCGCGGCGGCGCAGGTCTATTTCGGCAAGGACGTCAGTCAGCTCACGCTGAGCGAAATGGCCATGATTGCCGGTTTGCCGAAAGCCCCTTCCACCTTCAACCCGCTCTATTCTCCTGAACGGACGCTGGCGCGGCGCAACACCGTGCTGGCGCGTATGCGCGATAAAAACTACATACCCAGGCCGAATATGAGCAGGCGCGCGACGCGGCGCTGGTGGCCCGTTCCACGCACCAGAAATCGACTTTTCCGCGCCCTATGTGTCGGAGATGGTGCGACGGGGGATACGCTCAAGCGCTACGGAGAAAATGCCTATACCGACGGTTTCAAGGTGTATACTACTATCACCAAACCGCTGCAGCAGGCGGCGCAGAACGTAGTGCGCAACAACGTGCTGGCTTACGATATGCGCCACGGTTACCGCGATCCGAGCAGCGTATTGTGGAAAGTAAAAGAGTCGCCCTGGGACGCACAGCATATCCGCGACAGATTGAAAACCCTGCCGGTTTACGGTCCATTGCACACGGCGGTCATTACCGAAACTGGCGTCGATGGCGTGGTGGCGATGATGGCCGACGGCAGTAACGTGGCACTATCGCTGGCGGGCATGCGCTGGGCTCGGCCGCTCAGAAGCGACACACAGCAGGGGCCGATGCCGAAAAAAGTCACCGATGTGGTGCAAGCGGGGCAACAAGTCTGGGTGCGGCAAACGGACGAAGGTTGGTCGATCTCGCAGGTCCCGGACGTCAATTCTGCGCTGGTGTCGCTGGATCCGCAGGATGGCGCGGTGAAAGCCCTGGTCGGCGGTTTCGACTTCAATCAGAGCAAATTCAACCGTATCACCCAGGCGCTGCGTCAGATGAGTTCCAATATCAAGCCATTTCTGTATACCACCGCGCTGGATAAAGGGTTGACGCTGGCGACCATTCTCAATGATGCGCCTATTTTTCGCTGGGATGCCGGCGCCGGCTCCGACTGGCGGCCGCGCAACTCGCCGACGACCTATGCTGGCTCGATTTGCCTGCACCAGGGTTTGGGGCAGGCGAAAAACGTGGTAATGGTTCGCGCCATGCGCGCTATGGGCGTGGATTATGCCGCGGAATATCTGCAACGCTTCAGCTTCCCGGCGCAGAACACCGTCCACACCGAATCCCTGGCGCTGGGATCCGCGTCCTTCAACCCCGCTGCAGCTGGTGCGGGGCTATGCGGAGCTGGCCAATGGCGGTTATCTGGTCGACCCCCTACCTCATCACTAAAATCACCGATGAGAACGATCAGGTGCTGTTTACCGCCAAACCCAAAGTGGTGTGCAGCAGCTGCGATTTGCCGGTCATCTATGGCGATACACCGAAATCGGCGGTGCTGTCGGACGACATATGGAACAATGTAGCCGTCTCCCGCCAGGCTGACGCTAACGGCACGGGTACCCCATGCCGCGACTGGAACTGGTTTCACCGGCACAGGCCGCGGCACGGTCACCACGGTATGGATAGAATTTAACGATCACCGCCGCAATTTGGGCAGAAGCACGGCTTCCGGCGCCATCAGCGATCAGATTTCCGGTGCCGAGGGCGGCGCTAAAAGCGCCCAGCCTATCTGGGATGATTATATGAAGATAGCGCTGGAAGGTATCCCCGAAAAGAAACTGGATCCGCCGCCGGGCGTCGTTACCCTCATTATCGATAAGAGCAGCGGCAAGTTATCCGACGGCGGCGGCAACAGCCGGCCGGAATATTTTATCGACGGTACCCAGCCGAAAGACCGGGTAGTACATGAAGTCGGCACAACGCTGATGGACAATGGCCAGCAGCAGGAACTGTTCTGACCGTTCGCTGGGCCGGATGTCTTTGGACTCGGCCCGGACTCACGCCTCTCTCGGTGTGCCATTAAGCCAGGCATGAGCGAGAAACAGTGCGCTCACGTTACGCGCCTCGCAAAAATCGGGCTCGTCCAGCAGCGCCAGCATACGGCTTAACGGCCAGCGCACCAGCGGCAACGGTTCCGGCTCATCGCCCTGCAACCGCTGGGGATAGAGATCCTGCACCACCACAATGTGCATTGTGCTGGAGAAATAGGACGGCGCCATACTCAAACGGCGCAAAAACGTAAAGTTGCGCCCGCCAAAGCCCGCCTCCTCCATCAGCTCGCGGTTCGCCGCTTCCATCACCCCTTCGCCGGGGTCGATAAGTCCTTTTGGAAACCCCAATTCATAATCCTCGATGCCGGCGCCGTATTCACGGATCAGCAGCAGATGGTCGTCCAGCACCGGTACGATCATCACCGCCTCGCGATGAGAAGGCTTCATCCGCTCATAAACCCGCCGTGCGCCGTTGCTGAACTCCAGATCGACGGACTCAACCGTGAACAGGCGGGACTGGGCAACGGTCGCCACACGATGTATTTTGGGTTTTTGCAGATTCTTATCCATATCGTTCCCAAGATTGCGCACTGGATGGCCAGGAGATGCCCGCCCATCGGCCTGGTCAACATTGTGCGTTAAGAATGGATCAGGCCGCAACCTGTCTGCACAGCATGACTTCTAGCCACGTCAAGTCGGCAATAGGTAAATACGGCCAGCAGCGAATAAAATAGGAAAATGCTGATATATCCTCGGCAGCGGGCTTGTTACTCTCGCCTCAATATCGGTTATTATGCCTGTTTTTCGCCGATGACCGCCTGCGCACGCCGCAGGCCCATGTCAAACAGCGGCGGCGACGAGAATCTTTGCAGCGACGGTAAATTTTGGTGTATTGATGAAGTTGTGGGTGGGGTCAGCATGAGCGCAATCGTCTATGTATTGGCTGGCATGCTTGCCTGTACGATTGTTTCCGTTATCGGCTGGCGCTTCTATCGCCAGCGTGCCCGCCCTGTATCCGTCAAACGTCTGTCGTTTATTAAACCCTTTCCCCGAAAGTTGACCGCGGAAGAGCGCGCAGCCATTGAACATTACTTCCATCATAGTCAACCGCTTACGCGCACGGTGCCCGCGGCGGCGAGTGTGTCTTTGACGCCCCGCAGCGACAACGTCTATGCCGGCACCCACGCCATCACCCGCTATGGTCTGGCGATTGATGCGCCACATAAATGGCGTTATTATCTCGACAGCATTGAAATTCATTTGCCGGCGCAATGGGAATAATAGATTGCGAAAGAAAACCATGTCGAGTTGATCCGCACCGACAGCATGCCGCTGGTGATTTCGCTCAATGGCCGCTCATTGCTGAATGACGCGCCGTCTGCAGTGTGACCCCTGCGCCGGCACATGCGGCGGTACCGAATTCATCGATGCGCAAGCAGGGCAACGAACAGGTTGAGGTGCGCAAGGGAACGCCGCCGGAGCGCGCTATCAGCCGGCCATCCGGACGACGCGAAGCGGTACCGTGCAGCGCGGCGCTGCTATTGATACTTCTGAGTCTGCTAGCGCCTATCATGGCGCAGCCCTGGTTTGCGGCATTGGCCGCGTTACCGGCCGCACTGGCCGCCTGGCTGCGATTCCGCCAGCCGACGCAGCGCAATCGGCAGGATATTCACTGCCTGCGTGGGATCCCCCAGCGCTGGGGGCTGTTCGGCGAATCTGGTCAGGGCAGTATCAGCAATATTTCCCTCGGCAGCCTCGATTTGAAATACCCGGCACATTGGCCGCCGTATATCGCCCGCGATCTGAACAAGAAAACCGAAAACCGACATCGATATATACGTCATCAGCCAGGTAGTGCGCCAGGGCTGCTTTCTGTCGCTTCATGACGAAGTCACTTATTTCCCCCTGCAGCGCTGGGGCGGAAATCTGATGATGCTATGCAGTTTGCTACTGGCCTTGTCGTTGCTGCTGGCCTATGGCCGCTCTCGCTGCCGCTGAAATTGAGCGTTGCCTGGCTGCAGGGCGCGCAAACACTGCACGTCGACAGCGTCGCCGCTTTGAACCAGGCGACGCTGCGCATTGGCGATACGCTGTCGGCCCGCGGTACCGGGGTATTATGTACAAAGCGATGGCGGCAGAACCCCGTTTTTTCCGTTTGACTGTTCCGCTATTTACTGGAACAACGCGGTACCGCTGCCGATGCCGGAGTCCGATACCGTCGATCGCGCCGGATCGCTGAAAGGAATAAATGTGCTGCTGCGGCCGGTAAGCGCCGATACGCTGGAAGCCTTGGTCAACGCCGCCACCTCGTACTACTTTGCCAGCGAGACACGCAACGCCACCAACGCGCTCAACAGCCCGCCACCGGACGGATTTCTGATCCGCAGCGATGAAGACAAACAGCTAGTCGAGACCCCCCCCGCCGTAAATTTCAACGATTATACTGGCCTGGCGCAATGGCACGAGCTGCAGGGGCTGTCTACGCAACTGTTGCATACACCGTTTAACGCCGAGGGCATCATCACCAATATTACCGTCGACGCTAACGGCACCCGCCAGATTGCGCTGCTCAAGGAGCCGGAAGGGTATCACTGTGGCGCAACGTGGGCGCAACCTTGCTACTGATACTGTTGCTGACGCGCGCCGCGTTCAACGCTATCCTGCTGGTGCGGCGCCTGCACAACGGCCGACGGCACGCGCGGGACATCCAGCGCTATTATGACTGTTGCTTCAGCCACGAGGCGATAGCCGCGAACGGCAACCGCGTTTGGCGCGACTGATAGCCATCAATCTCATCCCCGGACGGGCGGCAAGTATGCTACTCTGAATGTTGACCGGGCCGTTTGGCGCCATGCCGCAGACCCTCCCCCTTGCCCTGCTTACGCTCTGGAGTCCGCATGTCCGCAGTCATCGACTGGCGCCATCATATTGATACCATCATTCTTGATATGGACGGCACACTGCTGGATTTGGCCTTCGATCGTGACTTCTGGCTGGCGCGCGTACCGGCGGCCCTTAGCCAACGGCGCGGTATCACCCGGGCTGAGGCCAGCGCCCTGATAGACCACGAATACCACAGCGTGCGCCATACCTTGAACTGGTACTGTTTCGATTACTGGAGCCGGCGGCTGACGCTGGATATCGCCGCCATGACCGCTGAACTTGGTCATACCGTACGGTTGCGCGACGATACGCGGCCGCTACTGAGCGCATTGCGTCAGCACGGCCGCCGCTCGATCCTGCTGACCAACGCCCACCCCGACGGCCTGACGGTCTGACGGTCTGACGGTCTGACGGTGAAAATGCGCCACACCGGTCTGGGTCAGCACCTTGATTTATTACTTTCTACCCATACATTTGGTTATCCCAAGGAAGATCAGCATTTGTGGCAGCGCGTTCGGACTCATACCGGTTTTGATCCGGTGCGAACGCTGTTCATTGATGACAGCGAGCCGATTCTCGATGCGGCCAGCCGCTTTGGTATCCGCTATTGTCTCGGCGTCAGTAATCCTAATTCCGGCGTGGCGCCGCAACCCTTTCGGCGACATCCGTCACTCAATGATTATCGGACGCTGCTGCCTGCGCTGGCTAGAATAATGTGCTGACACTCAGAAGGCGAAATGAAACCCAAAGACGCTAACGGCGATACTCCGGCCGTACGGCTGGACAAGTGGCTGTGGGCGACGCGTTTTTATAAAACCCGCGCCCTGGCCCGCGCGATGATTGAGGGCGGCAAGGTCCATTACAATGGACAGCGCAGCAAACCCGGTAAAACCATGGAGCGCGGCGCGGAAATCACGCTGCGTCAAGGCAACGACGAGCGTCAGGTGCGCGTGCGTGCTTTAAGCGATCAACCTCATCCTGCCAGCGATGCGCAGCTACTGTATCAGGAGACCGACGCCAGTATCGTTAAACGGGAGAAAATGGCCGAGGCGCGAAAAAGTAACGCCCTGACCATGTCCCATCCGGACCGGCGCCCGGACAAAAAAGAACGCCGCAATCTGATTAAATTTAAATATGGCGAATCGGGCGAGGCGGAATAATCCCTCCCGGCGCCGCAGGCATGAGAGACCATGATGACCCATCAAGACCAACTGCAGCGTTACCTCTTTGAAGACTATGCCGTCAGGGGTGAACTGGTGTCCTTACAGGAAACTTACCGCCAAGTGCTGGGCCAGCACAACTATCCGCCGGCGGTGAAAACGCTGCTGGGGGAACTCCTGGTCGCTACCAGTTTGCTAACCGCCACGTTAAAATTCACCGGCGAAATTACCGTCCAGTTACAAGGAGATGGCCCGCTGCGGCGGGCGGTCATTAACGGTGACGATCGGCAGAACATGCGCGGGCTGGCGCGCATCAACGGCGACATCGCCAACGCCACCACTCTGGCGCAAATGCTGGGCAACGGGTATTTGGTGATTACCCTGACCCCTGCCGAAGGCGAGCGGTATCAGGGGGTAGTCGGTCTGGAAGGGCCCCGTTTGGCGGACTGCCTGGAAAACTACTTCCTGCAATCGGAGCAGTTGCCGACGCGGCTGTTTATCCGCACCGGCGAGTATCAGGGAGAGGTGGCCGCCGCCGGTCTGCTGCTGCAAGTATTGCCCGGCCAGGATACCCGCGCCGACGATTTCGATCATCTGGCGCAGCTCACCGCAACGGTGAAGGGCGACGAACTGTTTGCATTGCCGGCCAACGACGTTTTGTATCGCCTTTATCATCAAGACAACGTAATCGTTTACCCGGCGCAGTCGGTGCAATTCCTTTGTGCCTGCTCACGCCAGCGCTGCGCCGATGCGCTGATGACCTTGGACGAGCAGGAGTTGCACGACATGTTTGAGCAGAACGTCGAAATAGATATGCATTGCGATTTTTGCGGTAGCCATTATCGTTTCGATGCCGACGCCATTGCTGACCTGCAACAGCAGGCGGCGCAGGGACATTTGCCGCAGGCTTAGGATTTACCCTATTGCCCCGCCGGAGGATTGCCTCTCCGGCGGCGTATGTTACGGTAATAACTTATTTTCCGTGCGCCCGTCCGCAAAATAATGTAAAGCCTGCCCGCTCAGGTTAATCCTTGATTTATCTCTCCGCGTGCCCACCGCTAATCCCTACAATTGCTAACGGTACTTATTGAACTAAGGAGCAGTGACATGGTAAGTGAGAGTATTACCCCGCAGCAATGGCTCAGTTATGGAATAATGGGCTACCGCGAACTGGTGTACAACCCGGGCTACGATCAGCTGTTTGCAGAAGAAACCGACCTCGCCCTCAGCGGGTTTGAACGCGGTACGCTAACCCAATCGGGCGCTGTGGCGGTCGACACCGGAACTTTCACCGGCCGGTCACCCTTCGATAAGTATGTGGTACGTGACGATAAAACCCGCGACACCCTGTGGTGGTCCGATCAGGGTAAAGGCGCCCATGAGGATAGCAGGCTGCGGGTGCGTTTTGTGACCGAAGTCGCCTGGCAGGCGCATTTCGTTAAAAACATGTTCATCCAGCCAAGCGACGAAGAACTGCGCGACTTTGAACCGGATTTCGTGGTGCTTAACGGCCCCAAATGCACCAATCCCGATTGGCGTGAACAGGGTCTGCATTCGGAAAACTTTGTCGCTTTCAACCTGACGGAAGGGATTCAGCTTATCGGGGGGACCTGGTACGGCGGCGAAATGAAAAAGGGGTTGTTCTCGGTGATGAATTACCTTCTGCCGCTTAAAGGAATCGCTTCCATGCATTGCTCAGCCAACGTCGGCATCAATGACGACGTGGCGCTGTTCTTCGTTCTGTCCGGCACCGGCAAAACCACGCTATCGACAGACTCGCGCCGCCGTCTGATAGGCGATGATGAACACGGCTGGGACGACGACGGCGTCTTCAATTTTGAAGGGGCTGTTACGCCAAAACCATCCGCCTTTCGCCCGAGGCGAAGCCGGAGATCTATCAGGCGATTCGCCGTAACGCGCTGTTGGAAAATGTGGTGGTGCGGGTGGACGGTAGCGTGGATTACGATGATGGCAGCAAAACCGAAAACGCCCACGTGTCCTATCCCATCGACCATATCGATAATATTGTTAGACCGGTGTCGCGCGCCGGACACGCTACGCGCGTCATCTTCCTGACGGCGGATGCCTTCAGCGTACTGCCGCCGGGCGCCAGCCTGTCGATGGAACAGGCCCAGTATCATTTTCTGTCCGGCTTTACCGCCAAACTGGCGGGAACCGAGCGGGGTGTGGTGGCGCCGGTGCCCATTTTCCCTGCCTGCTTTGGCGCGGCGTTTTTGTCGCTGCACCCCACCGCCTATGCGGATGTCCTGGCCAAACGCATGCACACCGCCGGCGCCCGGGCCGATTTGGTCAATATCGGCTGGAACGCCAGCGGCAAACGGATTTCCCTCAAGGATACCCGCGCGATTATCAACGCCATACCGCGCGGTGATATCGACGATGCGCCAACCGCTACCCTACCGGTTTTCAATCTATCGATCCCGACCGCGCTGCCGGGCGTGGACGGTGCGATACTTGATCCGCGTACCACTTACGCCAGCGTCCACGAATGGCGGGCCAAGACGGACGACCTGGCCCAGCGCTTCATCGATAATTTCAGTAAGTTCACCGACACGCCGGCGGGGGTGGGGCTGATGAGCGCGGGTCCGCAGCGCCAGGCGCGGCTCTGCCCCCGCGCCGCGACCCACCGGACCCGACCGGAAGCGGCAAATAGACGCGAATACGCAAGCCCTGCCGCGCGCAGCGGCCGATTTTCGGCTTACCGGCACGCGCATCAATGATGCGCTGGACAATGGCCAGACCGAGGCCGGAAACGCTGGTACTGCGCGCGCTATCGCCGCGCACAAACGGTTGAAATAAATTCTGTAATTGATTCGGCTAGATGCCCGGACCATCATCCTCGACCTCAAAGCAAACTTGATTGGTTTCGCGCCCGCTATTTACCTTTATCCAGCCGTTGCCGTAGCGCGCGGCATTCACCACCATATTCAGCACCGCGCGTTTAATGGACAGCGGATTGACGTTAACAATAAGCTCCTCGCCGCAAATATCGGTTTCGATCACGCGCTCATAGCCGCTCTCCGCCGCCACCACCTCGGTCAGGATGCTGTTGAGATCCGCCATTTCGGTCTGCATTTCCTGGCCGGTGCGCAGATAATCAATGAACTGCTCGATGATAGCGTTGCACTCTTCGATATCTCTATTGATCGACTCGGCAAGATAGCCGTCTTCCGCGCTCATCATTTCCGTCCCCAGGCGGATACGGGTCAGCGGCGTGCGCAAATCATGGCTGACGCCGGCCGCCATCTGGTTGAACGCCTGCGTCACCGAGCGCACCTCCGAGGCGCCATACTCCCGCAGCGGCGGTGGAATGATGCCCTTACCCACCTGCAGCGCGGCATGTTCCAAATCCAGCAGCGGCCGGTTTTAAATACGGATAAACAGCCAGGCGCCGCCGATAGCCAGCAATATAATCGCCAGGGTGTACCGGAATAACGGCGAGAAGTCGCCCTGATGGATTTTGGTCAACGGAATGCGTACCCAGATATCCGGCGATAACCATGTTTTCAGCCAGATAACGGGGGAATTTTTGGTGACTTCGACGCCTACATCGGTTGGGCCGCCGAACTGCTGAGCCATTTGCTGGCTCAGGAATTCATAGTGTTGCGCCCAGGGCAAACCGCTCTCTTCCGCAGCCGGATTAGTGTACAGCGAGACACCCAATTCACGGTAAATTTCGCGCCGGAATGCCGGCGGCACTTCCAATAACGTACCGTCTTCCAATTGCAGCCGATCGGTCATCAACATTCTGACTTCATAAGCCAGCACTTTATTGAACTATTGCAGACTCGGTAAGATGGCGAAATTCAAGACCACCAGATAGGTCGTTACCAGGCTGACGAACAGCAAGGTAACGATTAACAACAGGCGGCGGGCGAAGGAACTGCGCGGAGAGATGCGCCATCACATCATGCTTTACTGCCGTCCGGCACAAGGACATAGCCCAAACCCCATACGGTCTGAATATAGCGCAGATGGGCGGGGTCTTCTTCCACCATGCGCCGCCGACGCGAGATCTGCACATCGATTGAGCGTTCCACATGGCGCTATATTCGCGACCGCGCGCCAGATTCATCAGTTTATCACGGGACAACGGCTCCCGCGGGTGGCTGACCAACGCTTTATAAGCCCCCCAAAGTCACCGCTGGTCAGCGGCATCGGCTCATTTCCGCGGAACATCTCACGGGTACCGAGATTAAGCTTGAACTTGCCAAAGGCGATGATAGCCTCTTCCTGCGACGGCGCCCCCGGCAGCTCGTTAGCCTGCCGGCGCAGTACCGCGCGGATACGCGCCAGCAGTCCACGGGAGTTGAAAAGCTTGGGAATATGGTCATCGGCGCCGATTTCCAGGCCAACGATACGGTCCACTTCCTCCCCCTTGGCGGTGACTATAATGATCGGCATCAAGTTGCTTTGGTTGCGCAGCCGGCGGCAAATAGACAGCCCGTCCTTCCCCGGCAGCATCAGATCCAGCACCATCAGATGGAAGGATTCACGCGTCAGCAAACGGTCCATCTGTTCGGCGTTGGCGACGCTGCGTACCTGTGAAAGCCCTGCTCGGTCAAATAACGCTCAAGGAGCGCCCGCAGGCGCGTATCGTCATCCACAACCAGGATTTTGTAATCCTCTTGCATTATCTCTCTCCCAAAGGCGAAACGCCTGTAAAGGATATTGTTCAAAAACCGGTGCATCACTGACAGCGAATCCAGGTGACCATTCTAAGCGAAATTGTTACAAAGCATATAAAGATGCGTAGTTATCAACACTTTCCGCACGTGATCGCCACGATAATAACATCTGTCGCGCCGCCGCGAATAATAATTAACGACCACGACGTTTCCTCCACCGCCCCGCGCTCGTCAACTTTGATATGAGATGGCGGTGATATACCAGGTGCGACGTCCATCAGGGGTAACCACCTCCGCCTCATCATCCACCGCCTTTTTGATCAGGGCGCGCGCCATGGGTGAATCGATGGAGATATAGTCCTCATGTTTATAAATTTCATCGGGACCGGCGATACGAAAGCGTTTCGTTTCCCCCTCGGCGTTCTCCACTTCCACCCAGGCGCCGAAAAATATTCGCCCCTCCTGCCGCGGGGAGTAATCTACCACCCGCGCCTCCTTCAGCACGCGGCGCAAATAACGCACCCGACGGTCAATCTCGCGCAGAATTTTCTTATCGTAATGATAATCCGCATTTTCACTGCGATCGCCCAGACTGGCGGCCCAGGCAACCTTCTCGGTAATCTCCGGCCGGTAGCGTTTCCACAAATGGCCCAGCTCATCCTGCAATTCCTGATAGCCCTGGCGGGTAATAAAGGTTGGTCTTCATCGTCACCTGTCGTTGCACTCTGTCGCCAATAACGGCAATATACCATAGCAGCGGGTGGGTGGGCCTAAACGGACGCGGGCGGCCGGCATATTTTACCGCCGCAAACCGTATAACTGTGCAGGCCCAAACAATCCTTATGACAAAATAAACATTAACGCATGAATAGAGAGTCATTGAACCATCTTATCGCCGGTGAACTGAAAGCCCGGGTCGGGCAAGTGGACGCTGCGATGCGGCTCCTGGACGAAGGCAACACCGTGGCTTTTATCGCCCGCTATCGTAAAGAAGTTACCGGCGGGCTGGACGACACACAGCTGCGTACGCTGGAAACGCGCCTGGATTATTTGCGCGAACTGGATGAACGGCGCCAGAGTATTCTGAAATCCATCGACGAACAGGGCAAGCTTACCGAGGCGCTGGCGTCGGCTATCCAGGCGACCTTGAGCAAGACCGAGCTAGAAGATCTCTACCTGCCCTATAAACCCAAACGCCGCACCCGCGGCCAGATAGCCATCGAGGCGGGGCTGGCGCCGCTGACCGATCGGCTTTGGCAGGACTCGTCAACGGACCCCGATACCGCGGCGGCCAGTTTTGTTAACCCTGATGCCGGCGTGGCCGACGCCAAAGCGGCCCTTGACGGCGTGCGTTATATCCTGATGGAGCGCTTTGCCGAGGATGCCGCGCTGCTGGCGAAAATCCGCGCTTATCTGTGGAAAAACGCCCATCTGGTGGCGCGGGTGGTGCCCGGTAAAGAGGAAGAAGGCGCCAAATTCCGCGACTACTTCGATCATCACGAACCGCTGTCCCAGGTCCCCTCACACCGTGCGCTGGCCATGTTGCGCGGACGCAACGAGGGGGTGTTGCAGCTGGCGCTGAACGTTGATCCGCACGTCGACGAGCCGCCGCGTGCCAGCTACTGCGAGCAGATGATCGCCAATCATTTGCAAGTGCGCTTCGAACAGGCGCCGGCCGATAGCTGGCGTAAAACGGTCATCAGCTGGACCTGGCGCATCAAAATCCTCATGCATCTGGAAACCGAACTGATGGGCAGCATGCGTGAAAGGACCGAGGAAGAAGCGATCCAGGTCTTCGCCCGCAACATGCATGATTTACTGATGGCGGCGCCGGCGGGGCGGCGCGCTACCATGGGCCTGGATCCGGGGCTGCGCACCGGCGTCAAGGTCGCGGTGGTGGATGCCACCGGCAAGCTGGTCGCGACACAGACGCTTTATCCCCACACCAGCCAGGCCGACAAAGCCGCGACGGCCGTCGCGGCTTTGTGTCTGAAACATAACGTGGAACTGGTCGCCATCGGCAACGGGACCGCATCGCGGGAAACCGAACGATTCTATGCCGAAGTCCAGAAGCGTTATCCCGACGTGAAAGGGCAAAAAGTCATCGTCAGCGAGGCTGGCGCGTCGACGTATTCCGCCTCGGAGCTGGCGGCGCTGGAGTTTCCTGATTTGGACGTCTTGCTGCGCGGGGTGGTTTCCATCGCCCGCAGATTGCAGGATCCGCTTGGCTGAGCTGGTTAAAATCGATCCGAAATCCATCGGCGTGGGTCAATATCAGCACGATGTCAGCCAAGCCTGCTGGCGAAAAAGCTGGACACGGTAGTCGAGGACTGCGTCAACGCCGTTGGCGTTGATCTGAATACCGCTTCAGTGCCGCTGCGGATTCGCGTCTCCGGCCTGACGCGCATGATGGCGCAAAACATCGTCAGCTGGCGGGATAAGCATAGCCGTTTCCGCGATCGTCAACAGTTGCTGAAAGTTCCCCGCCTGGGCCCCAAAGCGTTTAAACAATGCGCCGGCTTCCTGCGCATCAATCACGGCGACAATCCGCTAGACGCCTCTACCGTTCATCCGGAGAGTTATCCAATGGTACAGCGAATTTTACAGGCCACGGAGAAATCACTCAGCGATCTGATGGGCGACCCTGCGACGCTGCGTGGCCTGAGCCCGTCCCGCTTCACCGATGAGCGCGTCGGGTTACCCACCGTGACCGATATTATCAAAGAGCTGGAGAAACCGGGGCGCGACCCGCGGCCGGAGTTCAAAACCGCCACGTTTGCCAACGGCGTGGAAAGGCTGCAGGACCTGGCGCAGGGCATGGTGCTGGAAGGCACCGTGACCAACGTGACCAATTTCGGCGCCTTTGTGGATATCGGCGTGCATCAGGACGGGTTGGTGCACATCTCCTCATTGTCTGATCGGTTTATCGACGATCCGCACAAGGTGGTGAAAGCCGGCGATATTGTCAAAGTGAAGGTCATGGACGTCGATATCGCGCGCAAGCGCATCGCGCTCTCCATGCGGCTCGATGAGCGACCGGGGGAGGCGCCGGCGGGATACCAGCACGACGGCGTCCCCGCCCACCCGCGCGCAGCGACGGCCGTCAATCCGGCCCTGCTGCCGCGCGCGGTACGGTAATAGCGCCATGGGCGACGCGCTGGGCAACCGGCGTTAATACGTCGGCGAGCGGCGACGGACCTGTGGGATACGGCAAGCAGGCCCGCTCTATAGACGAGAGCGAGTCGTCACCCCAACGGCGCCGCCTGGTGATGCCTGACCCCTAGCGGTCGGGGAAGGCTCCCCGGCTGTTAGCGGTGAATGGCGCCAAGGCGGCTTTACGGCACCTACCGCGGGAATGGCAGAAAAGCAAATAAATTATTTCTGCAATTATTTTGCTTCAAATATAATTTCCTACACCGGCTAATTACATTCAATTTTAATAATTAATATTATATTTTTATTAACTCATTTTCCGTCGCTTATTTAATATTTATGGCCTAGGGGCACAGGGTTATTTTCATTTCTTCGCCGTGCGTTACTGCAAAATAAAATAACAGCATCCCACCCGCACGAAAGATATACTCATGCCTAAAATCGACAATTACCACTTTAAAAACATGAAGTTACAGAATCTTGTTAGCAATATTTTTTATCTGTCATTGAAAAAAAGAATTTAGTTGAGGGTTTGTTTTATTTGACTTGGGTGATAAAGTGTTAAAACTATTGTTATTGATAACTATTACTTTTACCATTTGTATCATTTTACATCGCGCCAGCCCGACCCGACATGCAGTAGTGAAGGGTATCAAGGTTATTGCCGTTTCCACCGCGCTTACGGTCGCCATCAAGAAGGTCATTATGCAACTGCAGCACCATTATAAAATTACCGCCTATGCCAAAGAGATCTTCCTCGCCTTCCGGCAGAAAATGCTGTCGCTCGGCATGTTGCCCGGTAGCTCGTTTCAGGTAGTGCGTGTCGCGCCGCTGGGCGATCCCGTGCAGATCAAGGTGGGACGAGTGCAGCTGGTGCTGCGAAAAAAAGATTTGTCACTGCTCTTGTTGAGCCGTACCGGCCATTGACCCGATCCGCCCCGCTCGCGCCGCCCGCTCGGGGCAATCCGTTTGTATTTGTTACTGCTTACAGGTTTCATTAATGATCACTACACGCACTGTGGCCTTGATCGGTAATCCCAACGCGGGCAAAACGACCCTTTTTAACCAGTTGACCGTCGCTCGCCAGCGGGTCGGTAACTGGGCCGGCGTCACGGTGGAACGCAAAGAAAGCTTTTTTACCACCCCCGCGCAGCGCATAACGCTCGTTGATCTGCCGAGCACCTATTCCCTGACGACGCTTTCGCAGCAAAGCTCGCTTGACGAACAAATTGCCTATCGCTATATCCTCGAACGGCAGGCCGATGTGCTTATCAACGTGGTCGACGCCGCCAATCTGGAGCGAAATCTCTACCTGACGCTGCAATTGTTGGAGCTGGGTATTCCCTGCATCGTGGCGCTGAATATGCTGGATATCGCCCGCAGCCAGGGCATTACCATCGATATTCCGGCGCTGGAGCGGCGGCTGGGTTGCCCGGTAATTTCCCTGGTGTCCACCCGCGCCGAAGGCATTGAAGCGTTGAAGGCGGAGCTTGACGGTCCGCTACCGGCAGCGCCGTCCCTTACGGTTGACTATCCGCCCGCCGTCGGCCAGGCGGTAGAACGGCTGCAGCCGTTTACTCCCGGCCAACTACACGCCGCGACAGCGACGTTGGCTGGCGCTGCACATGCTGGAAGGGGATATTCACAGCCGGGATCTGTTGACCTCGCCCCAGCGGCTGGAAAGTCTGCGCGCGGACATGCAGCAGAATGCGGCGTTGATGATCGCTGACGCCCGCTATGCCACCACCATCGCCCTCTGTCAGGCCGTGAGTAACGGCCATTTGACGCCGGTCAATCGCCTGACCGCGCGACTTGACGCCCTGCTTCTTAACTGCTGGCTTGGCGTGCCGCTGTTTTTTATGGTGATGTATTTGATGTTCATCCTCGCCATCAACCTCGGCGGCGACCTGCAGCCGATGTTCGAGGGCAGGTCCGCCGCGCTGTCCATCGACGGCACCCAGTGGCTGGGCCTATCAGCTGCATGCGCCCCAATGGCTGACGCTGCTGCTGGCCCAGGGGGGTGGGCGGCGGGATCAACACCGTACTGCCGCTAATTTCGCAAATCGGCATTATGTATTTGTGTCTGTCGTTCCTGGAAGATTCCAGCTATATGGCGCACGCCGCGTTCGTCATCGACCGCTTGATGCAATCCCTTGGTCTGCCGGGCAAGTCGTTTGTTCCGCTGATTGTCGGTTTCGGCTGCAATGTACCATCGGTTATGGGCGCTCGTACGCTTAACGCGCCGCGCGAGCGGCTGATGACCATCATGATGTGGCGCCCTTCATGTCCTGCGGCGCACGGCTGGTGATTTTCGCCGTTTACGCCGCGACCTTTTTCGGACGACATAGCGCTACGCTGGTGTTCTTGCTCTGGGCATCGTGGTCGCGGTCCTGACCGGCCTGATGCTCAAATACACGCTGATGCGGGGCGAAGCGATTCCCTTCATCATGGAACTGCCGGTGTATCACGTGCCGCATATCAAAAGCCTGCTGTTGCAAACCTGGCAGCGGCTGAAACGCTTCGTATTGCGGGCCGTTAAAGTCATTGTCCTCGTTAGCATGCTGATTGGCGCCTTGAACAGCTTCACCCTGCACGGCGAAGCGGCGGATAGCGTTAAGCATTCGGCGCTGGCGAGGGTGAGCAAGACCCTGCCCCCTGCTTAAACCGATGGGCGTCCATGAGGATAACTGGCAGGCCACGGTCGGTCTTATCAGCGGTGCGATGGCGAAAGAGGTGGTGGTGGGGACGCTAAATACGTTATATACCGCCGAACAGATCACCCGTACCCCGTTCGAGCCGGAGGCGTTCGATTTGCTGGATGAATTATCCGGCGCGATGACGGAAACCTGGCAAGGTCTGCAGGATGTCTTCAGTTTCAGCGTCCTCGCAAGCCAGCAAAGGCGACGGCCAGATGAGCGGTGGCGCTATGGGCATGATGAGCAGTAAGTTCGGCAGCGTTATTGCCTCCTATAGCTATCTGATCTTTGTCCTGTTGTATGTGCCCTGTATTTCGGTCCTGGGCACCATCACCCGCGAAAGCAGTCGCGGCTGGATGCTGCTCTATCCGCACTATGGGGCGTCAATGTGGCCTATTCGCTGGCAACGCTGTTTTATCAGACGGCCACCTTCATGCACCATCGCGCTGTACAGCACGATGGCGATAGCCACCGTTATCGTAGTCAACGACCTGCTGATTGCTTGTCTTTACCGCTGTCGGGATCGTTTCCAGGCGGGGCTAAGCGCGCCGAAAACGACACCCTGTTGCCAGCCCGCCGGCAGCGAAAGCTGCCACTAAGGAGGCGCGGTGTCCGGTCTGATGCAGTTGCGCGACGCGCTGGAACTGATGGGCCAGGGGGGATGCCCGCACCCTGGCCCTGCGCTGCGGCTGCCCCAGGCGATGGCTGCGGCGATGCTGGAACGGCTGGAGATGATGGGGCAGGTGGAGCGGGTTGCCGGCGACAATACTGCCGCCGGCGCCTGCCGTTCATGCGAGCGCAGCAGTTGCTGCCGGCTTACCCTGTCGCCGGTGCCGTTGGCAGCGTTGCGCCAACGTCGGGTGTCACGTTAAAATGGTGGTTTCCGGCGCATTCTTAATATCGCTGTTAATTCATTAAATTGAAAAGATTTTTATCCTAATTCCCCTTTTTTTCTCACCACACGCCAGCGCAATCCCCTTGGCGATTTCGTCACCAGTAGCTACAGTAACACTAGGCGTCATTGCCATGTTTATGCTGTGTCAGAACCTTCGTCACATTAACAAGGTGACATAATGGAAGCCATAACCCGCTTGCTGAGAGAGATTTACCCCACCGCCTTAAGCCAGGGGCAACTGGATACCATCAAGAGCCAAATCAGCTTCGTTAAATCCACGCCGCATCAGGCGCGCAAAGCGCATTGGGGTGAGGATGATATCGTGCTTATTATCTATATGTTAACCAGTTCATGGAGGCTGAAAAACCCACGCTTGACACCTTTAGCACCTTTTTCAACCATCGCCTGCGCAACACATTTTCCCTGGTGCATCTGCTGCCGTTCTATCCCTACTCTTCCGACGATGGCTTTTCCGTCATCGATTATCAGCAGGTCAATTTTATCGTCGGCAGTTGGCAGCAGATAGGCGAACTCAATCTTACCACCCGGCTGATGTTCGATTTCGTCTGCAACCGTATGTCTGCCGACAGCCGGTGGGTGAAAGGCTATCTGGCAGGCCAGCAGGCTTATGACAATTTTTTTATTGCGTTCCCCCCGCGACCGATCTCGCCAGCGTGACGCGCCCGTGCACATCGCCGCTGCTGACGCCATTTACCGCGCAGGACGGCAGCACCCGTTATTTACGGACCACCTTCAGCGCCGATCAGGTGGATCTCAATTTCAACAACTCCCAGGTTTTAATCGCCGTTATCGGCGTATTGCTACATTACCTGATACAGGGGGCGGACTATATCCGTCTGAACACGGTGGGCTATTTTTGTGGAAAGAGGTGGGCACCCGTTGTATCCATCTACCCCGCACCCATCTGCTGGTAAAGCTGTTTCGCGCCATTTGCGATGAGGTGGCGCCGGGAACGGTGATTATTACCGAAACCAACGTGCCCCATAAGGACAATATCAGCTATTTTGGCAATGGCCGCGATAAAGCGCAGATGGTCTATCAGTTCCCGCTTCCGCCGCTGGTGCTGCACGCCCTGCACAACGGCAGCAGCCGCGCCCTGCGTCATTGGGCAGCAGGGCTTGAGATCGGTAGCGGTGCTACTACATTTTTCAATTTTCTCGCCTCCCATGATGGGATCGGGATGAACCCGCTGCGCGGCATTCTGCCGGAGGCGGAGATCATCCGGCTGATGCGCGATCTGGAGTCGGAAGGCGCCCTGGTTTCGTATAAACAAAACACTGACGGTACCAGCAACCCCTTATGAAATCAATGTCACCTATTTGGATGCGCTCAATCGGCGCGAGGATAGCGATGAGACGCGGCTTGGCCGCTTTATTCTCGCCCATGCCATTCTGCTGGCGTTTCCCGGCGTGCCCGCGGTCTATGTGCAAAGTATCCTCAGGTCGCGTAATGACTATGAAGGGGTCAAGGCCGCCGGCCATAATCGCGCGGTTAATCGAGAGAAGTACCCGTTGAAAATCATTGAAGCGATGCTGGATGATGAAACCAGCCGGCGCGCGCGGGTTTTCCAGGCGTTGAGCACGCTTATCCACCTGCGCCGCCGACAAACAAGCGTTTCATCCTGATGCTGCCATGGAAGTCCTGGAGTGGGATAATGCCCTGCTCTCGCTTTTTACCGCCGCGCCGCCGGCCAGCGCGGCTGCTGTGTCTCTTTAATTTGGCGAATAAAACGGTAAGTTGCACCTTATCTGACGGCGATTATCGCCTGCTGACCGCCGAGTGTACGGTTAGCAGGCCTCCGCTGACCGTACCCTATGCTTTCCTATTGGCAGGAAACGCTTAGCGACCGTTAGCGACCGAGTGAATCTGCTCGCTCTGCGCCCTATACTGTCTCATGGCTGAACTCTTGCCGGCCGCCAACGCCCTCAGGATTCGCGCTGGCTGAAATCGCACAGCGCCTGGCAAAACAGCGCTGGGTGGGAAATGAACGGCGCATGCGCCGCGCCGGCAAAGATAATGCTCTGACTGGCGGGACTCAATTCATCCACCAGCGGGACCACTTTACGCGGCACCAGACCATCCAGATAGCCGTATAGGCGCAGCAGTGGCACGTCAAGTTGGTCCAGTGCCTTGCGCACGTCGCTTTTGCGCAGTAGTGCCAGCCCGCCGGTCAGAACCTCGGTCGCAGGCGCCGGGTGCGCCAGTACCACGCTTTTCAACCAGCGCGTATCCTGACGCGCGGACGCCGTTCCCAGCGTTTGCAGGCCGAGATAACGGCTGACGGTGCGGGTGAAATCCTGGCGCAGCTCGCGTGCAAACCCTTCCAGCACCTCAGGTCGCATCCCCGGCCAGTCACCGTCGGCGCAAAAACGCGGGGAAGAGGCAACAGTGACTAGACCCGCTACCGCCTGTGGGCGCCGGCGCGCTACCGTCGTCGCCACCAGTCCGCCAAGCGACCAGCCCAGCCACAACGCGCCGTGGGGAGCTCGCGACGCCACTTCCTCCGCTATCTCCTCAAGAATCAGCGCGCCATAACCGCGGCTACGGCCATACCCCGGCAGATCCACCAGATGCAAACGAAAGTACGGCACCAGCCGCGGAACAATGTAAGACCAGACCTCGGCATTCAATCCCCATCCGTGCAGCAGCACAAGATCACGATCGCCGGTACCGGTTGTTTGCCAAAACAGTGACGCCATTTGTTATTGTCCAAAAGTCGGAAACAAGGAGGTATGACACCATGCTAACAATCGGCGCCCTCTGTTGGCTATGCCGACAGCCACTTTGGTTTAGCCATCACGCCATTTACCGTGGCGGCGTCAGCGTTCTGCTGACGGAACGGGCAACCGCCTGCCCACGCTGCGGGTTGCCTGGGGGCAGCGAACGGCAGCCGTGCGGACGCTACCAGCTGCGGGCCCCGCTTTGGCACAGCCTGCTTGCGGTGGGAAATTACCGCCCGCCGCTCAGCCGCCTGGTAAAAAACTTAAATATCACGGCGACACTGGCCTTGCCCGCGTGCTTGCCCGACTGCTATGGCTGCGCTGGCGCGAGCGCGCCGCCGCGGGTGAGGAGAAGCCGGATTTGTTGCTTAATGTGCCTTTGCATGCTTACCGTCACTGGCGGAAAGGCTATAATCAAACTGAGCTGCTCACCCGCGCCCCGGCACACTGGCTGCAGATGCCCTGGCAGGCTCAAGGGTTATTTCGCGCCCGCCAACGCCGGCATAACCTTTGCAGCGCCTTTCTGTGCCTCGCCGATGTAGCCGGCAAACGGGTGGCGATGGTGGATGATGTGGTTACCACGGGCAGCACAGCCGGCGAAATCAGCCGTCTACTATTGCGTCATCATGCCCGTGAGGTGCGGCTGTGAAGCATTTGCCGCACCTTGTAGTCTGTAGGGGAAAAGGCGTATAATATCTGACTAATTTAATCAACTATTGAGTGAATCTTATGATCCGTATTACTGATGCTACCCAGGAACATCTTGCCAAATTACTGTCCAATCAGGAACCGGGCACCCAGATCCGCGTGTTCGTTATCAACCCTGGCACGCCCAATGCGGAATGCGGCGTCTCGTACTGCCCGCCGGATGCGGTGGAAGCCACCGATACCGAACTGAAGTTCGATAAAATCTCTGCCTATGTGGATGAACTTTCTGCCCCTTATTTGCAGGATGCGGAAATTGACTTCGTTACGGATAAGCTTGGCTCTCAGCTAACCCTCAAAGCGCCCAATGCCAAGATGCGCAAAGTGAGCGACGACGCGCCGCTTATCGAGCGCGTAGAATATCTGCTGCAGTCGCAGATCAATCCGCAGTTAGCCGGCCACGGCGGCCAGGTGACACTGATGGAAATTACCGACGATATGCTTGCCATCCTGCAGTTTGGCGGCGGCTGTAATGGCTGCTCAATGGTGGACTACACCCTTAAAGAAGGGATTGAGAAAGAGCTGCTAAAAAAATTCCCTGAACTGAAGGGCGTGCGCGATCTCACCGAGCATCAGCGCGGCGAGCACTCCTACTATTAATGCCTGACGACCCTCAAGCAGGTGGGGGTCGTTCCAGCCGCCGCGCTCCCGGACCGGTGTGCCAAGGCAAACGGCTTGCGCTGCTGACTGCGGGCCCCCTGCACCCGGTGACTACGTTCTTATTTAACGCCATTACCCCGGACGATCGTCGTTATCGTCCTGCGCTCTCTTAGTCGAACGGCCCAGCGCAGGCGCCAAAGCAAGGCGGCGCCCGTCTCCAACCGCCGTAAGCAGCCGGATTATGTCAGGGTCGCTAAACATCGTTTCCAGATCCCGCGCCAGTTTACGCCGCCAGTTAGGATAGGCATCAGTAGTACTGGGTACATTGACCGGCGTCGCCATTTCCAGCCAGTCTTCGGGCTGTAAACCCAGCAGCGCGCGGCGGCTTTGCGCCATAAAACGGTGTATGGCGGAGTTCAACGAGGATGACATAGCGACCTCATCTGCCCGCGCAGGCGTGTCGGCTGACAAGCAGTCCGCGCGCCGCAGCGCATCCAGAGTAGTGCCTGCCGTTCCTGATGACGCTCTGCCAGTAGCCGATGCCAGGTTTGCTCGTCGTCATACAGGCCGAGCCGATGGGCCAGGTTGATATCCGCCCCTTACCAAAAGCCGCTTAACGTCACAAGATCATGGGTGGTCAACGTCGCCATCGCCTGCGCGGGATAGTCCGCCGGCGCGCAAAATTGCCGGTCTGGTCCCCCTTCAAAGAACAGCACCTTGTATGAATACACCGCCGCGCACGCAGCAAAAGCCATGGACGGCGGCCTTTCTACGATGACGAAATGGGTAAAACAACTGCGTGATGAGCGACAGAGGAAAACGCCAAAAGCCTCTCCCATAACCCCGGAACAAATCGAAATACGTAAGCTCAAGAAGAAGGTACAACGCATTGAAATGGAAAATAAAATATTAAAAAAGCCTACAGCGCTCTTGATGTCGGACTCCCTGAACAGTTCTCCTTAATCGGGAAACTCAGAGCGCGTTATCCTGTGGCCACACTCTGCCACGTGTTCAGGGCTCATCGCAGCAGTTACAAATACTGGAAAAGTCATCCTGACAGGCCAGACGGCAGGCGAACAGTATTGCGCAGTCAGGTTTATGAACTGCACAGTATCAGCCATGGTGCCGCTGGCGCGAGAAGTATCACCACCATGGCAACCCAGAGAGGCTTCCGGATGGGGCGGCTGGCTCGCAGGCAGGCTCATGAAAGAGCTGGGGCTGGTCAGTTGTCAGCAGCCGACGCACAGGTATAAGCCGTGGCGGTCAGGCGCATGTTGCGATCCCGAATTATCTTGAGCGTCAGTTCGCTGTAACGGAGCCAATCCAGGTATGGTGCGGCGATGTGACGTATATCTGGACCGGGAAACGCTGGCCATACCTTGCGGTTGTTCTTGCATTTGCATTTGTTCGCGAGGAAACCGGTGGGCTGGGCTATGTCGTTCTCCCCGGACAGCAGACTGACCATTAAAGCACTGGAAATGGCATGGGAAACGCGTGGTAAACCAGCCGGAATAATGTTCCACAGCGATCAGGGTAGCCACTATACGAGCAGGCAGTTCCGACAGTTGCTGTGGCGTTACCGGATCAAACAAAGCATGAGTCGGCGGGGTAACTGTCGGGATAACAGTCCGATGGAGCGCTTCTTCAGAAGTCTGAAAAACGAGTGGATACCGGTAACGGGCTACATAAGCTTCAGCGAAGCAGCTCATGAAATTACCGACTATATCGTGGGATATTACAGCGCACTCAGACCGCATGAATATAACGGTGGGTTGCCACCAAACGAATCAGAAAATAGATACTGGAAAAACGCTAACGCGGTGGCCAGTTTTAGTTGACCACTACATTCTTATCGAAGCGGAGTTGCAGCCGGTGTGGAAAGATTGGGAGCCCTACCTGGGACGCACGGCCGTCGCCGCAGACGGCGTCTGCGCGCGAGACAAAAAACTGCTCCCGAAGGAGTGGTTTTGGATTCGCCAGCGGCGAGGAACGGTATCGACAATCAGTCGTCGTTGCCTCCCAGACCCGCATTCAGCAGTTCAGCCAGGTTGGCGGAAGCTTCATCGGCGGTAATCTGCAGCGCGGCCGGCGCTTCGCCCTGCTGACGATGGCAGGCGCGTTCCTGATGATAAGCGTAACCGGTACCGGCCGGGATTAACCGTCCGACGATGACGTTTTCCTTCAGGCCGCGCAGTTCATCGCGTTTCCCGGCCACAGCGGCTTCGGTCAGCACGCGCGTGGTTTCCTGGAACGACGCCGCGGAGATAAACGACTCCGTGGCCAGCGAGGCTTTGGTGATACCCAGCAGATCGCGCACATAAGTCATCTCTACCTTACCGTCGTTTTCCAACTGACGGTTGGCAATCTTGATGCGTGAGTATTCCGCCTGTTCGCCTTCCAGGAACTTCGAGCTGCCGCTGCTGGCGATCGTTGCTTTACGCAACATCTGACGAACGATAACTTCAATGTGTTTATCGTTGATCTTCACGCCCTGCAGACGGTAAACGTCCTGGACTTCGTTGACGATATAGCGGGTGACCGCATGGACGCCACGCAGACGCAAAATGTCGTGCGGCGATTCCGGACCGTCGGAAATCACATCACCGCGCTCCACGCGTTCACCTTCAAATACGTTGAGCTGACGCCATTTCGGGATCATTTCTTCGTATGCGGCGCTGCCGTCCACCGGCGAGATAACCAAGCGACGTTTCCCTTTGGTTTCTTTACCGAAGGTAACGATACCGCTAATCTCGGCCAGAATCGCCGGCTCTTTCGGACGACGGGCTTCAAACAGATCGGCAACGCGCGGCAGACCACCGGTAATATCCTTGGTCCCGCTGGTTTCCTGCGGCAGACGCGCCAGCGTATCACCGCCGGTGATTTTGGCGCCGTCTTCCAGCTGCACGATCGTCTTGCCCGGCAGGAAGTACTGCGCCGGCATGTCGGTACCCGGCAGCAGCACATCGTTACCGTTAGCGTCGACAATACGCAGCGCCGGACGCAGATCTTTACCGCCGCCGGTACGCTCGGCGGTATCCAGTACCACGATAGAGGACAAGCCGGTCAGTTCGTCGGTCTGGCGGGTAATGGTCTGGCCGTCGATCATATCGGTGAAGCCGACGAAACCGTCAACTTCAGTGATAACCGGCATGGTGTGCGGATCCCAGTTGGCAACGGTTTCGCCGCCCATGATCTCCGCGCCGTCGCCTTTGGCCATCACGGCGCCATAAGGCACCTTATAGCTTTCTTTGGTACGGCCGAATTCGTCAATCAGCTTCAGCTCGGTGTTACGCGAGGTGATCACCAGCTTGCCGCTGCCGTTCACCACGAACTTGGCGTTGCTGAGACGGATAGTCCCTTTGTTTTTCACCTGAATGCTGGATTCCGCCGCGGCACGGGATGCGGCCCCGCCGATGTGGAATGTACGCATGGTCAGCTGCGTGCCGGGTTCACCGATGGACTGCGCGGCAATAACGCCGATGGCTTCGCCCTTGTTCACCAGATGCCCACGCGCCAGATCGCGGCCGTAGCAGTTAGCGCACACGCCGAAATCGGTGCCGCAGGTCACGACCGAACGCACCTTGACGCTGTCGACGGAATTTTCTTCCAACACGTCACACCACTGCTCGTTCAGCAGGGTATTACGCTCGACCAGAATATCCGCGGTGCCCGGTTTCAGGACATCTTCCGCCGTGACGCGCCCCAAAACGCGCTCGCGCAGCGGCTCTTTGACGTCGCCGCCTTCGATAACCGGCGTCATCACGATACCGGCGAAGGTGCCGCAGTCGTCCTCGGTCACCACCAGATCCTGCGCCACGTCGACCAGACGGCGGGTCAGGTAACCGGAGTTCGCGGTTTTCAGCGCGGTGTCCGCCAGACCTTTACGTGCACCGTGGGTGGAGATGAAGTACTGGAGTACGTTCAAACCTTCACGGAAGTTCGCGGTAATCGGCGTCTCGATGATCGAGCCATCGGGCTTGGCCATCAAACCACGCATACCGGCCAGCTGACGAATCTGCGCCGCCGAACCACGCGCGCCGGAGTCGGCCATCATAAAGATGCTATTGAACGAGACCTGACGCTCTTCCTCGCCGTCGCGGTTAATTACGGCTTCGGTGGACAGGTTGTCCATCATCGCCTTGGCGATGCGCTCGTTAGCCGCGGCCCAGATATCGATAACCTTGTTATAACGTTCGCCTGCGGTGACCAGACCCGACTGGAACTGCTCCTGGATCTCGGCAACTTCGGCTTCAGCTTCATCGATAATTTCGGCTTTCTTCGCCGGAATCACCATATCGTCGATGCCGACGGACGAGCCGGAACGGGCTGCGTAGGCGAAACCGGTGTACATGATCTGGTCGGCGAAGATGACGGTCGGCTTCAGACCTAGCACGCGATAGCAAGTATTGAGCATCTTGGAGATGGCTTTTTTACCCAGCGCCTGGTTCACCAGCGAGAACGGCAGCCCCTTCGGTACGATCATCCACAGGATGGCGCGACCGACGGTGCTGTCTACCAGATGAATGTTTTCTACCCATTCGCCGTTGTCACGTTTCTCGTGCTCGGTGATACGCACTTTAACGCGTGCATGCAGCTCGGCCACACCGGCGCGGTAAATGCGTTCCGCTTCTTTCGGCCCAGTCAGCACCATGCCTTCGCCCTTGCCGTTGACGCGGTCGCGGGTCATATAATACAGACCCAGCACGACGTCCTGGGACGGCACGATAATCGGCTCGCCGTTGGCGGGCGACAGGATGTTGTTGGTCGACATCATCAGCGCGCGCGCTTCCAGCTGGGCTTCCAGCGTCAGCGGCACGTGGACCGCCATCTGGTCGCCGTCGAAGTCGGCGTTGTACGCCGCACACACCAGCGGGTGCAGCTGAATGGCTTTACCTTCAATCAGTACCGGCTCAAACGCCTGGATCCCCAGACGGTGCAGCGTCGGCGCCCGGTTCAGCATGACCGGGTGCTCGCGGATGACCTCATCGAGAATATCCCACACCACGGCCTCTTCGCGCTCGACCATTTTCTTGGCCGCCTTGATGGTGGTCGCCAGACCACGCAGCTCCAGCTTGCCGTAAATGAAAGGCTTGAACAGCTCCAGCGCCATTTTCTTCGGCAGACCGCACTGATGCAGACGCAGGTACGGACCAACAGTGATAACCGAACGGCCGGAGTAGTCGACACGTTTACCGAGCAAGTTCTGGCGGAAGCGACCTTGCTTACCTTTAATCATGTCGGCCAGGGATTTCAGCGGACGCTTGTTGGAACCGGTAATGGCACGGCCGCGACGGCCGTTATCCAGCAGCGCATCTACCGCTTCTTGCAGCATACGCTTTTCGTTGCGCACGATGATATCCGGCGCGGCCAGATCCAGCAGACGCTTCAAGCGATTGTTACGGTTGATCACCCGGCGATACAGATCGTTGAGATCCGACGTCGCAAAGCGGCCGCCGTCCAACGGTACCAGCGGACGCAGATCCGGCGGCAGTACCGGCAACACGGTCAGGATCATCCATTCCGGCTTGTTGCTGGACAGCACGAAGGCTTCCAGCAGCTTGATGCGCTTAGTCAGCTTCTTGCGCTTGGTTTCAGAGTTGGTTTCTTCCAGCTCTTCGCGTAGCTGCTCGCATTCCTGCTCCAGGTCCATGTTTTTCAACAGGGCCTGGATCGCTTCGGCGCCCATCTTGGCGTCGAATTCGTCACCGAACTCTTCCAGCGCGTCCAGATACTGCTCTTCAGTCAGGATCTGACGACGTTCAAGGTTGGTCATGCCGCCTTCAACCACGACATAGGATTCAAAATACAGCACGCGTTCAATATCGCGCAGCGGCATATCCAACAGCAGACCGATACGGGACGGCAGCGATTTCAAAAACCAGATATGGGCGGTGGGCGAAGCCAGCTCGATATGGCCCATGCGCTCACGGCGCACCTTGGTCTGGGTCACTTCAACGCCGCATTTTTCACAGATAACGCCGCGGTGTTTCAAACGTTTGTACTTACCGCACAGGCATTCGTAATCTTTTACCGGCCCAAAAATACGGGCGCAGAACAGACCATCGCGCTCCGGTTTAAAGGTGCGGTAGTTAATGGTTTCCGGCTTTTTCACTTCACCGAACGACCAGGAACGGATCATGTCTGGCGAGGCCAACGCAATTTTGATCGCATCAAACTCTTCGGTCTTAGTTTGCGCTTTCAAAAACTTAAGTAAATCTTTCACGGATTGGCTCCTGTCGGAGTTGGATCTGTTAGGCGCCTGAAATGCTCAGGCGCCCTTATTACCCCAGTGCGAATCGCACCCGGGCGGAAAAATTAGTCTTCTTCCAGCTCGATATTGATGCCCAGCGAGCGGATTTCCTTCAACAAGACGTTGAAGGATTCCGGCATACCGGGTTTCATCATGTGATTGCCATCCACGATGTTTTTGTACATCTTGGTGCGACCGTTAACATCATCCGACTTGACGGTAAGCATTTCCTGCAGGGTGTAGGCCGCGCCGTAGGCTTCCAGCGCCCATACTTCCATCTCCCCGAAGCGCTGGCCGCCGAACTGCGCCTTGCCGCCCAGCGGCTGCTGAGTAACCAGGCTGTAAGAGCCGGTGGAACGCGCATGCATTTTGTCATCAACCAGATGGTTAAGTTTCAGCATGTACATATAGCCCACCGTAACCTGGCGCTCGAACTGCTCGCCGGTGCGGCCGTCAAATAAGGTGATCTGACCGGAGGTCGGCAGGCCACCGAGCTGCAGCAGCTCCTTGATTTCTTTCTCTTTGGCGCCGTCAAATACCGGCGTGGCGATCGGCATCCCTTTCTTCAGGTTCTCCGCCAAACGCAGCACTTCCTCATCGGAGAAAGTGTTGAGATCCACTTTCTGGCGAACATCGTCACCCAGGTTGTACGCCTTCTGGATGAACTCGCGCAGTTTGGCCACTTCTTCGTGCTGCTTCAGCATGGCGTTAATCTTGTCGCCGATGCCTTTTGCCGCCATACCCAAATGGGTTTCCAGAATCTGGCCGATGTTCATACGCGACGGTACGCCCAACGGGTTCAGAACGATATCCACCGGCACGCCGTTTTCGTCGTAAGGCATATCTTCGATCGGATTGATCTTGGAGATAACACCTTTGTTACCGTGACGGCCCGCCATCTTGTCGCCCGGCTGAATCTGACGTTTCACCGCCAGATACACCTTGACGATTTTCAGCACGCCCGGAGCCAGGTCATCACCCTGGGTAATTTTACGGCGCTTGGCTTCCAGCTTCTTCTCGAACTCGTGCTTAAGCTCGTCATACTGCTCGGCCAGCTGTTCAAGCTGATTCTGCTTCTCTTCGTCGGCCAGGCCCAGTTCCAGCCAGCGCTCGCGGGTCAGCTTCTCTAGCTTCTCCGCTTCGATGCCGCCGGAGATCAGTACGTCGCGAATACGGGCAAACAGACCGGCTTCAAAGATCTGCAGTTCTTCGGTCAGGTCCTTTTTGGCCTGCTTAAGCTGCATTTCCTCGATTTCCAGCGCGCGCTTGTCTTTTTCCACGCCGTCGCGGGTAAATACCTGAACATCGATAACGGTACCGGAAACGCCGTTCGGCACGCGCAGCGACGAATCTTTCACGTCGGCGGCTTTTTCACCGAAGATGGCGCGCAGCAGTTTCTCTTCCGGCGTCAGCTGGGTCTCCCCTTTCGGCGTCACCTTGCCCACCAGAATATCGCCGCCGGTCACTTCCGCGCCGATATAGACGATACCGGACTCATCCAGCTTGGAGAGCGCAGCTTCACCCACGTTCGGGATGTCGGCAGTAATTTCCTCAGGCCCCAGCTTGGTATCGCGGGACACGCACGCCAGTTCCTGAATATGGATGGTGGTGAAACAATCTTCCTGCACCACGCGTTCGGAGACCAGCATCGAGTCTTCAAAGTTGTAGCCGTTCCACGGCATGAACGCGATACGCATATTCTGACCCAGCGCCAGCTCACCCAGATCGGTGGACGGACCGTCAGCCAGCACGTCACCGCGCTCAACCGGCTCACCCAGCGAAACGCAAGGCGTCTGGCTGATACAGGTGTTCTGGTTGGAACGGATATATTTGGTCAGGTTGTAAATATCGATGCCCGCTTCACCCGGATACATCTCATCCGGATTGACGTTAATCACGATACGGGAGGCGTCCACGTACTGCACCGTTCCGCCACGTTTTGCCACGGCGGTAACGCCGGAGTCAACGGCGACCGCACGTTCCATACCGGTGCCGACCAGCGGCTTGTCGGTACGCAGCGTCGGCACCGCCTGACGTTGCATGTTCGCACCCATCAAGGCGCGGTTGGCGTCGTCGTGCTCCAGGAACGGAATCAGCGAGGCGCCGACCGAGACCACCTGCTGGGTGGAAACGTCCATATAGTCAACCTGATCGCGGCTGAACAGGCTCGATTCGCCTTTGCTGCGGCAGGTCACCAAATCGTCAACGAAACGGCCGTCGTCGCCGAGGTTGGTGTTGGCCTGTGCGATAACGAAGTTGCCTTCCTCAATCGCCGACAGATAATGGATTTCGTCGGTAACCACACCGTCTTCCACGCGACGATAAGGTGTTTCCAGGAAACCGTACTCGTTGGTCTGCGCATACACGGACAGCGAGTTGATAAGACCGATGTTCGGTCCTTCCGGGGTTTCGATGGGGCACACGCGCCCGTAATGGGTCGGATGCACGTCGCGCACTTCAAAGCCCGCGCGTTCGCGGGTCAGACCGCCCGGGCCCAACGCGGAGATACGACGCTTGTGGGTAATCTCGGACAGCGGGTTGTTCTGGTCCATGAATTGCGACAGCTGGCTGGAGCCGAAGAATTCTTTCACCGCCGCCGAAATCGGTTTGGCGTTGATCATATCCTGCGGCATCAGGGTATCCAGATCGCCTAAAGACAGACGCTCTTTCACCGCGCGCTCCACGCGCACCAGACCGACGCGGAACTGGTTCTCTGCCATTTCACCCACCGAACGGATACGGCGGTTGCCCAGGTGATCGATATCGTCGACTTCGCCTTTACCGTTACGAATATCGATGAGCTTCTTCATCACTTCGATGATGTCGTCTTTGCTCAGGATACCGGAACCTTCAATCTTTTCACGCAGCAGCGAACGGTTGAACTTCATCCGGCCAACCGCGGACAGATCGTAACGTTCTTCCGAGAAGAACAGGTTTTCAAACAGATTTTCGGCCGCTTCGCGGGTCGGCGGCTCGCCGGGACGCATCATGCGGTATATCTCCACCAGCGCGCTCAGGCGATCGCTGGTCGGATCGACACGCAGCGTCTCGGAAATATAGGCGCCGTGATCCAAATCGTTGGTGAACAACGTTTCGATACGTTTGTGGCCCGCCTGGCTCAGCTTGGTCAGCAGGTCCAGCGTCAATTCCATGTTGGCGGAGACGATGATTTCACCGGTATTTTCATCGATGTAATCTTTTACCACCACCTTGCCGATAATGTATTCGACAGGGACTTCGATCTGCGCGACGCCGTCTTTTTCCAGCTGGCGAATATGGCGTGCGGTGATGCGGCGGCCTTTTTCGACATAGACAGTGCCGTTGGCCTCGATATCAAACGAGGCAGTTTCACCACGCAAGCGCTCAGGAAGCAGCCCCATCTGCAGCTTTTTGTCGTGAATTTCATAAACCACTTTGTCGAAGAACGTATCCAGGAGCTGGCCGGTGCTGTAGTTCAGCGCGCGCAGAATAATGGTCGCCGGCAATTTGCGCCGGCGGTCGATACGGACGAACAAGTTGTCTTTCGGGTCGAACTCGAAATCCAGCCAGGAGCCGCGGTAAGGAATGATACGCGCGTTGTACAACACTTTACCGGAGGAGTGCGTCTTACCCTTGTCGCTGTCAAAAAATACGCCGGGGCTGCGGTGCAGCTGGGAAACGATAACACGCTCGGTACCGTTGATGACAAAGGTGCCGTTATCGGTCATGAGCGGAATTTCGCCCATGTAGACTTCCTGCTCCTTGATGTCTTTTACCGTACCTTCCGGCGCTTCGCGCTCGTAAATGATAAGGCGCAGCTTGACGCGCAGCGGTGCGGAAAACGTTACGCCGCGGATCTGGCACTCTTTGACATCAAAGACAGGTTCGCCCAGGCGGTAACTGACATATTGCAGTTCAGAGTTGCCGCTGTAGCTCTGTATGGGGAATACGGAACGGAAAGCTGCTTCCAGCCCGTACTGACCTTCCGGATCTTGCTCGATAAATTTTTGAAACGAGTCAAGCTGGATGGATAGGAGATAGGGAACGTCCAAAACCTGCGGACGTTTTCCGAAGTCCTTACGAATGCGTTTTTTTTCGGTATAGGAGTAAACCATAGGGTTCCTCAGCTAGCTGGCAAGTCGACCCACTCTGTCCGCCCTACTAGGACAGTACATGCAACGCCATTTATCATGATCGGAGAATTGATATCCTCTCCGCAATACTTGTTTCTATCACTCTTAAATCATTTCGCTGCACTTTGCTAAACCAGGGAGGCTCGGCAGGCGATGCAGTATATTAAGTCGTCGATAGAAAAAATATTGAGGTTAATCAGTAGCTAAATGGCCTGAAACGCTACTGATCCCCTACAGCGCAAAAAGGCTGGTGACCAAAAAGGCCACCAGCCATCAGCCTAGTTCAGACTGCCAACCTGGAAGGTTAACTTATTTAACCTCAACAGAAGCACCCGCTTCTTCCAGGGCTTTCTTCAGTGCTTCGGCGTCATCTTTGCTCACGCCTTCTTTCAGGGTAGCAGGTGCGGATTCAACCAGGTCTTTGGCTTCTTTCAGGCCCAGACCGGTAGCGCCACGCACGGCTTTAATGACGGCAACTTTGTTCGCGCCGATTGCGCTCAGAACAACGTCAAACTCGGTTTTTTCTTCTGCAGCTTCAGCCGGGCCACCTGCGGCAACGGCAACAGCGGCAGCGGCAGCGGCAGAAACGCCGAATTTTTCTTCCATCATGGATATCAGTTCAACCACGTCCATAACGGACATTTCGGCAACTGCGTCCAGAATTTGTTCTTTAGTGATAACCATACCAAGTGTTCCTAAAATTCAGAAAGTGTTTATACGTTTGCAATAGCTTCAGAATAAAACCAGCGCTTAAGCCGCTTCTTTCTGATCGCGCAGTGCGGCCAGCGTGCGAACCAGTTTGCCTGCAGAGGCTTCTTTCATGGCCGACATCAGGCGGGCGATTGCTTCTTCGTAAGTTGGCAGAGTGGCCAGGCGATCGACCTGCGACGCCGGGATAACTTCGCCTTCAAAGGCTGCGGCTTTAACCTCGAAATTAGCATTGTCTTTGGCAAAGGCCTTGAACAAACGAGCGGCAGCGCCCGGGTGTTCGTTAGAAAATGCAATCAGGGTCGGACCGACAAACGCGTCTTTCAGGCACTCAAAGGGAGTGCCTTCAACGACGCGGCGCATCAGCGTGTTGCGAACAACGCGCATGTAAACACCGACTTCACGACCTGCTTTACGCAGTTCAGTCATTTTATCTACTATAACGCCACGGGAATCCGCTACAACGGCAGACAGCGCGCCTTTGGCTACTTCGCTGACTTCAGCAACAATTGCTTGTTTGTCTTGAAGATTTAATGCCATTAGCTTGTGCTCCTGGATTTAACCGGGGTACCCCCAGAACTCACTTTACATACCGTCACAGCGACGGTAAGCGTCGACATACGGTGAGCAGAATCCAAGCAAACGAAAATGTTATTCAGGCTCTGTCACCGTCTACGCAGGAAAATTAAGTGCTATGACACGGACCTGCGGTCTTGGACGGAGGCTTGGATAGGCCAAGCTCCAACCGAAAAAACCTGTTTGTTACGCCCGCGGTCAAAAGGAAACCGCGCCGGCGAAACTTTGGGCGTTAAATTCTAGACAAATCCAACGCCCTCGTAAAGCAATAATTAAGCGGTTGTGGTGGACAGGCCGCTTTGATCCACGGCGACACCTGGGCCCATGGTGGTAGACAGGCTGACTTTCTTGATGTAAACGCCTTTAGCCTGCGTCGGTTTAGCTTTTTTCAGCGCGACCAGCAGAGCTTCCAGGTTTTCTTTCAATTTGTCAGACTCAAAGTCCACTTTACCAATGGTGGTGTGGATGATGCCGTTTTTGTCGTTGCGATAGCGCACCTGACCGGCTTTGGCGTTTTTAACCGCTTCAGCGACGTTCGGAGTCACGGTGCCGACTTTCGGGTTCGGCATCAGGCCGCGCGGACCGAGGATCTGGCCCAGCTGGGCGACAACACGTATCGCGTCCGGAGAAGCGATAACCACCTCAAAGTTAAACTCGCCTTTCTTAATCTGGTCAGCCAGATCATCCATACCGACCAGGTCTGCACCGGCGGCTTTTGCCGCTTCCGCATCGGCGCCCTGGGTGAACACGGCGACGCGTACGCTGCGGCCGGTGCCGTGCGGCAGCACGGTACCGCCACGGACGTTCTGATCGGATTTACGGGCATCAATGCCCAGATTGACGGCAACGTCGACGCTTTCAACGAACTTGGCGGTAGCCAGTTCTTTCAGCAGCGCTACGGCTTCGCTGATGTCGTACTGCTTGGTGGAATCAACTTTGTCGCGGATGACGCGCATGCGCTTGGTCAGTTTAGCCATTTCTTAATCCTCCACTACCAGGCCCATGGAACGCGCGGTACCCGCAATGGAGCGAGACATCGCTTCCACGTCGGCACCGGTCATATCAGCCGCTTTGGTTTCCGCGATTTCACGGACCTGCGCGCTGGTCACTTTACCGACTTTGTCTTTATTCGGCTTACCGGAACCGGATTTGATGCCTGCGGCTTTCTTCAGCAGCACCGCGGTCGGCGGTGTCTTGGTAACGAAAGTGAAAGAACGGTCGGAATACACGGTGATAACAACCGGAATCGGCAGCCCTTTTTCAATGCTCTCAGTTTTGGCATTGAAGGCTTTGCAGAATTCCATGATGTTAACGCCCTGCTGACCCAGGGCCGGACCTACCGGCGGACTCGGGTTTGCCATGCCTGCAGCAACCTGCAGCTTGACATAGGCTTGTACTTTCTTGGCCATGTTGATTTCCTCTAATGGGTGCTAGCGCCGTTTATGGCTCCCCGTGAATAAGCGTTTACGCGCACAAAGACGCATGAAAACGGAAGGCGCGGAGTTTTAGATTAATCTCGCGCCCCGAGCAAGCAAAAATGTTGTTGGTGATTCAGTTTTTCTCGACCTGACCGAAATCCAGCTCCACAGGCGTGGCGCGACCAAAGATCGAGACCGACACCTTCAGGCGGCTCTTTTCGTAATCTACTTCTTCCACCACGCCGTTGAAGTCGGCGAAGGGGCCATCGTTGACGCGAACCAGCTCGCCCGGCTCGAAAAGGGTTTTCGGGCGCGGCTTGTCGCCGACCTGCTGCAAGCGGTTCATAATGGCGTCGACTTCTTTGTCGCCAATAGGCGCAGGCCGATCCAAGGTGCCGCCGATGAAACCCATGACGCGCGGTACGCTGCGCACCAAATGCCAGCTGGCGTCGTTCATCACCATCTGCACCAGGACATAACCCGGAAAAAACTTGCGTTCGCTTTTACGACGCTGGCCGGCGCGAATTTCAACCACTTCTTCCGTCGGCACCATGACTTCGCCAAACAGCTCTTCCATATCATGAAGTTTGATATGTTCGCGAAGGGACTGCGCTACGCGTCCCTCAAAACCGGAAAACGCTTGAACGACGTACCAGCGTTTTTTTGAAGCTTCGGACATCTTAGAACCTCAGGCCAGTAATAAACGATACCACACGGACCAAAATGCCATCCAGCCCCCACAGAATCAGTGACATCACGGCGGTCACCGCGGCGGCGATTAACGTGGTATGTAACGTTTCCTGGCGGGTCGGCCAAATCACTTTACGTACTTCGGTGCGCACTTCACGCGCAAACGCAACGGTGGACTTGCCTTTGGCAGTCATCATGGCTACACTGCCCGCGATAGCAATAATAAGCACGACAGCCAGCGCTCGCAACAGCAAGTGGTAATTGCGGTAGTAATAGTTACCGACGATAGCCACGACCAACAGAATCGCGACGACTAACCACTTAACCACTTCCAGGCCGCGCCCGCCTCCTTGAGCTTCGGTATTTGCACTCATAAAAAACCTGTCACCATAGGATTCAGACAAACAACTTATTAGCCCCGCAAAGCATGAGGCTACCAATCGAAGTATGCCCTGAATGAGCAACATTACCTCGAAGTTTTACGCCACAGAACAAGAGCTCATCTCACCAATGATTATGACTTAGAATCGCCGATGAGATAGGTTCTCTGTCACAGCGTAGAAAAATGGCGTCAAATGATGCCCTTTAACCGCATGTCGCGTCAAATGGTTATTCGACAAATGTCGGCATTTGCCGGCTTAAGCGATAACTTTGGCAACAACGCCGGCGCCAACGGTACGGCCGCCTTCGCGGATAGCGAAACGCAGGCCGTCGTCCATGGCGATCGGGGCAATCAGGTTAACAACCATCTTGATGTTGCCGCCAGGCATGACCATTTCAACGCCTTCCGGCAGTTCGATGGTACCGGTCACGTCAGTCGTACGGAAGTAGAACTGCGGGCGGTAGCCTTTGAAGAACGGTGTGCGGCTTTGATCGAGCCCGGCTCGGCCCAGAACTGTAGTGGCACACTGAATTTGGCCACCTGAACAGAGGGTGCTATGCTCACCTCAGAACAACACGGGTGCACCAATGAAAAGAAGAAATTTTACTCCTGAATTCAAACGCAAATCCGCTCAACTGGTTGTCGACCAAAATTACACCGCCGCGCAAGCAGCAAAAGTCATGGACGTCGGCCATTTCTACGATCACGAAATGGGTAAAACAACTGCGTAATGAGCGACAGGGGAAAACGCCAAAAGCCTCTCCCATAACCCCGGAACAAATCGAAATACGTGAGCTCAAGAAGAAGGTACAACGCATTGAAATGGAAAACAAAATATTAAAAAAGGCTACAGCGCTCTTGATGTCAGACTCCCTGAACAGTTCTCGTTAATTGGGAAACTCAGAGCGCGTTATCCCGTGGCCACACTCTGCCACGTGTTCAGGGTTCATCGCAGCAGTTACAAATACTGGAAAAGTCGTCCTGACAGGCCAGACGGCAGGCGAAAGGTATTGCGCAGTCAGGGTTATGAACTGCACAATATCAGTTATGGTGCAGCTGGCGCGAGAAGTATCGCCACCATGGCAATCCAGAAAGGCTTCCGGGTGGGGTGCTGGCTCGCAGGTAGACTCATGAAAGAGCTGGGGCTGGTCAGTTGTCAGCAGCAGACGCACAGGTATAAGCGTGGCGGTTAGGAGCATGTTGCGATCCCGAATTATCTTGAGCGCCAGTTCGCTGTAACGGAGCCAAATCAGGTATGGTGCGGCGATGTGACGTATATCTGGACCGGGAAACGCTGGGCATACCTTGCGGTTGTTCTTGATCTGTTCGCAAAGAAACCTGTGGGCTGGGCTATATCGTTCTCCCCGGACAGCAGACTGACCATCAAAGCACTGGAAATGGCATGGGAACCGCGTGGTAAACCAGCCGGAGTGATGTTCCACAGCGATCAGGGTAGCTACTATACGAGCAGGCAGTTCCGACAGTTGCTGTGGCGTTACCGGATCAAACAAAGCATGAGTCGGCGGGGTAACTGTTGGGATAACAGTTTGATGGAGCGCTTCTATCAGAAGTCTGAAAAACGAGCGGGTACCGGTAACGGGCTACATAAGCTTCAGCGAAGCAGCTCATGAAATTACCGACTATATCGTGGGATATTACAGCGCACTCGGGCCGCATGAATATAACAGTGGGGTGCCACCAAACGGATCAGAAAATAAATACTGGAAAAACGCTAACGCGGTGGCCAGTTTTAGTTGGCCACTACAGCCACTACAATTGTTCCTCTAAGACACGAATATATCAGTGGTATCACCACATCAACCAGGCAACATGCCTGCTGAATTTGTTTTTTTACAGAAAGGGGATCAGGAGGGAGACTAGAAGTGGTGCTGATAGGCAGATTCGAACTGCCGACCTCACCCTTACCAAGGGTGCGCTCTACCAACTGAGCTATATCAGCACATTGGAGCGGGCAGTGGGAATTGAACCCACATCATCAGCTTGGAAGGTTGAGGTAATAGCCATTATACGATGCCCGCATCTTGGAACTCGGCTACCTGATATTTTTGTAGATTGTAGATTGATGCCAGGATTCCGGGCCGATGCTGCGCATCGTTGTCTCGCTTTGCTTGACCCGAATTTTCGAAGTCTGTGACGGCAGATTTACAGTCTGCTTTTTTTGCCGCTCGCGAACCCCACCAGATTTTTTTTGGTGCCGGCAGAAGGAGTCGAACCCTCGACCTACTGATTACAAGTCAGTTGCTCTACCAACTGAGCTATGCCGGCATCACGTGCTGTGCATTCTAGGTAGAGCGGACGACCTATGCAACAAAAAAATCGCGTAATTCGCATTTTCGCTCAGAAATTACCCAATTTCACAACGGCACGCGCAAAATTGGTTATTATTCATGCTCGAAGCAGTGGAAGATCACGCTGTGGGCGGCACAGTAGCACTGTCGGCGCAACGGGTACAGCCCCGGCATTGCCCTGTTTACTCATGAATGACCACATGACCACACACCGGTAACGGCAGGGGCGACGGCGGTCGAGGATCGCACGGCAGGCTCGCAATTCCTCACCCGCGGCAGAAAAAATACTCTACGCTGGGTACGAAGCTGTCTATATTATTGCAGCTTGTTTTTTTTCCGGGTTAGCGTTCTGTGCCCTGAATAGACTGTGCAACAGGCTTTCTCACGTTATGATTAAAGCTGTGCAATCTCCCCCCACGCCATACCTGCAATTCAGCCGCAAACAGTGGGCCGCGTTGCGTAATTCCGTGCCGCTGACGCTCACCGAAGCAGAAATCGTCAAGCTCAAGGGGATAAATGAAGATCTTTCCCTTGAAGAAGTGGCGGAGATTTATCTGCCGCTGTCGCGTTTGCTCAACTTTTATATTAGTTCCAATCTGCGCCGCCAGGCCGTGCTGGAGCAATTCCTTGGCACCGACGGCCAGCGTATTCCCTATATCATCGGCATCGCCGGCAGCGTGGCGGTAGGCAAGAGCACTACGGCGCGCGTGCTGCAGGCGCTGTTGAGCCGCTGGCCCGAACACCGCACGGTAGAGCTAGTGACGACCGACGGGTTTTTGCATCCCAACAGCGTACTCAAGCAGCGGGATCTCATGAAGAAAAAGGGCTTTCCGGAGTCCTATGATATCCGCAGTCTGGTCAATTTCGTCTCGAAAGTGAAATCAGGCACGCCGCGCGTGACGGCCCCGGTCTATTCACACTTGATTTACGACGTTGTGCCCGACGAACAGAAAGTCATTTCCCAACCAGACATTCTGATACTGGAGGGATTAAACGTGCTGCAAAGCGGCAGCGATTATAACCACGATCCACACCGCGTGTTCGTCTCCGACTTTGTCGACTTTTCCATCTATGTCGATGCGCCTGAGACGCTGCTGCAGAGCTGGTATATCAATCGTTTTCTAAAGTTTCGCCAGGGCGCATTTTCCGATCCCGACTCCTATTTTCACCATTATTCCCAGCTTTCGGAGCAAAAGGCGGTCGCCGTCGCCAGCCAGCTGTGGAGCGAAATCAACGGCCGCAACCTGCAGCAAAACATTCTGCCTACCCGCGAGCGCGCGAGTCTTATCCTTGGTAAAAGCACCAATCATGCGGTGGAGAGAGTCCGGCTGCGCAAATAGGGTCGTGCTGGTACTGCGGCAGATCCACCTTACTTTTCTGCCGGCATCGGAAGCGGCGGCGTCTCGTCAGCGCGAATCTGCACGCCGCCGCAGATCCCTATCCATGCCCCGGTAAACGCTATCTGGAGCACGCCATCGGCCCGATTAGCGACCCTGCTGCGGGGCAGGCGGCGGGCGCTGTTCATACCGTTTGCCGGCGTCGATTGGGACGCCTATACCGATAAAGTCAGACAAGCGCTAGAGCCGCTAACCGTCGAGGTAACGGGTATCCATAAAACGGCAGACGCCAGTGCGGCCGTGGCGAATGCCGAGGTCATTATCATCGGTGGCGGCAATACCTTTCATTTGTTGAAACACTGTCGCGACCGTGGCTTGCTGCGTGCGATCCACCGCCGGGTGCAGGAGGGCGATTGGTTAACGCTGATCGGGGGCGCAGCGACGCTTGCCGGCCCCTACGATGCGGCGCTTCCTCGCGCCGATTTGCCCGATCCGGGCGCCGGGCGTGCTGACGCCGGGGAGTCTGCTTCCCTTGGATTAAACGCCAGCGCCCCGGCCGGGCGACGTGACGGCGGCGATGGGCAGCAGCCCAAAGCCGTCCCGTCCTCAGCGGCAAAAGCGTCACGGCTACTGGCCGCGCAGCGATATTTCTCCGCCCAAATAGGCATGCAGTTTCCCTTCCTGCTCCAGCAGCAAGGCCCCTTGCGCGTCGATTTCACGTGCAACCCCCTTGATTTCCCGTTCGCCAATAAGCAACTTCACCGGCCGGTCAAAGAAGTTGTCCAGCGCCTGCCAGCGGGCGACAAACGGTGCAAACCCGTCACGCTCGAATTGCCGCAACGCCTGTCGCAGCGTGTCGGTCAATTCTGCGGCCAGTGCGTTACGGTCGATGGCGATACCCGCTTCCTGCAAGTTAATCCATCCTTGGTCGATTTTACCCACCGCGTTTTCGCGCATCGCCAAGTTGATTCCAACACCTATCACGACATGGGCGGCATCCCCAGCCTTACCGGAAATTTCCACCAGAATCCCGGCCAGTTTGCGGTCGTTCAGATAGAGATCGTTCGGCCACTTCACGCGAACCCCTTCTGCGCCAAGGCGTTGCAATACCTCCGCCATGACAATACCGACCATCAGACTGAGGCCGTCTGCCGCCGGCGGGCCTTGCTCAAGACGCCAATACAATGACAAATACAGATTATTGCCGAACGGCGATATCCACTGGCGACCGCGCCGACCGCGCCCTTGCGCCTGATACTCCGCCACGCAGGCATCGCCCGGCTGTACGGTGCCGATACGTTCGATTAAATACTGATTGGTGGAGTCAATTACCGCCAACACCGCCAGCCGACCCGCCGGTAAGCGCGCGCGGATGACGCTTTCATCCAGCAACTGCAGCGGGGCATATAAACGATAGCCTTTGCCGGGCACCGTAAAGACATCCACACCCCAGTTGCGCACCATTTGAATGTGTTTGTTGATGGCAGCACGGTTTATTCTCAACGCCGCACCAAATTGTTCGCCAGAATGAAACTCACCATCGGCCAATAAACTAATGAGTTTAAGCGGGATGGTCACGTCTTTCATGTATTGCTCCCACCGCATCCACCTCACCAAAGGTGCCAATAAACCGCACTTCAGGCTCCAGCCAGACCGCAAACCGCTCCGCAACCTGTTGACGCACATAGCGCGCCAGCGCGGCAATATCCTCACCCGTCGCGTTATCAGCATTGACTAAAACCAGCGCCTGTTTATCATGCACCGCCGCACCGCCGAGGCGATAACCTTTGAGTCCGCAGCGATCGATAAGCCAACCTGCCGCCAGCTTCACCCCGCCCTCTAGCTGAGGATAATGGGGGGCATCAAGGTAGCGGCTTAACAGTCGTTCCGCTCTTGAAGCATCAATAACCGGATTTTTGAAAAAACTCCCGGCGCTGCAGGGCAACGCCGGGTCAGGCAATTTCGTGCGACGCATCGCGCAAACCGTATCATAAACCAGCCGCGGAGTGACTTGCTGCGGATCCAGGCGGGCCAGATCGTTATAGGTCAATACCGGTTGCCAGGCTTTGGCGAGCCGAAGGCCCACTGCAACAATGGCGTGGCGTTCGCGCAGCGCGTGCTTAAAGATACTGTCGCGGTAACCGAATTGACATTCAGCCGCACTCAGGCGACGTAAGGTGCCGGTTGCCAACTGCAGCACATCGACATAGTCACAGAACTGACGCAGCTCGGCGCCATAAGCGCCAATGTTCTGAATTGGCGCAGAACCAACGCAGCCGGGTATCAGTGCCAGATTCTCCAGACCCGGCATGTGTTGTTCGAGACAGGTGCGCACCAGGTCATGCCACACTTCTCCGGCGCCGACATGCAAATGCCAAGCGTCGGGACGCTCTTCGATTGTTACGCCCGCAATCCGGTTCAGCAACACGGTGCCGGCATAGTTTTCCAGAAACAACACATTGCTACCGCCACCCAACACCAGCGCCGGCGTAGCGTTGTCCGCAGCCTGCTGCCATAGCGTGAACAGCTCGGCCTCCGTATACGCCGCGATTACACGCCGTGCCCGCACATCAATGGCAAAGCTGTTCAGGTGCTTTAACGTCCCACTGTCCGTCATCATTACATAACCTGTCTTTACTTTTATTGCCGTTAGTTTACTTGATCTGTAGTGGCACACTGAATTTGGCCACCTGAACAGAGGTGATACGTTCACCTCAGAACAACACGGGTGTACCAATGAAAAGAAGAAATTTTAGTCCTAAATTCAAACGCGAATCCGCTCAACTGGTTGTCGACCAAAAATTACACCGCCGCGCAAGCAGCAAAAGCCATGGACGTCGGCCTTTTTACGATGACGAAATGGGTAAAACAACTACGTGATGAGCGACATGGGGAAAACGCCAAAAACCTTTCCCATAACCCCGGAACAAATCGAAATACATGAGCTCAAGAAGAAGGTACAACGCATTGAAATGGAAAACGAAACATTAAGAAAAACTACAGCGCTCTTGATGTCAGACTCCCTGAAAAGTTCTTGTTAATCGGGAAACTCAGAGCGCATTATCCTATGGCCACACTTTGCCACATGTTCAGGGTTCATCGCAGCAGTTATAAATATTGGAAAAGCCGTCCTGACAGGCCAGACGGCAGGCGGGCGAGCGGTATTACGCAGTCAGGCTCATGAAAGAGCTGGGTATCGCCAGCTGCCAGCTACCGACTCACAAATACAAACGCGGCGGCAATGAACACGTTGGAATACCGAACCACCTCAACCGCCAGTTCGCTGTAACGGAGCCAAACCAGGTATGGTGCGGCGATGTGACGTACATCTGGACCGGGAAACGCTGGGCATACCTTGCGGTTGTTCCTGATCTGTTCGCGAGGAAACCGGTGGGCTGGGCTATGTCGTTCTCCCCGAACAGCAACCTGCTTATCAAAGCACTGGAAATGGCATGGGAAACGCCTGGTAAACCAGCCGGAGTGATGTTTTACAGCGATCAGGGTAGCCACTATACGAGCAGGCAGTTCCGACAGTTGCTGTGGCGTTACCGGATTAAACAAGGCGTGAGTCGGCGGGGTAACTGTTGGGATAACAGTCCGATGAAGCGCTTCTTCAGAACTCTGAAAAACGAGTGGATACCGGTAACGGGCTACATAAGCTTCAGCGAAGCAGCTCATGAAATTACCGATTATATCGTGGGATATTACAGCGCACCTAGGCCGCATGAATATAACGGTGGGCTGTTCCACCAAACGAATCAGAAAATAGATACTGGAAAAGCGCTAACGCGGTGGCCAGTTTTAGTTGACCACTACACTCAGAGGTCCTGAAGGCACCAAAGCATCTCTGCCAGGTTTTCTGGATGTCAAGAGTAGGTAAGGTTCTTCGCGTTGCATCGAATTAAACCACATGCTCCACCGCTTGTGCGGACCCCCGTTAATTTATTTGAGTTTTAACCTTGCGGCCGTACTCCCTAGGCGGTTGATTTAACGCGTTAGCTTTGAAAGCTACGCCTCAAGGCTACAATCTTCAAATTGACATTTTTTACAGCGTGGACTACCAGGGTATCTAATCCTGTTTGCTCCCCACGCTTTCGTACCTGAGCGTCAGTCTTCGTCCAGGGGACCGCCTTCGCCACCGGTATTCTTCCAGATCTCTACGCATTTCACCGCTACACCTGGAATTTTACCCCCCCCTTTACGAGACTCTAGCCTGCTAGTTGCAAATGCAGTTCCCAGGTTAAGCCCGGAAATTTCACATCTGACTTAACAAACCACCTGCGTACGCTTTACGCCCAGTAATTTTGATTAACGCTTGCACCCTCCGTATTGCCGCGGCTGCTAGCACGGAATTAACCGGTGCTTCTTCTACGGGTAACGTCAATAGATAGCGCTGTTAACGCTACCGCCTTCCTCACCGCTGAAAGTGCTTTACAACTTGAAGGCTTTCTTCACACACGCGGCATGGCTGCATCAAGATTTTCCCTATTGTGCAATATTCCCTACTGCTGCCTCCCGTAGGAGTCTGGACCGTGCCTCAGTTCCAGTGTGGCTGGTCATCCTCTCAGACCAGCTAGTGATCACCGCCTAGGTGAGCCATTACTTTACCTACTAGCTAATTCCACCTGGGTTCATCCGATGGTGTGAGGCCCGAAGGTCCCCCACTTTGGTCTTGCGACGTTATGCGGTATTAGTTACCGTTTCCAGTAGTTATCCTTTTTCATCGGGCAGATCCTTAGACGTTACTTACCCGTCTCCCGCTCGACTTACATGTGTTAGGCCTGCCGCCAGCGTTCAATCTGAGCCATAATCAAACTCTTCAATTAAAAGCTTAATGCTCAAAGAATTAAAACCGGTATTCCTATGAATATTCGTTGTTCACCCTTCAAGACTTGATATTTCGGTATGTCGATGTCGTCTTGTGAGTGCCCACACAGATTGTCTGATAAATTGTTAAAGAGCAGTGCCGGGAGGCTGTTTTTCTTGACCGGCGCGGGTGGCGTATGTTACGCTTTTCCGCTATGGTATCGAGCTTTTATTTGCCCGTGGTCATCCTTTTGGTTTTGAACGAGCCGTCGCGGCGCAGCGAAAGCGCCTATTCCCTGCCAGCGAAGGCGCATTATAAATGCCTCCACGGCCGGTGACAAGCGCTAATTGTAACTTTTGCGTCAACTGGCGATAAATTAAACAAAGCGCTTGTTTTCCCTTGTCTAGGGGACGGTCTGACGATGGTTTTCAGTCAAGTCCGATGCCGATACTACGCTACAAAATCATTATGCCTTTGTTCACTTATTACCCTGTTCCCTTGTACCCTTATTCCCAAATTGCCTCCCGGCCATAATCTTTCCGCCACCGGGGGGCGATCCCAGGGACGGCTGACATCCGACTCGCGAAAGGACAGGCAATAACGCGCGCCGAGAGGCCGCATCGAGTGGTGTTAAAGCGTAAGCATTCCCAATGAGCCGAAACCATAGCGCGTCAGTGCCGGCATCAGCGCTACCGCCTGTGGCGTGGTAGCGAGGCAGTAAGCTTTATTCGGTCCAGATTCGCCCTGCAGGCTGTTGACGTCCATGTCATGCTCCACCAGCCAGGCCGCGCAGCGGGCAATGGCCGACCCGGAATCGACTAGACGGGTTCCTTCCGGTAGTACCACCTGGAGTTCCTGGCTCAGCAAGGGGAAGTGGGTACAGCCCAGCACGACCGTGTCAGGCGGCTCCGCTGCCCTTAGCCAGGGGCGCAGAAGTTTACGCAACACCGGCAGCGGCACCAATTCGCCGTGCAATTTGGCTTCCGCCATATCCACCAGTTCGGCCGTCCCTAACTGCAAAATTTGGCAATCGCCTGCGTATTGACTGATGAGATCATGGGTGTAACTGCGTTGTACCGTAGCGCGCGTCGCCAGCAACCCGACGATACCATTGCGGGTGAGTTGGGCCGCCGGTTTGATCGCCGGTACTACGCCGATAATCGGACAGGGAAAACGCTCGCGCAACGCCGGCAATGATGTGGTGCTGGCGGTATTGCAGGCAACGATGACCAAATCGATCTTATGCTGTCGCCACATCGCACCGACAATGGCGAGGACCCTATCGACAATGAACTGCTCCGGTTTTTCCCCATAAGGGAAGGCCTCATTGTCAAAAACGTACAAATAATGGGCATTGGGCAACGTTTGCCTGACTTCATCATAGATTGATAGGCCCCCCACGCCAGAGTCAAAGACAAGAATAGTGGGCCATTTGGCGGCACTGCCGTCAGAAAGCATAGGTTCCGGTGAGATAGAATTCCCGTCCTGCAGTCTGGTAGCCATAAGCTGCCTCATAATTTTTACCGAACACATTGGCCAGTCTACCACGAACCGTCAATTGGTTTGTCAGCGGATATGGCGTCGCAATATCCCACAGACTGATCCCTCCCAGCCGTACGCGTTGATTGGTGTTGTAATTAGTATCCCAACGCTGCCCAAGGTAACGGTAATTCAGCGACCAATTGATATCGGCCACCCGCCAGTCCAACTGGTATTTCACCTGTTGTTTCGCGCGGCGGGCCAAAATCTCATTGGTCTTGGCATCACGCGGATCGAGATATTCCAGCGTCACCTGATGGGACAGCTGTAGTGGCACACTGAATTTGGCCACCTGAACAGAGGTGATATGCTCACCTCAAAACAACACGGGTGCACCAATGAAAAGAAGAAATTTTAGTCCTGAATTCAAACGCGAATCCGCTCAACTCATTGTCGACCAAAATTACACCGCCGCACAAGCAGCAAAAGCTATGGACGTCGGCCTTTCTACGATAACGAAATGGGTAAAACAACTGCGTGATGAGCGACAGGGGAAAACACCAAAAGCCTCTCCCATAACACCGGAACAAATCGAAATACGTGAGCTCAAGAAGAAGGTACAACGCATTGAAATGGAAAATGAAATATTAAAAAAGGCTACAGCGCTCTTGATGTCAGACTCCCTGAACAGTTCCCGTTAATCGGGAAACTCAGAGCGCGTTATCCTGTGGCCACACTCTGCCACGTGTTCAGTGTTCATCGCAGCAGTTACAAATACTGGAAAAGTCGTCCTGACAGGCCAAGCCGGTAGGCGAACGCTATTGCGCAGTCAGGTTCATGAACTGCACAGTATCAGCCATGGTGCAGCTGGCGCGAGAAGTATCGCCACCATGGCAACCCAGAGAGGCTTCCGGATGGGGGCGCTGGCTGGCCGGTAAGCTGATGAAAGAGCTGGGTATCGCCAGCTGCCAGCTACCGGCTCACAAATACAAACGCGGCGGCAATGAACAGGTTGAAATACCAAACCATCTCAACCGCCAGTTCGCTGTAACGGAGCCAAACCAGGTATGGCGCGGCGATGTGACGTATATCTGGACCGGGAAACGCTGGGGATACCTTGCGGTTGTTCTTGATCTGTTCGCGAGGAAAACGGTGGGCTGGGCTATATCGTTCTCCCCGGACAGCAGATTGACCATCAAAGCACTGGAAATGGCATGGGAAACGCGTGGTAAACCAGCCGGAGTGATGTTCCACAGCGATCAGGGTAGCCACTATACGAGCAGGCAGTTCCGACAGTTGCTGTGGCGTTACCGGATCAAACAAAGCATGAGTCGGCGTGGTAACTGTTGGGATAACAGTCCGATGGAGCGCTTCTTCAGAAGTCTGAAAAACGAGTGGATACCGGTAACGGGCCATATAAGCTTCAGCGAAGCAGCTTATGAAATTACCGACTATATCGTGGGATATTACAGCGCACTCAGGCCGCATGAATATAACGGTGGGTTGCCACCAAACAAATCAGAAAATAGATACTGGAAAAAGGCTAACGCGGTGGCCAGTTTTAGTTGACCACTACACATGTACCGTGCCAGCCAAATTGCGAATTATCATCCTCTCTGGCCGCCCCTTCCAGGGTGACAGGACCGTACAACTGCCGCACCGTGGCATACAGGCCGGTGTTACGCTGTTCATAGCCATCGCTGAGATAATTGGTGCCGGGCTCGGTAGTCTGCTTCTGCCAATCCACCCCGTCGCTGGCGGTGCCGTGCGTAATGTGCAGCGTGTTTCCCCACGCTAAATAATACTGCTGAGAATCATCCAGCGTGGCGGAATCCGCATAGGGGCCATAGTGCAGATCGTAGTTATAGTCTTTGGTATGGTTGTAGCTGAAGGACAATTGGGACGCATAGATCCCTTGCTGGAAACGCAGGCCGGTGTCCCAGGTGTGGCTGTAGAGCTGGCGGGTGTCCGGCAGCACGTCCGGATGATTAAAGTCGCTATAAGAATAGGTACCATCGTAGGCGCTGCAGTTGCTGAAACCATAGGTGCGGGCAAACCCGCTGAACCGATCGTTGAACCGATGTTCCAGCCCGGCGTACAAGGTTTTACTCATAAAAGCATCGCGATCGGGCTGTGCCGGGTCGCCGTAGGTATCCGGCAAATTGGCCCGAACATCAAATCCGCGGGTATAGGTATAATTACCCGCCAGGGTGGCGGTCTCGTATTCTCCCCCAACTGCTGGTGGGTAGCGCCATCGTAGGTCTGATAACCGTGGGAGCCCATGCCGGCGCTGAGCGTGCTGCCGTTCTGCTCACGGGTAGTGATAAATATTGACCACGCCGCCGATCGCATCCGAGCTGTAGACCGCCGAACGCGGTCCGCGGATATATTCAATGCGCTATACCAGCGCGATGGGGATCTGGCTGAGATCGGATGAGCCGGATATGCCCGCCTGATTCATGCGCACGCCATCGATTAACACCAGCGCATGGCTGGCATTCGTGCCGTGAATGAACAGCGAGCTTTGCTGGCCGAGACCGCCGTTCTGACCGATGTCCACCCCCGGCAACCGCCTTAGCGTCTCGGCCACGGATTTGATCTGTCCACGATCGATGTCGTCGCGGGTGACCACGCTAACCGGCGCCAGTACCGTGGAAACGGGTTGCGGGAAACGGTTCGCGGAAACTATCAGCGCATTACCGCCGTCGGCCTGAGTTGGGCCAGTCGCTTGCCCCCAGCCTGAAAAGGCCGTGACGGAGAGCGTCACCAGCACGGTCGTTTTTGTTTTAAACATTTTTGGCATCCAATCGATTGGCAGGACGCCGCGGGTGACAGGTACCGGCCGCCGATGGCGGACCTTGAGCAGGCGACGGAAAACCGCCCACGTTCTGGCCGGCCAATAATCCTACCGTCCCGGTAATAAACGTCTCTAGGAAACAAATGCACCTTAACAATGACAGGCGACAAAACTGGACATTAACCGTTCATTCCCTACAATCCCGGGCAAAAGCGGTAATGACCGCCCGGCCAGCAGGAAACGACCATTACTACGCCCGAGACGTTACCCATCGATCAGTATGAACAGCAGTTGGCGGAGAAAGCGGCGCGTCTGCGGCAGATGATGCTGGCGTTCCAGGCGCCTGACGCGCAGATTTTCCGCTCACAGCCCGCGCATTATCGCATGCGTGCCGAATTTCGCATCTGGCATGATGAGGATGACCTGTATCACATCATGTTCGATCCGCAGACCAAAGCGCGGATCCGCATCGATCATTTCATGCCCGGCAGTCCGCTCATCAATGCGCTTATGGCCGAAATGATGACAGCCATCCGCCCACAACCTCTGTTGCGCGCCAAGCTGTTTCAAATAGACTATCTCACGACGCAAAGCGGTGAGGCGGTGGTGACCCTCATTTATCACCGGCCGCTGGACGACGCCTGGCACGAATGCGCCGCAGGCCTGCGTGACGCCTTGCGCGCCCGCGGTTACCACATCCAGTTTATCGGTCGCGCCACCAAGACGAAAATCTGCCTGGATCGCGATTATGTCGACGAGCGCTTGACCGTCGCCAGCAGCACGCTCATTTACCGGCAGATCGAGAACAGCTTTACCCAGCCCAATGCCGGAGTCAATGTACACATGCTAGAATGGGCGCTGGCGGCCACCGAAGGCGCGCAGGGGAATTTGCTGGAACTATACTGCGGCAACGGCAATTTTTCGCTGGCGCTGGCGCGTCATTTCGACCGGGTGCTTGCCACCGAAATCGCCAAACCGTCGGTGGACGCCGCGCACTATAACATCGCCGCAAATCATATCGATAATGTGCAGATAGTCCGTATGTCGGCTGAGGAGTTTACCCAGGCGATGCGCAAAGAGCGGGAGTTTACCCGTCTTAAGGAGATTAATTTACAGAGCTACCGTTGCGAAACGATTTTTGTTGATCCGCCACGTAGCGGGCTGGACGAGGCGACGGCCAGCATGGTGCAGGCGTATCCACGGATCCTGTACATCTCCTGCAACCCTGATTCTCTGTGCCGCAACCTTTCCACGCTCTCTACCACCCACGCTATTAAGCGGCTGGCGCTATTTGATCAGTTCCCCTACACCCACCATATGGAATGTGGCGTGTTGCTGGTGCGCAAGGCCACGGCGGTTTAAGCCATCGACGCCATGCCTGATTCAAACATCAGTAATTTTCATCGCCGTCCGCTTGCGTGCGGCGCAGGATTTTCAGCCGCCGGCCAATCCACAAGACCAGCACCACCGCCAATATTGACGGCACGAAATTCGAGCCGATAGCGGGATATTCGGCGCGGACAATCGCGCTGTACAATAACAGCCCAAGCAGGAAATTCGCCGCCACCAGCAGCGGATAACCCGGCGGCATGGCACTCTGGTGATAACGCTGATGCAGGCAATACAGCGCCAGGGCCAGCGCAATCGGCGGGAAGAGGGAAAAGGGGACGATGGCGCTGAAAAGCGCGGTGAAACTACCGTTAAGGGACAAGCCCGCGATCAGTGCCAACAGCAGTGTGCCTTTCTCTGCAAGGGGGTGTTGGGTCATCTGTTACCTGCCATTATTCTGAGTAAGGGTCAGCGCTTTTTCCTGCTCGCGACGGTACCAATAAAAAGCCCCTTTGGATATCATGCGCAGCTGCAGTACCAGCCGCTCTTCCAGCTGGCGGCGCTGCTCAAGATCGACATCCAGCGCCTCGGCGCCAGCATTGAACACGATGATGACCATCGCCTCCGCCTGCGCTTCGGTAAAGCTGCGCGGCATATGGTTATCGATTTCCAAATAATCGGCCAGCTCGGCGATGAAATGCTGGATTTCCCGCGCCACCGCGCCGCGGAAGGCGCTGGAGGTGCCGGAACGTTCACGCAGCAGCAGGCGGAAAGCGTTGGGGTTGTTACCGATAAATTCCATAAACGTGGCCACCGACGTACGGATCACGCTGCCGCCCTTGGCGATACGCTGACGCGCCTGGCGCATCAGCTGGCGCAACATCAGTCCGCTTTCGTCCACCATGGTGAGGCCAAGCTCATCCACATCGCGGAAATGGCGGTAAAACGAGGTGGGCGCAATACCGGCTTGGCGGGCAACTTCACGCAGGCTCAAGCTGGCGAAACTGCGTTCAGCGCTCAACTGGCTGAATGCCGCCTCAATGAGCGAACGCCGGGTCCGCTCTTTCTGTTGCGCTCTGATGCCCATATAAAACCATCCAGCCTCGCCATTAATGTAAAAAAACAATTATATCAAAATTTGTTGCAACAGCGTTGATACAACCTGTGTATTTTAGCGTCCCGAGCCTCCTGCCACGATCCTGGACCGTGCCCGGACGCGCGAAGGGATGATCCGTGCGATTACCGCCCGCCCGATACGTTGTCAATTGGGATATGCGGGCGTTGATGTTACAATTAGGTTGTTAATTTGTATTCATCGGGTTGGGACAGCTATGCAACCAAAGTACGATTACGATGCCATTATTATCGGTTCCGGTCCCGGCGGCGAAGGCGCCGCCATGGGATTAACCAAGCGTTTCGCGCGCGTCGCGGTCATTGAGCGCTATGACAACGTCGGCGGCGGCTGCACCCACTGGGGCACCATTCCCTCCAAAGCGCTGCGCCAGGCGGTCAGCCGGATTATTGAAGTCAATCGAAGCCCGCTGCACGGTAATACCCGTCCGCCCCACACCGGCTTCGCCGATATTTTGCGCCATGCCGATCAGGTCATAAAGCAGCAAACCCACATGCGCCAGGGTTTTTACGAGCGCAACCACTGCCAGATCTTTACCGGCGAGGCCAGCTTCGTCGATGAACACCGGGTGCAGATCCACTACGGCGATAACACGACCGAGACCCTGAGCGCGGAAAATATCGTCATCGCCTGCGGCTCCCGGCCCTATCACCCCCAGGATGTGGATTTCAACCATCCGCGTATTTACGCCAGCGACTCTATCCTCGACCTGAAGCACGATCCCCACCATGTGATTATTTACGGTGCCGGCGTTATCGGCTGCGAGTACGCCTCTATTTTCCGCGGCATGAACATCAAGGTGGATTTAATCAATACCCGGGATCGGCTGCTGGCGTTCCTCGATCAGGAGATGTCTGACGCCTTGTCCTACCATTTCTGGGAAAACGGGGTAGTTATCCGTCACAACGAGGAATACGAAAAAATCAAAGGGCTCGATGACGGCGTTGAGGTGCGTTTCCGCTCCGGCAAGCGCATGAAAGCTGATTGTCTGCTCTACGCCAACGGCCGCACCGGCAATACCGATACGCTTAAGCTGGACAAGGTCGGGCTGGAAGCGGACAGCCGCGGGCTTATCAAAGTTAACAGCATGTATCGGACCGCCGCCCGCCATATTTACGCGGTCGGCGATGTGATTGGCTACCCCAGCCTGGCCTCCGCGGCTTATGATCAGGGCCGTATCGCCGCGCAGGTGATCATTAAAGGGCAGGCCAATGTGCAGCTGATTGAAAATATTCCCACCGGCATATATACCATCCCCGAAATCAGCTCTGTCGGCAAAACCGAGCAAGAGCTTACGGCGATGAAAGTCCCGTATGAAGTCGGACGCGCACAGTTCAAACATTTGGCGCGGGCGCAAATCGTCGGCATGAATGTCGGGAGCCTGAAATTGTTATTTCACCGCGAGACGAAGCAAATCCTCGGCATCCACTGTTTTGGCGAACGCGCCGCCGAGATTATTCATATCGGCCAGGCCATCATGGAGCAGAGGGGAGAAGGTAATACCATTGAATATTTCGCCAATACCACCTTCAATTATCCCACCATGGCGGAAGCCTACCGGGTGGCGGCGCTTAACGGCTTAAACCGCCTGTTTTAAGCCGGTGCCCATGTAGGCTTGCATATGACTGCGGATACAGTCCGCCAGTTGCTCATAGCGGGCACGCAGCGGTGAACCGGGGCGATACACCAGCGCAATGGTACGTTTCGGTTCCGGTTTGTAACAGGGGAGATAGCAAACGCCATCCCGCTTGCGCTCCCGCGGTACCGCCAGGGAGGGCAGCAAGGTAACGCCGCTGCCCGCCGCCACCATATTGCGCAGGGTTTCCAGGCTGGTGGCGCGAAAATGGGTGTCCTCGTCGGCACCGGCCTGGAAGCAAAAGCCCATCGCCTGATCGCGCAAACAGTGGCCATCCTCCAGCATGAGCAGCCGCTCGCCGGCCAGATCGGACATCGGCACCCGATCGCGATCCGCCCAGGGATGATCGGCATAAATCGCCAACTGCATCGGTTCGTCAAACAAAGGCACTTCAATAAACGCTTCTGACTCCTTTACCAGCGCAAAAATGACGCAGTCCAGCCTGCCGCTGTCGAGCTGTTGTAACAGTTGGCTGGTTTGGGACTCATGCAAATACATTTCCAGCTTGGGAAAGGTCTGGTGCAGCGTCGGAACAATATGCGGCAGCAGATACGGCCCCACGGTAGGGATTAGGCCGATATGCAGCGGCCCCGACATGGATTCTCCCTGCTGGCTGGCCATCTCGCGCAGAACTTTTACTTCCCGCAGCACCGTACGCGCCTGATCCACCAGCAGCAGGCCGGCTTGGGTGAACAGCACTTTACGGCTGGTTCGTTCCAACAGCATCACGCCCAATTCATCTTCCAGCTTGCGCACCTGTCCGCTGAGAGTGGGCTGACTGACGTGGCAGGAGTCGGCGGCGCGTCGGAAATGACGATGCTCGGCCAAAGCCACCAAATATTCTAGATCGCGAATGTTCATGAATTCCTCCATCGACGCGATAGTCCGCGTCGATAAATAGAATAGCAATCAACGATTAACCCTATCAATAGCTAAAATCAATAATAATTACCGCCACAGGTTAATAGTGTTGTACTTCATCCATAATCGTTAAAATGATGAGAGAAAGTTCAGGGTCAGGAAGGGAAAAAGGTCCCGCAAGCGATATTCCCCGCCTATCAGGACGATCATTGGCTGAAGGCAGCAATGGATGCACCGTGCAGCGCGAAAACGGTCAGCATTTTGGTAGAAGATGCGGGCCGCCCGCAGAAATGGCCTCCGCGGGCCAATGCTGGACCCACCGCGTCAATCCACCCACCTGCCCGATAATAGCAACAATGGACAGGCGCCGCGCCGCGGCCTTTATGCCAGCCGCTGTTTTGCCTCAGCGATAGCCTGCGCGATCTGCGCCGCCGCCACGCCGCCTTTCGCCTTACGCTGCGCCAGGCAAGACGTCAGCGCCAGGACCGGATAGACATCATTGTCAATCACCGGGATGAAAGCCTGCAGTCGCGCCAGCGGTAGCGCTTCCAGGGGCACTTCCTGACGGATAGCTTCCACCAACTACCTCGCCGACAATATGGTGCGCTGCGCGAAAAGGGATCCCCCGCGCCGCCAGATAATCCGCCAGTTCAGTGGCGTTGGCATAACCCTGCTGCGCCGCTTCGCTGCAGCGCGACGATTTTAGTTGGATCCCATCGAGCACCAGCGCCGCCATATGCAGACAGTCAACCCAGCTATCCAGCGCGTCGAACAGCTCCTCTTTATCTTCCTGCATATCCTTGTTATAGGCCAGCGGCAGGCCCTTCAACGTCATCATCATGCCGGTCAACGCGCTCTGCACTCGTCCGCATTTGTCGCGGATAAGCTCCAGCGCATCGGGGTTTTTCTTCTGCGGCATCAGCGACGAGCCGGAAGTGACGCGATCCGATAATTCGATGAAGCCCGCCTCGCCGGTATTAAAGAAAATCAGATCTTCGGCGAAGCGGGAAAGGTGCACCATACCAATTGCCGCATCCGACAGGAGTTCCAAAACATGATCGCGATCGGAAATGCTATCCAGACTGTTGCGTGTCGCAGAAGCAAAACCCAGCCAGCCGGCCAGCTTGTCGCGATCGATAGCATAGGCGGTACCGGCCTGCGCGACGGCGCCGAGCGGGCTGAAGTCCAGACGTGTCAACGTGTCGCGCAGGCGGCTTTCATCGCGGGCGAGCATTTCGCTGTAGGCCAGACACCAGTGGGCGAAGGTGATGGGTTGCGCGCGCTGCAAATGGGTATAGCCGGGCATCACCACGTCCTGATGGGGCACGGCGGTCATGGACCAGCGCCTGCTGCAATAAATGTATCGCGCCAAGCAGCTCGGTGACCTGCGCTTTACACCACAGCTTGAGATCGGTCGCCACCTGATCGTTTCGGCCGCGTCCGGTGTGCAACTTTTTGCCTAAATCGCCCACTTTATCAATCAAGCGCTGCTCTACCCAGCTATGGATATCTTCTGCATCGCTCGCGAGTGTAGTGGCACACTAAATTTGGCCACCTGAACAGAGGTGATATTCTCACCTCAGAACAACACGGGTGCACCAATGAAAAGAAGAAATTTTAGTCCTGAATTCAAACGCAAATCCGCTCAACTGGTTGTCGACCAAAATTACACCGCCGCGCCAGCAGCAAAAGCCATGGACGTCGGTTTTTCTACGATGATGAAATGGGTAAAACAACTGCGTGATAAGCGACAGGGGGAAACGCCAAAAGCCTCTCCCATAACCCCGGCACAAATCGAAATACGTGAGCTCAAGAAGAAGGTACAACGCATTGAAATGGAAAATGAAATATTAAAAAAGGCTACAGCGCTCTTGATGTCAGACTCCCTGAACAGTTCCCGTTAATCGGGAAACTCAGAGCGCGTTATCCTGTGGCCACACTCTGCCACGTGTTCAGTGTTCATCGCAGCAGTTACAAATACTGGAAAAGTCGTCCTGACAGGCCAAGCCGGTAGGCGAACGCTATT